>JAEXGH010000017.1 GCA_023450935.1 Verrucomicrobiota bacterium | reverse complement strand
GCAAAATCGACCGCCAATCTGGTTTCGTTTGCAAGGCGCGTGGTAAAGGTGATTCTGATTTTGATAGCGGTGCTGTCGGTGCTCACTAATTGCGGGGTAAACGTCAACAGCATAATGGCTTCATTGGGCATAGGCGGCGTCGCGCTTGCGTTTGCGTCGCAGGACACTATTGCAAACTTTTTCGGCTCGGTCTCGATAATAATAGACCGCCCGTTCATTGTAGGCGACTTGGTGAAAACGTCGTCGGCGGAGGGCACTGTGGACGCAATCGGATTCCGCTCAACGCGCATTAGAACCGCCAACAAGACGGTAATTACAATCCCCAATTCCGTTTTGGCGAAGGACTCTGTGGAGAATTTCTCCAAGCGCAACACGCGCAAGGTCGTCCAAATAATAGGGCTTACGTATTCGACAACCGCCGACCAAATGGAATCGATTATGGCTGACTTGCGCGCGTCGATTTCGGAGATTGAAGGCGTCAGCCGCCGCGACGGCGTTTCGGCGGAATTTTGCGATTTTGCCGACTCTTCGCTCAATGTGGAGATAGTCTACTATACTTCGAAGACCGACCGTGCCTTTTATATGGCAACGCGCCGCAGGGTGAATCTGGCCATTATGCGGATTGTAGAAAAGCGCGGACTGTCGTTCGCCTTCCCATCGACGTCGCTCTACATCGAAAGCGACGCCACGAAGAAATAGCGTTTGACCCGTTTTTGCAATCGGATTGACGCGGATTGCGGCAAGCCAAGAAAGCGCGATTTGCTAAAAAAACTCTTGCAAAAAATCGGATATATATCATAAATGGAACGATAATTTTCCAATCCGACGGGGGCGTAGCTCAGTGGATAGAGCAGTGGTTTTCTAAACCATTGGTCGCAGGTTCGAGTCCTGCCGCCCCTGCCAGATTTCGGCATTTTCTTTGTAAGCGGACCGCCTCTTTCGGCGGTTCGTTTTTTTGTGGACTCGTGCCCAAATTGCCAAAAGCCAGCCCCTATTCGGTCGGTGAAAAGTAAATCGCAAAAAAAAACTTGAAATAAGAGATAAAAAACTACCAATTTGATAGAATATAAAAAATCGGGAGATAAAAACCGTTCCGTATAAAGCCGAATACGAGCACGCATTCGTGGAGCTGAATCGGGCTTGGATTGAAAAATATTTCAAGATAGAACCCGCGGACACCGCCATTTTCAATTCTCCCGAAAAAACGGTTATCCAAAAGGGCGGCTTCATTTTCTGCGCGCTTGTAGACGGAAACGTGGCGGGCGTGTGCGCGCTGCAAAAAATTTCGACGCCCAAATACGAATACGAGCTTGCAAAACTCGCCGTAGTGCCGCGCTACCGCGGGCGCGTAGAAATAATCGTCGCCCCAAAAGACGCGAACGCCGAAACAGACGCCGCAGAACCGAACTGTGTGGCAAACCTGAAACTGTCGCCGCAACTTTGGCTGGTTGTCCGTTCCGAAAACTCGGAAAATTCTATTTGTCGGAATCGGAGTCTGACTCACTCTTGGGAGAGTCGCAACTGCAGGAAGAAGCGGAAGGTGCTGCCGCTTCGGCGGGAGGTTCGGCTATCTTTGCATTGATTGCCGAAAGCTTGTTGTAAATGCCCACAATCAAGTATACAAACTCCATCTGTATTCTGAAAACAAGCATCGCAAGCGGCGTGCCGATAATCACCGTGAACAGCCCGCCGAAAAACGAGTTCGCCATTTCCGAAAGCCCGTAAAGCACGCCGACTACGCCGATAAATATTACGCCTATCCTGTAAATCCACAGCAGTAAATCTGTCAGAACGAGCTTGTCGAACGAATACATATCCCTGAAAAAATTATTCATATTTTTCCTTTTGTTTCAAAAACCTTTGTTGCAAAGCTGCCGAACATTAAAGTTATCGTCGGTTTTTATGCAAGCTTTAAATGGTTTTTGTGCTTGAAAAGCTGAACGCGAAAATTCTATTGTTCCGACAGACCAAACTAAATTCGGAATGCGTCTTATGGAATTTTTACCCGAAATTTGCTTCTTTTTTCTGGCGGCGAACCTCGCGGCGTTTTTGATTGCGACGGCGCGGAGCGCGGGCGCGGGAATAAATGCGGCATTTCTCCGAAACGCCGACGCGCGCGGTCGGGCGATTGAAACGTCGGGCAAAAACGCCGTCTTAACGGTAGCCCTGTTCGCGTCGAATTTAGCCGCCTTCTACACCGCGTTCCCGACGGCATGCGAAGCTTCCATTTCGAAAACAAGTCTGTCTTTTCCGCTTTTGGCGTGTTTTGCGGCGATGACGGCCGCCAAGTTTTTCAGCCCGCGCAAAGCGCAACATTCAACGCGGGCGTTCGGCGCGAATTTGTTCGCAAAAGTTTTGCCGATTGCCTCCGCGCTTTTTGCCGCCGTTTTTGGATTCGCACTGGGCGCGGTTCTTGGGGGGCAGGCAGGCGGACAATATCCGTCGCCCAAGCTCGAATTTCTGAAATCCATAACGCCGCTTTCGCTTGTCTGCGCGGGTTTTGTCCCGTGCTTTTTCGCCGCGCAGAGTTCGCTTGCGGAGGCGTATTCGGGGGACGACAAAACGGGCGCGGCATTCGGGAAAATCGCGCGAAGGGAGCTTGTGTGTTTGATATTCCTGTTTTTCGCGACAATGTATGCAACGTTCCATATGCTTGTTGACGATCCCTTCAGGGCAGTCTTGGACAGCTATGCCGTAAGCGCGGCAATAGCGGTTTGTTTTGCAATATTGCGCTTTGCCCTGTGGGCGGCACAGCGCGGAAAATTCGGCGCGGCGGTTGTCGCGAACTCGCTGTTCGCTACGTGCACCGTTATGTTGCTTGCCGCGTGCGCATTCCCGTTTGCAATTCCGCCCGCCGAGAACTGCGGATTCGAAGGGCTTTCAATAAAAGCGGCGGCGGCGGGGCAAACGCGTCTGTTGGTTGCAATCGTCCTTTCGGCCGCGGGGATAGCCTGCGCGGCGGCGGCGATGCCGGTTTCGGGCAGACGAAACTAACCAAAACAAGCCGCAACCGCGCGTCTTTTGCGCACGCGAATGCGACAGTCCCAAAAAAATAGTTGCATATTCAGTGCGCCCGAATTATGTGTGTCTGCAACTATTTATCCGATATTATGAAAAACGAAATCTTGAAAAAACTGGCGGCGGTTGCCGTTTTGTGCGCGGTCGCTGTTTCCGTTTTTGCGGCGCGGGCGGACGGACTTAAGCCTGTAAAATATGTGTTCCTGTTCATCGGCGACGGAATGTCGATTCCGCAGAGAATGATGGCCGACGAATACCTCAAACTCTGCGGCAAAAAGGAGCTTTATATAAACTCGCTTCCCAATAACGCCGTAACCTACACGCGCTCAGCGAACTCCTTCATAACAGACTCAGCCGCCAGCGGCACAGCCATAGCCTGCGGCGACAAGACAAACAACGGCCGCGTGGGAGTTTCGGCGGAGGGCGAACGCTTTGAATCAGTCGCGGAAGCCGCCAAGAAAAACGGGAAAAAAGTTGGCGTTATAACGAGCGTTACAATCAACCACGCAACACCCGCCGCGTTCTACGCCCACAACGACAGCCGCGGCAACTACTATAAAATAGCCCTCGATATGGTTGCGTCGAACTTCGACTTCTTCGGCGGCGGCGGAATCGGGGACGCCGACAAAAGCGAATCTAGCCACTACGAGGGCGACGCCTACAAGCTTGCCGAAAAGGCGGGCTACAAAGTCTTCAGAGGCAAAAAAGCCCTCGAGAACGTGGGGAAAGACTGCGGCAAGATTATGGCGTTTGCCGCCGACGGCGCGCTTCCCTACGCCATCGACGACCCCTCCGGCCCGCGCATAGCCGATTTTACGCAAAAGGCAATCGAAGTCTTGGACAACCCCAAAGGCTTCTTCATTATGGTCGAAGGCGGTAAAATAGACTGGATGTGCCACGCCAACGACGCCGCAACTGTCATCGCGGAAGTGCTTGATTTCGACAGAGCCGTAAAAGTCGCGCTCGACTTCCAGAAGGCGCACCCAAATGAAACGCTTGTCGTCGTAACGGGCGACCACGAAACGGGCGGGCTTACGCTCGGCTTTGCGGGCACTGGCTATGCGTCGCATATACAGCTGCTTGCAAACCAGAAAAATTCGCGCGATACCACAACCAACAAATTCAGAAAAATGCTCGCCGCCGACGCCGATATGACGTTCGAAAAATTCCGCCCCGCCATAACGGAGGCGTTCGGCTTCAAGTTCTCGGGCGACGCCAAAAAAGACAGAATGGTGCTCTCAAAAAAGGAGATTGCCAAAATCCGCGACAGCTTCGACAAAAACGTCAAGGGCAAAAAGCCCGAAAGCAAAAACGTGATGAAATTCGTCAACACGCTCATTTTGGTTCTCGACAACAAAGCGGCAATCGGCTGGACTTCCAACGCGCACACCGCCCTGCCCGTAAGCACGACCGCGACGGGCGCGCAAAGCGGCGCGTTCAACGGAACGATTGACAACACGGACATCGCAAAACTGCTCAAACAGGCAGTCAAATAGGGAATGCCCTTTCTTTCCAAAACGCTTTGGGGCAACGCCGCGGCCGTTCTTGTTTTCGGCGTTGCGTGCGTTTTTATGGCGGCAATTCCGCCCTACAATTCCGCCCCGAAGGAGGGCACAAAACAGCGCGCGCGCGTGCTGGAATGCGACAACTCAAACGTGTTCAGCGTGGGGCTTCTGCTGCGCGGGGAACAGTCGCTGAAACTGGAAATCCTTTCGGGAGAACACAAGGGCGAAGTGTTCAGGGGCGTGAACATGCTGCGGTCGCAAATGGATTTGGACAAAATTTTCGAAAGGGGCGATACCGCGCTTGTGGCAGTCCCGCATGGGGCGCGCGCCGACCGCGACACAATCAACGCGCAGGACCACTACCGCGCCGGATACATGGCGGCATTGTTCGGATTGTTCGCGCTGATGCTGCTTGCGTTCGCGGGAATGACGGGGCTGAAGGCATTGGTCTGCTTCGTGTTCTCGTGTTTGGTAATTTGGAAGTTCGTAGTGCCGATGTGTCTGGACGGAATAAACCCGATATGGGTCTGCTTTGCGGCGGTTTTCATTTTGTCGGCGGCTATAATATTCCTTGTGGCTGGATTTACGCGCAAGGGCTGGACGGCGTTTGCGGGCACAATGCTGGGCGTGCTTGCAAGCTGTTTAACGGCGTATATGTTTGCAAAGCTTTTCAAGATAAACGGCGCAATTATGCCGTTTTCGCAGGCGTTGCTGTATTCGGGCTTCGAGGATTTGAGCATTGCCGACATCTACATAGGCGCAATTTTCCTTTCGTCGTCGGGCGCGGTTATGGACTTGAGTATGGACGTCGCCGCGGGAATGAACGAGCTTGTCTTGCGCAGTCCCGACATCTCCGCGCGCAAACTACTGCATTCGGGTCTGCGCATGGGAAGGCTTGTTGTGGGAACGATGTCCACAACGCTTCTGCTGGCGTATTCTGGCGGATACCTAACGCTTATGATGGCGTTTGCAGCCCAGGGCGTGGAGCCGCTGGATTTCCTCAACAACCCGTATGTTGCAAGCGAGTCTGTAAAGACGCTTGTAGGCTCTTTCGGGCTAGTTCTGGTTGCCCCGTTTACGGCGTTTGCGGGCGCGGCAATATTCGGCGCAAGACCGCGCGCCGAAAACGGCTCTTCGGGGGAATAGCCGAAGCCGCCTTCCCCGCGGCAAACGGCATTCCGCAAAAACGCCGCCGAATGAGTATAATAAACTTGAAAGGCAATCCGATAGTTCTTAGAAACTACGGCGCAGAAAAACAATTTCGACAACTATGGAAATGTCAAAAATCCTTTCGAATACAGCGTTGGGAATAGACCTCGGCGGAAGCAAAATTCTGGCTGTCGTAACCGACGCCGAAAACAACGTAATTGCGGCGGCGAAAAATCCGACAGACGCCCTCCTTCCCCCGGAAGGCATAGTAAAGGCGATGAAAGCCACGGCCGCCGAGGCGTTGGCAAAACTGGGGCTGAAAATAGCCGATGTCGATTTTGCCGGCGCGGCCGTTCCCTCCCCCGTGGACCCGACTACGGCAGAGGCGTTGTTTGCAACGAATTTAAGCTGGAAGAAGGCGTCGTTGAAAACACTTCTGCGGCGCGAATTCGGGCGCGATGTCGTTCTCGGCAACGACGGCAATTTGGGCATTTTGGGAGAACATTTCTGCGGCGCGGCAAAGGGCTATTCGTCTTCGGTGGGCTACTTCATCGGAACGGGGCTGGGCGGCGGAATAATCGTCAACAACGAGCTTCTTCTGGGCAAGTCGGGAATGGCGGCGGAGCTTGGCCATGCGATAATCGCCACTGGCGGACGCCGTTGCGGCTGCGGACACAGGGGCTGCGCAGAGGCGTATTGCAGCAAGCTGGCTTTCGTAAAGGCGCTGAAAAAAGAGGTTTTCAAGCGCGGCAATAAAACGTCGCTACCCTCCGACAAGTTCGACAAAAATTCGAAGAACATCAAAAGCAAATACCTTGTCCGCGCCTACGCCGAGGGCGATCCGTCGGTGCGCAAAGTGGTGGACAAAGGGCTGCGCATGCTGGGGGTTGCAATGGCGTCTACCTGCGCGGTTGTCGCCCCCGAGTGCATTGTAATAGGCGGCGGTTTTGCGGTCTCCATGGGCGAGGCGGTTTTGCCGCCCGTGGAAACGTCGTTTGCCCAGCACCTGTTCGGGCAGAACCCGAAGTCAATACCAATCAAGCTTTCGACGCTCGGCGACAACGCCGTGGCGGTGGGTGCTACAATACTCGCGCGGAAGGCGGCGGAAAAATGAAAAACACGCTTGCGGCAATAGACGTGGGCGCGCATTCGGTGCGCATGCTGATTGTCGAGGTCGATGCGCGCGACGGCTCATACGAGGCCATAGAAGAGCTTGAAATCCCCGTGCCGCTGGGCTCGGACGTGTTCAGGACCGGCAAAATCTCGAACCATTCGGTAGAGCTGCTTTGTTCGGTTATGAAGAAATTCAGGACAAAGCTGGACGAATACAAAATAACCGAATACAGGGCAATCGCCACAAGCGCGGTCCGCGAGGCGGTCAACGCCGATGTCTGTCTGGAGCGCATTCTGCACTGTTCCGGAATAAGGCTGAAAATTTTTACGGGCGCGGACGAGGCACGTCTGGGCTATCTGATTGTAAAAAACAACATTCCCGCGTCGTTCGGGTTCGAAAAACAAAAGGTTATGCTCGCCGACATCGGAACGGGCGCGTGCCAAGTAAGCGCGTATGAAAACGGCGTGATAAGATTCACGGAAACGGTCAGAATAGGCACTCTCAGGCTTGTGGAAAACCTATCCGACACCTCCGCGCCCTCCGCGCGCATAGAGTATCTCGCGCCGATGATTGCGTCGGCGTTCGGCGAAATGGAATACCTCTCGGAAAGGCTCGACTGCGACTGGCTCATTCTTGCGGGCGCGTCGGTCCGCGCGGTGTTCGATATGGCGGGCGGCAAAATCGGCTCAAAGGCTGTGGCGTCGCTCAAGAGGGCGCAGTTCGAAAAAATAATGCAGAAAGCCGCGTCTATGACGGTGGAGGAAATCGTCAGAAAACGCGGGATAAAGTCGGACTTGGCGGAGGCTGTTTTGCCCTGCTGCCTGATGATTGACAAGCTTACGCGCCTTACGGGCGCGGACAAAATAGCCGCCCCCTCAATCTCCACAAAATATGCCCTCGTGGAGGACTACATCGCCGAGCACGTCTCAAAGCGCGATTTTTTCGAGCCTCAAATACTGGGAATGAGCATGCAAACGGCGTTGCGCTACGGCTGCGATCCCCAGAGAACAAAGCGCGTCGCGGAGTTCGCCGAAACGCTTTTCGCGCAGACCCAGAGTCTGCACGGGCTTGTCCCGCGCGACTTGCTTCTGCTTAAAGTGGCGGCAATGCTCCATAAAACGGGGCTTTTCATTTCCAATCAGGCATACCACAAGCACAGTTTTTATATAGTGTCTAATACCGACATTGCCGGTCTTTCCGCCGAAGAGCGCAAAACGGTTGCGCTGATTGCGCGCTACCACCGCAAGTCGCTGCCGAAGCCGCAGCACTCCGAATATATGTCGCTGCCCGCCGAAAGGCGTTTTGCCGTCAACAAGCTGGCGGGAATTCTGCGGCTTGCATGCGGGCTTGCCGACGCGTATCCCGACGGCGCGCGCCTTAAACTGCGCTTCGGGCGCGGGCTTGTGTGCGTGGGCGAAAACGCCCGCGCGCGCGGCGCGGACACTTCGGGAATTGACACGTCGCTTTTCCAATACGCATTCGCAACGAAAATAATTTTCTCCTGACGATGACAGAAAAAACAGGCACCAAACAAAAATACGTCAACCGCGACATCAGCTGGGTGGAATTCAACTCGCGTGTGCTCGACGAAGCCGCCGATGCGGGCAATCCGCTTGTGGAACGGCTGAAATTCATCGCCATTTTCAGCGGCAATCTCGACGAATTCTACATGGTCAGAGTCGCGGGAATTTCGCAGCAGCTCGACGCGTGCGCGCTCTCGGTTGAGGGGGGAGTCGACCCCGCCGAACTTCTGGCAAAGCTCGACGCGCGCATACGCAAACTCGCCGCGCGCCAACACCGATATCTCTACGCCGACATTCTGCCGTCGCTCGAGCGCGAAGGCGTGCGCATTGCCGACTGGAACAGTCTCGACATCTCCAAGCGCGAAAGCCTGCGCAGGGTATTTCGCAACGAATACCTGCCCATTTTGACCCCCGTGGGGGTGGATAGTTTCCACCCGTTTCCGCTCGTGCCGAACCTCGGATTGGAGCTGCTCGTGCGCCTGAAAAAGGAGGGCGAAACGCGCGAACGTTTCGCAATGGTTGAAGTGCCCGCGTCTATGCCGCGCTTCATTGTGGCGGAAACTTCCGCCGAAAACGTCGTGCTTGTAACGTCGGAAAGCCTTATCGAAAACAACCTTGACCTGTTGTTGAACAAATGCGAAATCCTCGAATGCTCCTGCTTCAGAATCTCGCGTGATATGGATTTTTACATCGACGAAGAGGCAACCGACGACCTCCTCGAGGAAATCCAGACCGCGTTGCGCAAGAAGACGCGCCGCCGCGTTGTGCGCGTGGAAGTCTCGTCCGGAATGACGAAGAAGTCGCGCGAATGGCTGTGCGGGCACCTCGCGTTCGAGTCTTCGCTTGTGTTCAGCCACGCGGGAATGCTCAATCTCAAAGACCTCTTCCAGCTTGCCGACATAGTGTCCAAGCCGTCGCTTAAGGCCGCGCCGCTTCCGCCGCTGCCTTCGATACACGTTGACGCCAACCTTTCGATGTTCGAAAACATAGCAAAGTCAGACGGCGGATTCCTCGTCCACCACCCGTATGAATCGTTCGATACGCTCGTGCGCCTGCTAAACGAAGCCGCCGCCGACCCGAACGTGCTCGCAATCAAACAAACGCTATACCGCGTAAGCGGAAATTCGCCCGTGGTAAACGCGCTCATACGCGCCGCGCGCAACGGAAAACAGGTTTCGGTGCTGGTGGAGCTGAAGGCGCGTTTCGACGAAGAAAACAACATCAACTGGGCGCGCGAACTCGCCGATGCGGGCGCGCATGTAGTCTACGGAATAGCGGGACTTAAAGTCCACTGCAAGATGCTTATGATTGTCCGTAGGGAAGCCGAGGGAATCCACAGATATATGCACCTTGGAACGGGAAACTACAACGACAAAACCGCCAAACTATACACAGACCTCGGCTTTTTTACCGACGAAAAATCAATCGCCAACGACATTTCCGCCCTCTTCAACGTAATAACGGGCTTTTCGGCCTCGCCGCAGTGGAACAAAATACTCGCTGCCCCGTTCAATATCCGCGAACGCCTCATCTATATGATTGACCGCGAAGCGGAATCGTCGTCGGCGCAAAACCCGGGCGAGATTACCATAAAGGTAAATTCGCTCATAGATTTCGAGATAATAGACCACCTCTACGCGGCAGCCCGCAAAAACGTAAAAATCAACCTGATTGTAAGGGGGATTTGCGGAATAAACCCGTGGTCGCTCCCCGCAAAGGCGGCAAAAAACATACGCATTGTGAGCATTATTGACAGGTTTCTGGAACACGCGCGCATATACCGTTTCGCGAACTTCGGCGACCCCTCCTATTACATAGGCAGCTCCGACATTATGCCGCGCAACCTGCGCCGAAGGGTCGAAGTGCTGTTCCCAATTGAAAAACAGTCGCTGCGCAGGGAGCTTGATATGATTCTGGAACTCCAGCTCAGCGACCGCCGCAAAGGCCGGCGTCTCATTGCGGCAAACACGTTCTCGCGGACGAACAAACCGACCGACCCTACCGCCGAAAGCAGCCAGCTGAAGCTCTATAAATTCTACAAAAAACGCTACGACGACTTCGTAAAAGAAAAAGCCGCCGACAAGCTTCCTACGGTTTTCGAATCCAAATAAACTCGGCAAACCGTTTCAAAAAAGGGACGCAACACATTGTTGCGCCCCTTTTTTATTCCGACTGTTTTAATTTTGCGCGCCTTAGAACGGAGGCAAAACCCGCCGCTATTGCTGCAGTATCTCAAGCGCGGGCGCGCCGTATGTTTTGAAAAGGTCGATATGGTGTTGCCTATTGTCGATTTTTGTAATCGGGAACGAAAACGTTGCGCCGTTTCGCTCCATTATCACGCGGGGTTCGGCTCCGTTGTTGGGAACTTTTTTAAGCGGCAAAACTTCGACGTGCCGTTTCTCGTATGGAAGAAGCGTAAACGTGCGCTTGCCCAAACTTTCCCACCCCGAAATCCTGACATCAACCGTACATTTTTGCGGAGCTTCGAGGTTGTTGGTTATGTATATTCCCGCGGAATCCGCACGAACCGATACATACGGCGAAACTTCGACACCCTGCGAATACGAAATTTCCGCGCGCCCGTTGCCCGAAAAATTTTCAAGCACCAAATATTTGCTCGAAAATACGTCTTCTACCCTACTTTCCACAATCTTTCCGCCCGCAGTGGCGGTTGCGTTCTCCGCCCCCGCAGGAAGCAGAATGCGGACTTTAGCGCGGTCGTGTTTTGAATTGAGGGTGAAGAAGATTTTACGACTGAGTTTGTCCCATTCGAAAGCGTAGTCTATGTATGCGCCAGACGCCGGATACTTCAGAAAAACGCGGGCCTTCCTTTCGCGCGAAGCAACCCAACGCGGCGATATTTCAACGTCTTTGAAAAGGCAGCCGTTGTCAACTACGCCCGCCAGCCCCTCGACCAATCCGAACATTAGCTCCGAACCTACCCACGCGCGAGGGCCGCCCGCAACGTCTTTACCGTCATAGTTGTAAAGGAATGATAATTTTCCGTCGGCAAGCACCTTTTTTGCGGAGCGTTCCAGAATGTCGAAGCCGTAGTATTCCATTCCGTTTTTGAACGCGGCGGCGGCAAGTTCGCCCGCCACAAAAAAGCCGATTGCTCCGTTTGTATATTCGCCGCTCTTGAAGGTTTTAAATACGGGAAATGCGGGGTTTATGGTGCGGAAATCGTCGAATTCACCGCCGAATTTTTCGCGCATAAGCCTGTATTGCCTTAAAACTTCGCGGGCTTTTTCGGGAGAGTCCATTCTGTTGATGTCGTATGAATTCGAAAGCGTCATCTGTTTTTCCAAATCGACGCCAAAATCGACTTTATCGAGCGGTAAATAATGTTTGTAGAATTTGCCGTTCCAAATATGCCTGTCTATGCGTGTCTTCAACGAATCCGCCGAAGCGTTCCATTTTGCCGCCGCCGCCGTGTCTCCGACGCGGGCATACATTTTTGCCAGAAGCCTCATAGCGCGGTAAAGACCTGTGTTATCGCCGTGCATAATGCCCATGGGCGCGTTCGGAAGAATGTCGCGCACGTTTTGCGAAGCAATTTCGTTTGTGAAGTCCCAAGTGTCGATTGTGTAGACGCGTTTTGCAAGTTCGTATGTCTTGTCCCAGCGGGTGGGGTCGGTCATGATGTAGTTGAGCCCTTTTTCGAGTTTTGGAAGGGCTTTTTTAAGCCATTGGTCGTCGCCGGTTGCCTGCCAAGCGTAGTATGCGCCTTCTACCATCAAATACTCGACGTCCGCCTCTATTTCCAGACGGCACAAGCCATAGCCCGTATCGGGTAGCAGCTTGCGGAATTTCTCGGAGGAAATGTCGCCGCCGTGAATGTCGGTTTCGGGCGCGAGGATTTCGTAGAAAAATCCGTCGGAAGTCTGGTTTTCCAGAAGCAGATTCAGAAAGGACGTCATATCGGTTTTAACGTAGCGCGAACTTTTCGACGCAAGGGCGTGGTCTCTAACCCAGTGCACTCCGGGTCTTACGAGAGTGTCGCCCACAATGAAAACGCGGTCGTTCCAGTTTATCGCGCTTGCGCACATGCCAAACAACATGGACATTGCCTGTTTGCGCCCCGCACTCCCCGAATACGGAATGTATGAACCCGCAATGAAGCTGTCCGTTCCGGCGTTGGGCGCGAACCCCTTTATTACGGGCGTTTGAGCCGAAACGCTTCCGAGCGCACATACCGAAGCCGCCGTTAGAACCGAGATTCTATTAAAAATTTCCATACAAAATATCTCCTTTTAAAATTGCATTTTTAGATTCGTTGTAAAGATGTATTGTAATTTCGGGGAAGAAAATCTACAACTTAAAAAAATAGGTATGTAATATTGAAAAAAGGTATGTCGGGAAAACACAAATATCTCTGGACGTATTCGGACGAAGACTCGATGGTTTTCTGGTCGGAATCAAGCGACGGCAAATACCTTACATCGCCGTCTGAAGTTGTTCCAAAGTCGCTCATACGCCGCGACGGCGGCGGCGAAATACAGGCACCGCCAAAAACCTCCCCCGAAATCCTTCCGCGTTTCGGAATACTGCACGCAGGTTTTTCCGGGAAAGCGGCGGGATATTTCCACATCATAGGCAAAAACAAATATACAAGCATTGTTCTGATAGAAAGCGGCTCTCTGCGTGTAAGAACGGGAGAAGGGAATATACTTCTGAAAAAAAACGACATTCTCATTGTGCCGCCCGATGTCGATTGCGGCCCTATTTCGACAAACATCGCGGGTGCGCGGATTTTCTGGGCGCATATTTGCAAAACGCGCGCACGCCGCACCGGCTTGGGAAAAACGGTAATACGTCGCTGCAAAAGCCCCTCGTCCGTCCTAAATCTCGCGCGCGCATACGAAGCGGAAGTTTATTCCGCAGCGCCTTCAGTCCGAATTTTAACCGACACTGCGGCGGCACTATCGCACGCGCTAATCAGGGAAATCACCCTGAAAGCAGACCAATACGATACGTTCACTGCGCGCGCGGAAAAACTTTTTAGGCGCATCGAAAAGGGTAAATATATCACAACCGCCGAAGCGGCGCGCCTGCTTTCCGTAAAACCCGACAAACTCGACGGCATTTGCCTGAAGACAAAATCGCTTACGTTTTCAAAATATTCGTTGATGTGCAGAATGAAACACGCCGCAGAATATTTGGAGCGGGGATACAGCGCAACCCAAATTTCCGAGAAAGTCGGATACGCAACTGTCTTTGCTTTTTCGCGCGCCTTCAAAAAATACTTCGGACTATCCCCTTCAAAATACGCAAAAGGCTAAACGCACGCCAGCCAATCATGCGGGGCAAAACGCAAACCGCGCAGGGGAGGAGGGATACGGGCACAAAAAAACGGTGGCGCGCCTGGAGAGAGTCGAACTCCCAACCTTCTGATCCGTAGTCAGACGCTCTATCCAATTGAGCTACAGGCGCAACACCGTTTTAATAAAATATTCAGTGTGTATTTTTCGCCCCCGAAAGCAAGCTTTTTTTTAGTTTTTTTGCTTCGGACGCGTTTTTTTTACTCCGACTCCAAGTATGGGCTTGACTATCAGAGTAAAATGCAGGACTTTACACGAATCGTTCGCTCGAATGGCGGAATTGGCAGACGCGCCAGACTTAGGATCTGGTTTCCCGTGAAGTGAGGGTTCGAGTCCCTCTTCGAGCAAACAGTTTCTCCGCCCTCGCGCGAAGCATGCGCGCCGCCCCCGAAATATCGGGTTGGGCGAACACCGCGCTTATTGCCGCAACTCCCGCTATTCCGCTTCCCGCGAGTTGCCCGATATTTTCCGCCGTAATTCCTCCTATTGCAACAACCGGAATTTTCACCGCCGCACAAATTTCGCGCAGGGTTTTGAACGGAACATCGGCGGCGTCGGCTTTGGAATCGGTATGGAAAACCGCGCCCACGCCAAGATACGAAGCTCCGGCGCGCTCCGCAGCCAAAGCCTGTCCGACGGTCTGAACCGATGCCCCCACTATAGCGGAATTTCCCAAAATTTCGCGCGCGCGCCCTACTGAAACGTCGCTTTGCCCCACATGCACGCCGTCGGCTTTGCACGCTGCTGCCGTTTCAACGTAGTCGTTTACCACAAACGGAATTCCGCGCGCGGCGCAGAGTTTTTTTAGGGCTGTCGCCGTCCGCAAAAGCCCGCGGCAATCGGCGTTTTTTTCGCGCAGCTGCACGAACGTTGCGCCGCCGTCGATTGCCTGTAAAACCTTTTGCTCAAGCGTTTCGCCCGCGCAAAGCAGACGGCTGTCGGTTACGGCGTAAAGAAGCAGCGAATCAGATTTCATACGCTTTTGCGCGCGCGTCGAGTTGCGTGCCGTCAAGGTTCGAAAGCGCGTCGATTATCCTGTTTCGGTATGTGGCATTGCCGTCGCAGGCAAGCATATTTTCGAAACCTATTTCCCCAGCGACCCCCATTGCGCACACCGCCGCCGCGACCGACTCCGCGCGCGCGTCAACAGCCGCAAAAGCGGCGACAATTCCCGAAAGCTGACAGCCCGTTCCCGTGATTTTCTCCATCTCGGCGCGCCCGTTGCGGACGGCGAACGCCTTTTGGGAATCGCAAACTATGTCGATTTCGCCCGTCATTGCCACGGCGCACGAATTTGCGCAAGCCAGCATTTTAAGGGCGGCGGCGGCTTCGCGCAGACCGGAGTCGCCCACCCTGTCCCGCGCGGAAACGTCTACACCGCGCGTTCCAAACGCGCCCGAACACAAAAATTTCATCTCGGAAGCGTTCGCTTTTATAACCGAAATTTTTACTTCGCTGAGCAACCGCTTTACCGTTTCGTTCCTGAATGCGCTCGCGCCCGCGCCCACGGGGTCGAGAACGACGGGTTTTGAAAGTTCGTTCGCGCGCCTGCCCGCTGCAATCATGGCCTCCACCGTGCGCTCGTTAAGCGTGCCGATGTTTATGTTCAGCGCGGAGCATATCGAAGCCATGTCGGCCGCTTCGCGCGCGTCGTCCGCCATAATGGGGCTTGCGCCGACCGCCAAAACGGCGTTTGCAACGTCGTTTACGGTAACGTAATTGGTAATACTATGCACGAGCGGACGAACCGCCCTGACGGCGTCTAAATATTTTCCGAACATATTATTTTCCGAACATATCTCCATGATATTGCACCGCGCGGAGCAAAAACGCAAACATAATATTTTTCAATCCGCACTTTCTTCCGCCTAAGACGCGTTTTCGGACGCGTTTGCCGAAAACCGCGGGCGCAAAAAAAGGCGTCCCGATTCCCCGACCGGAACGCCTTCCGAAAAAACCTGCGCGCTACTTGCCCGCCTTGAAAAGCCCGTAGGAAAGCGGCTCTACCGATTTAGACTTGTATACAAAAGGCTTGTCGGAATAGTTGCAGACTGTCTCGTCGCCGTTCGAATAACGGGTGAGGAAAACGTCGGGAGCAAGCTCGCCGTGGAAATCCATAAACTCGTATTGCAGATACTTGAGCTGTTCGTAAATATCGTATGCCTTTTTCAGCGGAGCTACGTCTCTGTAGAGCGTGTAGTAGAAAACGGGACGCCCTCCGAACTCCACAACCTTGAGCATCTGCCGCGCGGGCGTTTGCAGCCAAGAGTAGAATTTTTTGTTGTCGGAAAGGCGATCGTTGCGTTTTATGGTGGGGTCTATTGTGCCGTAATACGGGTTGCTGACTATTATTCCGTGATAGACCAGCTGCCAGAACGGAACGTTTTTATCGACCATTTTCTCGGGTTCTGCCGAACTCGGGAAGAACGACGTGTAGAGGACGAAATCGAGATTCGGCGCGAGCCAGTCGAATGAACCTTCGCTGCCAAAGCTGCCAAAAACTTCGCGCGAATATTTCGCTATTTCGTTCATGCACTCCGCGCTCTGCTTGGAGTTGAGCGGGTGCGTTTTGGAAAAGCAGCGGTAGGGCATTATGCAGGAAAGAACGTCGATATGGTGCGTTCCCTTGAAGCCCAGATTGAGGAACGTCTGCCAATCGCGCTTGATGAAGTGGTCGAGGTAAACGCGGGGGCAAAGCCTGTATACGCGGCCGCCCGCCGAAATCTGCTGCTTTAGCAGGCTGCCGTCCTGTTTGACGCAGATGAAATCGGGATTCCACTCCTTCGAAATCTGATACATGCACGTCGTGGCGAAATGCACCGTCATTTGATACCCCAACGATTTTCCGAACGCTACTGCCTCCCTGTATTTTTGCTCTCCGCCGAACTCTTCGGGAATTGGAAGCACGTCGGGGAAACGCCCGTCGAAGCCGCCCGCCGTTCCGCCTACCGAGCACACTTCCGCCTTTTCGATTCCCGCGTTTTTCATGTTGCGCATAATCTCCATAAAGCGGTCGAAGCTGATGTCCACTTTCAGCGGGGGCTCGTTTTCGGGAGTCTGCACCTCAATCATTTTGTCGCGCTGGGTGTTCAACGCCTTGTAGCCGTGTTTGACGCGCACGAAAATCGACTCCGCCGTATACTTGAGCGTGGGGCTCGACTTCGCGCGCTCGCGCAGCGGTTTCACCGCCCCGCGCGAAAGCTGGTAGTTGCGGTATGTCTTGGCCATTTCGGAATAGCCCGCGTTTTCCGGAAGAAAATAATAGTCTATTACGATGTCCTCGTATGCGCCGCCCGCCTCCCCGGGATAGAAACGGTGGAACATTTTGTATTCACCGTCCCGCGCGTAGACGGAGGGAGAGCTTTCGAGAGCGAAACCCTTGACTATCGAAACGAACGTCGCGCGCGGAGTCTTCATGCCCATAATCGGCATGACGCTGTATGGGAACGCCCACAAAACCTTTTTTTTATTGCGCACGATCATGCGCGAGCGGCCGTCGATGCTGCCGTTGTCGGTATTGTAGTATCCGAGTCTGCCGTCGGGGAAAACGTAGAACCCCTCCTCGCCCTTTTTAGCTTTGGCGAAATCGGCGGCGATCTCCAGAAACGAAACGTCCTTTCCGACCTTCCCCGCGGGTATGCGCACGCGCCAAACCCCTTCCGGCTGCTTTTCCATATCCACCTCGTAGACGGCGGAAGGCTTTGCGTTGGAGGCGTCGAACAGGCGCGGGTGCCCGTTGTATTCGGTGATTACGGCTTTAGGCGCGCCCAAAGCCGCCCCGCACGCAAACAATAACGATAATATAAATGTATTCCTCATAGCCCGATTCTACGCGCGCTCGACACTGTTGTAAAGAAAAAATTTTTGACATATAAATAAAAAAAGACACAAATATGCTTAATGAAAAAAATCGGAGAAAACAACGCCGAATGGAGAATCTCGAACGCGAACAGGCTCCAAATCTGGAAATCGGGAAGCCACCAACGCTACCTCACCCCGCCGATGGAACTTCCCATATCCGAACTTATCAAGCGCGGCGACATCTCAGTTCCGCCGGTCAAAAAAAACCTTTTTGCCGACTACGGCATAATAGCCGCCGCCCTTGTAAAACATGCGCGTGGCTTCTATGTGGAGCGCGCAAAAATAGGCTACTACGTTCTGGCGTTCATCATGTCGGGCTCTTATTCAGTCAGGTGCGACGGCAAAAAGCATTCGGTGAAAAGCGGAATGTTCTACTCCGCGCCGCCAGCCGCCGCGCTGGCGAGCTTTTCGCCGAAAACCGACATAGCGGCGTTGTGGTTTCACATAAAAAAGACGCCGTATTGGAGGAAAAAACTCGGCGGAAAATTTTTCTGCGCGGAATCTGAACGCGCCCCGATACTGGCGAGCCTTGCGGAAATCTACGCGGAAGGCGCATACAAAAAGGAAACGCCGCAAAGATACCTGAGGAACGCCGCCGAGCTTATCTTTGCAAACATCGACGCCGAGCTTGCGCGTTTTTCCGCCGCCGAAACCCCGCAAAAAAGGCTGGAGCAGCTTGCCGCGCGGGCGGCGAAAGACGGGCTCACACTGGCTGAAGCCGCCAAATACTGCGGGCTTTCGGCGGCGGAATTTAACGCGCAGTTCGTCCGCCGCCACGGTGCGACGTTTTCGAAATATGCGCTTGCGGCGAAAATGGACTTCGCCCGCGCGGAGCTTGCGCGCAACGCCGACATCGAAAATCTCGCCCGCGAATGCGGATTCGCCGACAGGCATTCGTTTTCGAAGTCATACGCGCGCTATTGGGGCGAAACCCCGCGCGGCAAAAAAATCGGCGCGGCGCGAAAATAAAAAATTGCAACAGCCTCGCGTTGTATAATATAACTTCCCCGAATTTTACAAACCAGCTTGAAACAACACACAAAGAGAGAAATTATGAAATCAGCAAAACGTATTATATCCTGCCTTGCCGCGCTTTCGGCGGCGTGCTTGGCGCATGCAACCGCCGCCGCGCCGACAGTCAGCGACGGCACAAAAAAACACGATTTCCAAGGCGAATGGATAACCTCCGCCGAATTCGAAAACATCGCTCCCATAAACGTCTACCGCCGCCAGCTCGACTACAAACGGCGCGACGAAATCAAAAAGGCCATAAAAATACAAAACCGACACATTCTTTTGCGCAGGGAATTCGAATTAGACAAACTCCCCCAAAAGGCGGAAATCTTCTTCTCCGCCGACGACTACGCGAAAATCTACGTCAACGGCAGGTTCGCCGCGCAGGGCCCAGTTGCGGGCTATCCGTTCCACTACTTCTACCACGGCGCGGACATAACAAAACTCCTTAAGAAGGGCAAAAACACAATCGCCGTGCACTCCTACTATCAGGGGCTGATAAACCGCGTCTGGGTCAGCGGCGACAACCGCCACGGCTTCATTTGCGACATCGTATCCGACGGCAAAACAATTCTCAAGACAGACACCTCGTGGAAAATATCGCCGCATACC
The DNA here is from genome assembly GCA_023450935.1 of Verrucomicrobiota bacterium. Classification (GTDB taxonomy): domain Bacteria; phylum Verrucomicrobiota; class Verrucomicrobiia; order Opitutales; family Intestinicryptomonadaceae; genus Merdousia. The sequence continues at coordinate 61,375 of JAEXGH010000017.1, read as the reverse complement.
GCATACACTGCCGCGGGAATCGCCGGCTACGACACCCAGTTTCTCGAACGCTACGACGCCGCCGCTCCCGAAGTCGGCTTCGCTTCGCCCGACTTCGACGACTCGCGCTGGGAGAATGCGCGCGCAAAGCAAAATCCGGACTACAAACTGTTCGCCTCTCCGCTTTCAATGCTTGAATTTGAAACAGTCAAGCCCGCGAAAATAGAGCGCAGGGGCAACGTTATTTCGGTGGACTTCGGCGCGATGTTCGTGGGGTATCTGAGGTTTTCGGCATCGGGCAAAAAGGGCGGCGAAATCGAACTGCGCTTCGCCCAAGAGCTGAACCCCGACGGCTCGGCGCGCTACAAGCTACGCGCGAACTGCAAATACCTTGAATACTTCAAACTCTCGGGCGCGAAAACCGACGTTCTCGACGAATTCGACTTCAAGTCTTTCCGCTACGCCGAAATAATCCTGCCCGAAAATTCGGACGCGAAAATCGACGAATCTTCGATAGAGCTTATAGCCCGCCATATGCCCTTCAGGCTGAAGGTGAAAAACCGCTACAAAGGCGACCCAGTCGTGGAAAAAATCTGGAACTTGTGCGTGCGCTCAATCCGATACGGCGTGCAGGAGCAGATTCAGGACTGTATGGAGCGCGAGAAGGGCTACTACCTCGGCGACGGCTGCTACACAATGCTGACTTGGTGCATTCTCGTGGACGACTTCGCCCCGATGCGCAAAATGATTGACGATTTCCTGCGCACTTCGTTCATCAACGAAGGACTCGTAACCTGCGCGAACTGTTCCTTCATGCAGGAAATAGCGGAGTATCCGTTCATGATGTATATGCTTTTGCCCGTGCTCGAGCAGCGCAGCGACCTCGACCGCGAATTCGTGCGCGAACGAATGCCCGCCTTCAAAAGAATTTTGGACTACTACGCGAAATCCTACGCCGACGGGGACGGTCTGCTTGTTAACCTCGACAAATGGTGTGTCGTGGAGTGGCCCGCCCCGTGGCGCGACGGCTACGATGTCGATATCCGCGAAGGCCGCGTGTGCAAAACAAAGCACAACGTAATCAACGCGTGGTATATCGGCGCAATCCGCAAATACAACGAGGTTGCGCGCAAACTGGACATACCCGAATACGCGGGCGAAGCCCAGCTTAAAAAGGCGTTCCTCAACGCGTTTTACGACGCCGACAAAAAAATGTTCAAAGACAGCGACGTTTCCTCCCACATAAGCTTTCCCGCGAACATCTACCCGTGGTTTTTGGGACTTTGCCCCGACGAACAAACGCGCAAAAACATTGTCGATTTGGTGCGCGAAAAACGCGTGTCAAAAAGCATGCTTTTTGTGACGTTCCCGATGATGTCCGCCCTGCGCCGCGACGGCGAGGAACAGCTGCTCTACGAAATCCTCACCGACAAAAACGCGTGGCTTGGAATGTTGCGGGACGGCGCAACAACAACGTTCGAAGGCTGGAGCAAAGACGCCAAATGGAACACGTCGCTGTTCCACCTTACGCTTTCATACGGCGCAGTGTTTATGAGCGACTTCGACGTTTCTATTCTCGCGAAATAGCCGAACGGCAATCCGCCCCCCGATAGCGCGCAAACGCTTCGCTCGGGCATTCGGGCAAAAAAACGCGCCGCGCATACAAACTCCGCGCGGCGCAAATTCTTTCAAACCCCCAAAGCATTCAAGGGGCGAAAAAAGGAAGGGGAGCGTCCGAACAAAAACCCAACAACCGGACGCTCCCCGAATATAGGATGCTTTTTTTACTGCTAACATTTAACAATAAAAAATGGCTCGGCATCGTCCGCGCTACGCGCGCGGGCTGACGCCGACGGACAGCTGAAGAGAGCAATCCTACGCATCGTCGAAAAAGGGCACAAAGCGGCAAACCCGACGGAATCGGATTTCCTGCAAAAAACCGGAGTAGCGCGCCCCAATTTCGACAATCCCGCACAGTCGGGAACGGACGCGCACAAATACGACCGGACACTATAACACACAAAAAACCGGTCAAACAAGGCGACCTCCGCACTCCATCACGCGGGAATTACGCAGGCAATGTTTTTCAACTCGTCTCCTGACTTATCCTTGGAAAGTTAATTCAAGGCTCTCCCTTCTCGCCATACGGCAATGGGAAAAACGAACCTTTTTTGGGGAATCACAGTGGCGCGACCGCGCCCGAATCGCCGAAATGCGCAACAGCGCACCGACCCACGGGACTTCCGTTTGAAGAAAAACGTCGCAATAAAAAGCATTCGGGCAAAGCCCGTATCAAAGAACGCATCTGAGTCAAATTCGGATTTCCGCAGAGTCAACCTTTTTTTTACAATATTTTTGCATTTTATATTCTTGTCTTGCCGCCCGCCTAAAACATGATTATCCCGTCAGAGAAACAATGCAATCGGCAGTAATCGGAATTTACCAATGGAGTTAAGACAGTTGAAATACTTTGTGAAGGCGGCGCAAACGCTGCACTTTTCGCGCGCAGCCGACGAACTCGGCATTGCGCAGCCCGCGCTCAGCAGGCAGATAAAACTGCTCGAAACCGAGCTTGGTTGCGCCCTGTTCGACAGAAGCAACAAGTGGAAGCTCGAACTCACCGACGCGGGAAAGTCGTTTTTGGAGGACTCGATGAAAATCGTGGAGGCGGCCGATAACGCCCGCAAACGCGCCAAACAGGCGGCGAAGGGCGACAGCGGCTCGCTTTCAATGAGCATAATTCCGTCGTTTTTCTGCTCGGAAAAATTTTTCGAAACGCTCAACGCAATGCGCTCAAAATATCCCAACGTGTTTTTGAAACTGAGCAAACACTCCTCGGCAAACATACTTTCCAGCGTTGAAAACGGTCTGATAGACTTCGGCATAATACGCGTTTCAAACACGTCCGCTTTGGGGACACAGTTCGTGGAGATAGGCAGGGAGAAAATATTGCTGGCGGTCTCCAAGAAAAACAGGCTGGCGGCGCGCAAAAAAATTTCGATGTCCGACCTGAAAGGGGAGAAATTCATAATGCTTCCTCGCGAAGAGTCGCCGTTCTTCCGACAGCTCATAGACGTGGCGTTCAAGCGCGTCGGAATTTTCGAGCCGAACGTAGCCGAGGAAATATACAACTTCGACGCCATTTTGAAATCGCTGCCCAATTCGAAACTTGTCTCGTTCGTTCCCGAGCTTCTCAAAAGCCAGAACTACTACGACGGCGTTGTCTTGAAGCATATCTCCGACCTCGACGCCGACGTCAGGTATGTGGGCGTGTGGCGCAAGGGCGCAATTTCAAAGCCGCTCCAAAATTTCATCAAAATTTTAAGGGATAAATTCGATATTTAGCCTTAATTGATAACAAAAAGTTATTAAGAACGCTTTTTTTCTGCATTGAATACGCCGCCGCGGAGGGATAAAATCGGCGCAACTTGTAAAGGTTATGACAAAAGCCGAGTTGCACGAAACCCTCGATTTCATATGCGAATACGCCGCCACGCTTTCGGGAAGCGGCGCGTATACGTCGCGCGTGGTGCGCAGCGCAAAACGCATAGCGGCGGCGGCGGGCGTGAGGCTCGGGATAATAACAAGCCACGCAAGCATAATAGTGTCGGTGGAAGACTCGGAGTCGGGGTTAATCCTCACAAAGATAGAGGAAAACCGCAAAAGCTCCATTTCCTTCGAGCTAAACGCCAACCTTTGCAGGCTCTCCTGGCGCGCGGTTGACGAATCGCTGCCGCTGGCGGAAATAAAGCGGCGTTATTCGGAAATTCTGAAAAAGCCGAAAATGGACACTTTGTTTACGCTGTTCATTGTGGGGTTTGCAAACGCGTCTTTCTGCAGGCTCTTCAACGGCGACTTCCTTGCAATGGCCATTGTCTTCAGCTCCACGCTCGTGGGGTTTTCCGTAAAACTGTATATGCAGAAAAAGGCGGCGAACGAATACATCACCTTCATAACGTCGGCGTTTTCGGCCTCCATTTGCGCGGCGGCGGCGTTGTGTTTTGAGTGCGAATCGGAAACCGCGCTCGCGACAAGCCCGCTGTTTCTTATCCCCGGAGTGCCGCTTATAAACGGAATCATCGACATTCTCGACGGCTTCACGCTTTCGGGCGTCAACCGTCTCATCAAGGCGGCGTTGCTCATAATATGTATAGCGGTGGGGCTGTCGCTTACGCTGCTTATGGTGAGGGGGGCTATCCTATGAGCCCGACCGAAATTCTGCTCGACGCGTTTTTCGCCGCCGTTGCGGGGACGGGCTTCGGGACAATCTCAGACCCTCCCGCAAACGCCCTGCCCCGCATAGCCTGCCTTGCCGCCGTGGGGCACGCACTGAGGTTCGTGCTTATGCACTGGGGAATGGATATTGCAACGGCGTCGTTCATTGCGGGATTCGCAATAGGCAGCTGCAGCCTGATTCTTGCGCGCCAAATATCTGTTCCAATGACGATTCTGTATATACCCGCGCTCCTGCCGATGATTCCGGGGATTTACGCATACAAAACGGTGTTCTCGCTGATAATGTTTTTGCAGTCGCTCGGCGATACGCAGCGCAGCTTTTCATACATTCAAAGTTTCTTCTTAAACGCAACGGTTTCGACAACCGTAGTTGCATTTTTGGGCGCGGGCGCGGCACTGCCTACGTTCATATTCAAAAAGCTCTCGCACGCGCTGTCGAGACCCCCGAGGAATTCGTAAAATATGGAAATATTCTGGAAAACAATCGGCGAATACAACACGCAAACTTGGCGGATACAGCTGGCAATCACTATCGCGGGCGCGGTGCTCACTTGCGCCCTCTACGCGCGCCCCACGCGGAAAATCTACGCCGTCACAAAAGGCTTTATGGCGGCGGTGTGCCTCTGGATTGCCGCGGCATACTACCTCACTTTCTGCGCCGAACGCGAATACAGCGGCGCAATGGCGGTATTCTGGATTTTCATGGCGGCTACGTGGATTTACGATATCGGCAACAAAAAGGTGACGCCGCAAGCGGTTTCCAAAAATCCTGTCGCGCCCGTTCTGCTGTCGGCTCCGCTAATCTATCCGCTGCTGTCGCTCGCCTGCGGGAGAAGTTTTCCAGAAATGACGTCGCCTATTATGCCGTGTTCGGTAGTGGTGTTTTCAATAGGCGTTGTTTTCGTTTTCGAAAAGAGGATAAACCTGATTCTTGCAATGCTTCTGCTTCACTGGGCGATTCTGTCGATTCCCAAAACGAAACTCTACGGAATCACCGAAGACTACTTTCTTGCGCTGTGCACAATTCCCGCAATATACCTCTTTCTAAAAAACTACATAACGCAGGTGCTTGTAGAGCCTACAAAGCCCTCGAAAAGGGTTTTGGAATATTCGCTGTTTTTGCTGTGCGCGACAATCGGAACGTTTTTTTCCGTTATGATACTTAGGCAATTTTCGGTTTTGTAGCCGAAGCCCGAAAAACTTTAAACCCGAAAACAAGGAGTAATTATGAAAAACAAAAAAATATTGCAGTTTGTAGTGTGCATTTTGGCGGGAATTGCCGCGTGGTTTATTCCCATCAATTTTCTGGGAATAAGCGCGGGATTCGAGGGCGTCCATTATTTTGTGGGGCTTCTGATTTTCTTCTCGCTGCTGGGGATATTCAAATTCATTCCCGCGCTGCTTGCGGTGCTTATCTCCGCCCTGATAATAAGGTCGTTTTTCAACTGTTAGAAAAAAACGCCGCGCAACAAATATTACGCGGCGGCGTGTAAAAGCATTTTTTCGGAAAACCCTACGCAAGCTCCCGCAATTTGGCTTTGAGGGCGTCTTTGCTGCTCATTCCGCACGCGGAAACCCTACGTCCCTTCTTGAAGAAGATGACGGTGGGAACGGCGTTTACCGAATACTGCTGGGCAATCTCGGGCGACTGGTCCACATCGAGCTTGCACACGAGCGCGTCATCCCCTACTTCCTTCGCCAGCGCATCGATTGTCGGGCCGAACATTCTGCACGGGTTGCACCAAGTCGCCCAAAAATCCACAAGAACTGGTTTGTCGGAGTTTATTGTTTTTTCGAAATTTTCTGAATTTAGATGGATTACTGGCATAGTATTTTCCCTTTGTTTGTCGGAGTTTATTGTTTTTTCAAAAATTTCTGAATTTAGATGGATTACTGGAATAGTATTTTTCCTTTCGGAGTTTTCCGCCGAAAATTAAGCGTCCAAAATAATCAGGATTGCAAAGGCAACGCACACGGCAGCTGCGGCGAAGTCGAAAGCCAAGTCGAACACGCCGGCCTGCTGCGGTTTGGGTTCGGCGGCGGCAAAATTCGTCTGCGGTCTTGCCTGCGCGCGAACCGTTTGCGGCGCAACCGACACTTTGGGTGCCGAAACGGAAGCTGCCGCCGCAGCTGCGGGCGCGGCGGGAGCTGCCGCCTTGGGGGCTTCGGGCAAAACCGTTTTCGGCGCTTCGGGAAGAACCGTTTTGGGAGCTTCCGGCAAAACCGTCTTGGGTGCTTCGGGGAGAACTGTTTTTGCGCTTTCGGGCGCAGTCGGGGCAATGTTTTCTTCTGACATAAATTGAACCTTGTTGTTTCGTATAAAAAGTGGAAACAGTATTTTATTTTTTTGACGCCATTTCAAGCTTTTTGTGTTGCTAAAGATTGGCGCGTCTGAAAAATATGCGGGCATGATTATCGACACGGAAGTAAAAAATTCGGCTGAAAACATAAAAAAGCGCGCTGGCTATTTGTGGAGGTTTCTTTGACGTCCCGAAAAAGAACGAGGAAATAGCATCGCTTGAAGCCGAAATGGCGTCGCCCACATTCTGGGACAATCAGGAAAAGGCGCAGAAAACCGTTGCCGACCTCACAAGGCTGAAGGCGGTAGTAGCCCCGCAGCTGCAGCTCTCGGCAAAGATTTCCGACTTGGCCGCACTGTTCGAACTGGCGGAGGAATCCGACGACGACCCCGACCTTGCCGCGGAACTCGCCGCCGAAACCGCCGCGCTTGCGCAGTGGCTCGACAGAATCGAGATAGAGTCGTTTCTCAACGGCCCGCACGACAACTGCAACGCAATCATAACAATCCATGCGGGCGCGGGCGGCACAGAAAGCTGCGACTGGGCTGAAATGCTTATGCGCATGTATATGCGCTGGGCCGAACGCCGCGGCTGGACGGCGGAAATAGAGGACATTCAGGACGGCGAAGAGGCGGGGATCTCCAAAGCGACCTTCAGAATAGTGGGCGTAAACGCCTACGGATACTGCAAGGCGGAGCGCGGAGTCCACAGGCTTGTGCGCATAAGCCCATTTGACGCCAACAAACGCCGCCATACATCGTTCGCATCGGTTGACGTAATCGCGGAAATCGAGGAAGACATAGACCTGCACATTCCAGAGGACGAGCTGAAAATCGACACCTACCGCTCGAGCGGCAAGGGCGGACAGCACGTCAACAAAACCGAAAGCGCGGTCCGCATAACACACCTGCCGACGGGAATTGTAGTTGCGTGCCAAAACGAGCGTTCGCAGTTCAAGAACAAGGCTACGGCAATGAAAATCCTCAAAAGCCGCATCTACGAAAAACTGCTCGACCAAAAACGCTCGGAGATGGACAAATTCTACGGCGAAAAGGGAGAAATTTCGTGGGGCAACCAGATACGAAGCTACGTTTTCCAGCCCTACCAAATGGTGAAAGACCTCCGCACGGGCGCGGAAACGGGCAACCTTCAGGCGGTCATGGACGGCGACATCGACCTGTTCGTAAACGCGTGGCTGCGCGCGGGCTGCCCCAGCTCGCGCAACAAAAACATTCAAATAGACGACGAATAACGGAAAGGATTGAGTTCATGTCCGAATGGCAAATAAAACCCCTCGCAAAAAAATCGGCGGCCGGCAGCGAAATCAAAGCCGGCGACGAAGTTGTGTGCGCCGTGTTCGTAGACGAGCTCGGAAATCTCGACAGAGCCGACTTTCTGAAGTCGGAGTTCGACGAATCGCTCGTGGGGGGAAAAATCGTCGGACGCTGGGAGAGAACCGTGAGTGCAAACCCCGAAGAGGACGAGCGAATGGCGCGAAAGATGTCGCTGGCGTCTTCGGAGGACTTTTTTCTTTCGCTCTACGACGAAAACTCGGGCGTGCAAACGGAGGAAACGGACATAGTAAAACAAATGCTCGCGCTTCTGCTCGAGCGCAAACGCGTGCTGCGTCCGCAGGGCAGACCCTCGGGCGGCGCGCAAAAATACCTGCACATTGCAAGTGCGAGGATTTTCGATGTCCCCCAAAAAAATCTGGACGAATCGCTTATAATTAAGATACAATCGCAATTAGGAAGTATAATAATATGATGAATTTTTTAAAAATCCTTGTGTTGGGGCTTGCCGCGGCGGCGCTCGGCGGTTGCGGCAAAAAAGACGTAAAGCTTATCACGTTCAACGTGGCGTCGATGCGCGGAGTGGAAACGGGACTGGCATACAAAAACATAACAATGCCGTTTACGGGCACGCGACTGATTATGAATACGGACACCGTCCTTTACAGCGGCGACATTTCCGACATATATGTCGCCGAAAACCCGATGCCCTCGGGCGATAAAATCACTGGGTTCTACTTCGTGTTCAACTCCAACGGGACGCGCAAGCTCACGAATATCACGGCGTCGAATATGGGCTCTTACATAGTGCTCAGCTACGCGGGCGAACCCATAGGGCTTAGGATAATAGACACAATCATCACCGACGGACGCCTCTTTGTGTGCAGCGAATTCAGCGACCCCAAACGCACTATCCACAAACTTGTTGACGAAATGCGCCAATCGGTGTCGGACGTAAGCGAAATAAAGCGCGACAACATGTAGCGCGGGCGTTTTTCGGACAAATGAAAAAAAACGCAATCCATATCTTCGCGGCGTTTGCGCTGGCGGTCTCCGCGTTTTCGGCGCGCGCCGACGTAGTGTGGCCCACGCCCTCCAAAGACTTCGCCGAAGGGCGTCCCCCCGAAGCGTTCCTCCAGCCAACGGTAAGCGGCAACCCCATGAGCGGGGCGTTTGGCGACGTCCGCAATAACGGCTATAAATTCCACGAGGGAATCGACATCAAGCCGCTTAATCGCGACAAAAAATACGAAGCCCTCGACGACATCTACGCGGCTATGGACGGGCGCATAACGCTCGTCAACCGCTTTGCGGGAAACAGCGGCTACGGCAAATACGTCGTGCTCGTCCACGACGCCGAAGACGTTGCAGTCTACACGCTCTACGCGCATATGGCGGAAATTTCGCCGTCTATGGCTGTGGGCGGGCACGTCCGCGCGGGCGCGCGCCTCGGCAAAATGGGACGCTCGGCGGGCGGCTACACAATCCGCAAGGAGCAGGCGCATCTGCACTTTGAAATCGGGCTGATGTCGAGCATGAATTTCGACAAATGGTATTACGGTTCGCGCCGCTTCAAGGACAAAAACAAATTCGGCAACTACAACGGAATAAACCTTACGGGCTTCGACCCGCTCGACTTCTTCTACAGTGCGCGCGCGGGCAAAATAAACTCGATGGCCGAATATATAAAGGGGCTTCCGACGGCGTTCACGGTGAGGATTGCAACCGACGCCGTTCCCGACTTCGCGAAAATGTATCCGAACCTCGTCGAAAACGCGGGCGCGGGCAACGGCTGGGACATATCGTTTACTTGGTATGGGCTGCCGCAAAAACTGGTGCGCGTAAACATTCCCGCCGCCGAAAACATGAAAAAGGGCGATTTGAAAGTCCTGCGTTTCAATCCCGACGAAATAAAACGCCGCTGCCGCGTTATGTTCACGGTTCGCAACGGAAAAATTTTAATCCGCAACACGCTGATAGACACGGTAAAAAAACTGTTCCCATAGCAAAAAAAGCTTGACACAGCAAAACGTCGGGTATACCTAACGTAGGGGAAAAGGGAACTTTATGAACAGTATAGACGAAAAATTCTTCCTCAACGCCGAAAAGTTCTTCACATCGAACTGCGGCTACGCGCTCACATACGACGACGTATCGTTGGCAACCCAATATTCTGAGGTGCTCCCGCGCGAAACAAGGCTCGATTCCTCGCTGTCGGATTCGATAGAACTGCCCCTGCCCATCATTTCGTCGGATATGGATACCGTAACGGAATCCCAAATGGCGATTGCAATGGCGCGCAACGGCGGTCTGGGGCTTATACACTGCAATATGTCGCAGACCGACCAGCTTGCGGAGGTTGTCCGCGTTAAAAACTACATTCACGGACTCATTCAGGATCCGGTTAAGGTCTCCCCCGATATGCTCATCGGCGACGTCCTCCACCTCGTTGGCGAAAAGAATTTCCGCTTCCGCACATTCCCCGTGGTAGACAAAGACAACACCCTCGTGGGGCTTCTCCCCGGAAGCACCGTAAAGGAAAGATACGCCGCAATGCCGGTCAGCAAGGCAATGACGCCGCGCGCCGACGTTTTCACCGTCCGTCAAAGCCGGCTGGGCGAAGACCCCATCGCCGTCGCCGACGAATTTTTCGACAAACATTTCGGCGTGCATAAGCTCCTTGTCGTGGACGACGCCGACAAACTCTGCGGACTGTTCACCCTCAGCGACATTGAGCGCATTTCCGAAGAGCGCAACCGCCCCCAAAAACACACGCGCGACGCAAAATTCCGCCTGCGCTGCGGCGCGTCGATTGCAATGATGCGCAAACCCGACGGAGAACTCGACTTTGAAAACATCATCGACCACGTAGGCGCAATGGTTGACAAGGGGCTCGACGTGGCGGCAGTCTCCACGGCGCACGGCTTCACAAAGGGAGTCGGCGACACCGTAAAGGCGTTGCGCGACGCCTTCCCCGAACTTACGCTCATAGGCGGCAACGTAACTAACGCCGCGGGAGTCGAGTTCCTCGCCGAGCGCGGTGCAGACGCAATCAAAATCGGTCAAGGGCCGGGGTCGATATGCACAACCCGCATCGTCGCGGGCGTGGGAATTCCGCAGTTGACGGCTTTATACGTCTGCTCAGCGCAGGCGCGCAAACTCGGCGTCCGCACTATTGCCGACGGCGGCATAACAAAGAGCGGCGATATGGTAAAGGCTCTTACGCTCGCCGACTGCATGATTTGCGGTGGTCTCTTGGCGGGTTGCCCCGAAGCCCCCGGTCAGATAATGGAAATCAACGGCAAAATGTATAAACAATACCGCGGAATGGGCAGCTTGTCGGCTATGAAAGCGGGAAGCGCGGCAAGATACGGGCACGATTTCAAAGTCAAGACGGATAAAATCACGGCAGAGGGCGTGGAGGCTCTCAAGGAAGTTTCGCAGTCGGTTGACGACGCCCTGCGCCAGTTCGTGGGCGGAATCCAGAGCGGAATGGGCTATCTGGGCGCGAAAACGCTTCCCGAACTCCGCGCAAACGCCCGCTATACAAGACTTACGGGCGCGGGACAAAAAGAAAGCTCGACGCACGACGTAATCGAAATAAAACAAACCCCCGCAAAATAAACGCAGATAATATTCCACCAAAAACAAAAACGCGATACCCATCGCGTTTTTTTGTTTCTGCCTTTGTTAAAAGTGTATACTCCTCAAGGAGGATTTGCGCCTCTTAACTTTTAAATTGTAATCACAAAACTTGAATTCACTCTTGTGTGTCGGGATTGCAGGGCGCGGGGGAACCGAAGGCGGGCGGTATGCCTATACTCCTTAGTGGCGGAATGTATTTGCTCTTAAAAAATGAAATACTATCACCATTTTTATTTTATCTTTGACAACGTTTAAATATGGTATTCCCTTTCCGACAACGAGGGATGAGGCGTTTTTTTTCAACATTCTTTCTTTTTGGGATATTTTCCGGTTTTACTGTTTGTGCGGGGGAAATTGCCTTCGGGAAGTCCCTTGTAAAACACGTTTATGCCGATGTTGTTCTTTCAGGCAATGAAAAGTCAATATACTGCAGAAATCCTGTGGCTTTTATGGAGTCGCTCGCCCAAGAAAACAGTCTGAGGGCGCTAGAACTTTCCCTTTATTATCAGGGGTGGGATTCGAAGACCGTATTTTTCCGCTTCAACGACAAAATTCCGCCCGAATTGTTGGCTTTCCCTACCGAGACTGAAATGAAGGAAATGACTGATACCCCAAAATTCCGCGACAAACAGCTAGCATTTAAATGGGCGGAAGCTTCGATAAGGAATAAAAATTTGTTGGACGCCCCGCTGGAATTTTGCAACTTTGCCAACCTGCTTTATTCCGAAAAACAAAGCAAGCAAGCCGCGGAATATTTCAAAAAATTGTATTCCGACTTCGAGCTTGACGTATTTTGCGACGCGCCTTTTGCGGGCTCAAACAATTACGGGTGCGGCGGCATTTATGCGCTGGCTTTTCGGCGCGGAGAAATGGGGTTCCCGCGCGATATATTTCGCAGCGACCAAATCATAGCCCGTTCAAACCATTTGCTTTGGCGGAATTTTTACGCAGGATTTTGTGTCCCCAAAGACAGGGATTTCGCGCTATACATTCTTTCTCGTTCGCGTGACTTCTGGGATATGCAGGCTCTTGCCGACATTTACGGCGGCGTTTACGATTCTCGGGACACCGATTCAAAACTTGCCGACTATTGGCGGTTGAAAGCCGACAAGGCGCGAATGAAGTATATCCAACGCCGAGTGTCTATGTTTAAGAGGCTGCCGCAATTTTCGAGGGAATGGCGCTGGTTATGGGAAAAGCACAAGAACGAAACTTTTGGAAAAAATCCGAGTGTTACAAACGATACGTTGTTGAAACTCTTTAACGAGAAATACAATATAATAAAATACGGCGCGAAACGAAAAATTGTAAAATTCCCGTATTACGCGTGGACGGAAGATCTTGTCGTTTCCGAGCGCAATCCCGACTATAACCGCAGGCAGGCTGAAGCGGTGCTGGAAAATCTTTTAGCCGAGGGTGCGGCGATTGAGGCGGTTGTTGCCACGTTTCTTTTGGAAAACCTACTAACGGGACTTGAAGTTGACGAAGATTTGGTTGAAACTTTCTACGAAAAAGCAGGCGGAGGTATTTATTTCCCCGCCTATAAGAGAATGAAAAACGAACGCCAATCGAAATTGGATTCGCTGAAAATCAGGAAATTGGAATAATGTTAAAAGATATCTTTTTTGAAACGTCCTGAAAAAATTAATCGACCTTTTAGCTTATCAACTTCCTCTTTTTTGACTTTCCCCCCATTATTAAGCGTTGCATGTCTAGTTACATAATCGGCGGAGTTCGTATGTTTGATTTCTTTTTTTATTTGCTTGAAGTGTGATGTGGCCGCCCCCTCAAGCAGTTCTAGGTCTACATCAATTTCAATTTGTTCCAAGTCTTCGGCATTTTCGTTGCTTGTTGCTTCGTTTACAATTCCAATACGTCTGAGGTATGCATTCCCGTTGTTATCTGTGCGTATTTCATGTATAACAACGATATTTTCTTCTTCGATCATGTCATTACCAAATTTTCTACGCCTGAAGGTATTTTTTTGAATGACAGTGTATACCGTATTTTTCTTTAATCCTTTGAGTTTTGCATCGAAAGCACCCCATACTCGTGGTTTGTCGTTCGGATCTGCATTTGGATCGGGATCTTTTCCTACAAAAATTTCGTTATTCCCGAATCCTCCGTGCTTGAATTCGGATTTACTTTGTTGAGGTGATTTATATTTATTTGACGGCCTAGTTGTTATAGTGTCGGCTTCAAATGCTATCCCATTTTGTATAAGCGTATTTTTTTCTTTTGCTGAGAGTTTGTCCAAGAGTTCGTTCTTTCCCTTGTTCAAAACAGAATCTACTCTTTGATTGTTACTACGGTTCTCCGATTTGTTGATAACTCCGTTATCTGGACCGAAATCGAATTCGCCATTTTTTCTCCTGTTGGGATTTGTTCTATACGTCATCTCGTCAGAATCATTACTTGGATATCGTTCATTTTCTTTGAGAATTTCGTGAAGAGAAAGTTTACCGTTTACATATAGACAAAAATTCTTTACTGACTCAGCACTTGTAATTTTACCTGAGGTAGTATTAAGGTTATATTCCTCCGTTAATCCTACAAGGTGAGCAACTTCATGTATAACTACCCCCGCTCGATTATCTTTTGATATTTCCCTGTTGAAGAAAGAGTTGTATACATTTATTTCTCCATATGGGGAAATTGAGGCCAATATAAATAAATCCTTACTGTTTTGGGCATCAAGATATGATTGCTTCCGCACGCATTTTATTTCTTTCCATTTGAATTTTTGTATGATAACATCCAAAATGTCTGTAAGTTTTTCACCTTCGCGAAAAAATATATTTATTGTATTTTTACTTATGCATCCTGTTTTTAATTTAAATAAAGATGCATTTAAAATCTCAAACGCATCTTTGATTTCTTTACTTAGAAATAAGCCTTCAAGTAAAGAAAAGTTCATTGCTCTGTCGTAACATATAGTCCCATATCGGGTTTTGATTCTAGTTTCCATGGGGGGCAGGATATTCTGTTTAGTGATTTTGCGCAATTTTGTTTTGTGTGTTTTGGAATAAACTCGAATTTTTGTATTTACAATTTACAGTAACTAGTAAGGCGGAATTTTTCTGAAAATTATACCAGAAGATGTTTACCACTTTGTTAAAAGTGTATACTCCTCAAGGAGGATTTGCGCCTCTTAACTTTTAAATTGTAATCACAAAACTTGAATTAACTCTTGTGTGTCGGGATTGCAGGGCGCGGGGGAACCGAAGGCGGGCGGTATGCAAAAAGTCGAAAAAAAAGCTTGCATAGCTTTTGGGAAACAGCAACATTGGGGGTTTATTTTCGAAATGGTCGGTTTCGGGCGAGGCTCGGGAACGAACCGGGGAAACATTTAATAATAAGAAACAAACAGATATGGCAGAAGAAACAAAAAAGAAAAACGTAATGGAATTGACGTTCGTCGACGCAGAATCGATGAATCGCTATGTCACGGAGACGGGCAAAATCTTGCCCCGCAAGTTCACGGGTTTGTCCTCAAAGGAACAACGCCACATTAAAAAGACAGTAAAACACGCCCGCAATATGCTTCTTATGAAGTAAATTCGGGTCGTCGAAATGGAAAAACCTTTGCAGCCGTCGCGAGACATTCTTGGGGCGGCTCGTTTTATTTCTGAAGGCAAAATAGGCGGCGTCCCCACGGAAACCGTCTACGGGCTTGCAGCAAACGCGCTCGATGAAGACGCTGTAGCCAAAATATTCCGCGCGAAATCGCGACCGTTTATCGACCCGCTCATTGTGCACGTAAGCGATATGCAAATGGCGGAGCGCGTCGCCGAATTTTCGGAAGACGCCCGCAGGCTTGCAAAACGTTTCTGGCCCGGGCCGCTTACAATGATTCTGCCCAAAAAGCCCTGCGTGCCCGACTTGGTTACCGCGGGAATGCCTACTGTGGCGGTCAGAATGCCCTCGCACAAAATAATGCACGAACTCATCGTGGCGGCAAACGTCCCGATTGCCGCGCCGAGCGCAAATCCGTTCGGGTATGTAAGCCCCACATGCGCCGCACACGTAGCGGAACAGCTCGGCGATAAAATCGACTTCGTTCTGGACGGCGGCGAGTGCGAATGCGGCGTGGAATCGACAATCGTTCTGATGACTTCGACGCCCAAAAAGCTCCTCCGCCCCGGGCCAGTGCGCGCCGACGAAATAGAGGCCGCTCTGGGCGAAAAAATCGACCGCGCCCCGAAAGTCAACGAAGCCCACCCGCAAGCCCCCGGAATGCTGAAAAGCCACTACAGCCCCAAGCATACTCTGGAACTGTTCGACGACGACTCCGAAATTCCCGCCGGCTTCAAAGGGGAAGTCGTGTATTTGTCGCGCCCGAACAACCCAAAGCCCAACCACTTTTGGCTCAGCGAAAACGGCGACCCAAAAGATGCGCAGCGCAACCTGTTTTCGTTGCTGCGCAAGCTCGACAAAACTTCGAAATTCGGCTTCTACTGCCAGCGTCCGCCCGACGGCGACGCGTGGCTTGCAGTCGGCGACAGACTCGGGCGCGCACGCAACAAAAGCGCGCGCAAGTAATTCGGCAGCCACGCCCCGAAGCGAATCGGCGCAGGCTTCAACGTCAGCCCAAACGATGTCTCGGGGAAGCCAAACCGCTCCGCTTTGGGCAACGTAAAAATATAAAAAGTCTTGACGCGGAGCGGCTAAAGCCCATTATAATCCGCCTTTAAATTCTTAGAAAATCCCTTTTATGAACACAAAAATTGAAAACATCAACGATACGAGAAAAAAAATCATCGTTAGCTTCGACACTAAGGAAGTAGCCGAAGAGACATCAAAAATTACGGAAGAATTTGTTCGCGGCGCAAAAATTTCGGGCTTCCGCCCCGGCCACGCGCCCAAAGCAATGATTGAAAAAACGTATGCCGACGCCATAAAGGCGCAAACGGAAAGAACGCTCACAAGCAAGGCCATCGACGCAATGAACGCCATCAAGGAATTCGACCTGTATTCGGTTGTCAATATCGAAAACGACAACAAAGACGGCTGCGTTCTCACCTTCACCGCCGACATCTACCCGACTGTCGAAATGCCCGCAAGTCTCGAAACGAAAGTCGAGCTACAGCCCACTGAAGCCACCGAGGAAGAGGTAAACAACGCAGTTGAATACTACCGCAACCAGCGCGCAAAATACGACGTCGTAGACCGCGAAATCAAGAAGGGCGACTTTGTCCGCCTGTCCTACAAGGGCACAATCGACGGCAAACCTGTGGCGGAAGTAGCCAAGGATATGCCGCTTTTTGCCGACCAGAAATCGACTTGGGAGGAGGCGGGCAACACTGAAGCCCCCGGAGTTCAGGGCATTGTTCAGGGAATCATCGGCATGAAGAAGGGCGACAAGAAGACAATCTCGCACGAATTTGCAAAAGATATGCCCATTGAGGCTCTCGCGGGCAAAAAGGCTGAATACGAAGTCGAAATTTTCGAAGTCCGCGAAAAAATCCTGCCCGAGCTCGACGCCGACTTTCTGAAGGCTTTCGAAGCCAAAGATGTTGACGAGCTCAAGGCGAAAATCAAGCAGAACATCGAAGCCGAAAAGAAAAACAACAACGAAGTCATGAAACGCCAGTTGGCGGTCGAACAGCTCTTGGAAAAAGTCCAGTTCCCCCTGCCCGAAAGCGCGCTTGAAGACGAACGCGAATCAATTCTTCAGGAAATGATGATGCGCTTTATGTCGTCGGGAGCGTCGAAGGACGACATCGAAAAGAACAGGGAAATGCTTGTTGAAACCTCCAACAAGGAGGCGGAAGCCCGCGCAAAAATGCGCATTTTCCTCAACCGCGTTGCTAAAGCAAACGACCTTAAAGTCGATAACGACGATATGGGCAGAGCCCTCTGGCAGGAAGCAATGAGAACGCGCGTAAAGCCCGAAGACCTCATCAAGCAGCTTAAGAAAGACCCCGCCAAAGCTAACCGCCTCCGCTCCGACGCCCTCCTTCAAAAGGCAATAAACTTTATCGCCGAAAAAGCCCAGACAAGCGTCAAAGCGTAGCAGGCTGGCTGCTTTCAAAACGTGGCGCGCGCGGCGGTTTTTTATTGCTTCGCGCGCTTTTTTTCTTAATCAATCTTCAACCGAATAAAAAAATATGGGCGAATATTACATACCGACAGTAGTGGAACGCGACGGGCGCGGCGAGCGTTCGTGGGACGTCTACTCAAGACTCCTTCGCGACAGAATAGTTTTCATTGGAACCCCAATTACCGACGGAGTTGCAAACTCAGTCATAGCGCAGCTTTTGTTCCTGCAAATGGAAGACCCCAAAAAGGACGTTCACATTTATATCAACAGCCCAGGAGGCTCTCTCACGGCGGGAATGGCGATTTTCGACACAATGAATTTCCTCTCGTGCGATGTCGTGACATACTGCGTGGGGCAGTGCGCAAGCATGGCAACCATTCTGCTTGCCGCGGGCACAAAGGGCAAACGCTACTCGCTGCCGAATTCGCGCGTGATGATTCACCAGCCCTACGGCGGCGCGTCGGGGCAGGCGCGCGATGTCTCCATTGCCGCCAACGAAATCCTGCGCTGGCGCACGAAAGTCAACGAAATACTTTCAAAGCTCACGGGCAACAGCGTGGAAAAAATTGCGAAGGACTCCGACCGCGACTTCTTTATGTCGGCCGAAGAAGCAGTGAAATACGGCATTGTAGACAAAGTAATTGAAAATAAAAAAGACGCGTAGACCATGAGCGCAAAGGACAATCGGTGCAGCTTTTGCGGACGCTCTGCAAAGGAAGTGGGCGAATTAATCGAAGGGCGCGATGGCGCGGTCGTATGCAAGGAATGTGTCGGCGCACTCGAGAACTATTTCCAGCTCAAAGCGCAGGAAAACAAGCAGCGCAAAATGGCGAAAATGCTCGACTTCAACCTGCGCACGCCCTCCGAAATGAAGGCGGAGCTTGACAAATTCGTAATCGGGCAGGAGAACGCAAAGAAGGTGTTGTCGGTAGCCGTCTACAACCACTACAAACGCCTGCGCGCCGAGGTTCTAAAAACCCCCGAAACGGACGGCGGCGAATTCGGCGACGTCGAAATCGAAAAAAGCAATATCTTGCTGATTGGCCCTACGGGCTCGGGCAAGACGTATCTGGCGCGCACGCTCGCAAAAATGCTCAACGTTCCCTTCGCAATCGGCGACGCCACCAACGTAACGGAGGCGGGCTACGTCGGCGAAGACGTTGAAAACCTCGTCCTCAACCTGCTCCGCGCCGCCGATTTCAACGTAGAAAAAGCCCAGTGCGGCATAATCTACATCGACGAAATCGACAAAATCTGCCGCAAAATGGAAAACGTTTCCATAACGCGCGACGTCGGCGGCGAGGGCGTCCAGCAGGCGTTGCTGAAAATACTCGAAGGCACCGTCTGCAACATTCCCCCGAAGGGCGGCAGAAAGCACCCCGATCAGGAATACATACGTCTGGACACCCGCAACATTCTATTCATCTGCGGCGGCGCATTCGTGGGGCTCGACAAAATCGTGGCCCGCCGAAGGGAAGGCAAGACTGTCGGCTTTGCCTCAGACAACAAAACGCTCACCGAAGCCCAGCTTATGGCAGACGTTCAGCCGGAGGATTTAGTGAAATTCGGTTTCATTCCCGAATTTATCGGGCGTCTGCCCGTCGTCTCCTCTCTCGCAGAACTCACGCGCGAAGACTTGGTAAACATCTTGAAGAACACCAAAAACTCGCTCATTCGCCAATACGAAAAGCTTCTCTCCCTCGACGGCGCAAAGCTCGTCTTCTCCGACGACGCCATTGAGGCAATCGCCCAGAAAGCCATTGACATGGGCACGGGCGCGCGCGCCCTCCGCTCAATCATGGAACGCATTATGCTCGACATAATGTATACCCTCCCAGACTCCAAGAAGAAAAAGGTCACTATCGACAAATCTTCCATCTCAAATATCTTGTGATTCGGTATGGGGAGGCGATTGTCGCAGGCTACCAATTTTCGGTCCATACAAACTACACCGACGCCTTCAGAATTGCCCAAAACTGGGACGACAACCTCATAAAAACAGACCGCACAGGTAAAATCAAAGGGCACGGCGCGTGGAGCGGCGGCAAGACATACGGAATGTGCCCCAAGCAAATAGTGAAATTGCGCCTAAAGGAGGATATGGATATAATACAGTCGCTGGGCGTAAACGGAATGCACCACATCGACGTGTTTTCCTGTATGCCACCGGATATCTGCCAATCGCCGAACCACTATTGCAGCAGGGAAGATGCCGTCCGCGCCTACGCGACAATCAAAGAAGAGTGCGCAAAACGGTTCGGCGGCTTCACCTCCGAATCGGGCTACGACTGGGATATTAAAAATCTCGACTACGCCCTCTATATCTCCGCCTATCCCGCCGCGCGTCCCGTCGGCAACGACCTCATTTCGGAAATGGTTCCCTTCTGGCAAATAGCATACCACGGAATAGTGCTGAGCCAGCCCTACGACACCACAACCAACCCATTCTTCAAGCGCAAAACCCACTATCGCTATCTCGACGACACCGACGTGCACCTGCTTAAGCTTGTCGAATACGGCGGACGCCCCTCCTTCTACTGGGGCAACTTCAAACGGGACGGAATGGCTGCCGTAAAAAAAAATGTATGATATCTACCAGCCGCTAAAGCGTCTGCAATGGGAATTCATCGAAGGGCACAGGGAGCTTTCCAAAGGCGTATTTCTTACGACCTACTCCGACGGCTCGCAAACAATCTGCAACTACACAAACAAGGAATTCCCCTTCAGGGGCGAAACAGTCCGTCCGAAAAGCTTCAAGCTCTTCCCGCCTATTTTATGACTCCGAAAGCGGCGGCGATTGGCGAGAGCCAATGCGCCTTTGCCTGCTGCTTAAAGCAGTGTTTCTTTACAAAAGCGGCGTTTTTTACGGGCAGCGATTGGCGAAACCAATCGTTGCCTTCGTTTTATTGCTTGAAGTTTTTGGGTTGATTTCCGCCGGCCCCTTGCCCTTACCAACATATAAACCGAAGCCAAAGCGGAATTGCCGTAGGCAATCCGTGCCGCTTTCGAAGAACCAAAAAAACGAATCTTTAACCAAAACCAAAGCGGAATTGCCGTAGGCAATCCGCGCCGCTTTCGAAATAATAAAAAACTTAGAAATTTAAACCGCCGCCGTCAGTTATGCGTTCTTTGTCTACAACGTCATTGCCTGAAGAGAAGACCGCGCCTTCGTTGGAAGTCATGAGGTCGTCGATTTCCTTGATGATTTCGTCGCGGTCCGAGGCGAAAATGAAACGGTCGCTGCAGAGATTCACGCGGGCGTCGGCAATTAGCTCGCGCGGGGGGCGGCGCATTTGCAGGAGCTTTGCAACGTGCTTGTGCAGGTTGCCCGACATGCCGATTTTCAGTTCGCTTTGAATCAGACGGGTCAAGACCAGCTGGTGGCGCGGATACAACTCCGCGGCGCGTTCGAGAATCCGCAGCGACACCGCCGTCGCGCCGAGCCTGTCATACATTCTGGCGGTTGCAACCATTACCTTGGAGGGAATGGTGTTGCGCTTTATAATGTCGTTGATTAAAATGTCCGACATGTTGTTGTTGCCTACGGCGTAATACGCAACGGCGCGCAGACATAAAATAACGTCTTCGTGCTGCTCACGCCAACGTGGCTTTGTTTTCATTATTTCCTCGACAAAATACACGGCGGCTTTGTAGTCGCCCTGCGCGATTGTTGTTTCAAGCAGAAGCAGACAGTAGGGGGCTATCGGGAAGTTTTTACGGATTGCCAAATCGTAGATTCTGCGCATAAAAGGCAGGTCGCCGACGTCTGCGGCGAAGTTCGCCAAGTAGAGCATGCTTTTGTTGTCGTCCTGATAGTTGTTGTAGAAAAGCTCCATGTCGCGCCTGACACCGTCTTCGTCTCCGCTGTGCTTAAGCAGCGTCAAATACTCCATTCGCTGTTCGGTGGAAAACGGATTTTCGAGCGAACGCAGCATCGAATACTGGCGGGCGGTTGAAAAATCCTTCATGGCGACATAGTAGTTTACAAGAAGCTCGTAAATTGCCTCCCTGTTTTGGGGGAACGAAATGTTGTCGGCCAAAACCTTTATGGCGGCGTCGCGGTTGCCCAATTCCCATTCGTTTTTGGAAAGACGCAAAATTCCGGGGAGCGATTTTTCAAGTCCGTATTTATAGATGTATTCGTGCGACTTCTTGTAGTTGCCGTGGTAGGCGTAAATTGTGGACATACACATGGCAATATACAATTCTACCTCCTTGTTTTTCGTTCCGGAGGCGAGTATTTTTTCGCCAACTTTAACCGCGCGGGCGTCCTCTGTCTGGTCCATGAGAAGCTTCATATACATTCTGACATACTGGATGTTGTCGAGCGCGTAGGATAGGCTGCGTTCGAGGGTTTCGATGGCCCTGTCGGGACGTTTGAACAACGCCGAATAGAACTCGGCAAGAATAAGCCTTCCCTCGAGATTTTTGGGCGAACGCGACGTGCCCGAGACAAGACTCATATACGCCTCGCGGAATTTTCCCTCCGACATAAATTTTTTCGACTGCCGGATGTTGTAGTCTCCGAATTTTTCGGTGAGTGCTTTTCTGTTGACAATGGCGGTTACGGCGTCGGAGAAAGACATTTCGTCGTAGTTTCTGACGTATTTAAAAATGCAGTATACCACGAACGACAACGCCAAATACGCCGCCGCCATACCCAGCAGCGCGAGCAACCCCACCCTGCTCCATACTATTTCGATTGTCCAGCGGTTGTCGGCAGTGAGTTTTCTGCACGCCATTCCGAAAAATATCGGTCGGGTGGAATTTTGGGGAGCAACTTCTTTCATAAAAAATATACGAACTTTAAACGCACAAATTTATACGTCCGCCCAAAAGTATTTCAAGATAAAAGTAAAACAACAAACAATAATAAAAAGAGAAAAAAGTGTTGACTTACATAAGATTTTTTACGAGATTAGCATCAAGTTTAGAAGTTTAATCTCTAACCGTTTTTCAAACAAATAACAAATTATGAAAAAAATAGTAATAACATCGTTGATAGCGGCCTTTGCTGCCGCAGCGAACTCGGCGCCTTTGGTTACCGTGGGAGATCAGATGGACATCTTCTTCAAGGGCGCGGTTCTTATGAATTATAATTCGAACATTACCTACGCGTCTGACAAGAAAATCGACGACGTCTCCGGCACAATCCGTCTCGGTGGCGAAGTTGACTACGGTCGCTCGAGCAAGTTCAAGGCCAACCTCAAGGCTTACGAAGACTTTACAAAATACGCTTCGCATGGTGAATTTGACTGCAATTTGGCGCACTTGGCGGCCAACGCCTCGTATGTTGAGGCAAACTGGAAGGTTTCAGCGTTCTTCGCGTTCGACCAGAACCGCCAGAACACTACCGATACTTTGATTGCCGCGCGCGACCAAGGCCAGCTTGTAAACTTCAACAACTGGGCGGCGGGCTTCAACGGCGAATACGACTTCACCGAGAAGGTTTTTGCGACACTCGGCTTCAAGTGGACGCAGATTGAATACACAAGCACGAACTCCTTCGGTCAGAAGTGGGACGACATTTATTCTTCCTACAACGTCTATTCCGTTCCGGTCAGCGTTTACTATAGAGTCACGCAGAAAATCTCGGCGGGTCTCTCCTACCAATACCGCAATACGGAATACTACAGCGGCCCGAGCTCCTACGCTCTCTGGGGTAAAGAAAGAGACGACCACTTCATCGGCGTTACAGTTCTCGGCGAAATTGCCCCGAAGCTCACTTGCGAACTCTACCTCGGCGCACAAAACCGCGACGTTGACGGTATCGATTCGGGCGACCAATGGTCGTTTGCAACGCACATCACGCTCGGCTACGAAGTGTCGGAAAAGATGGGTGTTTACGCCAAGTTCAATAGAGATTTCGGCAACTCCGCAACGCGCGACTCCATCGTCAACACGGGCGGCGAAATCGGCATGAACTACTACTTCAACCCGAAGGTATACGGAACGGCTTCGTTCGCATACACGGATTCGAAGTATGAATTCACCAGCAGAAAGGACAAAACAATCTGGACGCGCCTCGGCGTTACATACGTCCCGAACAAGTTCGTTTCCTTCGGCGTGAATTACAACTACCTCAACAACGATTCGTCCTACTCTTGGGGCTGCTACAATCAACACTTGGTTTCGCTCAATGCGATGTTGAGATACTAATTTGTTAGATGTAAAAAAGACCGAGCCTGAAAAGGCTCGGTTTTTTTGTGCCCGTAAACTGGGACGAGGGACGGGATAAAAAAACAAACGGCTGGTTAAAGCTCGAACGGCGTGCTCGGTTTTGCAAATGGCGAAACAATCTCAATCTTTTCGAGAGTTTCGCGTGAAATATCGCTTTGGGATAGCAGTTCGGCTATGTGTTCTGGGCTGTTGCACTGTTTGGAAATATGGGACAAATAGACCTTTTTTACGCGCCCGGTCAACCCGCGCAGAACGGAGATTGCGTCGGAATTCGAAAGGTGCCCGTATGAGCTTTTGATGCGCGATTTCAGCGAAAACGGCCTGTTTGAGTTGTCGAGCATGCGCGGGCAGTAGTTGCTTTCGAGAACCAGAACGTCGGCGCGCGAAATGACATCTTTTACTGAAAGCGTAACCTTGCCAAAATCGGTTGCGTAAACGAGATTTTCGCCGCCGAAAGAGAAAGTGAAGCCGACAGGGTCGCTGGTGTCGTGGGGAATTGAGAAAGAGGAGACTCCTACGCCGTAGAAATCGAAACTCGATCCCGTTTCGAATAAATGCCAGTCGAGCCGTCTTGTTTCGGAATCCTTGTATTGGACGCCCTCGGCGGTCGGGCGGTTCGCGAAAATTTTGACGCCCGCCCCCGCAAAACAGCGCAGCGATTTAAAATGGTCGATATGCTCGTGCGTAACAAAGACGGCGTCCAAATCGGACAACCCCAACGACCTTTTTTCCAAGAAGGAACTGATTTTCCTGATGCCTATTCCGGCGTCTATTAAAATACGGACGCCGTCGCATTCAAGAAACGAGCAATTGCCCGAGCTGGAACTCTCCAAAATCTGAAAGAACATAGCTATTTCCCGTATTTGAGCTTGTAAATTTCGTCGGCGGCTCGGCGCAAGTCCTTTATTTTGGAGCGAAAGACAGGATACTTAACAAGCCCGTCGAATTCCACTTCGCCCGCGCCGCCCACTTTGACGGGCTGAAGCTCTCCGAAAAACGTGTCTCCGAACATCACAACGCAGTCGCCCGTTCCCCAAAGGACTTCCGCGCTATATGAATCCACGAACGCCTTGAACGCCAACCGCCCCGAATCGCGGCAAAGCGGCATTGTCCACAACCCGTAGTCAACGCGTAAACGCGCCAAACCGAAAAGCTTTGAGGCGACGTTGTATGAAAAAACGCCCGCACCTATTTCCACCGAAACGCAACCCGTTTCCTTTGTGATGTCGAACGAGCCGTCAAACATACAGAAATTCCCGTAGGCGTTCGGCAGCGTAAACGTATTGGAGGCAAAACCCATTCCATCGGCTACACGCTCGCCGATGCCTATGTGTTCCATAAACGGTTCGGGAAGCGACGCCCGAAGCTGGTATTCACCGCCGACAACGCGCACGAGCGACAATTTCCACGGAATGCTCGCGCAATTCATAAAACGCAAATCGAGCGCGTAGGCGAGTTTTATGGGCTGCGGGATAATCGCGCTCGCCATAACCGACGAGTCGGAGGCCGCCCAGAACTGGGCAAAGCGGACAGTTCCCGCAAAAATGTTCAGGCGTTTTGCCGAAAGCGTTTTGAACTTCTGTCCGTCGAATTCGCCCACAACGTATGAGCCGTTGCCCGAAAGCAGCACCCACTTGGCGTCGGGTTCTGCGCCGCCCTCGCGCCACATTTTCGCCATCGAAACGGCTGTCGCGCCGCTCGGGTTGGGAATTCTGTCGGTCAGCGTCCACTTTTTCAAATCCTTCGACGCATAGAAAGCAATCAATGTTCCGCCCGAACCGCCCTCTGTCTCTACGCGGAGAATCGTCCACAAAGACGCGTCTTTGTTGAAGAAAATAAACGGCGCGCCTCCGTCGCCTTTTATTATGGGCGAGCCCGAATTTACATACCCGATGTCGGTCAGATTTTCGGAATAAGCCAGAAAAACGCCTTCGGAATTTGCGGAAGCAATAAGTATTCCGCCCTTCGAAAAAATACCGCTTCTGTTTTCGACATCAACGCAGACCGAAGACGGCCGCGTTATTTTGCTTTTGAGAAGCGCGGGGGCGTCTATACGCCGCCAGTTGAGCAAATCGCGGCTTTTAAAAAGCGACAACCCGAACGTGCCGTCGAACCCGAGCGACTTCGGGTTCGACAAAACATAGGCGCAATACTCTCCGTTGAAAGTGAACAAACCGCCGAATGCGCCCAAAAGTCCGTCTGAGGCGGCGAGGTGGAATTTCGGCCTGTTTTCGTCCGCGGAATAATCGCGCAGAAAAAGGCTGTCGCTTGTAAGGATTGTGGGGGTTCCCTTCATATCCCTGTTCGGATACGAAACTTCGAGTTTCTGCCCGCGCGCCGCCGACACGTCAACGGGGGCATACCACTTCCCCTTGCCTTCCGCCAGCATAACGGGCTCGAAGAAAAGCGTTTTTCCCGCGGCGTCGGCAATTTTCACCTGTCTATACGGCGCGGCGGAATCGATCGGCAAATAGAGAAAATCGGCGTCGGCATCGACATTTACAAATGTTTGCGCCGACTTTTGCTCCGCGGAGAACGCCGCAGTGAAAGCCGACAAAAAAAGCGGAAGCGTGTAGAGAAAACGTCTCATTGAAATACCGTAAAATTGACACCACTAAAAAAGAAAAGGCGCGCTTTTGCAAATAAAAACGCGCCCAAACAAACCGCCGCACACGCACCGCGCACGCGGCGCGCGAAATATGCTACATCGACATCACGAACGTTGACGCCGCAAGGACGAGCATTCCCAGAACCAAAACCGACTTTGTAAGCGGCGTTGTTCCGCGCCACTCGCCGATTATCAGACCTATCGCACCCGCAAAGACTATGATGAACGCCATAAGGATTGCCCAGCTTGTAAACGCGTAGCTCGGATCGAGCTTCGTCATTCCCATTCCGTAGAGGAAGAACTGGCAATACCACAGCAAGCCGCCCAGCGCGCACAAAACAACAAACGCAAAATTGCCCGCCGCGCTGAATTCGCCGAAACACTTAATTGTTTTGTTTTTGAACGAGAGAAACAGACACCACAAAAAGTTTGTCAGGAAACCGCCCAACAAAGTAACAATCAAAATGGGGCTGTTTTTGAAAAGTTCCGAAGTCGATTTATCCGCTCCCGCGGCAATCGCCATTTCGAATGCCCTATCTGCAATGGGCGCGCCGCAGCCCATCGAAATCGACATGCACGCGCTAAGCGAACCCGCAACTACGGCAACCAAAAAGCCCTTCGCCAAACTGAATTCCCCGCTGCCGTCGGCTGCCGAAGAGGTATCGCGCTCCTTCATAATTCCCGCAACGCCGTTTACGGCAATGCCGAGCGCGCATACGAAAACGCCAACAAGCTTCAAAAGCCCGTCGCGCGTGGACACTATTTCCGAGAACGTCCCGTTGAGAACGGGCGTGCTCAGCGTTCCCACAAGCGCGCAGAAACCGAGCGCAACCGCCGTGCCTAAGCCGATTCCCAAGTAGCGCATGGAAAGCCCGAACGTGAGTCCGCCCACTCCCCACAGCGCGCCGAAGATGAACGTTTTTGCGATGACGTCGAATTCCACGCGTCCGATTGCCGTCCAGCAGTCGGGCATTGCAAGGGTCGCGATAACCATCGGGGCCGCCAGACACGCAAACAGCGAATAGAAAATCCACATAACCTCCCACTTCCACTTGACGTATTTCAGCGGAGTGTAGAACGCCGCCGACGAAAACCCCGCGAGAGCGAAAATCATAATGCCAATCATTGAATCCATAATTATTCCTTTTGTATCGGACTTTCCGCCCGAGTTTTAACGCCGCAAAAAAACCCGTTCCGCGGCATTTGAAAAAACGGCGGAACTGCAAAAAGCAATCTCCGCCGAGCGGTTTTGCGCGAAAACGGCGGGCGCAACACCCTGCGTTTCCGCAAAACAAAAACTACTTCCTGTTCGCCAAAACTTTGCTTTCGTATTTCTTGATGCCTTCAAGCATCTTCGAACCCGTAAGCTTGTTCGTGCGCAGGCAATACTCTTCCCAAACATCGGCGAACGGCAGCGTGCGCGCCTCTTCCATAAGAGCCAAGCGCGTTCCGAAATCGACGTCGTTTTCCGCCTTTCTCATCATCGCAATCGGGTCGAGAAGCGCGAACATCAGAGCCTTTCTCGCAGCTCTCATGCCGATTGCCCAAGCGAAAATCCTGTTGATGCTTGCGTCGAAGAAGTCCATGCCGATGTGAACCCTGTCAACCGCGCCAGCGCGGACTATTTCCTGCATGATTGCGGTTGTGTTGTCGTCAAAAAGCACAACGTGGTCGCTATCCCAACGAACGCCGCGCGAAACGTGCAAAAGCAGTTCGGGAACAAACATCAAAGCCGAAGAAATCTTGTCGGAGATTGTTTCGGTGGGGTGGAAGTGGCCGGAGTCGAGCGTCATTACCATCTGGTTCTTGACCGCGTAGCCCATCACGAATTCGTGCGAAGCCACGACGTAGGATTCGCTGCCGATACCGAAAAGTTTGCATTCGAGAGAGTCCCTGTCGAACTTCTTGGAGACCTTCTCAGCCATAATGCGGTCGAGCGAGTCGGCCATGCGTTCGCGCGGGGCGAGGCGGTCGGCAGGCATATCCTTCATTCCATCGGGCATCCAGAAGTTAGTAATAACCGTTTTCCCGAGATTTTTGCCGATTTTTTCCGCGATTTTGCGGCAGGCAATACCGTGTTCAATCCAGTATTTACGCACGCCCTTGTCGGGGCTTGAAAGCGTCATACCGTCCTTTACGAGCGGGTGCGAGAAGTATGTGGGGTTAAAGTCTATGCCCATATTTCTCTGCTTGCACCAATCAACCCAGCCCGCGAAATGCCTGTATTCAATGTCGTTTCTTTCCACTTTCTTTCCGCCGAATTCGCCGTAGATTGCGTGCAAATTCATGCGTATAGCTCCGGGGATATACTTGAGCGCTTCATCAACGTCGGCACGCAATTCTTCAACATTGCGGGCTTTGCCGACATAATTGCCCGTGGTCTGGATTCCGTCTCCCGCCAAGCCGCCGTCGGGATTTTCGAAACCGCACACGTCGTCGCCCTGCCAGCAGTGCATAGAAAGCGGAATTGCGTCCAGAATTTTCAAAACTTTTTCAGTATCTACGCCGAATTTTGCGTACCTGTCTTTTGCGTTCTTGTAATTGTTTGCCATATGAAAGCGAGTTTGTTTGATTTCCCCTTCGATTTCAAGTTTTTTTTTGAAAAACAGGCAAAAAACAAAACAAATACAGATATTGCCACGCGGGGCGTGTTGAAACGGAAATCCGCGCATTCGCACACCCGTTTTACGTCTTGTGTGTGTGGGGAAGGCTCTCGGATAGGCTCCCAAAGAATGCCGTTGCCTGCGGCGCACAAACCGCACAGGCAAAACGCGAGGCAGAAAAAGCTTGCAATTTTTCGGAGATTGGAGATTATGAGGAAATAAAGCATATTTAGTTTTCACAAGCAAAAGGAGGCGTATGGGTAGTAAAGTTCACAGATTTTTGGTAGTCCCCGACAAGTTCAGAGGCTCGCTCTCGGCGAGTCAGGCTTCTCACTCTATCAAAATGGGGCTGACTGCAGTGTTCAAAGACGCCCAGATAACCGAATTCGGAATGACCGACGGCGGCGACGGTTTTGTGGATACAATCGCAAAAGCGAAAAAAGGCGCAAAGGTAATAAGACTTAAAACAATCGACCCAACGGGGCAGACCCTCACGGCAAAATGCGCCCTTCTCGACGACAACACGGCTCTTGTGGGGCTTACGGAGGCTTCGGGAATAAACCTTGTTTCGGAGGCGGAACGCAACCCGGCAACGCTCACGAACATCGGCACGGGACAGATTCTCGCAAAACTCGTGGATCGCGGCTACAAAACAATCATCATAGGCGTTGGCGGAAGCGCGACAAACGACGGCGGAATAGGACTGCTCGTGCCGCTCGGGTTCAAGTTTCTCGACAAAAACGAAAAGGAAATCGAACCCAATGGAGCGGGTTTGGCGCATTTGGCTAAAATAAAAAAGCCCGATACGGAAATAAAAACGAAGTTTATTGTTGCAACAGACGTTGCCAACACGCTCTTGGGCGAAAACGGGGCTTCGCTGGGGTTCGCCGAACAGAAGGGAGCTACGCGCCAACAGGCTCTGGAGCTTGAAAAGAATATGAAAAACTATGTCGAAGTGGTGAAAAAATGCTTCGGTAAAAGCAGACACGCCGAGGCGGGGACAGGCTCGGCGGGCGGCTGCGCGTATTCGCTGATGAATTTTCTAAACGCCGTGCGCGTGGGCGGGTTCGACCTGTTCGCGAAATACGCCGATATCGAAAAGTGCGTCAAAGCGTGCGACGTTGTGGTAACGGGCGAAGGCAAGTTCGACATAACCGATATGCACGGCAAAGGGCCGTTCGAGCTTGTGAAACTTGCGCTCAAGCACAAAAAACAGGCGTGGATACTATGCGGAGAGTCGGAAGTGGACGAAAACGGGCTGAAGGCAATGGGAATTGCCGGCGCGAAAATCGGACAAATTCTGCCGCTTGCCCCGAATGCCGTGGAGGCGCAAAACCGCGCCCCGAAGTTCCTTTCCGCGCTAGCCAAAGAATTTGCATCGAATCTTAAATAACATGAAAAAATACGGATTTATAGGCGCGGGTAAAATGGCCGGCGCAATAGTAAAAGGGCTGCGTAAAACAGTCCCCGCGGGCGAAATTTCCTGCGTATGCGGCGGGGACGACACGGGCAAAAGGCTCGCCGAACAGACGGGCATAGCGTGCCTCGATTCGGCGGCTGAGCTTCTGGAGACATCGCAGACCATAGTTCTTGCGTGCAAGCCCCAGCAGTTGGCGGCTGCGGCGCAGTCGGCGCAACACGCGCAAAACGCAGTGCTGATTTCGATTCTTGCGGGAACGTCGATTTCGCGCCTGCGCCAGTGCTTTCCGCGGGTCAAAAAAATCGTGCGCGTAATGCCCAATATGCCCGCGCAGATAGCGCAGGGAATCTCCTGCTACGCCGCCGAAAGCGCGCTTGCGGAGGAGGAAAAGAAAACGGTCGAAAGCGTTTTGGGAGCAATCGGAGAATTTATCGAAATGCCCGAATGCAGACTCGACGCGGTTACGGCTCTCTCGGGGAGCGGCCCGGGATATATTTTCGAATTCGCCGCGGCGATGATTGAGGGGGCGAAGAAAATAGGGTTTACCGACGAAGAGGCCGACAAGCTCGTTAAAAAAACGTTGCTGGGTTCGGCTATGTTGCTTTGCCAGTCTCCGCTTTCGGCAGACGAACTCCGCACCGCAGTTTCAAGCCCCGGGGGCACGACGCTCGCCGGACTGGAAAAATTTAAAAACGCGAATTTTAGAAAAACCGTGTTCGAGGCTCTCGTCGCCGCCGAGAAGCGTTCGGGCGAATTGTCGAAATTATAGGCTTGACTATTCGACGAAAAAAATCCATCAATTAAACAACTAATACAACAAATCAATTTTATATTTATGAAAAAATTATTCCTCATCTCGTTGGCAGCGTTGACCCTGAGCGCGTGCAATGTCCAATTCAAAGACACCGTAACAATCAACTCAAATCCGCAGGGCGCGATTGTGTTTATAAACGACGAAATCATGGGTGTAACTCCCGTGGATATCACGTTGCCCAACGACGGAACTTACAAGGTGGTTTTGGCAAAGGAAGGCTACAAGAATCAGGAACTGACGGTGTCGGCATTGCGCGACAACCCGTTTGTGAAGTTCGGACCTCTCGTGGACATGGGCTACTACAAGTCGCTTAAACCTTCGTGCGACAAGAACGAAATGCAGCCCAATTTCCTCCCCGACGTAAAGAGCCTCAAAGCTTTCGACGACATGCAAAAGAACCTCGACAAAGCCGACCAAATGCTTAAGGACGGCAAAATCTCCAAGCGTGAACACTCGTATATCGTAAAGAAGATTGTCGAATTCTATTCAGGCAAATAACCGAATCGAACGACGGCAAAAGGCGCGCCCCTGTTGCGGCGCGTTTTTTTGCGCCCACAAAAACTGATTCGCGGAGTGATTCTAAAAAATAACATTTGGTTTTGCCCATTAACGATAGAGCGGTTGACTATCCACTTGCGAAACATAGAAATCTAATTGTTTGCCTTCTATAAAATCTGCCTGTTGCGCGTTTAAGCGTTCCTTAAAATACAAAGTCCAAACTCAATACAATAAGCCTACGGCAACAATACCTTTTTCTCCGTTAATTGGGACAGCCTTTCGACAATTTTCTCGCCATAGCCGCACTCCGGCATATCCGCTTTATACGAAACTTTTCCCAAAGCCGCAGCTTTTTCTATACCGAAGGGGATATACGGCTCTATGTGAATCTCCTCCACCGACGAAATCATATTTGCAAAATAGGCAATTCTATGCAAATAAACTTCTCCGTCGTTTAGTGTCGGAATCATAGGGCAACGCAAAAAGACGCGCTCGAACGCAACGCCATCGCCGCAATCCCCTACAAGGTAATCGACGAGCGCGTCGAGCCTCAGACGGCGTTTCAGGACATCTACAAGGTGACGGAGGTCTACGGCTACGCGCCGCCGGAGACGTTCAACTCGTATTCGGGCGAAGTCGTCCAATTCCCAGCCCTGCGCGACACTTCGGCGGAAAACAAAGTGCAGGAAATCAATTCCGCCACGACGCCGACATTCGCACAGTGGCAGACGTGGAAAACCGACGGAACACTCGTGTGCCTGTTAGAAACCGAAATAACACAGGTCGGCGCACTATATAAAAAGACCGTCAAAAAATGCCGCGCAAGATAACAGGTAAACGTTGCCAGAGACAGCTTGGCGGATTCCGCCGACACGGCGACAACCGCAATTTTCGCCGAATGGTTCGACAGCCAGATTGAGAACATCTACAACCAATACCTCTCTGGCGACAAGTTCGCAACAGACACCGGCGACGACGGGACAGAAGGATTCGGACGGCACAGGAAACTAACCCACACCCATCCCAACACGGCGAGATTTTTGACGACGAGATACTCGGATAAACTTAGAAAAACAAGAGGGCATTTTCCAAGAAACGACCTCCAACTTTGAAAATGCTGGGCGATTTTTGAAATCAACCCCCACAATCCGAACCTTGCAACACCCACGCAAACAAAATGCAGCCCCCTTGCAAACCAAACTGCAACGGGGGCTTTTTACACGGCGAAAATCAACCGATTTCCTCAAACGCTCGATTTTTTTCCTCAAACCGTCCGCGCGGATACAACTTATCAATAATAACCTATATATGATTAACTAAATATAAATCGGAAAAACTAAGTAAATCTAAGCGATTCCTCAATTTATTTGAAAATCTACAAACAATAATTCAAAAAATTCAACTTTTTTTATTGCAAGGAGCCAAGCCGCGCCGGCCGCCCAAAAAACATATTGACACGCGCGCGAGAACTAAATAGAAGCTAAATTTATGAGAACTATAATATGCGCTTTACTGGCGATTGCCGCGCTTTCGGCGTCGGCGGAGCTCGGATATCAAAACGCGCCCGCAACGCAGGGCGAATACAAGATTGGACAAGTCGAGACGATTTGCAAGCAGACTAACAGGTATCTCGGCTGGCCGACGGTAATTTGCCGCAAAAATGGCGAGCTTATCGCGGTGTTTTCTGGCGACCGCGACGCGCACATCTGCCCCTATGGGAAGGTTCAGATGATACGCAGCAAAGACTTCGGCAAAACGTGGTCTGCCGCCGAGACAATCATCAATTCGCCCCTCGACGACCGCGACGCCGGCATTCTTGAGCTTGAGAACGGCAACTTGGTTCTGTTTTGGTTCAACTCAGTGGCGTATCAGGCGCCGAGCATTTTAAAGAAAAACCCCGCCTACAAAAAAAGCTTTACTGAAACAACCGAAGAAGAGCGCAAGGCATACGGCGGCAGCTACTGCGCAATATCCGCCTCCGATGGGCGCAAGTGGAGCTTTCCGATTAAAACCTGCGGAGTATCGCCCCACGGCGGCGCGCTGCTTAAAAACGGCGACGTAATGCTTGTCTGCAAAGGCCGCGGCGGCAGCGACGAAATATCGAAAAGCTTGGGAATAGAAGTGGGACTTTCAACAGACGGCTGCAAATCTTGGAAGGTAATTGCCGAAATTAAAATCCCCGAGGGCGACAGAATTGAAGACTACTGGGAGCCGCATGTCGTTGAGGCCGCAAACGGCGACTTGATTGCCCAGATACGTTGCCACAAGGACTCATACGTCCGCCAAAGCGTCAGCAAAGACTGCGGCAAAACGTGGACGGTCGCCGAAAAAATCGACGTTGTGGGCTTCCCAAGCCACTTGCTTAAGCTCAAGGACGGAAATCTGCTTATGACGTATTCGCGCCGCGCAGTAAACCCAAAGAAGGCCGACTACAAAGAAAGCGACAAAATTATGGGCCAATACGCCCGCTTCAGCTACGACAACGGAAAAACATGGGGCAAAGAAATTATGCTCTGCCGTAGCTTCACAGGCGACATGGGATACCCATCGACGGCGCAGCTGCCCGACGGCAGCTTCTACACTGTCTTCTACCACAACTTCGACAAGACGCCCGACAACCACAAACCCAAAGGAACAGGCATCTTCGGCGTGAGGTGGTCGCGGTAAAGGGCGGCGTCAAAAAAACGGCTTTTTTTCAAGCCGTTTTTTTTGTTTTTGCGCTTCTTGAAGCGCCGCGAAAGGCGGCAGAGGGAAACCTGTCGCTACAAGCCAGCGACGCGCTCGAAGGTAGAATTTGCAAAGCTCTCGACAAGCATTTCGCGGGCGGTCTCGAGCGAAAGCCCGCGCGAGCGCATATAGAAAAGCTGCTCTTTGTCGGGCTCCGCCACTGTGCAGCCGTGCGAGCACAAAACGTCGTTGGCGCAAATTTCAAGTATCGGCGAGGCCTGCGACTTCGCCTCGGGGCTTAGCAGCACCGAGCGGCAACTTTGGTACGCCTCGGTTTTTTGAGCTCTTTCGCACACATCTATAAGCCCCGTAAAGGCTATCGCGGCAGTGTCGGCAATGGCGGCCTTTACTTGAAGATTGCTTTTCGAGGCGGGCGCGGAATGTATCTGCCGCGTGCGCAAGTCGGCGGTTATATTGCCGCGCGGGCGCAGAAACACGCGGCTGTCAACTTCCACGCCCTCGCCGTTTATATAAAAGTTGCGCTCGCTGCGCGACGGCGCAGCCCCCTTGCAAACCAACTGCAACGGGGGCTTTTTACACGGCGAAAATCAACCGATTTCCTCAAACGCTCGATTTTTTCCTCAAACCGTCCGCGCGGATACAACTGCGTTGATAGTCTCCCATAGACGCACCGACATACTCTTTGAACACTATCTGGGAGTCGCTAAAAAAGAGGACGCTGAAAAATACTTTACCATCTATCCGTCAGACTATAAGAAGCCCGAGCTTCAAACTGCAAAGATTGCTTAATTCTCACGCCCATCGTTTATTCGATGGGCTTTTATTATGCCTCAAAGCCTTCAAAAAAGGTGTCGCCAACTTTGCTTGGCGGGGTCTTAGTTGCCGTTTAGTGGTCGTAAGCGGCGTAAAAATGCTCGCCAAAAACTATATTCCCGACAATACTGCCCACGGCTTTTGCGGCGCAGGCGGCATAAATTCGATTTCGTTGTTCCTCAAAAAGGCTCTTACGAAATCAAATTCGAATACCGACGCCCGTGGGGAAAAAACGTCAATGCTCTCCACACGAGAATACTGCAAGTTGACACCAAATAAAAAAGTACTTTGCGCACTGGCTTAGCCGAAAATTTTTAGAAAAAGCCGAAAAAAAATGGGGGATAAAAAAGTCCCCCATTTTTTTCAAAAGCAATAATTAACCCTCGAATTTTATTTTTACGACAACCGATTTTTTAAAATCAGGCAAACGCAACTTGCCGTTTTTAAGCTCAACATCAACGTATTTATCAGTCCAAGGATTATATACTTGCGCCTTATTCGCCTTTCGCGAACGCAAGTATCTGGAAAAATCGAGCTCGGCAGCTGAAATCGTTTTTGGCTTTTCGCCGCGCTCTATTTCCGAACGCCAATCGCTCGAGCTATCGCGAATCCATACAATAATGGTATTTTTGCCATTTAACCCGTAAACACGCAAATTCGGGGTGTCAGCACGGAACGGCTCGAACTTTTCGGCGATTGGGTTCAAGCCTTCAATGGCTTTTGCAAATCTGCCGAAGTGCCAATATAGATTATTCCTCAAAATATATTCCTCCCAATGCCAGCACTGCCCTGCCCCCGCAGCACCCGAGTAAAATGCCGAAAACAAAACGTCGTGCAAAATAGAACCTTCAGTGTCTTTCCCATAGAGTTCGGAGGGGCCCGCGTGGTTCGGTTTTACCGCCCCAGTTTCCGCCAATACAACTGGTTTTGTTTTGGACATTTCGCGCAAAATGCGAACACTGTCAGACGCAAATATGTCTATCGGAGCTTTGCAAATATCCATTCCCGCCCCCAAATCAAGGTAGCGGTGAACCTGCGCAACATCGTTGCCCGCAATATTGGAGTATTCATAGTAGCGCCCGTACATATTGTATTGCGAAAAACTGCCGAGACTTTGCATTATCATATGCTTTGGGAAAAGTTTTTTTACGCGTGGCAACATTTCCGCCGTCCATTTTTCCATAGCTCCTATGCGTGGCCATACAGATACAGTATCCGCTTCGTTCCAAAGTTCGATTCCGAAGATATACGGATTGTCGCGATAACGGTCGGCAAGTTTTTTCGCGCGGGCAAGATAAAAACCTTTTCCTTTTTCGGATTCGAGGTAATCCGCCATATCCTTGAAGTCGCCCGAATATATCGACTTTGAAAACATAGCTGCAGGCAGACCGCGTTCGGCATCGACAGGCGTATATTTTTTTACATTTCTGAAATGCTCTAGGCACAGCTTTACGCGTACGCCGTACTTTTGGGCAAGCTTCATCAATCTGTCAAGACGGGAGAGCTTTTTTTCGTCGAACACGCCAGCGGAAGTTTCAAATTCATAAAAATTTGCGGAAGTCCAAACGCGTATATAATTTCCGCCGTTGGCGGCAAGTGCCGATATTTGTTTCTCGATTAACGCAAATGCTTCGTCTTCGGATTTATCGTAGAAAAAAGGCCTTGGGAAAGCCAAATTATATCCGTTTGGAATCCAGCACTTCCCGTTTGTTTCAAAATAGCGCGGATTTTCTTGCGAAACGCGGATAAAATCTGTTTCGGCAAACAGCGGCAAAACAAAAAATGCCGACAACGATAAGAGTACTTTTTTCATATAGATAAAAAATTATAATGAATTGAATTTTTTGGCATTTTTCATTTAGAACAAAAAAAAATCACTTTTGTCAAGACGTGTTTATACAGTGTTTAGAGTAAAAAAAATACGCCGAACAATCGGCGCATTTCTCGTTCTTCGTCAAAGAAAGTGGAATGGATAAAAGAAGGAGGGCAAAGAAGGAAAAATCCTTACAATGCCCAGTGTGATAATAACTTCATACAAGATATTAAAGACGTTAAAGGTAGGTCAAGGTTTTTCTTCTGCGATAGTGGACTTGTCGCATCACAGAATATACGATGTAATAAAAGGCAAGAGACATAGCGATATTGAGAGTACGCTGATGTCCTACAAAGGCAGGGGAAAGGTCAAAGTGGTATGTATGGATTTAAGTAGCGGCTACCGAAGCATAGTTAGAAGATGCTTTCCGAATGCGAAGATATTGGTAGACAGGTTCCATGTGATAAGGCTTGTATTGTACCACTTTATGGAGTTTTGACTCGCGTTCCTGTCCTAATTTTGGGCACAGTGCAGGTTGAACTCCGAAGAGCTTGAGCGATTGGAAAAGGTTTTCGAGGATAATCCAGCAATAAAGGTAGCATACGAGTTTAAGGAAAGGGTGTGTGAGCTGCTGAACAGGAAACATCAAACGGCAAAGGAATGTAAGAGAACTGAAAGGAATGATGAAGCAAATGAAATACGAAGCGACACAAGAGTTTGAGCGGCTCGCAAAGACAATAAGCGAGTGGTTTACGCCGATAATCCGAATGTGGAGATTTACGAAAAATAACTCAATAACCGAAGGCTTCCACAGGAAAATGAAACTGATACAACGAATGGCTTACGGTTATAAAAACTTTGAAAATTATAGATTGAGGGTCTTGGTTCTATGCGGCGTCTTTCATTAAAATCCACTCTCTTTGGTGTTGACCCCAACTTTTGGGATTGATCCGAAAATATGGGCGGGAAATATGGGCGCAAAAAAAGGCGCAATCCTAAGACTGCGCCTTTTTTCTTGGAGCGGGCGATCGGGTTCGAACCGACAACCTCGACCTTGGCAAGGTCACGCTCTGCCAATTGAGCTACGCCCGCATCAAGTAAATTATGTGGTGGAATTGTGCCTTTTTACCTAACCAAGTCAAGCTCAAAAATCGATTTTTTTCGAGAATTTTTCGGCGCGGCATAAAAATCGCTTTTATCAATAAGTTCCGCTATTTTATCATCAAGCAAAACCTTTACAAGCGGTTTTACCTTCTGGGTATTTTCCTTTTTGAACACAATGTAGAAGGGCAAAGTGAGGGGATAGTCGCCGTTTAGGAAGTTTTCTATATCGGGCTTGTAGGCGTAGTTTTTGCCCGCGCCCGCGCGCGATACCGGCAACACTTTAACCATATCGCCCGAAGTTGCCTTACCCAAAACGGCTATTGCCGAATTGTTTGTTTTTACCATATTCAAAATGTCCGCCTTGCGCGCGGGCATATTCACCCACAAGCCGATATTTGTCCCGCCGAGAGCCTCGGTCTTGAAAAGCTCCACAACAACATTGTCCGAATAGGAGGTGGAAATAGGCATAATGTCGCGCAAACTCACGTCGTAAACGCCCGCCTGCGCCCATGTTTCGCAGCGCGGAGCCGCACTTGCCGAGTATATATCGAAGAGTCTTTTCGACGAAATTTCCTCCATCGGGTTGACCGAATTTACAACCACGACCGCCGCCTGATACGCGAACGGCAGCGCCGTCAATCCTTCCGGAAGAATTGCCGTGCGTGGCATTGCCACAACCGCGGCGTCCGACTTTCCCGAAAGCACGTCGGGAATTGCGAAATACGTTCCCTTCATGTCTATTTCCGCGTCGACGCCTGCCGCCGTCAAGAGCGTTTTTGCATCCTTTTCCAAAACCGGCGCGATTATATCGCTTCCGGAAAGATTGAGCTTTGCCCCGAAAAGTTGGCCGCAGGCAAACGCCGAAACAGCCGCCAATAAAAACAATCTTTTTTTCATATTAACAAACATTTTAGGTTAAAAAATTACGCAATTCCGAGAATCATTCGCGCTTCCTCGCTCATCATATCCTGATTCCACGGCGGGTCCCACACTATGTTCACGACCGCCTCGCGCACGGCGGGCAAAGCCTCTACCCTCACGCGCAGGTCATCTGCAATAATGGGGCCCATTGAGCAGCCCGGGGCGGTGAGTGTCATATCGATTTCCACCCTATCGCCGTCCACAATCTCTATGCGGTAGATAAGCCCCAAATCGACAATATTCACGGGAATTTCGGGGTCGAAAACCGTCTTGGCAACCGCCCACACTTCGTCGATGTCGACAGCTCTTACGGAGGGGGCGTCGGAAAACACATACTCGCGCTTTGGGTTGTTAGACGCGCAGAGCGAATTTTCAGCGGGTTTTGGCCGCTCAATCCCGAGCGCGTCGGCGTCGGCGGCGGCTATTTTTGCTACGCCGAAAACGCCCTCAACGCGGTAGCCGGAGGAGTCGGTTGCGTCGATTTTAACCGCATTGCCCTCCGCCAGCAGAACCTCCAATTCCGAAGGCAGAAGCGTTGCGCGGGTATTGCGCGAAAGAACTACATACTCTTTGTCCATAGTCTCAAACAAGTGCCATATTGTCGCGGTGCACAACCACGTCGCGGTGCGAACACCTGCCTTGGTGTTCGCGCATCGACTTGAGTTCTGCAGAGTCTATTTCGGCAAGCCCGCGCGCCACAACCGCGCCCGTTGCCTCGTCCACAATCTCGACCATCGCGCCCTTGGAGAATTTGCCCGAAACCGCGCGCACGCCCGCCGGCAACAGCGAGCTGCCCTTTTCGCGCAGGGCCTTCGCCGCGCCCGAATCCACCAGAATTTTCGAAATAGTTCTGCCGAAATACGCAAGCCATCTTTTTCTGGAGCTGATTTCCCCCTCGGTTTTTGAGGCGCAAAATTTCGTGCCCGGGTTTTTGCCGTCTAGAATGTCGATTAGAACGTTGTCGGCGTCGCCGCGCGCAATGTAGACGTCGCAGCCAGACCCCGTGGCGATTTCCGCAGCCTTGATTTTCGTGACCATTCCGCCGACCGCGGTCGCGCTTTGCGTTCCGCCCGCCATTGCCCTGATTTCGGGCGTGATTTTCTCGACCACCTTCACTATTTTTCCGCTTCCGCGCATGTCCAAAAGACCGCTTGCCGTCGAAAGAATCATAAGTGCGTCCGACTTTGAAAGAGCCGCCACAAGGGAGCTTAACACGTCGTTGTCGCCGAATTTCATATTCAGTTCCGCCGCGCTGAGACAGTCGTTTTCATTTATCACGGGCACTACGCCCGACTTGAGGAGTTCGTCGAGGAGTTCGCGCAACGCCTTGTAGCGGGAAGGCACGTCAACGTCGTCGCGCACTAGCAGAATTTGAGCCGCGCTTATGCCGAACGGTTCGAACAGTTCCGACCACGTCTGAATTAACTTGCCCTGCCCGACCGCCGCGCACATCTGGACTTTGCGAATGTCTTTGGGGCGCGACTTCAGCCCAAGCCTGCCCATTCCCAACCCAACCGCGCCGGAACTTACGAGGATAACCTCGTCGCCCCTGCGGCGCGCTTCGGCAATCTGGGCGCACAACGCGTCCATTTTTCCAAGCTCCAAGCAACCTACGCCGCTTGTGAGCACGCCCGTGCCGATTTTAACGACAACGCGCCTTTTGCAAACCGAATTCATTATATCTTTTTGAGGTCGCCCTCTTTTGCCTCCAGCATCGAGTTGACTTCCGCAATGCTTTTGTCGGTAACGTTCTGGACTTCCTTTTCGAATTTTTTCAAATCGTCCTCGGTAGCCGCTCCCGCCTTCTGGGCTTTTTTGGCGGCGTCGAGAACCTCGCGGCGTATATTGCGGATTCTGACCCTGCCCTGCTCCGCCATTTCGTGGCAGATTTTGGCGAGTTCCGCGCGGCGTTCGCCCGAGAGCGCGGGAACTGGGCAGCGGACCGCCTCTCCCATGACTGCGGGCGTAAAGCCGATGTTGGCGGCGAGAATCGCCTTTTCGACGTCTTTGAGAATGCTCTTGTCCCACGGCTGCACGCGGATTGTGGAGCTGTCGGGAGTGGTGATTGCCGCTATGTCCCTGAGGCGGCTTGTAGTGCCGTAGGCTTCGACCATGACGTTTTCTACCATTCCGGGGTTTGCCTTGCCCGTGTGGACGGTTTCGAACTCTTTGCCGACGTATTCGACGGCCTTTTTCATTGCTTCCTGCGTTTTTTTGATTTCCGCTGATATATCCATTTCAAACCTTTCTTTCTGTTTTTTAAATTACGAGACAATCGTGCCTATCGGGCAGCCTTCTACCGCCCTTTGAATATTGCCTTCGGCGCACATATCGAAAACTATTATCGGAATTTTGTTGTCCATGCACATCGAAAACGCGGTTGAATCCATTACGGCGAGGCGTTTTTCTATGGCCTGCATAAACGTGAGGGAATCGTATTTTACGGCGTCGGGGAATTTCTTCGGGTCTTTGTCGTAGATGCCGTCCACTTTGGTCGCCTTCAGGATACAGTCGGCGTTGATTTCGCTTGCGCGCAGGGCCGCGGTGGTGTCGGTAGAAAAATACGGATTGCCCGTCCCCGCCACGAATATGACAACGCGCCCCTTTTCCAGATGGCGGACGGCGCGGCGGACGATAAACGGCTCGGCCACTTTTTCCATGGGAATCGCCGTCTGCACGCGCACCGGGACGCCCTCCTTTTCGAGCGCGTTCATCAAAGCCAGACCGTTGATTACGGTTGCGAGCATGCCCATGTAGTCGCCCGTGGTTCTGTCCACTCCCGACTGGGCTCCGCTAAGCCCCCTGAAAATGTTTCCGCCGCCGACTACCAGACAAATCTGCACGCCCTTTTCGTGGATTGCTTTCAATTCGACCGCCAATTTTTTGAGTATTGAGCTGTCGAGACAGTCGCCGTTTTTGACGTCTTTGAGGGCTTCGCCGCTCAATTTCAAGACAATGCGTTTGTATTTTAAGTTCATCGGCACCGATAGAACAAAAAAAACGCGCCTTTTTCAACTCTTTTTTAGCGCGCCGCCCCTATTTTCGGGCGGCTGTTTTCGAGGGCATAACGCGCAAAACCGACGGCTTTTGCGAGAATATTTCGGCCGCCATTGCCCGCACCTGTTCAAGCGTGACCGACTTGTAAAACTCCTCCCTGTTCAACGCCATTTCAATCAGAAGCGGATACGCCTGCGATTTGGACATGACGCTGAAAAGCCAGTATTTGTTGTTTCTTTCAGCCGTCTTAAGCGACTTTATTATCGGGATTTTGGCGCGCTCGAATTCGTCGGCCGAAATGCCCGCCGCCGTTTTCAGCCCGCTCGCCGAAAGCTTTTTTACAAGCTCCGCGTTGAGCGCGGGCTCTACGAACGTGGCGGTTGCAACCGCGCCGTCGAAGCCCAGCCACGCCGCGTTCGTATAGAAGGCGAACGGGCTGTATACGTTGCCTTCGCCCTCGCGGATATCCTTGCGCAGAACGTCGTCCAAAACCGCGCCGAGAATTGTGGCGGTGCGCATTTTGCGCATGTCGCCGCCGAACGACGCGTTCCAAACAACGCATGCAAGCGAGCGCGGTTCGTCGGTGGCAAGATACGTCTGCGTTATGTCTTTGCCGCCCTCGAATTTTACACGCGGCACGGCAAACGGCGTTTTTTCGCGGTCGGGCATTGCCCCGAAAGTTTCGGAAACAACGCGCACG
Organism: Verrucomicrobiota bacterium; assembly: GCA_023450935.1. GTDB lineage: Bacteria > Verrucomicrobiota > Verrucomicrobiia > Opitutales > Intestinicryptomonadaceae > Merdousia. Next base: position 18,721 of record JAEXGH010000017.1, on the reverse strand, counting down.
GCGAGGCGTTCGTCAATGTCGCCGACAATCGAAATTTCCATATACGACTTCCCGAGAATAGGGCGCAACCACGCGGCGAAATCGGCCATTGAATGCTTAGCGAAGTTTTCGAACGTTCCGGGAATTTTCGCGAGGGTATCGCCGTAGAGGAAAGACGACATAAACTTAAGGCGAGTTGAAGGTTCGGTTTCGTAGTTGCGGTAGAAGGCCTCGGCGGCGTTGCGCAGGTTTGCGGTGGCGTCGTCGCGGAAGGAGGGGGCCGCAACCAAAGTGGCGGCATAGCGCAGCATTTTTTCGGCGTCGCGCGTGTTGCTCGAACCCGATATCAGCAGGCTTCCGCCCGAAAATTTCGCCGAAACACCCATTTTAAGCAGGTTCGCGGCGGCGTTTATCTGGGCGGCGGTCTGGAATTTTGTGCCTCCCAAAATTATGGCGGGAGCCGAAGCGAAGAACTCCGGTTTGTCGGCGGGAATCTGCGCCACGCCCCCGCCGATGCACACGTTCAGCAGAACTTCGTCTTTTGTGAAAGCGTCGCTTTTTACGTTCAACGCCACGCCGTTTTGGAATTTGATTTGCGTGATGCCGAGTTTGTCGATTTTCCGTTCGGAAACGATTTTTCCCGCCTCGCCGAATTCCGAAAACACCAAGTCTGAAACGTCGAATTTTTCCGCACCGTATTTCGACTTTGCCGCCGCCGAGTATGCTTCGGCGACAAACTTTTCAAGCTCCGCCTTTTCGGGAACGGCGGAGTCTGAAACAAGCAGGCTGATTTTTCCCCGCGAAAGAACGTCGTTGAAAAGCCTCTTCATTTCCGACGCGCCGAAATTTGCGAAGGCTCGCTTTGTAAGCTCCATATCCAGCTCGGGAGAAATATACGTTATGCCGTCGGAGAACGCCGACGTTATCTCGGAGGCGAGCGCGGAATTTTTGCGCGTATTCTTGCCGTTAATTGCCGTCTGCAAAACGTCGAAAATCTTTTTCTTGGCGTTTTGGACTTCGGCGTCGGTTATGGAATCAACGCTCAAAAGCTGGCGGAAAAGCTCCGCCGTCGCGCCGCGCCACTTGCCCAGCGGAGCGTCGCACGAGGCCGAGAAAACGAGGACTTTCGCGCAGTAGTCGAAAAACGAAGCCCCGCCCGAAACTATTTCCGCGTCGGGCGCGTCGGCGATGCGCTGAAAGCGCGCGTTGAGAACGTAGCCGAGAAGGTTGAGCCTGTCGCTTTCCGCGCGGGCTTCGACCGAATCAAGCCCGTCTTTACCGACCGGCATCGCGACCGAAAGCGACGCCGTAGAACACGTCAAATTCGGCACGCCCACGGCGTCGAGGCTTATGTCGAGCTTGTCGCCGCCGAACCCGCCGTTTTTGCCCGAAAGCGCGCCCATTTCAAGCGCACGGGGCGCGGCGGAGGGTTTTTTGAACGACTCGAAACCCGCGGCGAGACTGAAAATCCTTTCGGGTTCGACATCGCCCACGACAACCAAAACCATATTGTCGGGGCGGTAGTTGGCACGGTAGAAGTCTAAAAACTCGTCGCGGTTTGCGGTTTTTACCACTTCGGCAGTGCCTATCGGCATTCTGTCGGCAAAGGCAGTTCCCTTGAAAACAAGCCCTATCTCCCTGACCGCCTTGCGGTAGTTGGCGTCGTCGCGCGCGCTCATTTCGGCGAGGACGACACTGCGTTCGCTGTCGATGAACGACTGCTCGAAGGTCATCTTGTCGGCATAGTCGCGCAAAAGCAGCAGGCTCTCCTTCAGGATTTTCTCGCCCGTCTCGGGAAGTTCGAGTTTGTAGACGGTTTCCGTAAAGCTTGTGTGGGCGTTGGTGTCGCTGCCGAACGCCATGCCCAATCGCTGGAAATACTCGGTCATGACGCCCGACGGGAAGTGCTCCGTGCCGTTGAACGCCATATGCTCTATGAAGTGCGCAAGCCCCCTTTCGCTTTCCCTTTCGAACAGCGACCCCGACTTGACAAGCAGGCGCATGGAACACCTGTTCGGCGGTTCGGAATTTTTGAACACCGCAACGGTAAAGCCGTTTGAAAGCGTTTTGATTTTCAAGTTTTCGTCCGGTCGGACGGAGGGTTTTGAGCACCCCGAAAAAAGAGATGAAGCCATCGCGATAAAGATGATAATGTTTCTAAAAAATTTCATAGTCTTTTACTTTGGATTTTTTTTTACAACCCTAAAAACGCATTCGTCGGAAAATTCCTCGACAGCGGCGTTTTCGGCGGAAATACCGCTGCGGCGCGCCGAAAAAACGAGCGCAAATCCCGTTTCGGAAAGCGCGGCGGAAATTTCGGAATCGGTAGGCGAATGTATGAAGACATTGCCGTGGTCGCCCCTGTAGAAGATGTCGCCGAAGTCGTCGAGAACGGGATTTTGGCACGAGTGCCGCCACTGTTTTTGCTCCGCGCTCCAGTAGTCGGCGTTTTCGGGAACGTCGCGTTCGTGCGTGGTGAAAACGAACACGCCGCCGCATTTTAGCACGCGGAAAATTTCGCGCAGGGCGCGGCGGCGGTTTGCGGCTTTGGGAATTTGCATAAGGCCGTTGAAGCCGAAAATGACGGCGTCGAACGATTCGTCCGGAAGATTGATGTCGGTGGCGTCGCAGACGGCGAACGTTGCCGAATCCGCATGTTTGCGTCCGAGCGACTGAGCCGCCCGAACCATATTTTCGGAAAAGTCTGTCGCAAGAATGTCGGTGTAGCCGAGCGCGCAAAGCCCGTGGGCAATGCGCCCCGCGCCGCAGCCAAGCTCCAAAATGCGCGCCGTCTTGGGCACGAATTTTTCAAACACGATTTTCTCCGACGCCCACAAGCCCACTTTTTCCGCGGCTTCGAGGTAGTCGGCTACGACGGCGGGAATTTCGAAATAGTCTTTTACGGTTTTTGAATCCATACGGGATAGCCCCTTTTGAAAGTGTCGCCGCCGAGAGTTGCGCATTCAACGGCGTCGATTGAAAAGTAGGGTTTGTCGAAGGCGTCAAGCCCCGCGCCGAACGTTTTGTCGGCGGCGTATTCGAAAACGTAGTCGGCGGCGCGGGCGAGGCAAACCGACTTGAAAATTCCCGCGCCCCCCTCAAGATAAAGCGAGCAAATGCGCTCTTCGAAAAGCCGCTTTTTAAGTTCCGTCCAATATTGAGCCGACATTTTCGGCGCGCCTATGCGCATAACGCGAATCCCGCGGGAGCGCAGTGTCTGCTCGGCTTCGTCGGGGGCGGAAACGTCGCAGACAATGCGAGTGAGTTGCGAAAATTCGTCGGAAAAAACGTTGAAGCGCGAAAGGTTTTGCTCGGCGGCAAGGCGCAACGAGGAATCGAACACGAGCCGCTGCGGACAAAAAACGCCGCTTTCAAGGCGGGATGTAAGGCGCGGGTTGTCGGCAAGCAGCGTGCCCATACCAACGCCTATCGACTGGAAAAGCCTGCGCCATTTCATTGCGTCGGCGCGCGACTGCGCGGAGGAAACCGCCGCCGTTTCGCCGCGTTTGTGCGTAAGTTTGCCGTCTTTTGTAATGGCGTATTTTATTGCAAGCAACGCCGTGTTTTCGGTGATGTTTTTGTTGAAAATAAAATTCAGCTCGAAACACTCGCGCTCCAAAACGCCGAACGTGCAGTCTACGCCGCGCTCGGAGAAAACGCGCGCCGCCCTGCCCGCGTGCGCGGGGTTCACGTCTTTGCAGCCGACTACCACGCTTTTTACCCCCGCATTTATTATCGCCTCCGAACACGCGCCCGTTCTGCCGCGCGTGGTGCAGGGTTCGAGCGTGACATACATTTTGCAGCCGTCGGCGCGGAAACCGACTTTTTGAAGGCAGTCAATCTCGGCGTGGGCAAGTCCGTCGCGGTGGTGGTAGCCCGCCGCCACGACGCGCCCGCCCTTTACGAGCACCGCGCCCACCATCGGATTTGGCGCGGTATTACCCCAAGCCTTTACCGCCTCGGCAAGCGCAAGACGCATAAAATGTTCGTCCGAATTTTCCACGCAATCAGCCGCCTATGTATGGATTCGATTTTTTCTCCGCTCCGATTGTCGTGGGCGCGCCGTGTCCCGTGAACACTTTCGTGGAGTCGGGAAGCGCGTAGAGTTTGCGCTTCACCGACTTTTCAAGCTGCGCGAAACTTCCCTCCCAAAGGTCGGTTCTGCCGATACTGCCCAAAAACAGAACGTCGCCCGAGAACACGACGCCCTCCTTCTCAACGTAGTAGGCGATACTGTCGGGGCTGTGTCCGGGGACTTCGAAACACTTGATTTCAAGCCCCACAATGTGCAAAACGTCGCCGTCGCGCACGGGAACGTCGATATGCGCCGACTTCAGCCCGTCGTCGGCGAACATCACTTCGCGCTGGAAGTCGGCGTCTTCGATGAGCGGTTTGCCCAGATGCGAGGCGTAGATTTTCGCGCCCGTTTTTTTCGCGAGCGCGGCGGTATCCCAAATGTGGTCCCAGTGCCCGTGGGTAAGCAGAATTGCCGAAAGCGTCCTGCCGGCGCGGGAGAGAAATTCGGGAATGTCGGCTGCCGCTTCAAGAGGACAGTCGAACAGAACGGCTTCCGTCGAATTGTCGGGGAAGACGAGATACGCGTTCGTGCCTATCTGACCGAGTTGAAAAACGTGGATTTTCATTGCTGTTTGTTATCGGATTTAAAGCCGCGCAAAGTAAGGAGTTTGTCCAAGAGCTGCGGCCACATTGAAACGAGTTTGTCGGCTTTGTTCTGCCCCAAGCCGAAGCCGTGTCCGCCCGCGTCGCACAGAAAAAGCGTTGCGGGAACACCCGCCTTTTTGAGCGCAAGCGCGTATGCCACCGAGGAGTTCTTGCAGTTTTTGTCGTCCAAAGTCTGGACAATGAAAGCCTCGGGCGTGGAGGAATCCACGGGAAGGTTGGCGGCAAGGGCGTATTCGGAATTGTAGTCGGGTGCGTCGATTTGCGTTCCCGCGGGCGCGAGCTTGTATTTTGCGAACGTGGGGGCGTCGCAGTAGGCGGGGTAAATCAGACAGGTGAGGTCGGGGCGCGCAGAAAGTTTGTCGATTCCGTCTACGGGTTTGTATGTTTTCTCGTTAAACCAAGTGCTTGCGCGCGCGCACAAGTTAGCCCCCGCCGAAAAGCCTATGACAGCGATTTTATTCGGGTCGATGTTCCACTTTTCGGCGTTTGCGCGGGCGAAGCGTATTGCGCGCTGGACGTCCTGCAACGCGCCCTGCATGTTGTCGGGAACGCGATACCACAAAACGCACGCGGCCATTCCGCGTTCGTTCGCCCACTTGGCAATCTGCAGACCCTCGTGGTTGACGGACATTCCGAAATATCCGCCGCCCGGGCAGACAAGCAAAAGCCCGCTTTTTTGCGCGTTTTTGGACGGGAAAAATTCGAGGCGCGCAACGGAGACGTTCACGGCGAATTCCATCGGCGGCTCGCGCGTGAGCTCCTCGTGCGCAACGCAAACGCTTCCCGGGGTATTGCCCGCATTCCAGATTTCGAAAAATTCTCCGCCCATCGACGGAAGTTTTTTGCCCTGCGCCGAAAGCGCGCACGCGGCCACAAGCGGTAATACTTTGATTAGAAGAGATATTTTTGTTTTCATAACGCGTTCTACTGTCTGTTTTTCTTCGCCCGGGATACGGCAAAAACACTACGCCGCAAGGGCGTTTTTTTCTCCGCCTTTACCCCGTCTATTTCGAAACTGAATTCTCGAAACGCGCGCAAAAGTGTCAACAAAATAACCTCGGCGTCAACCCCCGCCCCGCGCAAACACGCCGCCGCCGAAAACCTCCGCGCCCGCGTTCGGGAAAAAAAGCTTTTCAAACGCGCCCGAATGAGGTAGAACCAAACCGATATTTTTACAGTATGAAGAATTTTTACATCACAACAGCAATAGACTACGCCAACGGCTCGCCGCACCTCGGGCACGCCTACGAAAAAGTTCTCACCGACGTCATAGCGCGCTGCCACAGAATGAAGGGCGAAAGCGTCCACTTCCTGACGGGGCTTGACGAGCACGGGCAGAAAGTCCAGCAGAGCGCGCGCAAGGCGGGCGTAGAGCCCGTTGTTTTGTGCGACGCCCAAGCGGAAAAATTCCAAAGCATGTGCAAAATTCTGAACGTCTCATACGACGACTACATCAGAACCTCGCAGCCGCGCCACATAAAGACGGTTCAGCAAATCCTGCAAATGCTCTTCGACAGGGGCGAAATCTACAAGGCAGAATACAGGGGCTTCTACTCCACGCGCCAAGAACAGTTCCTTCAGGAAAAAGACCGCGTTGACGGCAAGTGGCCCGAGATTTTCGGCGAAGTCGTCGAAATTACCGAAAGCAACTACTTCTTCAAGCTCCGCCAATATCAGGACTGGCTCGTAAAATACATTACAGACCACGAAGACTTCATCTACCCGCGCTTCAGGGCAAAACAGGTTATCGAATTCCTCAAAGAGCCGCTCAACGACCTGTGCATATCGCGCCCAAAAGAACGCCTCGCGTGGGGCATAGAGCTGCCGTTCGATACCGACTACGTCACATACGTCTGGTTCGACGCCCTCGTAAACTACATTTCCGCCGTAGGCTACGGCACTGACGATTTCGGCAAAAACTGGCCCGCCGATTTCCACGTTATCGGCAAAGACATTCTCGTTCCGCCGCACTCGGTATACTGGCCGATTATGCTGCACGCCGCGGGAGTGGAGCTGCCGAAATCGCTGCTGGTGCACGGCTGGTGGCTTTCGTCGGGCGAAAAGATGTCGAAGAGCCTCGGGAACATCGTCAACCCGCTCGACCTCGCCGAAAAGTTCGGCGCGGACGCGTTCCGCTACTTCCTCATGCGCGAAATGAACGTTGGGCAGGACTCCGACTTCTCGTTCGACCTCTTCGCAACGCGCTACACTTCCGACCTCGGCAACGACCTCGGTAACCTGCTCAGCCGCCTGCTGAATATGGGCAAACGCTATTGCGATTCCGTCGTTCCCGCCGCAGCGGTCGAACAGGAGGCGGAACAGTCGCTCAAGCGGCTCGCCAAAGAAACGGCCGACGAAGCAATGCGGCTTTTCGACGGAATGCAGTTCCACATCGCCCTCGAAAAAATCTTCAACTTCGTGCGCGCAATCAACCGCTACGCCGAACAGCGCGCGCCGTGGAAGCTTGCAAAGAGTCAGGAAGATGCCGACCGCGAAATGCTTGCCACTACCCTTGCAAATATGGCGGAGGCAATCAGAATTTCCGCCGTGTTGCTCGCGCCGATTATGCCTTCGGTCTCCGACAAAATCCTGAACCTGATAGGCTCGCAAAAGGCGGAAAGATTCGAGGGCAACATATATTGGTCGAACGCGCTCGAGGGCAAAAAAATGGGCGCGCAGGAGATTTTGTTCCCTCGCCCGCAGGTGGAAAAAGAATAGTTTTTGCGAACGAAAAACAGACGCCGCAACCGAAAAGTTGCGGCGTTTTTTGTTGCACAAAGCGCGCGGCGGGCGGCAGTGCCACTCAACGCGCGTCCTGCCAAAAAGATAATCTGACCGACCCGCGCACGCCGTATGTAGAAAGAAGAAATTGCCGCACTCTGTCCGCGCGGTGGCTGCAGTGCTACGCAAGCCCGCGCCCTACTTCGACATTTTCGAATAAAGCGCGGCGTATTCGGCGGCTATTTTTTCGGGAGCGAAACGTTTTGTGTTTTCAAGCCCCGCCGCGACAAGTTTCCGCGCCAATTCCGGAGCGTTCATTATTTTCAAAACGCCCCCGCGTATAGACTCGACGTCGAACGGGTCTACAAAAACAGCTGAACCCTCCGCGGCCACTTCCGTCATGGGGGCAATGTTCGAAGTTATAACCGGACGCCCCGTTGACTGCGCCTCCAAAATCGGAACGCCGAACCCCTCGTATGTGGAGGCGAAAAGAACTATGTCGGAGTTTCTGTATTCCTCGACTATTTGCGAATCGGTCAAATTGTGCGCGACGGAATACCGCACCCCGCTTTCTTCAAGCATTTTTTTGTCGGCTTCGGACAGCTTTGCAATCACGCGCAAAGTGCAGTTGACGCCCTTCAACGCCTCGACGTGCCTTGCCAAATTCTTGTTTTTCATGTGGGCGAAACAGAGAATCCGCGGGCACTCGGTATCGATTTCTTTGGGGGAATACTTGAACGCGTCGAAAACGGGGTCGTATATAACCCTTATTTTGTCGGCGCGCACGCCGGTTTTTGCAACGATTTCCGCCTTGGAAAATTCGCTGATTGCAACGATGTGTCTGCTCCAGCGCAGCGGCCAAATCGCGAAAATTCTGCGCAGGAAGAACCCGACAATTCCCCCGGTCTCGAAGACGTGCCCCAAGTCGTGGACAGTAATAACGGTTTTGTTGCGCGGATAAAACAACGCCGCGTAGTGGACTACGCCCGTGATGTGGTAGATGTCGGCTTTGTGTCTGCGCAACGCCAGAAAATTCCGCAAATAAGAGACGGGATTTTTGTATGAATTGGCGGGGCAATAGCATTCCGACTGCTCGACACCGCCGCCGAAATTCCTCCGTATCTGGGCGAAAACCCGCTCAATGCTGAACGACACACCCCTGCTTCTGTATACAAAACAAACTTTCATCGCCGTAAAAAATAAAATTCGAAAAGCCCACGCGCTATTTTCCAAATGTTTTAAGAAGCCGCGTTTTGTCAAGAAGATATTTTGCGCCCACGCACAGACAAGGCCGCACCGTCGCGCAGCCCGCGCCCGAACTCCGGTGTTCGCGAATGAAGCCCGAAGCATTCGCCGGAACGCGCTACGCGCCGACGTGGTCGCGGTGGAAGAAGAACTGGACGATTGTCGCCAATATCACAACGTTTACCAAACAGAAAAATCCGAGGCTCGAAATTCCCGCCGACAGGCTGAAGTGGTCGCGGATAAAGCCCAAAATGGTAGAGGACGTGGAGCCTATGAAAAAGCCCCCGCATATCATCAACGCCATTCCCGACGCCCTGTAGCGTTCTGGCACAACGTCCATTACGGAGGCGAAAATGCAGGAATCGCATACTCCCTTGAAAAATCCGTAGAGCAGCAACGCCGCCTTGCATACCCCCAGAACGCCCGTGTTGGCCGAAAGCACGACAAACGGCGTCATCAGCAAAAAGCCGAACAAATTGAGCGAAAAACGTATGTGCTTAAAGCGCGCGAAAAGACGGTCGCAAATGCGGCTTCCCACAACTACACCCAAAAACGCGCCCCCGTATACCCACACAACGAAGTTGAAATTGGCGGAAGTGAGATTGCCGAAAAACGTCTCGTCCATGTATGTGGGCATCCACGTTTTCATTCCTATATCGACATACACAAGCAACCCGAAAACCCCCGCCAAAAGCACAGCCGACGGGCGCGAACAAACCGACTTGAGCACCTCGGCAAACTTGGGGCTTTCCTCCCCGTTCTCGGCGTGGACGTGCTCGGCGTCGCGCATAAAGAACGCGAGAAAAACCGCCCACACAATGCCTATCGCGCCGAAAATGTAAAACGGAACCCTCCAGCCCGCCATTTCCGCGCCGAAAACACCCGCCAAACATTCGGGAACGGACACCGTTTTCAGGTCGGCGAGATACCCCGCAACGCAGCTGCAAATCACAATCCCCGCATACTGCGCCGTCTGGAGAATGGAGAGCGCTGTTGAACGAGTTTTATCGTGCGCCTGTCCCAGCAGCGAGCTTGACGGCGGATAGTAAAAGCTCTGCCCGACCGCGTTGACAAGCCCGTATGTCAGGATAATCATTCCGATTGTGGCGGCCGCGCCGGAAAAGAATATGCCGAAGCTGAACACTAACACGCCCACTACGACAATTTTCTTGCGGCTTACCATGTCGCCCAGAATCCCGCTTAGCGGCACGCACAGCCCGTATGCGAAAGTAAACAGCGTGGCAACCAAACCTATCTTCACTGAATCCACCGCAAAATCGTTTTGAATCTGCGGCAAAATGGCGTTGTAAATCTGGCGCGTTCCTTGCTGTAAAAAATACGCCACCCACAGCATTCCGAGTAAAATCCACTTATACATACCGCTTTTTGCCTGTCTGTCCACAATTCAATCCTCCTGTTAAAAAATATCGGGAACAACCGTTCCCAATCAAAACGCGGCAAACGAAATCCCGAAGAGAAAACCGTTCAAACATTGCCCTTTATTTCTGAATGAGACACTATTTTCGCGAAAAACAAATGTCAAAAAAAATCTTAACTTGACAGTTGAGTATACCCGCGCCCGCCCTCCCATCTCAGCCTCCTATGACTCCAATTTTGCCGCGTAAAATACTTGACCGAACAATTCTTTGGGGTTAGCTTTCGGGCGGTTTGGAGATTAACAATCGATAAAGGAGAAGCGTCCATGATTTTTGCAATTTCGTTTTTCGCTCTTGCGCTCGCGTTCATTTTCGCTCTGGGACAGCCGATAGCAATCCCCATAGCCGCGCTTGCGTTGATTTCGGTTTCGGCGCGCGTGCTGATGAAAAACTCGGACGGCTTTTTAGCGCGTGTGCTGAAAAAATCGACAATATCTTTCGCGGTAATGGCGGCTGTTTTGCTTGCGGCTTTCTTTGCGGTGTCGCTTTTGTCGCAAAAATTCCGCCACAATTCCGCTGCATTTTGGCTGCCGATAACGACGGCAATACCGTTCGTTATTTTGGTTGCCGGCTTTTTTGCATACTCGGGAAGCAGGGGAAATAAGACATCGAAAATTGCGGCTGCGTGCGAATTTGCCGTCGGGTTCATTTTGGCGGGCGCGGTAGCCGTTGCGGTGTTCGCCGCACAAGCCGCGGTTGCAATGAATACTTGGAAAAACCGCACGCTTCCGACTTCGCCCGAATGTCTAATGCAGTTTAAACGCCTTCCGGCAATGTGCCCCGAATACGACAGGCGCATAGCCTTCAAAAGCGGCAAAATAGTGGGATTAAGCGTCGATACCTGCGGGCAGAGCGATTTCGACGTATACGAAGTGCACGGGAAAATCCTGCTGAAAAACAAAAGTTTCGGCGACTCCTTTGTTGTGGACGCAAAAGACGAAAAGGTGTTTGTGCTGCTCGACGCCCACTCGATAGCCGAACTCAAAGGCGATGTTGTAGACGGCAGAGACGGCGGGGCGGAATCAAAAGCTGTCTCCTTTTACGGCAGAGACGGCGCAACTTTCGAATCGGAAGTTTTGAACGCAAAAGAAACGCTTTCTGTAAAAATATTCATGGGAACGTTTTCGCCCGCAGGGTTTGAGCCCGCGAAGGTGTCAGTAAAATCGGGGGTGGAGGACGCAGAATTTTCCGTCATTCCCGCTGTCTGCGAACGCGAAATAGACAAATACAGAAAAGCGAACGCCAAAGGGGAAGAGCGTGAACTTGTAGTTGGCTTTTTCGAATTGGAAGACGAGAATATAAAAAACGCCCAATTCTTCCCCTTTTCGCCCGAAAATAATAGCGACAAAATCAATGCTGTGCGCATAAGCGAAGACACGCTTAGAATATTGTGCAACTTCGAAAACTTCAACGTCAACACCACAATCTACCTGCCGAAGAGCGGAGAAATCAAAATGCCGCTTGGCGGAATGGAAACAACTGAGCTATCCGACAGCGGACGCCGCACTGTAATCGACAAGCGCGCCATGTTGTTTTCAATGCAGGAAGCAAATAGCGCAGTTAATGCAACCGAAGAAAACGAAAGTAAAGCAAAGAAAAAATAGTGAAAATTTTGCTTGCTTTCGCGGAAAAAACGCGCCATAGTGGACGACTTAAAAATAACTCAAATGCTCAGGTGGTGGAATTGGTAGACACGTACGTTTGAGGGGCGTATGGCGAAAGCCGTGTGGGTTCGAGTCCCGTTCTGAGCACCAAAAACCGCAGTCCGCAAGGATTGCGGTTTTTTTGTGTTTTTTATAATTCCTAAAGCGGCGGCGATTGCCGTAGGCAATTCGCCTTTGTCGTTTGATTAAGGCAAAGCAATATTGGCTTCAGACAATTTGCGCCACTTCACAACACGTAAAAAACTTTTGGGGGAAGCTTTGCCAAAGGCAAAGAGCCGAGCGAAGCGAGTGCCGAGACGCCGCAGTTTTTGCAACGCAAAAACAAGGCGCGAGTTCAATCCCGTTCTGAGCACCAAAAGCCGCAGTCCGCAAGGGTTGCGGTTTTTTATTTTTTAGTTTTCCTAAAGTGGCGGCGGGTATAGCCGTTCGCCTTTGGTTATTGGTTAAAGTCGTAACTTTAATTTTGAGTAAAGCAGCATTGAACAAAGTTCAATCCGCGCCACTTTAGGAAATGTAAAAGACATAAAAAAGCCTTTCGGAAACCGAAAGGCTTGTGGTTAAAAATTGTCAAATTCGCTTATTAACGGCGACGGCGCATAAACGCAAAAGCAACAGCCAAACCGCCCAAGATTGCCGCATATGTGGAAGGCTCGGGAATGTTGTAGGTCAAGCTCCAGTTGCCCGCGCTTCCCGCCCAAGAGAGCTGGTCGGCGGTGTATTTACCGTTGACGAGAATCTTGCCGAGGTCGAACACCGAAGTGTCGTCTCCCGTGTAGACAAAATTGCCGCTGGTAAATTCTTCGAAGTTGAGCTGATAGTCTTTCGTATCAGTGCCGCTAACGGCGTCGAACGAGAGCTTGTTGCCGTTGAAGATGATTGTCAAAACCGTCTTGTCGAGACCCGTTGCAGTAGCGATATCCAGAACGCCGAACGCCTGATTCGCTCCGAGCACGAGGGTCGTATTGTCGAAACACGAAGCCAAGTGCGAAACGTCGGCTTTCCCGTCCTTGATGTAGCCGGTTTTGACAATTACGTTTTCGGAGTCGAGCTTGAGTGTACCGCCCTGTGTGATGATGATTTTTCGGGCCTTGATTGTTTCGGCTGAGTCGCCCGCCATAGTCATATCGGCAACGCGCACGGTAGAGCCGAAATCGACTTCCCTGCCCGAAGCCGCATAGACGGAGGACACACCCAAGATATACAAATTATTGCTCGCGTTCGCGAACTTGAACGAACCGCCGTTTTCAACAACCAGCGAGGAAATCTGCGTGTTTGTCGCGCCGTTGAAGACGAACGATGCGCCGTTTGCAACCTTAGCCGACATTGTCGCCGATTCGGAAACGTCGTTGAGCGTAAAGACGCCCGAATTTACGTTCACCTGCAACTTGGATTTGTTTATGAGGTCGAACTTGCCGATGTTGTTGGTGGCGTTTACGTTGATTGTAGCCGACGTTGCGACTGTCGGGTTGAGGTGGTCTACAATCGCAAAAGTCGAGCCGCCCTGCGAGGTTGCCGAACCCGCTTCGGGAGCGTATCCCGAAATCCACGCGTCGGTCGAATTGAGGTTGAGCGTTGCGCCGCCGCCAAGCTGGACGATGTTCGCGAACTTCAACGCGCCCGCGGCGGAAGACGAACTTACATTTGCGTTTGTGCCCGAAACCCACGCGCCCTGAACGTCGCTGTATTTCTGCTGGTCAACCGAGGCGTTTGCGCCGAATGTAGTCCTGACATTGTTAATGGCAAACGTGTAGGTGTCGGAGTCGATTCCCGAGCCTCTGCCGCCCGCAATAATCAGCGAGCCATCGATGTTGCTATCGCGGCGCAACGTTACGCCGCCAATTCCCGTAGACGCCGCATTGAACGTAGAACCCGCTGCCATATTAAGTTTGCTGATGTTGTTGGAGCCGTTTTTGGAGGTAAACGTCGCCCCGGCGGCAATAGTCAAATTACCGCCCGAAACACGCATCGAAGAAGTGACATCGCCCGTTATTTCAAGGGTATTTTCGTTAAGCTCGACATTGGCGATTGAACCGCCCGCGAGAGACATCGTTGCGTTGCTCCCTTTAACGGCAGTGATGTCGCCCGTAACGAGTTTTTCGAACGAAACGTTTCTGTCCAGCGTCCACCTCATTCCCTTAACCGTTGTCGTGCCCGAGAATGACGCGCCGTCTGCATAGTCAATCTTGATATTGTTGAAGGTAATATTGTTCAAGAATGCGCTGTCTCCGAAGGAAACCTTGCCCGTGCCGTCATTCGAGGCAAACGTAACCCCGAGAGTAGTGTCAACCTCGTATGACTTGTTATACAACGACCCTATGTTGTAGTTGATCACACCGCCTTCGTTGACGGCGATTGTGGCGTTCTTGATGCCATTATCATAGTAGATGTCTACGTCCGTAAGCGTAACCTGCGCCTTGTTGATTGTGAGGTTCGCACCAGAGGAGAGAATCATACGGAAGTATCCCGCATTGTATGTGCCGTCGGAATATCCCGAAAGAGTCAACTGCGAAGACGTATCGCCGCCGTTGATTACTGTATTGGAAAAACCCAAAGAGTTGCGCGCGGAGCTTGTCCAGCCGACATACAGAAAGTTGTTGGTCGTGCCCGCAGCGAGGTTTATCGTGCCGCCCGTGAAGTCGCGTGCGGCACGGTTTGCAACGAGCGCAAGGTCGCTTTCGGTATAGTTGATTGTTGCGTTGGAGGCGATAACGTCCTGAGTAGATGGATCGCCCTCTCTGGGAGTAACCCATTTATAATAGGTCGAAATGTCGGCATTCGACGCATTCGAACTGTTGAGATCGACGTTGGAGATGCCTACCTCCGCCGCCGATAATGTGCTTGCAAAAGCCGCAACACACAATGTCATTATTATATTCTTCATAGTTTCACTTTCCTGTAGCTACATGTAATTACACCGGATTTCTTGATATTCTCCTACCTCCTCATAAATAGATATTGCACAAATTACCCCCCACCCCAAGAAATTTGCAAGAAAAAACTTGGAAAACTTACGAGGGCGACGCCTCTGTTACGAATATTTTATAAAATAAAAAGTAATGGCGGTTGCCATAGGCAATCCGCCTCTGTTTTTAGATTCGAAAAAGAGGCGTCTCGCGGCTTATGGAGGTTTTGTTCGGGTGGTCTGTGCCCAAGCACTATCCCACCGCTCACAAAATCCTCCCTAAGCTCACGCCTCGTAAGTTTTTTTGAAAAACACTGAGGACGCAATGCGGGCGAGCAAGAAGAATTTTTAGTTGAACTACCGAATTTATAGAAGCCCGCATTGCTTTTGTCGAAAAGTTGGTTTTTCTGCGGACTCACGGGCGTTAAGCCCGCTACGCCTTGAAAAGCCAACTTTTCGCTCAAACCTCATTATTTTTTTACGGGACACAGAGTTGATTCGAACCCAAACGCGAGCGAACATGAGCTTTTATTTATAATCCGCCCGCATTACCACCTCTCAAGTTTTTGAAAACTTGTGAGGGCGACACCTCTGTTACGGTTTTATTATTAAATATAGGTAAGTTGCTCCGCTTTTTAATTCACTACCGAGGCGTCGCCCCCATATGTTTTTTAGTTGACGGGCGAAGAGGGGAAAGATAAGTGTGGCGCATAATGGATTCACTTTTAATTGAGGGAGGCCGTCCCCTTGAGGGCGAAGTTTCGGTGTCGGGCGCAAAAAACGCGTGCCTGCCGATGTTCGCGGCGGCTCTGCTTACCGACGAAAAATGCGTGCTCAAAAACGTCCCCGACCTGAGCGATGTCAGGTTTATGGCGGAAATCCTCGCGGCGGTGGGCGCGGAAGTTGAAAACACCGCAAAGGGAGTCTGGACAATTCAGGCGAAAGACGTTTCGCCGCTGGCCCCGTATGAGCTTGTGCGGAAAATGCGCGCAAGTATCTGCCTGCTGGGGCCGCTTTCGGCGCGTCTGAAAAAGGCGCAGGTTTCAATGCCGGGTGGGTGCGTTATCGGCGCGCGCCCCGTCGATTTGCACCTGAAGGGAATGCGCGCGTTGAACTGCTCGGTGGAAATCGACAAGGGCTACATTTGCGTAGACGCCCGCAGAATGCGGGGGGGAACGGTCTACTTGGGCGGCCGCTACGGAAGCACGGTTACGGGAACGGCGAACATAATCATGGCGGCGGTTTTGGCGGTCGGAACAACCGTGGTGGAATACGCCGCGTGCGAACCCGAAATTGCCGACCTGTGCAAAATGCTCGTGAAAATGGGCGCGCTTATAGAGGGCGCGGGTTCGCCAACAATAACAATCACGGGCGTGCCGCGGCTCGGCGGCGTGGAGCACTCGGTTCTGCCCGACAGAATAGAGGCGGCAACGTGGCTTATTTCGACGTTTGCAACGCGCGGAAAAGTGCTTGTAAAGGGCGCGCAAAAGCGTCATTTAAGCTCGGTTATCGACGCGCTCGAAAAGGCGGGCTGCCCAGTGGAGGCAAAGGGCGGCAACGCGATTTTCGCCGACGCAACAAACGCGCAAATTCTGCCGATTGAGGCCACAACCCTTCCCTACCCCGGAATCCCGACCGACGTTCAGGCGCAGCTCGGCGCGCTGGCGACACAAGCCGACGGAATTTCAATCATCACAGAGCGCATCTATCCCGAACGTTTCATGTATGTGCCCGAACTTTGCCGAATGGGCGCGGACATCTCGCGCGAGGGCGCAAGCGCAATCTTCCGCGGCAGGACAAAACTTTCGGGCGCGCCCGTTATGGCAAGCGATTTGCGCGCGTCGGCGGCGTTGGTGATTGCCGCTCTGGCGGCGGAGGGGCAGACGCGCATAAACCGCATCTACCATCTCGACCGCGGCTACGAAAATATGGACGGCAAGCTCGCCCAGCTCGGGGCGAACATACAACGCCTAAAAAATTCCGATTAAAATATTGAAGTTTTTTCAAATATCATATTCTATAAGGCGCACATCACAAAAAAAATACATATATAGTTAATGACAAACAACAGACCCTTCAGCAGCTACAACGGCACTAAATCAAACGGAAACAAACCCTACAACAGAGGCGGACGCAACTTCGGGCCGAGAAGAAACGAAAGAATCAGGGCGCCCCGCATAAGGGTAATCGGGCCCGACGGCGGGCAACTCGGAATCATGACGCCGCAGGAGGCGTTGGCGATAGCGCGCAGACAGGGCTTGGACTTGCTGGAGGTATCGCCCACGGCAGAACCGCCCGTTTGCAGAATACTCGACTACGGGAAGTATATGTATGAGGAGTCGAAAAAACAGAAGTCGCACAAGGTCGCAACGGTAAAGGTCAAGGAAATCAAGCTCCGCCCGATGATTGAAATGAACGACTTCATGACGAAAATCCGCAACGCCGAAAAATTCCTCTTTCAAGGCAACAAGCTCAAAATTACCCTCATGATGCGCGGACGCGAAATGGAGTTCAAAGACAAGGCGTTCGAGGCGGTCAACCGCGCAATCGAAGACCTAAAGCACATCGGGCACGCAGACTCTGAGCCCAAACTCATGGGCAGAAACATCAACGTTTCGCTTTCTCCCGTAGCGCAAAACCAGCGCAAACTGAAATACTCAAAGGACGCCGACGACATTCCCTCCGACGATTCCGACGAAGAATAAAACCGTGCTTTCGCGCCGTTCATTTATCGCAATTACGGTCTGGTTGCTGCTCTCGACAACCGGACTTTTCGCGCTTGATATAGGCGGCATAGAATACATAAGCGTTTCGCAGTATGCGCGGATTTTCGGGCTGAAGTTTAAAACGCTCGAGCGCGGCAAAAAAATGTCGGCGTTCAACAAATACACGAACATAGTTTTCGAAATAAACAGCAGGGTTGCGAAAGTCAACGGCTACTACGTCAGTCTGGGGCATCCGATTGCCGCGAAAAAGGGTATGCTGCTTCTGTCAAAGCTCGACGCCTACAAGAACCTCGCCCCCGTTTTGTTCCCGCACCAACTGCCCGCCCCCCGACGTCCGTTCCACATTGTAATAGACGCGGGGCACGGCGGCAAGGACATCGGCGCGCAAAACAAAAGATACGGTGTTGCCGAAAAGCGCGTGAATCTCGACATCGCGCTGCGTCTGGGCGCGGCCCTGCGCAAGCTAGGCTACAAGGTATCATACACGCGCACGACCGACGTTTTCATCGACCTCGAAAACCGCCCCATTATAGCCAACAAGCGAGCCGCCGACCTGTTCATAAGCGTCCACAGCAACTCCGCCGAAAACAAATCGGTCAGGGGAGTGGAGACATACGCGCTCACGCCCGTCTGGCTGCCGTCGAGTTCTTCGGCGAAACTCCGCAAAGCGGACACCGTAGCCTATCCAGGCAACAACGTTGACGGCTGGAGCCAATCGCTTTCTTTCAACATTCAAAAATCCCTCGTCGATTCGCTCGACGCCGACGACAGGGGCGCGCGCCGCGCCCGTTTTGCGGTGTTGCGCACGGCGAATATGCCTGCATGTTTGGTGGAAGTCGGCTTTCTCTCCAACAACGCCGAATGCCTGAACCTCGCCAAGGCTGAATACCGCCAGCGCGTGGCCAACGCAATAGCGCGCGGCGTGGCAAAATACGCCGCCATAGTTAAGGCGAATCTCCCAGCCCGCCGCTAAAAAAGCGCGAGGACGCGTTTCTTTCGGCGGCGGCTTCTATATCTTAAGGTTGCGGCGATTGAACTCTGTTCAATCGCCGTTGATTATTAAAGCCGCCGCAAGAAACGCTCTCGGGCATCATTGACTCGCGTTTGCATTCGCAAACCGTCTCGCCCACTCGCTTCGTTCGGGGTCGTTGCTTCGCAACGCTCATTCGCGCTTCGCTTGAATTTGGTTTGTTTCGGATTGAACTCGCTCGCTTGGTTTTGCTTCGCAAAATCCGCGCTGTTTTGAACTCGCATTTGTTTCACAAATGTCTCGGCACTCGCTTCGCTCGGCTCTTTGCCTACGGCAAAGCTTCCCACGTAAACGTGGTCGCCCTACGGGTAAAACACTTCGTGTTTTATTCTCCC
>JAEXGH010000030.1 GCA_023450935.1 Verrucomicrobiota bacterium | reverse complement strand
GGGGTCTTTTTTGCTACGCAAAAAATCTCAAACGCGCTTCGCTTGTTTTCTGCCTCGAGCCTCGCGCTTTTTTAACTTAAAGTGGCGCGGGATTGAATAAAATTCAATTCCGCTTTGTCTTCTGGTTTAAGTTTTTTAACTTTCCGAAAGTGGCGGCAATTGGCTAAGCCGATGTGCCTTTGCTCGCTGATTAAAGTAGCGTAGCTTCAATTTGTGCGCAAAGCGTCATTGGCTTTGCCGACATATAAACTTTAATCAGTAGACAAAGGCGTATTGAACAAAGTTCAATCGCCGCCACTTTCGGAATTATAAAAACTACAGGGTAACGCCGGTTTTGAAAATGGCTATTTCTTTGTAGCCGTTGAGTTCGGCTTTTGTTTTTGCCCCGCTTGCCACGGAAAGAACGAAGTCAAAAAACTCGCCGCAAAGGACATCGAGGTTTTTCCCGTCCAGAATAGAGCCTGCGTTGAAGTCAATCCAGTTGTTTTTCTTTTCGAAAAGCGGCGTATTGGAGGAGATTTTTATTGTGGGCACAGCCGTCGCAAACGGCGTTCCCCTGCCCGTGCTAAAAAGCACAATCTGGCAGCCCGCCGCCGCGAGAGCCGTAGCCGCAACGGGATCGTTCCCTGGGGACTCCAAAAGCGTAAGACCCGTTTTCGAAATACGCTGGGCGTAGCGCAGAACATCGCGCACCGCCGAAGTGCCGCCCTTTTGCACGCACCCGAGCGACTTCTCCTCAAGCGTCGAAATTCCGCCCGCCTTGTTCCCCGGAGAGGGATTTTCATAGACGGGCATTTTGTTTGAGATAAAATAATTTTTGAAGTCGTTTATCATTGCGACGAATTTTTCGAACACCTGAACCGACTCCGCCCTGTTCATCAAAAGCGATTCCGCACCGAACATCTCCGGCACTTCGCAAAGCGCGCACGACGCCCCGCACGCAACTGCCCTGTCGGAAAACTTTCCGATAAGCGCGTTTGCGGTTATTCCCGAAAACGCATCGGAGCCGCCGCATTTAAGCCCGATTTTCAGCTTTGAAAGCGGCGTTTTAACGCGTCTGTCGGCGGACATCGCATCGGCGAGTTCCTCAAGAATTGCAAGCGCGTCGGACATCTCGTCGTCCGACTTCTGCGCCTCCAAAAATCTTATGCGCGAGAAATCCGCGCCCCTGTTTTCAAGTTCAGTCTTAAACTCCGAAAGTTTGTTGTTTTCGCAGCCGAGCGAAAGCACGAGAACGCCGCCCGCATTCGGGTTCATGCATAAATCCGCCAGAATCGCGCGCGTGTTTGCGTGGTCGCACCCGAGCTGCGAGCAGCCGTATGAGTGGCAGATTGCGAACGCGCCGTCGAAGTTTTCCGAGACTGGGCGCGCGAATTTTTCAGCCGCAGAGCGCGCCAAACAATTCACGCAGGAAACGAGCGGCACAATCCACAACTCGTTGCGCACGCCCGCCTCCCCCGATGCGCGGACATAGCCGTTGAAAAACGCGCTCTGCGGCGGCTGGGGGGCGGGAACGGCGGGGCGGTATTCGTATTCGTCAAGTCCGCCGAGAGCCGTTTTCAAATTGGTTTCGTCAACTTTGCCGCCGCGCGGAATGTCGGTTTTTGCGCGTCCTATTCTGTGCGCGTATTTGACGACATCGCCGCCGGCGGGAATATCGCACAAGGCAACTTTGTGCCCGAACGGAACGTCGCAAACAAGCGCGAACGCGCCGCCTCCGATTTTTACTTCGTCGCCTTTTGAGAGGTTTTTTAGCGCGACAGCCACGTTGTCGGCGGGCGAAATTCTAAGCAGATTTTCCATTTTCAAGTTCTCCGAGCGCGCCCGTAATTCCGTTTGCGCCGATTTTTTTCACGAAAGAGACTACGGCGTTTTTAAACTCCGCGTTTTCGGAAAGCCCGCCCACAAAGCGCGGCGAAGAAACGAAAGCTTCGGCGAAGGCTTCGGGAGCAGACTTTGCGGCGGCTTGGGCGGCCTCGGGAGATTCGCCCAGCGCGCTTTTGTCGGCGAACGCCATAAGTATGTTTGCGGCGAAGGCGAACGCCAAGCGTTGCGGCACTTTGCCGAATTTTTCGAAATACTTTTCGGTCGGCGGGACAAGGCGCACGTTGCATTTCGACACAAAATTAAGCGCGATTGACTTGAGTTTGTGCTCAAGAAACGGATTGCGGAAGCGGTCTACAACGTCGCGCGCAAACGATTCCGACTCCGCCTGCGGCATGGCGAGCGTCGGCACAAGCTCTTCGAACATCAATCCGCGGACGAATTTGCCCACAAGGGGGTCGTCAACGGCTTCGCGCACGGTTTCCATGCCCGAAAGCAGCCCGACCGCCGTCATAGCCGTGTGGGGCGCGTTAAGAAGCGTTACTTTGCGGCTGCGGTAGGGGGCGATGTCGTCGCAAAAAATTACGTTCAACCCGCACTTGTCGAGCGGCAGCTCCGCCGCCACGGACTTCGGCTGGATTGCCCACAAAAGGTAGGGCTCGGCAACTACGGAAATGGGGTCGTCCAGAGCGCGGACGGCGGGGTCTTTTTCGTCGGCGGAAGGGTGTCCGCTGACAATCCTGTCTACAAGGGTATTGCAGAACACGCACGCGGCGTCGAGCCATTCGGCAAACGCGGGTTCAAGCCTCCACAATTCGGCATATTTAAAAACGCACTCCTTAAGCGCGTCGCCGTTGCGCTCCAAGAGCTCGCACGGAAGGATTACCAAGCCTTTTGCAATGTCGCCGCCGAAATGACGCCAGCGTTTGTGAAGCAAAAGCGTAAGTTTTGCGGGGAACGTTTCGGGCGGAGTATCTGCAACCGAATCGTCCGCCGAAAAGCGTATGCCCGCCTCGGTGCTGTTGGAAACTATAAAACGTAGCGTCTCCGACTCCGCAAAAGATATAAATTTTTCGAACTCCGAATACGGATTCACCGCGTCTACAACGGAGTCGATTTTCGAAATTTTCGAAACTGCCGCGCCGTTTTGCATTCCGCGCGAAATCAGGTTGTAAATGCCCCCCGCATTTTTGATTTTTTCGACCGAGCCGCTTCGGCGCAGATTGCAGACACACACGCCGCCGGCAAAAACTCCCGCGGCGTTGGCGTCGCAAACCATACTGTCTACAAAGGCGCGCAAAAAATTGCCCTCGCCGAATTGCAAAATTTTAACAACACTGTTTTCCATAAAATCGTTTCCCATTTTTTAAGGCGTTTTTTCTACGCGCGGAAAGCGAAAAACTCAAGCAAAAAACGGCATTGTTTGGTATTGGATAGCAAGTAAAAAAATACCGCCGCGCTCCCCCGTTTTCGCAGCGCGAAAACGGGGGGTGTAAAAAAAATGAAAAAAAAGCTTTTATTTTTTCGAGAAAGGTATTCTTTAAGGGACAATTTTTCATTAAATAGAAATGGATTTTTTTGAGTTAGACGACCTACAGAAACATTTCGGAGAAAACCACGTTGTCAGGGGCGTAAGCTTCGATGTCAAACGCGGCGAAGTGTTCTCCCTGCTCGGGCCCAGCGGCTGCGGAAAAACCACGATTCTTAGAATGATCGGCGGTTTTGAAGAACCCGACAGCGGGAAAATCTTCCTCGACGGTGCGGAAATTACAGACC
Organism: Verrucomicrobiota bacterium; assembly: GCA_023450935.1. GTDB lineage: Bacteria > Verrucomicrobiota > Verrucomicrobiia > Opitutales > Intestinicryptomonadaceae > Merdousia. The sequence continues at coordinate 59,820 of JAEXGH010000030.1, read as the reverse complement.
TTCCCCCGAACAAAAGAAAAATCAATACAGTCTTTCAAAACTACGCGCTTTTCCCGCATATGTCGGTGCGCGATAATATCGCGTTCGGTCCGCGCACGGCGGGGCTTCCCGAAGCCCAAGTAAACAAAATGGTTGACGACATGCTCGAAATTATCCGCCTGCGCGACCTTGCCGACAGAATGCCCGCAAATATAAGCGGAGGGCAAAAACAGCGCATTGCAATAGCGCGCGCGTTGATAAACAAGCCCAAGCTTCTTCTTCTTGACGAGCCCCTCGCGGCTCTCGACCTGAAACTTCGCCAGTATATGCTTCTGGAGCTCGACCGAATCCACGACGAAGTTGGCACCACATTCATCTACGTCACGCACGATCAGGGAGAGGCAATGAGCCTCAGCGACAGAATCGCCGTCATGAACAACGGACTGATTGAGCAGATAGGCACGCCCGCGGAAATCTACGAGAACCCGAAGACGAAATTCGTGGCGTCGTTTATCGGCGACACAAACTTCTTCGACGGCGAAACCACGGAAACAATAGACGCCGAATACTCCAAAATAAATATGTTCGGGCTGGGCGAATTTCCGTCGTATAACGAGAAAAAGCTCGCGCTCGGCACGAAGGTGACGGTGAGCATTCGCCCCGAAAAATTTTCAATATTTGCAAAAAAGCCCAACGAAAATCTCAATATGTGCATGGGCGTTGTGGAGGACATCGTCTATCAGGGCGCGCAAACAAGATACTGGGTGCGCGTGAAAGACCACAGAATAAACATAGTAATGCAACACAACAGATGCTCGCTTGACTTCAAACAGCCCACTTGGGGCGACAACGTTTGGGTGGCTTGGCACCGCGACGACGTAAGCGTATTATCGAACAACCCCCATTAGCTTGCAATGAACGGCACCTCTACAACTCGGCTCTCTGTGAAAAAGAGTCTAAATTTGGCGGAAATACTGCTGAGTACGCCCTCAATTTTGTGGCTGTTGCTGTTCTTTCTGATACCGTCGCTTTTGGTGTTCGCAATAGCGTTCAAGACCGCCGACTCAACCGGCGGCATTGGCGACGTTTGGACGCTCGAAACAATCAAAAACGTCCTCCGCGCCGACTATATCTCCGTCCTGTGGCGCACAATCTGGGTGAGCGTAGCGGTAACGGCGATATGCCTGCTGCTCTCTGTTCCCGTGGCGTATTGGATTTCGCGGCAGAATCCGAAATACAGATATTGGTATCTGCTGGCTGTTATAATTCCGCTTTGGACGAATTTTCTCATAAGAATTTTCGCGTGGCGCATACTGCTGAACCCCGAGGGTTTTTTGCGCAGGTCGCTGATTTCGCTCGGAATAATTCCCGAAGACGTTTTCCTGCTCAACAATATCGGCGCGGTGATAATCGTCACGGTCTACACCTGCCTGCCGTTCGCGATTCTGCCGATTTACGCGGCGGCGGAAAAATTCGACTATTCCCTGCTTGAAGCCGCGCAGGACTTGGGCGCGTCGCGCTTCAAGGCGTTTTGTTCGGTCTTCATTCCGGGGATAAAGCGCGGAATTTTCACGGCAATTCTGGTGGTGTTTATCCCCGCGATGGGCTCTTACGCAATTCCCGACTTGGTGGGAGGCATAAACGGAGAAATGCTCGGCAACAAAATAGCCATACGCGCTTCAGCATACAGAAACCTGCCAGAGGCGGCGGCGTTGGCTGCGCTGCTTTCGCTGATAATCACGATTCCGATTGTGTTTGCAATGCTCAAACAAAAGATGCTGTCGCGCCCGAGCTCGGGCGTCAAAAACGCGGCGAGGGGGATTTCGAAATGAAGTGCAATTCAAGATTCACATCGCTGATAATTACGATAGTCGTGATTGTCTTCATGTATCTGCCGATTGCGACTTTGGTTGCGATGTCGTTTAACTCTTCGCGCTTCGGCGGCAAGTGGGCGGGATTTTCACTGAAGTGGTATGAGGCGCTGTTCAAAGACCACGCCGTCATAAACGCCACGATGAACACGCTGTTTGTGGCGGCCGTCGCAACCCTGTTTTCGACGGTTATCGGGACGCTTGCCGCGTGGGTGCTCAACGCATACAAGCGCAGCAATATGCAAAAGCTCCACTACGGACTTATCTACGCGCCGCTGGTAATTCCCGACGTCCTCATGGGCATAAGCCTGCTGCTGATGTTCGTGAGCCTTAAAATCGACCTCGGCTTGGCGACGGTCATCATGGCGCACATAACATTCTGCGTGAGCTTTGTGGCGTTCACGGTGCTTGCGCGCCTGCAGGATTTCGATTTCAACTTAATCCAAGCCGCGCAGGATTTGGGCGCGAGTTCGACGCGCATATTTTTGAAGATAATTTTGCCGCTGCTTCTCCCCGGAATAGTGGCGGGAGCAATGATGGCATTCACGCTGTCTATGGACGATTTCGTGGTTACCTTCTTCGTGGGGGGCCCCGGAAGCACAACTTTGCCCGTCAAAGTCTACAGTATGATGAAACACGGTCCGCTGGCAATCATCAATGCGTTGTCGGTTGTTTTTATGGCTGTAACTTTTAGCGTGGCGATTTTGGGCAACCTGATAATGCGTAAAAAAGACGCGTAAATAATCCATACAAAAACCAAACAAATGAAAATAATAAAAAGAACACTCACGGGCATCGCGCTGTTGCTCTCGACGCTAATTGTAGGGTGCGGACCTTCCAAACCCAAGTTGCACATATTCACTTGGTCGGACTATATCGACGAAGAGTTGATTGCCGAATTCGAAAAGCAGTATAACTGCGAAGTTCAGATAGACACTTTCGACTCCAACGAGTCAATGTTCTCCAAGTTGAGCGCGGGGGCGAAGGGCTACGATATCATAACGCCCACAAGCTATATGGCCAAGCTTATGTATGAGAAAAAACTCGTCGAAAAGCTCGACCTGTCGAAGATGGAAAACTCCAGACTTGTGGACAAGGCGTATCTAGAGGGGCTCGCCTACGACAAGAAAATGGAATACAGTGTGCCGTATCTGCTCGGCTACACCTGTATTGCCTACAACAAGAACAAAGTAGGCGACATCGAAAAGTCGTGGAAGATATTCGAAAGAAGCGACCTCAAAGGCAGAATGACGCTTCTTGACGACATGCGCGAAACAATCGGCGCGGGTCTTTTTATGGTAGGCAAGGGAATGAATTGCACCGACAAACAGGCTTTGCAACAGGCGAAGGAAGTTATACTCAATTGGAAAAAGAACCTCGCAAAATTCGACAACGAAAGCTATAAAAACGGCTTGGCAAGCAACGAATTTTTCGTAGCGCAGGGCTACAGCGGCGACGTTCTGCAAATAGTCAAGGAGCAGAAGCACATCGACCTTTTCGCCCCGAAAGAAGGCGTTTCTGTTTCGTGCGACGACTTTGTAATCCCCGTAAGCGCGGGAAACAAAGACCTCGCCTACAAGTTCATCAACTTCATTCTCGACCCCAAAAACGCTGCAAAGAATATGGAGTATACCTGCTACTTTGCTCCCGTTCCCGCGGCGAAAAAATACCTAAAGGATTTCGACGTCGAAAAAGTGTTCCCCTCTTTCCTCTACAAGAAGGGAGAATTCATCAAGGATATGGGCGACGAAAACAAAAAGTTTATCGAAGTCTGGGAGGAAATCAAAAAGGACCTCAATTAACGTGGAAGTTTTTCGAATACGGCGGGGCGCGTTTGCGTCCCGCTTTTTTTTGCGGAAGGCGGAAAGAAAAACACGCATTGAAACGGCGCAAAAAAAACGCGCCGCCTTGCGGGCGACGCGCACAAAAAATAAAATTTATTTCTTGCAGGATTTTTTAGCGCAGGACTTTTTAGCGCAGGGCTTTTTTTCGCAGGGCTTTTTTTCGCAAGCCGACTTCTTGCAGCAACATGACTTCTTTGCGGCGACGGCTTTTTTTACCTCAGCCTTTTTCGCGGGAGCAGCCTTCTTGGCAACCGCCTTCTTTGCGGGTGCTTTCTTTGCCGCAGCCTTTTTCGCGGGAGCTTTTTTTGCCGCAACCTTCTTGGCCGGGGCCTTCTTTGCTACCGCCTTTTTCGCGGGAGCTTTTTTTGCTACCGCCTTCTTTGCGGGAGCTTTCTTTGCTACTGTTTTTGTTGCCATATTATTTATTTCTTTTGTGGTTTAGTTAACATTGCCCTCCCCTCCGACAAATCGGAAAGAGGGATTTTTCAATGAAATACTTTTCGGAAAAGAAAAAATCTGGAAGCGAATAAAAGCCCCTACAAGACAATGCGCTGCGCCGTGTTCTGCGAATCGGCGTCGGTGTTGCTTCTGGAATATATTTTAACATCATCTGCGCTAAACAATAACGATACTTCCGTCTTACTTTAAGTAGAGTATCACTCGTCGTCTTTTTTTTGCAACACAAAAAAACATTTTTTTATTTAAGCAAAGGTAAATTTTCCGCGCTTTGTAGAATACTGTTTTTTTCTATGACGTATCCCGCAAAAAAATCGCGCGCCGACAAAATTTTCGAACACGGTTTCTGGAGAGTCCGCGCCGCAAGCACCCCGCGCGAACACGCTATTTTCAGGCCGTCCGAGTCGGCCGACAAAACGCGCCCGAAGTCGGAAAATTCGCGTTCGGGATTTTCCGCGGAAACGTCGAAAATTTTTACGGTGTCGTTGCCGTATGTGAAAATGCCCGCTCCGAAGGCGCGTATTCTGTCGCGTAAAACCGTGGCCGGATTGGAAAAATTCAAAAACATATCGGCTTTGGAAAGCTTGCGCGCGTATGTAGCGCGCTTGGAATCCTGCGGAATCCAGCGCAACCGACCGCATTCCAACAACGGTAAATCGCGTTTGAGAAGTTCTACGGACGCGGCGGAAATTTTTTCGCGCAGTGTCCCGGCGTTATCAGAATCGGAAATTTCAACGGTCTCCGCGTCGGCAACGTCGCCTTCGTCCATGGCGGGCGAAACGGCCATAAGCGAAACGCCCGTGCGCTTTTTGCCGAGTGCGATTGCCGTTTCAATCGGCGACGCCCCCCGCAATTCGGGCAACAGCGACGCGTGCAGATTAAGACACGGATACTTCCCGTATTTGAGGACGTTGTCCTTCAAAATGCAGCCGTATGCCATCACGACAATCAACTCCGCGCCCAGTTCGCGCAGGCGCGCAACGTCGGCGTCGGTCGGTTTTTTTTCGGGGCGCAACAGCTCCACGCCGTTGTCCAATGCCCACTGGGAGACTTCGTTGGGCGAAAGTTTTTTACCCCTGCCCTTCGGTTTATCAGGATTGCTGACCACGCATACAAGTTCGTGCGCGCCGCGCAGAAACTCAATCGGCTTGAGGGCGATTGGGTCGCTTGCCATGAAAGCTATCTTCATTTTTTCTTTTCCAAACGCTCTTCCACCGTCTGCGAAACTTTGCCCACAAGCTCCAAATTCACCGACACCCCGCCGAGATTGAGGGCGTCGCGAATGCCGTTTGCAAGATACCTGCGGTAGGTATGCGTAAGAGCCTCCGCCTTGTTGCAATACATGCGCACCGTCCACGGGCGCGACGCTATTTTCACGCAATAGTAGATTTTAAACCGCTTGCCCGAAACGTAGCGCGGCGGATTTTCTTCGGTAAGTTTTTTGACTATCGAATTGAGCCTCCCCGTTGAAACGGGCGCGTTCGCTTTTTCGAAAAGCCTGAATGCGGCGGCGGGAAGTTTGTCGATACCGTCGTTGTCTTTGGCCGAAACGAAGTATATGCGCGAAGAACCGATTGACGGCAGTTCCGCGCGGATAGCGTCTTCGAAGCTTTTGCCGAATTCCCGCAAATCCTTGTATTTGCCTACCGTAGATTTTGCGAACGTCTCGACAGCGTAGTCCCATTTGTTGACCACGACAATCGTTGACGCGCCCGCCGCGGCTATCTCGCCGGCGAGGCGTTTGTCGAGCTCGGAAACTCCGCCCATTGCGTCGATTACCAAAAACACGACATCGCAAACCGACATCGCCTTGCGCGTGCGCAGCGACGACAGGTAGTCGAGCGAGGTATTCGTTTTACGCTTCAGCCGCAGCCCCGCGGTATCGTAAAGGCGCAACCGCATTGGCTCGCCGTTCTTGACGGGAACGTCGATATCGCAACGGACACTGTCGCGGGTGGTGCCCGCGACGTCGCTTACAATCAGGCGTTTTTCGCCAAGCAGCCTGTTTATTATCGAGCTTTTCCCAACGTTCGGACGCCCCGCAACGCAGATTTTTACGCGGTCCGCGCCCTCGTCGGGGGCGGCGGTGTTTATGGCTCCGTATTTTTGCTCGATAAGCGAAACGAGCGAATCCACCCCGTAGCCGTGTTCGGCGGAAAGCTCCACCACGTTTTTAAAGCCGAGCGAATAGAACTCGCCCGAAAGGTCTTCGTGCTGGGGCAAATCGACTTTGTTCACCGCCACAATAACGTCCTTGCCCGAAGCGCGCAAAAGCTTTGCAATCTCCAAATCCAGCGGCGTCAAACCCGTCTGCAGGTCGAGCACGAAAACTATTGTGTCGGCGGCGGTGATTGCAAAATTCGCCTGCTCGTTCGTGGCGTCGGCAATGACGCGCTCCGTCATCTGCTCCGTCGCGCCCATGCCGCCGGTATCCATGAGAACGAGTGAATCGGAAAGACGCTCGACAACGATGTCGCGCGTAACGCCCGGTTTGTCGTGGACAATCGATATGCGCCGCCCCACAAGCCTGTTGAAAAGCCTGCTTTTACCTACGTTCGGACGCCCCACAAGGGCTATGCTTTTCGGGGAATCAGCCATTGAGTTTGTCTATTGCTGTTTTCATTCTCTCCGCCGCCTCCACGAGATTTTCGTAGCTTGTGGAAAAGCTTGCGCGAACAAAACCCTCGCCGTCCGCGCCGAACGCCGACCCGGGGACCACGGCCACTTTGGCCTCGTTCAAAATGTATTTGGCGAAATCCATCGACGACATTCCGAAGCGTTTGACACTCGGGAAAGCATAGAACGTGCCCTTGGGCGAATGGCAGTCCATTCCCATTTCGTTGAACTTGCCGACAATGAAGTCGCGGCGGCTCTGGTATTGCTCGCGCATATGCAGCATAGATTTCCTGCCGTTGCGCAAAGCCTCCCGCGCCGCCTCCTGCGAGACAATGGGCGCGCACATTATGGCGTATTGGTGCGCCTTCATCGCTCCCTCTATAATTTCCTTCGGAGCGCAGGCATAGCCTATCCTGAAGCCGGTCATTGCAAACGCCTTCGAGAAACCGTGCAGGAAAACGCAACGCTCCTTCATTCCGTCGAGCGACGCAATCGAAACGTGTTCTCCTTCGTAGGTGAGCTCCGAATAAATTTCGTCGCTTATTACAAGCATATCCTTTTCTTTGGCGAACTTCGCAAGCTCCTCAAGCTGCGCACGCTCTGCGACGCCGCCCGTGGGATTTGTGGGGAAGTTGAGCAGAATCGCCTTGCAGCCCTTTGTCCAAGCCTTTTTGACTTCCTCTACGTTGAACGCGAAGCCGTCTTCGGGGCGCGTTTTTACCGCAACGGGAACGCCGTGCGAAAGCTTTACGCTCGGCGCGTATGACACAAAACAGGGTTCGTGATACATAACCTTGTCGCCGGGGTTGATTATTGCGCGCAGGACACAATCAAGCACCTCCGACACACCGACGCCCACCAGAATCTCGCAGGAGGGGTCGTATTGCACGCGGAAAGTCTTTGCCACGTAATCGGCAATTTCGTTTCTGAGCGAACGCAGGCCGAGGTTGTCGGTGTAGGACGTTTTGCCGTTTTCAAGCGCGAAAATTGCAGCCTCCCTGATATGCCACGGCGTGACGAAATCGGGCTCGCCTATGCCCAATGAAATTGCGTCTTTCATCGTTGCGGCGATTGCGAAAAATTCCCTTATCCCCGACTTTGGCAAGTCGCGCACATGTTCGGCGATAAATCTTTTTGAATTGTCATTCATAGTAAAAATATTTTCCGGATAAAAATGCCGAAGCCGAAAAAAGCGGCTACGGCGAGTAAATCAGGCGGTCGTCGGAATGGGGCTCGCGCTTGATTATGAAGCCCTGCGTCTTGTATGTCTTCAGGAAGAAGTGCGTTGCAGTGGAAGTAACGCCCTTGATTGTGGCAAGCTTTTCATACACAAAGCTTGCCACGTCCTTGAGCGAATCGGCTCTGACGAACAGCAGCAGGTCATACGCGCCGCTCATCAGATAGCAGGAATCGACTTCATCGAACTTGCTCACGCGCTGGGCGAGCCTGTCGTAGCCGCCCTCGCGCTCGGGCGTAATGCGCAGCTCTATTGCCGCGTGCACTTTCGATTTCTCCGCATCGGCGTTTATCACGGGACGCCAGCCGAGCAGTATGCCCGCATCGGAAAGCTTCTTCATTTGGGCGTCAAGCTCCTCGCGCGAAAGCCCGAGAATTTCGCCCATCTGCTCGCTCGAAAGCGCCTCTCCGTCCAACATCAGTTTTAAAAGTTTTTGCATATTCGTTTATATTGATGATTCCGATTTTTTTTTAAACACTTTTTTTGCGTTTTTTGCCGATTTTAACAAAGAAAAGTTCGGGCGAAAGTTTGTTTGAAGCGTCGGTGTGGCGCGTGAAATCAAGCGCGGATGTTTCGAAAAATTTTTCCACGCGCAGGAACTCCTCCATTCCGCCTTCGTGCGCCTTGTAGCAGACGACAGCGAGCGCGCAACACTCCGCCGATGCGAGTTCGACCGCCGCGCCTATAGCCTCCAGCGTTGACTCCGCGCGCGTAATAACGCTTTTATCCGAATCGGGCAGCCAGCCCAAATTGAAAAAGAAGCAGCCGATTTTCCCGAACGCTTCGCGCAGCAGCAGTTTTTTCATATCGGCGTGGCTTGCCTCGAAAAACTCCGCCCTTTGGGAAAGCCCGTGTTTCTCGAAGAGTGCGCGCGAACGCTCCACTGCAACACGCTGGACATCGAAGCCGAAAACTTTCCCTCCCGCCCGCAAAAGCGAAGCCGCGAACAGCGCATCGCGCCCGCCCCCGAGCGTTGCATCTACTGCGTATTCAACCGACCCCACGTAATCGGCAACCATTTTATGCGACAATTCAACAATATTCATTTTTTTTACATGTTGGGCACCTACGGCGACAGGTTTTACCTGTGCACCGTAGTCTTTTCTCTTTTTTAGCACCGACGGTGGCAAGCCCTGTCTGTGCGCCGCTCTCTTTTCTTTTTGGCTTTGAACGCGGCAGGTTTTATTATGTGCAGTTGACTCTTAATCAATTGTGTTTTTCCAAACGCGAAGCGCATTAAACAATCCGCCGCCGCGTCGAAAAAAAGGGGAATCGACACTGCCGATTCCCGCCGTCAAAAAACGCAACACTGCCGCGAATCCGCTTAGGCAAGGCCGCGAATCGAGGGGGCTTCCATAAATTTCAGCAGCGTTTTAATCACGCGCGACGACGCGTATTCCCTGCGCTTAAGCTCCGCAATTGCGTTGGGGCGCGAAAGCCCGTGTTTGTAGATTACCTTGAACGCGCTGTATGCAATGTCGATTTCCTCCGTGGTGAAGCCGTTGCGCTGCATATTGATTTTATTGATTGTGCAGACGTAGGCGGGATTGCCGTCGGCGATGAAGAACGGGGGCAAATCCTTAACCTGCTTGGTCATGGAGCTTATCATTGAGTATTCGCCGATTCTGCAGAACTGGTGCGCGCCCGAAAGCCCCGCGACAACTGCGTGGTCGCCGATGACGATGTGGCCTGCAAGCCCCGTGTGGGAGCTCATCAGGACGTGGTTGCCTACTACGCAATCGTGGGCGATATGGCTGTAGGCAAGGAAATTGTTGTGGTCGCCGATGATTGTGCTTTTGCCGTCGGCGGTCGCCATATGGGCTGTTGTGTATTCGCGGAAGACGTTGTAGTTGCCGATTACCAATCCGGGGTTTCCTCCCGCAAATTTAAGGTCGTGCGTTTTGCCGCCGATGAACGCGTAGGGGTGGATTTCGTTGCCCTCGCCGATTTTCGTGTTGCCGTCAACCGTTGCATGGTGCGCTACAATCGTGCCCGCGCCTATATTCACGCCGCCGCCGATATACGCATACGCGCCCACTTCAACGTCGTCCGCCAAAACCGCCGACGAATCTACTATTGCCGTTGGATGAATCTTTGCCATTTTCTAAAACTCCGACTTACCTGTTCTGCGCTTTTTGTCAAACAACTTCCGACGCGTCCAAAATGGAGAACATCAGTTCCGCCGAGCTTACAACCGCGTCGGCAACCGAGCATTCAACTTTTGCGCACACGATTTTATCGCCCCTATTTTTTGTTATGACGCCGTGGATTTTCAGCTGGTCGCCAGGTTTTACCGCCTTGCGGAACTTGACTTTGTCGGCACTCATAAAGAACGCGAGTTTGTTTTCCGACGAAATTTTGCGGAACATGAGTATGCCCGCCGTCTGCGCCATTGCCTCGAGCTGCAGGACGCCGGGCATAACGGGATTTCCGGGGAAGTGCCCCTGAAAATACGGCTCGTTTATGGTGACGTTTTTGATGCCTATGATTTCCTTGTCATCTATGATGTTTTCCACTCTGTCAACGAGAACGAAAGGATAGCGGTGGGGAATCAAGTCCAAAATTCTGCGGGAATCGAGCGTGGTTTCGGTCGATACGATTATGTGTCTGTCGCGCTCTTTTTCCTCGTGCTTTTTTGCCGCCTTCTCGGGGTTTTTCCTGTAGCGCAGCATTTGGCTGTAGATTTCCGAAGTGAGTTTGGCGTTTAGCGAATGCCCCGTTCTGACGGCTATTATGTGGGCTTTCAGATGCACGCCCAGAAGCGAAATGTCGCCGATGATGTCGAGGATTTTGTGGCGGACGAACTCGTCCTTGAAGCGGAGCGGCTCTTTCGCGAGAATTTTGTCGCCCTTGATTATGATTGCCGAATCGAGACTGCCGCCCTGAATTTTGCCGAGCTTCAAAAGCGGCTCGATGTCTTCGTAGACTGTGAAAGTTCTTGCGGGCGCGATTTCGTTGCGGAACGTGTCGGGATCGATGTCAATCGACAAATGCTGCGTGTGCGAACCTCTGTCGTCGGTTGACGTGCACGTTATTTTCAGCCCGTCGGGATACGGAAGCGCTATTACCGAGCGGTTGCCGTCGGTTATCGAAACGGGTTCGCGCAGTTCGAAAACCTCGCTTTCTGCGGACTGCTCCACAATGCCCGCCTCCGCAACCATATTCACGAAAGCCTTTGCCGAGCCGTCCATAATGGGGGGTTCTCCCTCGTTCATTTCCACGATGCAGTTGTCGATGTTCATACCCGACATCGTAGCCAAAACGTGTTCTATAGTGTGAAGCTTGACGTGCCCCGAAGTTACGCCCGTGTTCCGAACCAAATCGGATGAAATCAACGAAATATGCGGCCTGATTTCGGGCTTTCCGAAGATGTCGGTTCTCTTGAATACGACACCCGTGTTTTCGGGAGCCGGTTTGAATGTCATCGTAACCTCCGCGCCGCAATGCAACGCCTTCCCATTGACAGACACCTCTTTTGCAATCGTTCTCTGCTTCATATTCAATTTATTAAAACGCGGAATTAAAAAACATTATTGACGTTTGGTAAAGCCTTTTTTTAGACGCCGCTATTCGAGCGAATCAAGGAAAAGCTCGCGCTTGCCCGTCCCGTTGTCGGGGCCGATAATCCCCCTGTCCTCCAGCTCGTCCATAATGCGGGCGGCGCGCCCGTAGCCTATGCCGAGCTTGCGCTGCAAAAGCGAAGTGCTTGCCTTGCCCGAAGCGCGAATTGCGTTTATTGCCTTGACTGTCATCGGGTCTCCGTATTTGCCGCCCTCGCCATCGCCGATGAGGTCGCCGCCGTCTTCATCGGCGGAGGCCTCTATTTGAGCTTGGACTTCCTCAACATACTGCGGCTTGCCGTCTACGTTGTTTACGTTCAAGGCCTCCACAACCGCGGCTATTTCGGCGTCGGGAATGAACGCGCCCTGCGCGCGGACCAAGTCGGAAGAGCCGTTGTTAAGGAAGAGCATGTCGCCCATGCCGATAAGCGTTTCCGCGCCCTTGCGATCGAGAATCGTGCGGCTGTCTATTTGCGAAGTCACCTTGAAGGCAATGCGCGTGGGCAGATTGTTTTTGATTTTTCCCGTGATAACCTTCACGTCGGGACGCTGTGTTGCGATAATCATATGAATGCCCGCCGCGCGCGCGAGCTGGGTGATTCGGGCTATGTAGATTTCGACGTCTTTGCCGACAACACTCATCAAGTCGGCGAGTTCGTCGATAATGCATACTATATACGGAAGCTTGTCTTCGGGCAGTTCGATGTCGTCCTTGGCTTCCGCCTTCGCCGCCATTGCAGCCTGACGCTCCTCCGAAGACATCTGCGCAAACTCCATTTCAGCGCGCTCCATTTCGGCCTTGTCCTTGAGGATTTTCGCGTTGAATCCGTCGATGTTCCTGACGCCCGCCTTGTTGAAAATCTGGTAACGGCGCATCATTTCGCCCGTCAGCCACTTCAGAGCCGCCGCCGCCTTTTTAACGTCCACAACCACGGGAATGAGCATGTGCGGAATTGTGTTGTAGACCTGCAGCTCGACCATTTTCGGGTCAATCATAATAAGGCGCAAATCGCGCGGGGTCATTTTGTAGAGCATTGAAATTATGATTGTGTTTATGCAGACGCTCTTGCCCGAATTTGTTGAGCCCGCAATCAGCGCGTGCGTCATTTTTTTCATGTTCGCGACAATCGGAATACCCGTCGCGTCTTTGCCGAGCGCAATCGGGATTTCGTATTTGTTGTCGCGCCACTGTTTCGACTGGAGCACCTCGCGCATTGAGACGTTCATTCGGTGCTTGTTGGGCACTTCTATACCGATTGTTCCCCGCCCGGGAACGGGGGCGATGATTCTGACTTTTTCCGCCATTATGCCCGCGGTGATGTCGTCCTCCAAGTTGGCAATGCGGCTGATTTTCACGCCCGGGGCGGGCTTGACTTCGTAGCGGGTGATTACCGGCCCGGGATAGGCCTTATCGGGAATGACTTTCAGCCCGAAGTCGCCGATGATTTTGACTATTTCCGCGGTTCTTGCGTTATAATCCTCCACTTTTGTTTCGTCGCGCTTTGCGGGCTCGGAGAGGAGACTCAGAGAAGGGAAGACGTATTTTTCGGCGTCTTTGCGGCGCGGTTTGCGCTCGGGCACGTCTTCTACAAGCGGAACGCTCGTGTCTACAACCTCGATTTCGGAAGCCCGCTCCTGCTGCTGAGATTCGTCAGCCGCGACAGTTTGCTGTCGCGCTCCGACGGAAACGGTATCGGTTTTCGACAAAGAAGACAAGCCCAAGTTTATCGCTTCGGGAATGCCCGAACGGGCTTCGGACGCCGAGTCCGCGCGCGTCGGCTGCCCGCCGACTTCCGTTTTTTCCCGCGCTCCGAAACCTATGTCTACGCTCGAGAAGTCGGCGGAGGCGTCGTCTTCGGCGGCTTCGAGCATATCCGAATCAACCGAGCCAACCTCGACAACACCGTTTCCCCTTTTCGCGGAAGAAGAATCAGACTCCTTCCCCATTTCGCTGACGAAAGCTGAAAGTTCGCCCAAGTCTATTCCGGCAACCTCCGCCGCGTCGGGCTCGGGCGCAAAGTCGGCGTCGGAATCGGCGGAGACTTGCGCCTGCCGCTTTTCCGCCGATTCGGACTTGCGTTCGGGCTCTGCGGGGCCGACTTTCGCTGCGGCGTCATCTTCGTCGCCGTCTTCCGCGCGGCGGGCAAAAAGCGCGGCGAGAAGTTTTTTGGGAATCGAGAAAAGCGCGGCTACAACCGCCGAGAAAACGCGCCACAGTATGCGCGCGCACCACTTCAGCGCCGAAAACAATTCCGACACGGTTTCGGCGGGACTGTCCACGAAAACAACCACCAGCGTTATAAAATACACGCCGCCGAAAAGCAGAGCGTTGCCGAGCGTGTCCAAAAGCGGTTTTGTCTGCGAATACACGACGTATCCGAACTTGCCGCCCCAGCCGCTCGGGAAAGTCGCGCTTTGAAGCGGCGCGGACGTGCCGAGAAAATCCTGAAACACGGCAGCTGAAACGGAGAGGGACAACACCCCCGCGATAATCGCCGCGATCTCCGTTTTGGAAAACAGCGAAGCCCTCCTGCGAAAACACCCTACCGCCGCCCAAATAATATAGACGGGTATCATATACGCGCTCGCCCCCACAAGAAGCATGGAAGCCAGCGCAAACGTCGCCCCCAGTTCGCCGCAGACATTGTTGCCGGCCGAGTCGGTAGAGGGCAGCAGGGGTTCGAAATAATGCTTGAACAGAACCTCCTGCCCCGCAGTGTATCCAAGCACGGAAAGCAGCGCGGCAACGCCCGCCACGGCGAGAACCGCTCCCAATATCGGGCGGCTTTTGCCTATGACTTCGCCGAATTTTTCAACGTTTTTCCTTTTAGACCTTGCCATCGAAAAAATAATCTAACTCCCTATTTTTTTAAAAGTTTTTCCGCCATTTTTACGGCAGCGTCCGAATTTCTGTCGCCCAACATTCTTGCAAGCTCCGCCACGCGCGCGGCGCGGTTGTCGGCAAGAGGGGAAATGGAAACAGAAGTGGAACTGTCTGTCTGCGTTTTCACCACAACATAATGGTTGTCTCCCATGGCGGCTACCTGCGGCAGGTGGGTGACGCAAAATACCTGATGGCTGCGCGCCAATTCCGCCAGCTGCGCGCCGACCTCCGCGCCGATCTCGCCGCCGACGTTTGAATCGACTTCGTCGAAAACCAGAACCGGCGTGGAGTCCTGCTGGGCAAGCGCGGTTTTTATTGCAAGCATCACACGCGCCATCTCGCCGCTCGATCCGATTTTTGCAAGCTCTGCGGGCGCGTAGCCAGCGTTTGCCGAAAACACAAACCTGCACATACTGCCGCAGTCGGCGGAGGGTTCGGCACATTCCGAAATTTCGACACCGAAACGCGGTTTTTTAAACCCCAACTTTGCAAGCAGCCCGCAAACCGCGGCGGAAAGCCTTTCGGCGGCGACGCGGCGCGTTTTAAGCACGGCGTCTGAATGCGGTTTGAGCGCACGCAAAAGCTTTTCCGATTCGAACGAAAGCTTGTCTATTGCCGATTTCACGTCGGACTGCGTTTCAATGCGGCGTTTCATTTCGTCCCTTGCGGCAAGCACGCTTTCGACATCGCCGCCGTATTTGCGCCCGAGCGAAAGCCACGCAGACATGTCGCGGCGCACGCGCTCTATTTCAGCCGCCGACATATTGCAGCTGCGCGCCATGTTTTCGTATTCCTGCGCGATGTCGGCAATTTCAATGGCAGCCTGCTCGATGCGTCCGTAAAGTGTTTTGGCGGTTTCGGAGGCGTCGGACAATCTCGCAGCCAAGCGGTTTGCGCGCACAAGCAAATTCGATACGCCGTCCTCGGAAAATAGCGCCGCCGATATTTCCGAGGCCGTCTCCACTATTTCGCTCGACATCTCCGCGAGCTTCGAAGCCTCTTCAAGTTCGGCTACCGACTCCTTCGTTGGATTGAATTTTTCTATTTCCGAAATGCGTTTTTTTAGGAATTCGATTTCGTCGGCGGAAAGTTTTTTGGAGTTTTTAAGCGCGTCGATTTCCGCAAGAGTAGCCCGATACCGCCCGTAGACTTCGGCGTATGCGGCGCGTTCGGCATCGTTGTGCGCGTAGGAATCAAGCATTGAAAGCTGCGCCTTTTCGGAAAAGAGTTTTTGCGGCTCGTTCGCGCCGTGGAAATCAATCCAGAACGAACCGAGTTTCGCCAGTGTCGCAAGCGTCGCAAGCGCGCCGTTTACCGACACGCGCGCCGACTTGCTTTTGTAGATGCTGCGCGAAATCACCAAGGTACCGTCCTCGCACGCCGGAAGCGAGTTTTCCTCCAGAAAGGAATCTACCGCCGACGCGTCTTCAAAATGAACCTGCCCCTGCACCGAACAGCAATCTGCGCCGCTGCGGACAACCTCCTTGCCCACCCTGTTTCCCGCAAGAATTGAAAGCGCGCCGAGCAAAACGCTTTTGCCCGCACCCGTCTCCCCCGTAACAACGGTGAAGCCTTTGGAAAACTCTACGGTTTCGCTTTCCATCAGCGCAAGATTGGCTATTTTTACGAACTCCAACATTTTTTACCTGACGCGGTATTACACCAGCAGCGGCGGCGTCTGGCAAGGCATTTTTGTCGGAATTTGTTCGGACAAAAAAAGCGCGGACGCCGTTTTGCCGACGCCCGCGCAACCCCTATGACATCTTGAATAAACAACCAACTTTTCTAACCATAACCTATATGAAAATTCGCGTCCGAAAAAAACCTTCCGATTCCATCCGAACACGTCGGTCATTTTTACGGATACTACAGTGTTAGATTAAACTAACTTAGTCAAGTAAAAAAAGTTAGATTTTTCTAACTTTTTTATTTCCGCCCTCCCCTCCGCGCTCCCTTCGCCTCAACGCAATGAAAACTTGACTTTTACGCGCGCAAAACAAAATGAGAACAATGCAGGAAAAAACGAACGCCGTAAGAATTGTGGAAAGTTTGAAGCTTCCCCACAAAACGCACACCTACGATTCCTCCCGCGCTGCAAGCGGCACGGAGGTTGCGCAAATGCTCGGGCAGAACCCCGACAAGGTTTTCAAGACGCTTGTATGCGTTGCAAAAAGCGGCAAACACTACGTTTTCGTGATTCCCGTCGCAGAGGGGCTCGACCTGAAAAAGGCGGCGAAAGTTGTGGGCGAAAAGTCGGTTGACATGCTCAAGCAGAAGGAGCTTTTGCCGCTGACAGGCTACGTTCACGGCGGGTGCTCGCCCATAGGAATGAAAAAATTTTTCAGAACTACCGTGCACGAATCGGCACAAAATCTTGACACGATTGTCTTCAGCGGCGGAAGAATAGGGCTCCAGCTTGAAATGTCGCCCGCCGACTTGGCAAAGGCAATCAGACTCTTTTTTGCCGACGTAATCGCGACCCGCTAACTTTTCAACTTTCCGGAAGTGGCGGCAATCGGCTTTTTTGCGCGTTGGGAAGTGGCGCAAATTGGCATAAGCCAATGTTGCTTTAACTTTAACTAATAGGTAAAGCGGCATTGAACAAAGTTCAATCTGCGCCGCTTTAGAAAAGACAAAAAATTTTGCTTTGCAAAATACGCGCCAGTCTCGCCCTACGGGTAAAACACTTCGTGTTTTATTCTCCACAAAAGCTCGCCTTCGCCGACTTTTGGGGTCGAACCCTTGGGGTTCTTCGTCCCCACTTCTACAAACAACAAAGCCCCGCTTCCCGCGGGGCTTCAATGGTTGACCAGTAGGGACTCGAACCCCAACAAAAGGTGCCAGAAACCTTTGTGCTACCATTACACCACTGGTCAATAAAAATATGAGGTGTTATTGTCTGCTATCGGCGGATTTTGTCAAGAACTTTCTTTTCAAAAAATCCCGACTACGCAACCGCCGCGTTTACAGCCCTAAGCAGATTCGCCCCGTTTTTAAAAAACTCCGTCCCTGCAACTATCGTATCCGCACCGCGCGAAATCACATCGCCCACGTTAGCCGCCGTTATCCCGCCGTCAACTTCAATTCTAAACGACAACTTCATTTCCTCGCGCGTCTTCTTCAAAAACTCGATTTTCTCAAGCGCAACGGGGTTGAAACTCTGCCCCCCGAACCCCGGTTGGACGCTCATAACCAAGACCAAATCTACCTGCGGCAAAAATTCCACAATCTCGCCGACCGGCGTTTTGGGATTGAGAACAATGCCATTTTGTTTGCCGAGCAAATGTATTTCGGAGAGCGTCGCCGCCACTGGATAGTCGGGCTCGACGTGCACTGAAATCAAGTCCGCCCCCGCCCTTGCAAATGCATCGATATACGAATTGGGATTGTCCAACATCAGGTGCGTGTCAAAAAACAGATTGGGGAATTTCCCCCGCAACGCTTTCACGACCCCGGGGCCGAACGACAAATTCGGCACGAAATGCCCGTCCATAATGTCCAGATGAACCCACTTCAGCCCCGCCGCCGCAATCTGTGCCACGCTGTCGGCGAGAGCAGAATGGTCGCCGCCGAGAATCGACGGCGCAATTTCCATTGAATTTACCATATTCCTATAACCGCGTCTTTGATTTTCGCGCCGAGCTCGCGCATTAAAACAGGCATATTTTGATACTCGTTATTAAGCAAATTCGCCTGAGGCATATAGACTATTGTCCAAGCCTCCACTTTTCTGTCTGCGAAAATCGTCCGCCCTCCCGCCGAAAGCGTGCACCGGGCAACCGCCACAATTTTATACGAAGACGCCAGCGCGGTATCCTCCACGCGCGTTGTATACGGATACTTCCGATACTCCACGATTGTAGTTTCCAGCACGGCGTCGGCTTCGTCCCTATTTGCAACGCGGACATCGGGCGTTTGCGAAATTGAGTCGCTTATTGCGTTTGTAAGCAGGTTGGCAGCTTGGGGGGCAAGCGACATATTCCGAACGGGCTTCACGTAGACCGTCCTGAACGGCAAATCAATGGGCGTCCCAGCCAAGCGGTAGTTTGAGCACCCCGCAAACAACGCGCAGAAAACGGCGCAAAGCGCGGCGGCGTTAAAAAACTTCGTCATTTCACAAGCTCCTGTTCCGACCACTCGTAGTAGCCGTCGTTGAAAAGATAGTCGCCCAAGCCTTCACCGAAGACGGGCGTCATGGGCGCGTATGCGGAATTATCGCCCGCGGGCGCACCCGCAAAGTCATCAAGATTCATCACGGCGAATTTTTCGTTCTGCAGATTTCTTACCTGCGTTTCGTCTTCGAACTGGTCGATACCCGGCTTTTGGTAGCGCCCGAAGAACCAGTCGTAGGGCGTCATCGGGGGAAGTTCGCCACGTTCTATTTTCGCAAGCTGGGCGCGGGCTTCATCGGCGGCGCGGCTGCGCGGGGCTATTGTGATTGTTTCGTTGTAGAAAACGGAAGCCGCGAGGGAATTGTTGCGGTATAAATAGAAGAAGTCGCCAATTACAAGGCGGCTGCGCGCGTAGGTGTCCTGCATTTGCTCGAGCCCTTCCTCCGCCGACGCCACGCTCGATTCTTTCGGATACAGCGTTATGTAGTCTTGAAAGAAGCTGATTGCATTTTTTGTGGGCTCTTGGTCGTAATACGCACCACCGACCATACCGCGGTAGACCTTCGCCATTTGAAGGTAGGCGTCGGGAGTGAAGAGGTTGTCCGGATAGCCGTTTATTACGCGCTCGAGGGCGTCGAACGCGCTGTCGTATTCCTTTTCGTCCTCCGAAATTATGGCGATATTCATCAGGGCGATTGGCGCGTAGTCGCTATACGGGGCGTTTGAGACTACGCTTTCGTAATATTTTATGATATCCTTGTAGCTCTTAAACCACGGGAACCAGCCGCCCACGAAATATGTTTTACCCGCCTGCATATCGGAGGCTATTTTGTATTCAAGCGCGATTACCTTGTTGAAATTGGGGTAGTCGGGATACATTTTGACTATGTTTTCCGCGCACTCGTAGGCTTTGGGAAACTGTCCGCGCTCGAGATAGAGGCGCGCCGACTGGTAGAGTGCTTCTGGGGCGAAGATTGATTCGGGATAGTCTGCAATCACGACTCGGTAGTGGGAGAGAGCCGTCCACTTGTCGCCGCGCTCCTGAGCCTGACGCGCGAGGTTCATTGCCTCTATTGCGTTTTTCGACGATGAACTTTCGCCGATTACGCTTGCAAGCACGCCGCCTTTGATTTCCCAGCCCCTGTCCGCCGACCACACCAAGTCTGCAAACAAGTCCGCGCACGCGCACACAAGCGCGAACGCCGCAAAAACTTTCTGAAATACCCCTGCCATTTTACGGTTTTATTCTGACACTCCGCGCGCGCTTGGCAAATGTTTTCTGCTTAAAGCGCGTATTTTATCAAAACGAACCCACCCACAAGCAGAATGAAAAATATGCTCACAAGCAGGTTGAAATATTTGTCGATAAACGGCTTTGCCTTGTCGCCCACAAGCAGGATTATCAACGCCACAAGAAAGAACCTTCCGCCGCGCCCGAAGATAGAGCCTAAAATCAACTCGAAAAGCGGAACGCCGCACACGCCGGCGGCGATTGTGAATATTTTGTATGGAATGGGCGTCAGAGCCGCGCCGAACACCGCAAGCAGCGCGTTTTGCTTGTATTTTTCGCTCACCAAATCGAACAGCTCGGGCGTAAATCCGGGGACATAGTTGAAGAAAAAGTCTTTGAGCAAATCCCAGCCGAACAGACCGATAAGCCAGCCTAAAACGCCGCCGAGAGTCGAGGCTATTGTGCACGCGCCCGCAATAACCCACCATCTGCGCGGCAACGCAAAAACCATAGGGATAAGCAGGACATCGGGGGGAATCGGGAAGAACGACGCCTCCGCGAACGCCAGCACCACAAGCGCAATCATACTGTATGGCGTTTCCGCCCAATGAATCGTCCAGTTATAAAGACGTTTTATAAAGTTTTCTTTTTGCATAAAAGTAGAGGAAACGCACCCCCGCCGAGAGTCGAACTCGGATTGATGGTACCGGAAACCATAGTTCTATCCATTGAACTACGGGGGCAAATAATGGGGAAAAACACTACCCTACCCCGAGCGAGTGTCAACACATTATAGCATGCCGACGAAAAAAAACGGCGTCCGTTTTGCGGACGCCGTTCTTGACAGAAATAACCTTAGTTGTTTTCCAAAGCGGAAACTTCTTCGCTCAGACGCTGAACCGCGCCGCCGGGGGAAACGATTGTCGGGTTCTGATAGACGCTGCCGGGGCGCATATCCGCGAACTGTTCACGATGGACGCTGCCTCCGGGGGAGATTCTGTTCGCCGTAACGAATATCATCAAGTTTCTCTTCTGGCGCGATTCGCCCTTCGACTTGAAGAGTCTGCCAACAAGCGGAATGTCGCTCAACAGCGGAACGGAGTCGTCAACCTTTACGACTTCTTCCCTTGTCAAACCGCCCAAGACGACCGTTGCACCGTCGAAGATTGTGACGTTTGTGGAAACTTCGCGAACCGAGAACACGGGCATAATGAAGCCCGCGGGAACGGTTACCGTATAGCCGCCTGCGATACCTACCGCAGTGCCGCCGTAAGCCATAAAGCCTTCGAAGTCGGAAACGCGGGGCGAGAGAGCCAAGTTGATTGAACCGTCTTCTTCAACATTCGGCGAAACTGTCATAACAACACCGACGTCGTATGTTTTGAAGTCCTGCGGCGTTCCGGGGGTGATTGTGATAGCCGCTTCGCTGCTGCCGCCGCCCGTAGTTGAGGACGAAGACCCCGATGACGACACCTGCGACTGCATATCGCCCCAAGATTCTGCGTAATACATCTGTTGCGAAACAGTGATTCTTGCTTCTGTGCCCGAAAGAACCGTTACCTTGGGCGCGCAGAGCAAGTCGGAACCAGTTTTCTGCTCGAGAGCGTTGACGAGCAACTCAACCGTATAGCCGCTGATAACACCGAGCAGCGCGCTTGAAGTGGGAACGGAAGACGAACCGACGTTCAATGCGGAGTTCAAACCGGGATAAACTTGAGGCACATACTCTGTAGTAGTTCCGTCCGGTGAATAAATCCACTTTGTCGGATCCGTCGGATCGGCTGATTTATCTGCTTTGTAATTGCGTGTGGAAATACCAATCTGCGAACTGTCCGACGCCTTTTTGAATCCGTCTGAAACTGTCCTCAAATTGCGCGTTGTGCCGTCTGTTGTTGCAAACAATGTCTCGTCGAGCTTTACAAAACCGCCGGAGAGGGCGTTTGCCGTTTCCAAAGTTCTGCCCGCGCGCCAGTTGAAGGCAATTTCCTTCAAGTCGCCCTGTTGGACTTCGAGGAATTTAGCCTCGATTTCAACCTGCTTTACTTCGGAGTATTTCAGGAGGATATTGCGAACCTTGTCGAGGTTTCTCGAGGAGTTCGTCACCCAAAGTTTCGTGCCGTCGAACGCCAAAGACGCGCCTTGGTCGAACTTGACGCCCGCCTTTTCGAAGAACGCCTTGATTTTCTTTTCGGAGTCTTCGTTCGACATTTCACCGCCGCCGTCACCGCCGCCGAACGGGCTGCCGTCGCCGCCCGACTTTGCAACGCCAACCATTCTTGTTACCGTGGCCTGCGTGATTGCAAAGTCAACCGTTTCCATCGACTGCGAAGACTGTTCCGAACCCTTGCGGACGATAATCTTTTCACTTTCGATGTCATACTGATAACCGTATTTACGGGTGAGGATATCCAATATTGCGCCGAGCGTTTCGCCGCGGAGCGAGAGGTTCACCGTCTCGGGCTGTTGCGATTCGTCGAAGAGGACGATGTTTACACCCTTCTTTGCGGAGGTTGATTTGTCGTTATCGACTGAAAGAATCGACAATGTGTTCAAGGCTCTCGAAAGCGGAACACCAGGCTCGGGTATATCAAAGTTTGCAATTTCGATTTCCTTGAGCTTTCTTTCAACTTCGGAATCCAGCTTCGAGGCGGCTTCGCCCGTTTTCTTGCCCGTGAAAACCTGCGGACGCGCCCAAGCGTTATCGACTTCGCCCAACATCGTTTCGCGCGTGGCGAGATACGAAAGCTTGCCACTGTTCTTGAGCTTTTCGGCAACCAAACGCTGGTAGGCTTTTGCCTCTACGTTTGTGGAATCGAGAGTTTCGACGTTGCGGAAAGTCGTGCGCGCGCCCTGATAGTCGCCATACAGATACTGGAGGCGTCCCTTGCGCAACTCGGCTTCGACGCGCTTCATGCGTTCCGCGTATGCGGGGCTGGCGTCGGCGATTGTGTGGTTATAGGGGTTCGCTTCAAATTCCTCTACTTTCTTGACGAAATCGGCGGCCGCTTCTTTGTCGGCTTCGAAAGTCTGGTATTCTGCCGCGAAGGCTTTAGCTTCGGCGGGTTTGCGCTCCGCCATTGCAATTTCGGCGCGAGTGCGCGCCAAGTCGGCGCGGGCGCGATTCCATTCCCCGCGCAAGTCCTGCATGTAGGGCGACATTTCCTTGTTGTCAACCTTTGCTACTGCCGCAAATTTTGCGTCGGCCTTGCTCAAGAGATCGCCGGCCTTCTGCCAATCGCCGTCATCGAGGGCGTTGTCGGCTTCGGAAATCACCGCCAAAATGCCTTCGCCGAGTTCCTTTTGCTCCTTCTCGGTCAAAGCCGCCAGTTCCTGCGCCTTGCTCTCTTCCGCCGCCTTTATGGCCTGCTGCTTTTCGGCCTCCTTGGCTTCAACGGCGGCCTTTTTGGCGTCTTCTACCGCTTTCTTGTCCGATTCAACCTTGGCGACTTTTTCGCTGTCGGCCAGAACCGTTTTTTCGCCTTTTTGCTGGCGCTCTATGTCTGCATTGACGTCTGCGAGAACTCTCTGCACGCCCTTTTCATTGGGGGCGATTTTAATGAGCTCTTCAAGGCTTTTCTTTGCGGCCTGCAAATCGCCGCTTTCTCTTGCCTGTATGGCCGCAGTCATCAGGTTAATTTTTTCCTGCATTTTGTCGGAGTCGGCCGCAACCGCTGCGCCGGTAGACACAGCCAAGCCCGCCAACAATGCCGCGACAAACGCGAATCGGGGTTTATTTCTGTTTATTTTCATACTGAGGTTTTTCTATCTGTTGTATTCTAAATTTTACGCATATTTACTGCTGTTCGACGCCTGACGCCGACACCTTCATGAGGCGGACATCGCTCTTGTCTTTTAAAGGAAGCATTTTAATTAGAACAGATTCCTTTTCAAAGTCAACATTTTCCACAACATATTCAACGTCGTTTTTTACGATTTTATCGCCTTTTTGTTTAATAAACCACTTCGAGCCGTCCGACGCCGAAAGAACAAATCTGCGCTGGTCGGTCAAAACAGTGGGCTTGTAGGAGTAGACTACCACTGTCTTGCCCAACGCGCGGTCGAACAACGCGATTGTCACCTGGGTGTCAATCATGCCGTTGGGACTTTTCACGCGCTTTGCATCGAACGACTTTAGTGTAATGCCGGTATTCGTCTCCTTTGTAATTAGCGTCTTTTTTACCACTATCTCCTCGTTGAGCTTGGCCGTAAGAACGGAATTCGTTCTGGTATCCAATATCTGGATTGTGGGGTTTTTAGCCGAGCCGAAGTAGCCGCGGTATTCGATATAGTAGGGCTCGTTTTCTACCCCGCCGAAGGAGAACGCAAACTGCTGGCGCGCCACTTCCTTGTAGTAGGGCGACTCCGTTATGAACTTGCCGTCCCTGTCAACCCATATCTGCGGAGGAGTGAACACTTGGAAGAACCACTTGCCGTCTTCGTCCTGAGCGCGGACCTCGGGCCATTCGATTGTCGAAGCCTGCACGAACGGCGGAACGGGAACTGCCTCCCATTTTATGCCCGCGGCCTGCTCGTTCAGCTGAGCCTCGTTCTTTGCCACAAACGATTTCAATTCGGGCTGCGATTTATAGTAATACCCGAGCGACAAACCGAGAACCACAACCGCCACCAACAAAAATATTTTATCCGAATATTTCATAGAAAACTATTCCTGTTCCTGTTTTGTTATCTTCTTTGCCGGTTTGTCTTTTACAACTTCGACGTATTCAACCACGACCGAAAATTCCGAAAGGTTGTCGGTTACGACCGGCGTTTTGCTTGCCTGCGGCACTCCCGCCGACTGTCCTTGCGTCTGCGTTTCGCCGCCTTCGCCCCCCTGGGAGTCTTCCTTTTTGTTGTTTACCCCGAACAAATCAGCCAACCCCTCTATACCCTCCTCTTCGGGCTTGCGGTTGAGGATTGTGTTCACGTTCTCGCCCGCGGGCTTGACGTCTATGCTGCGGACAACAAGCATTGCGTCGAAATTCTTAAGTTCGTTGAGAAAACGACGAAGAATATCGGTATGTCCCGCGAAGACGAATTTGAACGCCACTGTATCCAAACTGCCCTGCTTGCGCGCGGTGATGTTGGGGTCGATAGTGAACGTTTCGTCGCCCGAATCGGCCGTGCGGCGGAGTGCCGCCCTGCGCTGTGCGGCGGTCATGCGGGTGTTTTTGTTGGCGACTGTCTTTTCGGCGTCCAGAATTTCGCGCTGAACGCGGACAACCGCCATGGGCGACTGTTCCGTTTTGCACGCAAACAGCTTGCCGTTTATATAATTGAGCACACAGGCCTGCTTCCACACGGGGGCGACAGCCTCGTCTTTGGGCTGGTCGGCGCCTGCGGCGACGTAGCGTTTATACCCGAACTCCATTTCGGGCGCGATTGCAATGCCCTTGTTGGCTGCCGTGCGTTTCCACGCGCGGACAAGGCCTCTGAGTTTGTCGTTGAGCATATAGCTCTCGGAGGGCGGCGCGGAGAAAATGTCGTCGTGCGCGCGCGTCAAATCCTTTTCGAGGTTGTCCAAGTGGGCGGCGAGTTCGTCGATGTTCTTTTTACCCGCGTCAAGCGTCGTCTGGGTGGGGTCTTCCGACAACGCCGCCGAGAAATCGGCGCGCGCGTTCTTCAATTTCTTTTCCGATTTTGCCAAGTCCGCCATAGCGATACCGTTGCAGACTAAGCCCGCAACGAACGCGACGGCAAGCAGTGCCATTGCGGCAAAGAATACCGGAAATTTCTTAAAATACTGCATAAAGTGAAATTCCTAAAGTAAAAATTATATGGGTTTTGAGGGATCGACCACCAGAGTGAAGTCGAACTTCAAGATTCGCGGGTCGGTGGGGTCGGTTCTGACGTTCTCGCATTTCTTGATGAACGCAGACCTTTCGAACGACTTGAGCAAATCGTTGACGCGCTGAATTGCCTTGTTGTGGTCGTATGCCGTGGGATCGTCGGGGTTGAAGTCCCTTATGAGCAAACGCCCCGTAAGTTCGAGGTTGTATTTCTGGACATTGCCTTCGCTGGAGCGGACAACGTGCAACTTTTCAAGCCACACGTCCTTCTGTTCCATAAGGCGTTTTTCCAAGTCGATAAACAGTTCAATCCAGTTCGACTTCGATTTCGCCAAGCCTTCAAGCCCCGCGATTTTCGCCGCCAATTTCTTTGCCTGTGCGTCTTCCTCCTTGAGGAGTTCCGCGCGCTGAACCAGTGCGGGAGTGCCGTCGGTAAACTTCGCCGCGAAGTCGTTGTCGGCCTTCAGGCGGCTTTGCAACGCCAAATACGGGGGAACAACGGCAGCCGCAAGCAGTGCCGCCGCAAGCAGGTAGACGGGGCGCTTCTTTGCGAAAGAAGTTTCTTCCACGATGTGCGCGGGCAGCAAATTCACGCCCATTGCGCCCGTGATTGCCGAGCGAACCGCCTCTCCGACGACTTCGCTGAGGATTACCGCGTTCTCCGAAAGCAACGCCTGATTTACCTTCGGCGAGATTCTGAGGTTTGCGGTCGGGTCGAGGAATTCAACCTCCATTTTGAGGTTTTCCGCGAGGTAATCGGCAAAGCCCGCCAACTGGCTCGCCCTGCCCGTGAGGTAGATTTTGGAGGGCGGATTTACCCTGCCCATGCGGCGGTAGTTGATAATGGAGCGGCGGAGTTCGTCGCAAATGCGCTTTTTAAAGAGTTCCGCACCCGCCGAGAAATGTTCCACGCCCGCAACGTTCGCCGAATCGGCGGCCATATAGCGGCGTTTGAGTTCTTCCGCGCCCACAAAGCTCTGACCGAGCGAATCGGCAATGCTCTGGGTGATGACGTTTCCGCCCGCGGCAATACTGCGCACAAACACGCCGTCGTCGCGGACAATCATCATATTCGAGAATTTTGCGCCCACGTTGAGCACCACGCTGTCGGCGGGCAAACCGCAATATTTCCAAGCGTTGTAGTCAAGCATGGAAGCGGCGTCGATACAGTCGGCTATGACGCCCGCCGAAGCGAGGGTCTGGCAGAACGCGTCCGCCTCCGAAGCGCGCATCGAAGCAAGGAATATTTCCGTTTCTATGCCGTCGTCGGAAACAACTTGGTAATCCCACACAACTTGGTCGAGGGGATAGGGTATGTTTTTGGCGACCTCAAACGCGACAACTTCGCGCTGGCTTTCTTTCGAAACGTGCGGGACTTTAATTGTCTTAGTCAGCAACAGCATCGACGGGGCGATAACCGTTGCGTGGCCCGACACCTTCATCGAGCTCAACGCCGATTTCAGTGCAAACAGCCACTCTTCCTGAACGGAATAATCGTAAGACAAATCCTGCACTTCGAAGCGTTCGAGAGTCAATCCGCTGAATTCGGCAACCGAAACGTGGGTCGCCGCGCAATTGATTATAAGTTTATTTTTAGAACTCATCTGCAAAATTTGGGGTGTAAAATAAAGAGAGTAAATTCAGATTAAATACGCCGAAGCGTTTAGTCCAGCATTTTTTTGTTTTTTTCGGCGATCGGGAGCTCCGAACGCCGGAAAACGGGAGGAGGAGGGGGTGGATAAACAAATTAACGCGGTGCTGTTTTGTATGTGGGGATTTCGTAGGCGTTGTTATGGTTTTTGCCGTAGTATTCCTCATACTGGATATGGAACGGGGTGTTAGGCAGCAGAATCAGCCAGCCATCGTTTTGCGACGAAGCCGCAGCCAAGTCCTGCTTGAGCTTTTCGAACTGCTTCATATTCTTTATGCGCTTCGCCAAAGCCGCCGACATAAACTTTTTCAGATTCTTCGTGGTAAGCTCTATTTTCTGCCCCATAACCGACAGCTCCAGCAAAAAGAACATTCTCTGCGAATCCTGCAGGCGGTAGCTGTCTTTGATTTCGGGCGGCATGAAGAATGTGACGATGCTTTTTTTGCCCTTTTTGACTGCGATTATATCCGCTTTCGCCTTCAGGACAATCCAGTTTTCGGGCTTCCATCTGGCTTCGCCCTTGACGTTGGGCTTTGCATATACCAGAACGACGTCGAGCGAGACGTCTTTAATCCAGTTTTTTTCGCGTTCGTCGGTCGCGGTTTTGTCGGGATTTTCCTTGCCGTCCAAGATGATGTCGGCGCGCAGCCATTTTCTGGTGGAGTCTTTCGAGACGGGGTCGTCAAACTGCTTTACGTCGACAATGTCCTTACCCGAGCCGTAGATTTCGACGGGGTCTCTTTTTTGCTGGGCGAAAACCGCCGACGCCGCCAACAGGGCGAACGATACCGAGAATATGTATTTAAACGCTTTCATGGGTAAAATCTTTAGGCGAAAGAGTCGAGTTTTTCAAGTTTTTTATCTCGAAATTTTACCGCCCCACAATGCCGCTCGCCAACGATTGGACAACTTCAAGTTTTTCGGCAAACGCCGCAAACTCCGCCAAATCCACATTCTGTATCCCCGTATTTTCGTGAAAAAACCTGAAACGCGCGCCGTCGAAATTCGCCGCAAACGCGCTCTGGCAGCCGCCTCCCAACGCACGCAAAAAAGCCCTCTCAAGCGAAAACGCCTCTTCTGCGGCGGAATCTGTTGCGCGGAATTTTTCGATGTCGGCAATTCTGCACTCCAACGCCACAATGCCCTGCCCGACTGCGGGAACGCACACATCGGGCTTTAACGGGCGCAAAACAAGCCCGTCGAACGACGAAATTCCCAAGCGCAAAAGCCCCGCCTCCGAGAGTATTGTAGCGTCGGCGAAACCCGACGCTATCTTCTCCAGACGCGTATGCACGTTGCCGCGCAATTCCGTCCAGACGGCATTGGGGAACATCGGCTTTAGCTGGCTGCGGCGGCGCGGACTTGAGCTTGCAATCACCGACGGCACTTCAACGCCCGCGCGGACCGCAAGCACGTCTCTAAGCGCGTCCCGGGGAAGGCAGCCGCAAACGCAAAGCCCTTCCGCCAGATTCGTGGGCAAATCCTTTGCGCTGTGGACTGCAATGTCGGCGTCGCCGCGCAAAAGCGACTGTTCTATTTCCTTTGTAAAAAGCCCCGTGCCGCCGTTTGCCGAAAGGCTCGCGGTTCTGTCTTTGTCGCCGAAAGTTTTGACTTCGACTATTTCGAATTCGGCGTCGGGCAGACGCTCCGAAAGAAACCGCTCCGCCATTTTTGCCTGAACCAGCGCGAGCGGACTTCCCCTTGTTGCGAGCCTTATTTTCATACGCCTACTTTTTCAATCCCGCCGAAAAAGCCGCGCGCGCGCCCTTGATGTTCTGCTTTGCAACCCACGGCATAAGCGCGCGCAAACGCTGGCCTATTCTCTCAATCGGGTGCGTCTCCCCCTCGGCGAGGAGTTTTTTGTATTTCTTCAGCCCGCCGTCGTATTCGCGCCGCCACTCCCTGACGAACTTTCCCGACTGGATTTCCCTCAAAACGCGCTTCATCTCCGACTTCGTTTTCGCGCCCACAACGCGCTCCCCGCGCGTGGCGTCGCCGTATTTAGCCGTCTCCGATATGGAAAAACGCATTCCAGAAATGCCGCTTTGGTTGATTAAATCGACTATCATTTTCAGCTCGTGGCAGCATTCGAAATACGCCATCTCGGGCTTGTATCCCGCTTCGACAAGCGTTTCAAAGCCCGCCTTTATAAGCGCGACAACACCGCCGCAAATAACAGCCTGTTCGCCGAACAAATCGGTATCGGTTTCGTCTTTGAAAGTGGTTTCAATCACGCCCGCGCGCGTCGCGCCTATCCCGTCGGCGAGCGCAAGCGCGATTTCCTTGGCGGCCTTGCCGCCCCGATGGACGGCTATCAACGCGGGAACGCCCATTCCGTCCACATACAGCGAACGAACCGTATGCCCCGGAGCTTTCGGAGCAACCATCGCCACGTTTACGTCGTCATGCGGTTGCACAAGCCCCGCGCTTACCGACAGCCCGTGCAAAAACACAAGCGTTTTCCCCCGCGCCAAATTCGGCTCAATGTCCCGCGCGTAAATCTCCGCCTGCTTCATGTCGGGAACTGCCACTACTACCACGTCGGCGCGGGCGACTGCCTTGCCCGTCGGCAGAACCTCGAACCCGTGCTTGCGCGCGACCTCCGCCGAAACGCTACCCGAATACAGCCCCACCACAACCGACACGCCCTCGTCTTTCAAATTTAGCGCGAACGCGTGCCCCTGCGAGCCGTATCCGATTACGGCAACGGTTTTACCCGCCAAAATTTTTCTGTTGGCGTCTTTTTGTTTCAAAATTTTCGTGGGTGCCATCGCAAATTCCCCTTTCGGAAAAAACCGCCCTACAGCGGGAAAGCAGTCCGCAACGCACCTATTCCGCCTCGGAATCGGAGCGGTTGTTGCCGCGTTCAAGCGCGACGCTTCCCGTGCGCGCCATGTCTATGATGCCGAAAGGCTTAATCATGCCCATAAAACCCTTGATTTTATTGGCGTTGCCAGTGCATTCGATAACCAGCGAGGCGGAATCTACATCTATGACTTTCGCCCTAAACAAATCGGCAACCTGCACTATTTCGCCGCGCGTTTTGTTGTCGGCTTTTACCTTCACAAGAACGAGCTCGCGCGCCACAAAACTGTCGGAGAGCGAAAAATCCTTCACCTCTATTACGTTCACGAACTTGTTGAGCTGCTTTACGCACTGTTCCACGCTGTTTCTGCCGTCCTTTACCGTAACGGTTATGCGCGAGTATTTCCTGCCCAAAATGGGCCCGACATTCAGGGTTTCTATATTAAAACCCCTGCCGCTGAACATTCCCGCCACGCGGGCGAGAACGCCGAACTTGTTTTCTACCAATGCCGATATTGTGTGCGTGTTATTCATAATTTTATCCCCTCGAAGCCGCCGAACGACCCCTCAAAAAACTGGATTAAAGAATTTCTCATCTTCACACACCATCCGCAAATTTTCAAGTTTTTTTTCGACTCCCTCCTTTGCGAAAATTTTTGTGGACATACCCGATTTTTTGAATATACCTTGGCACCGAAATATTTTTTACCGCACAACGCATACAAAACTATTTTTATGGCAAAACAGAAAATTCCAACTACCACCATTGCAAAAGACGACAAAGCCCTTGAAACGGCTCTGGGAATGGTAAACAAGCAATTTGGCGAAGGCTCGCTCATAAGACTCGGCGACGCCACTAAAATGAACGTCGAAACAATAAGCACGGGGTCGGTTGCGATAGACTTGGCTCTCGGCGTCGGCGGGCTTCCGCGCGGAAGAATCGTTGAAATATACGGCCCCGAATCTTCGGGCAAAACAACGCTCTGCCTTTCGCTCATAGCCGAGGCCCAGCGCATGGGCGGCAACGCCGTATTCATCGACGTCGAACACGCCCTCGATCCGCGCTACGCAAAAATTGTTGGCGTGGACTTGGAAAACCTCATGGTCTCCCAACCCGAATGCGGCGAAGACGCCCTCAACATAGCCGAAACACTCATCAGAAGCGGCGCGATTGACGTCGTAGTTGTAGACTCCGTCGCCGCGCTCGTTTCCAGACAGGAGCTTGACGGGCAGATGGGCGACACCACCGTAGGGCTTCAGGCAAGAATGATGTCGCAGGCAATGCGCCGCCTGACAGCGGCAATCAGCAAAACCTCCTGCATCTGCATTTTCACGAACCAAATCCGCGAAAAAATCGGCGTGATGTTCGGAAACCCCGAAACAACACCGGGCGGACGCGCCCTCAAATTCTTCGCGTCGGTGAGAATCGACATCCGCAGAATCGGACAAATCAAAGACCCGTCCGGCAAGGTTATCGGAAACAGGACGAAAATAAAGGTCGTCAAGAACAAGGTTGCCCCGCCGTTTACCGAATGCGAATTCGACATCATGTATAACGAGGGCATTTCGATGACGGGCTCGCTGCTCGACCTCGGAATAGAGCAGAAAATTCTCGAGAAAAAAGGCGCGTGGATTTCCTACAACGGCGAACTTATCGGGCAAGGCCGCGAATCGGCGAAAGCCTACTTGGCGCAGAACCCAGAAGTCGCCGACGCGATCAAGGAAGCAATCATGAAGAAAGTTACTGTCGTGGGCGGTACTGCCATTGGCGAAGAAGCCGACGACGACTCTTCAAAAGCGTAAGGACGCGTTTCTTTCGGCGGCAGTTTTTATTTAAAAAAGTAGCGGAGATTGAACCAAGTTCAATCTCCGTTGATTATAAAAACTGCCGAAAGAAACGCTCTCGGGCATCATTTGGTTTGTTCGGATGGGCTGTGCTCAAGCACTATCCCACCACTCACAAACGCAAATCCTGCCTCGAGCCTCACGCTTTTGAAATTAAAGCGGCGCGGATTGAATTTCATTCAATTCCGCTTTGTCTTCTGGTTTAAGTTTTTTATATGTTGGGCACCGACGGCGGTAGGTTTTACCT
Organism: Verrucomicrobiota bacterium; assembly: GCA_023450935.1. Lineage (GTDB taxonomy): Bacteria > Verrucomicrobiota > Verrucomicrobiia > Opitutales > Intestinicryptomonadaceae > Merdousia. Next base: position 27,693 of record JAEXGH010000030.1, on the reverse strand, counting down.
ACGCGCCGTTGTTTTTTATAAACTTGTCGAAGCAAACGCTCTCGGGCATTTTTTACGTTTCCGAAAGTGGCGGCAATCGGCGCAGCCGATGTGCCTTTGCTCTTTGATTAAAGTCCAAAACGCAAATTGACTCGCGTTTGCATTCGCAAACCGTTTGACACGCCGCTGCGTGCCCTTCGGGTGCGTTTTTCAAACGCATCTATACGCGCCTTCGGCTTGTATTCGCCCCTTCGGGATCTTTTGCCTGCGGCAAAATCTCAAACGCGCTTCGCTTGTTTTCTGCCTCGAGCCTCGCGCTTTTTAACTTAAAGTGGCGCGGGTTGAATGAAATTCAATCCCGCTTTGTCTATTCATTAAAGTTTTTTGACTTTCCTAAAGCGGCGGCGATTGGCAAAAGCCAATCCGCCTTTGCTTTGGGGTTAAAGTTTTTAAAATCAAAAAGCAAACGCTCTCGGGCATCACTTGGTTTGTTCGGGAGGTCTGTGTTCAAGCACTATCCCTCCTTGAATTGGCAAAGCCAAGAGCATAGCGACGATAGGAGCGCGCCAAAGTCTAATAAAATCCTGCCTCGAGCCTCACGCTTTTTAATTTTTTATAATTCCGAAAGTGGCGGCAATGGGCAAAGCCCATTCGCCTTTGCTTATTGATTAAAGTAAAGCAACACTGGCTTCAGCCAAGTTGCGCCACTTCCCAACATATAAAAAACGCGGATTGGCGTAGCCAATTCCCCTTTGTCTTTTGGTTAAAGGTTAAGAATTTAAAAGGTGCGTTTCTTTCGGTAGTGAGTTTATTTTTTATGATTAAAGCGGAACAAACGTTCCGCTTTTTGTTTTTATAAACTCGTCGAGGTTTTTTATGTTTTCTAAAGGGGTGGCGGCGGGCAAAGACGATGTGTCTTTACTCTTCAATTAAGGTTCAAAACGTAAGTTGATACGTTGGGTTCGTCCATTGCGCCATTTCGGATTTACAAAAAAACTGGCTTCAGACAAGTTGTGACGAAGCGCGCCGCACAAAAAACATCGGTGGGCATTTTGGGAAAAATCGCGCAAAAATTTTTTCAAAAAAGAAAAATAATGGGGTAAATTTTCTTGACAGTGGGGCAAAATGGTTAAGAATGGTGAAAAATGGGCGATAAATAGAGCTAATTTCAAAAAAATGTCGGAACTTCCACAAATGCAACAACCTTACGGTGACGAGTTTCTAAAGCAACTCGATGACAAACGCCGTGTGACTATCCCCGCAAAGTGGAGGTTTAAGGGAGACGACGCCGACAATTCCTATTTTGCAATAGCTACGTCCTACGGCTCTATAGAGGTTTTGCCGCCGCAACGCACGGCGGTTCTGCTGGAAAATATTTCCAAAATCAGTATCGCAAATCCCGCCAAGAGAAAGGCTTTGGCGAGATTTCTCAAAAACAGCTGCACTTTCGGTTGCGACAAACAGGGTCGCGTAATGCTCACGGAGGCAATTCTCAACCACGCTGGAATAAAAAAAGAAGTCTGCATGGTCGGCATGGGTTCGTCCTTCGAATTGTGGGATCCGAAACGGCGCGAACAGTGGCTGAACGAAGACGACGATTCAATCGACGAAGCTTCGCTGCTTGAAGAGCTGGGCGTATAACAGAACCGAATGAAAACTTTTAAACACAAAATATCAACGCTCCCGACAGCACTGACAGCACTGACAGCACTGGGGGGAAACAAAATCTTAGATGAGCAACAGTAATGACAGTTTCAAAATCGACATACGCAGCGGGCATATCCCCGTTTTGCTCAATGAAACTGTAAAGTTGCTCTCGCCCGCCGACGGCGAAACGTATCTTGACTGCACATTCGGCGGCGGCGGACACACCCGCGCAATTCTCCGTTCGGCTGACTGCAAAGTAATAGCCGTTGACCGCGACGCCGAAGCCGTCGCGCGCGCGGAGGAAGTAAAGGCGGAATTCGGCGGACGTTTCGAATTCCGCAGCATGAAATTTTCGGAAATCGACAAGCTCGGGCTGACCGACGTGGCGGGTGTGCTGTTCGATTTCGGGGTGTCGTCGTTTCAGCTCGACGAGGGCGAACGCGGGTTCTCGATAAACAAGCCCGCCGCCATTGACATGCGCATGAACAACACCGAGGGCGAAAGCGCGCTCGAGTTCATCAACCGCGCCGACGAACACGAACTCGGCTGCGTTTTGCGCGATTACGGCGAAGAACGCTCTTTCAAAAAAATCGCGCGCGCAATAATAGCCGCCCGCGACGAAGGCAAAATTACGACAACCGCGGATTTGGCGGAAGTCGTCGCCGCGGTATCGCACGCACACGGACACATACACCGCGCTACCAAAACGTTTCAGGCGTTGCGCATAAAAGTAAACGACGAGCTGGGCGAAATTAAAACCGCCCTGCCCAAAGCGTTCGACGCGCTCAAAAGCGGCGGTGTTTTGGCGGCAATAAGCTTCCACTCGCTCGAAGACAGAATAGTCAAGCAGTATTTCAAAAGGCAGGCGGGGCGTCCCGAAAGCCGTTCCGACACCTCGTTTTTGCAGGACAGAGTCCGCCGCGCCGCGCTTCTTACAAACAAACCCGTAACCGCCGCGCCGGAGGAAATCGCGCTCAATCCCAGAAGCAGAAGCGCAAAACTCAGGGCATTGAAAAAGGACTGACACACAATGACAACCAAAATAAAGTTTCCGTATTTGCCCGCGGCTGTCGCGCTGTTGATGGCGGTTTTCGCATCGGGAGGATTCGCGCTGTCGCAGGCGCAAAACTGCAAGCGCGAAATATCGCAGGAAATAGCCGCCTGCGAACGCCAGATAGGCAACCTGCGCCGAACGAACGACGAACTGTCGCTTAAGATTGCCGAACAGGTCAACCCCATGCGCCTGATAAAGCGCGCGGCGTCGCGGCTGGTGCAGCCCAATCTCACCGAAAACATAGTCTGGGCGTATGAAAATTTCGACGGCGGGCGCGTGGAGTATTCCACGAAGAAATCCGAAAACGTAATTTCGTTCAAGCTTCCAAAGAAGAAATAGCAGATGCAAAAACACAAAACGGAGACTATTCTGATGTATGGCAAAGGCCGCTTGGCCTTTGTCTGCTTCGTTGTATGCTTCGTTCTTGCGGCAGTGGGCTGCCGCCTGTTCTACCTGCATGTAGTCCGCAGCGACGCAAGCATTGCGGAGGCGGAAAAGGCGCGCAAAAGGACTGAAATCATCAGCGCCAAACGCGGCAACATAACCGACGCCAAGCGCAATCTGCTTGCAACCTCCAGCCCCGAGATAACAATCGGCGTAGACCCGAAAACTTTCAAATACCGAATCGGCAAAGACAACGACATTCCCCTGAAGCAAATCCAGAAAATGAGCGTTGCGCAAATGCGCGCGTATAAGCCCTCGCAGCAGACTCGCGAACGTCTGGAGAGGGTTGCGCAACTTCTGGGAATGCCATACGCCGAACTTTACGGGAAATGCGTGGCAGAAGGCAGCTGGCAAAAACTCGCCGTCATCGACAACGAAGCACTCTTCCGACAAATCCTCGACTGCGAAATAAAGGCAATCTACGGCAACAGAAAATACACGCGCAAATATCCCTGCGAAACGCTCTTGGCGCACGTCATCGGGTTCGTCAACAAGGAGTTCAAGCCCGTCATGGGCATAGAACAGCAGTTCGACTACTATCTCACCGGACAGGACGGCTGGAAGGAAACCGAGCGCGACGGCAAAAAAATGGAGCTTCCCCAATACAGAACGCGCACGGTGGAGCCTACCGACGGGCTGAACGTGGAGCTTTCCATAGACCTCTTTATCCAGCAGATTGTGCAACAACAAATGGGCGCGATAGTTGCCACATACCGCCCTGAAACCGCCGCAATCATAGTAAGCGAGCCCTCCACGGGCTACGTCTTGGCCATGGCAAGCTACCCCACTTTCAACCCCAACAACTTCAATAAATACGATACGGGCAACTTTCTGAATTTCGCAATTTCGGGTCAATACGAACCCGGCTCGACGTTCAAGATCGTCCCCGTGGCGGCGGCACTGAACGAATCTCTCATCGGCCCCGACGACAAATTCGACTGCATGCAGACGGCGATGTCCTACAACGGCAAAATGCTGCGCATGCCCAAAGACGACCATCCGCTCGGCAAAAACGCCACAGTCCGCGACATCATCAAAAAAAGCAGCAACCGCGGTTCCGCGCTAATCGGCGGCCGCCTCGGGGCGAAACGTCTCGTGGACTACGCGCATAAATTCGGCTTCGGGCAGAAGACGGACATAGGGCTTATCGGCGAGATTTCCGGCAACGTTCTGCCGCTTGAAAAGTGGGATTCACTGACAATAACGCGTATGCCCATCGGGCACGCAGTCGCCGTTACGCCGCTTCAAATCCACTGCGCAATGGCTACCATCGCCAATCAGGGCGTGTATATGCAGCCGCAGCTCGTAAAAAGAATCTACGACGCCAAAGGGCAGACCGTAATGAACTATGCGCCCAAAGCGCTCCGCCGCGTGATTTCCCCGAAGGTCGCAACCCTTATGGGAGAAATGCTCGCGGAAGTTACAACCCCCACGGGCACGGCGCGGCGCGCCGCCATAAAGGGTTTTAAAGTGGCGGGGAAAACGGGGACTTCGCAAAAATTCATCAAGGCGAAAGACCTTCCGCCCAACGCCGACGGCACGCGCAGAAAACGCGGAGAATATAGCAACAAAAAACACGTAGCATCCTTCACCGGCTTCTTTCCGGCAACGCGCCCGCGCCTTGTAATAACGGTTGTAGTCGATACCCCCAAGCTCAAGGGGGTGGGTTACGGCGGTCTTGTTGCCGCGCCCGCGTTCAGGGAAATCGGCGAACAGGCCGCGGGATATCTCGGGATACAATCCGACGAAGAATTTGAAAAAACAATGGCTTGGAAAACTTTGAACTACGATGGTAACCTTTAACAATCTGCATAGTTTGATTTGCATGTGCGGCGCACACAGCAGATTCGCACAGATGTATTTTGCGCAGTCGGACATGGGGGTAAGCTCCTATACCGTGGCCGATTTGGCCAAGGCCGTAGACGCGGTAAAGCTCACGGGCGACAAGTCGGCGGAGGTGAAAATGCTCATAGCCGACAGTCGGCGCGTCGCGCCCGCGTCGGCGTTTTTTGCGGTCTCGGGACACAATACCGACGGCAACAAGTTCGTCGAAGAGGCGGCGCACAGGGGCGCGTGCGCGATAGTTTCGGAACGTCCCGCGCCGAAACTTTTTCCCGCGGCGTGGATTCAGGTTGCCGACATGTCAGACGCGATGGCGAAGGCGGGCAACAGCTTTTACGGCAATACGGAGGGAACGCTCAAAACTGTGGGAATTACCGGAACAAATGGCAAAACGAGCGTTTCGTGGATGACGCAGAAAATGCTCAACGACCTCTCCACGAAGTGCGGGCTTATCGGCACAATCCACTACGATTTGGGCGGACGCTGCCTGCCCGCAAACCGCACCACTCCCGAAGCTTTGGAGCTGCACGCGCTGCTCAGCCAAATGCGCTTTGCCGAGTGCAGGGCGGTTGCAATGGAAATAAGCTCCCACGCAATTTCGCAGAAGCGCGCCGCGGGGCTGCATCTTGACTGCGCCTGCTTCCTCAACCTCACGCAGGACCACATGGACTACCACAAGACGATGGAGTCCTACTTCAGGACGAAGGCGTCGGTATTTACGGGCGCGCTCGGCAGTCTGCCCAAAAACGCGGTGGTAAACATCGACGACCCCTACGGCAGAAAAATCACGACAATGCTCCAGCCCGAAACGCGCCTTGTATCCTTCGGAATCGAAAGCCGCGACGCCGACATAACCGCGCACGACATACAAATGTTTCCGCAAAAATCGGTTTTCAAAATGAAGTATCCCGAAGGCGACGCAGACGTTACGATAAATATGCCCGGACACTACAACATTCTCAACGCGCTGGCGGCGTTGTCGATAATCTACGCGTTGGGCGGCAACGTCGAAAAGGCCGCTGTCTCGCTGTCGGGCTTTGCCGGCGTTCCGGGGAGAATGCAAAAGGTATCGGGAGGGGCAAACTTCGATATCTTCGTCGATTACGCGCACACCGACGACGCCCTCAGAAACGGCCTTTCAATGCTAAGAAACGTCGTCAAGGGGCGACTTTTCGTGGTATTTGGCTGCGGCGGCAAGCGCGACAGGACAAAGCGCCCGCTTATGGTCAAGGCGGTTCAGGATTTCGCCGACTTCGCTTGGGCGACCTCCGACAACCCGCGCGGGGAGCCTCTTGAGCAGATTTTCTCCGACATGAAACAGGGCGTTGCCGACGCCTCCAAAATAGCATTTGTCGAAGACCGCCGCAGGGCGATAAACCTCGCCATAGACGCCGCGAGAGAGGGCGACTGTATTCTCATTGCGGGCAAGGGGCACGAAACATTTCAGGAACTCGGCGACACCATCATTCCCTTCGACGACAAACACGTTGCCGAAGAACTGCTGTCGTTAAAACAAATCATATAAACTTATGCCATTCTTTAAAACAGACGATTTACAAGCGTGGACGGGCGGAAGCTGGTTCGGCCTCAATTCGAAAAAAACAGACATACGCGGCTTCGGAATAGACAGCAGGAACATTCAGCCCGACTTCGCGTTCGTTGCCCTCAAGGGAGAGCGCGACGGTTGCGACTTTGCCGCCGACGCCGTCAAAAACGGCGCAACCGCCGTCATAGCCGACAGGGAGCTCGACGTGGGCGCGCCGGTATTGGTGGTGAAAAACCCGCTCAAGGCGTTGCAGGCAGTGGCAAAGCTCCACAGACTCCGCTTCGAAAATCCCGTAGTGGCAATTACGGGCTCGTGCGGAAAAACATCAACAAAAGAAATGCTTGCCAAGCTGCTTTCGTGGAAAAATCCCGTATGCACGGAGAAAAACTACAACAACGAAATCGGCGTTCCGCTCACGCTCACGAAAATAGACATACGCCAAAACCAGCTGGCGATAGTCGAGGCGGGAGTGGGCGCTCCCGACCAGATGAAGGAACTGGCGGAGATGATTCAACCCGATATCGCAATAATAACGAATGTGGGGCCCACGCATCTCGAACGCTTTAAGGATGTCTCCGCAGTGGCGCGCGAAAAGGCGGTGCTACCCGCGCACGTTTCCGAAAACGGCTGGTGCGTGATGCATCAAAACCTGCTCAGTTGGAAGGCGTTTGACGAACTCACCTGCAAAAAGGCGGTTCTCGCTTCGGCCGACGCTCCCGATGTCAAGGCGGATTTGGTTTTCAGATACGCGGTAACAAAAACCGACGGCGGCGTCTCGGTAATAGACATGTGCGTGGAGGGAGGCGAGGAATACTACTTCGAAGCCCCCCGAATGAGCGCGGGAATGCTCGACAACACCCTGCTTGTAATAGCCGCAAGCCTTATGCTCGGCGCGAAAGAGGAACAGCTGGCGGCGAAAATCGAAACGCTCAGGCCCCTGCCAATGCGCGGCGGCATTGTGGAGTCGGGCGCGGTCAAATACTACATCGACTGCTACAACGCCTCGCCAATGTCGATGCGCGACGCCCTCCAGAACTTCGCCGAAATAGCCGAAAACGCCCCCAAGCTCTACGTTCTCGGTTCGATGGCGGAGCTCGGCATTGCCATGCACCGCCACCATAAGGAGGTAGGCGCAAACATTCCGTTCGCGGAGGGCTGCAAGGCGGTTCTCGTGGGCGCGTCAGCCGACATCTACAAGGCGGGGCTGCTTGAAAACGGCTGGAACGAAGCCGATATTTCGATTTTCGAAACGCCGCAGGCGGCAGCCGAGAAAATATCCGAATTTTCCGAGGGTTTTGTTTTCGTGAAGGGAAGCCGCGTTTGCGAGCTTGAAAAAGCCCTGCCCCCCGCCGTTCTGAAGGCCGCGGGAGAAGCCGAAGTAAAGGAGGAGGAGATTTCCGCGCCCGAGGAGGAGCCCGAACCGCAGGACGACGAACCGGCCGCAGACGCGCCCGACGGACAAGACGAAAACGGCGACGACTCCTTCGACGAAGACGGAGCGGAGGATTTCGACGAATCCGACGGCGAAATCGACTTTGAAGACGAAAGGGAATTTTAATGCTCTACCAGCTTTCGCAGTTCGAATCGTTTTTCGGCCCGCTGCGCGTATTCAAATACCTGAGCGTGCGTTGCGGAATGGCCATAGCGTTGGCGTTTTTCATCGGCATAGTAATAGCCCCGAAAACAATAGAATTTCTCAAACGGCTGAAGTTCGGACAGAGCTTCAGAACAAGGGAGGAAGTCGGCAAACTCGCCGAACTTCACGAGGGGAAAAAGGGCACGCCCACAATGGGCGGGTTGATAATTTTCGCGTCGGTTATGCCCGTGTCGCTTCTGCTCGCGCGCCCGAACGCTCTGGTTGTGTGCGCGTGGTTCGTATACGTTTCGCTGACGGCTCTGGGATTCGCCGACGACTACCTGAAAGTAGTCAAAAAAAACAGCAGCGGCGTTTCGGGAAAAATCAAGCTGGCGGTTCAGGCGGTTGTTGTCGCCGGCATTGTGGGTATTTTGAGGTGCTCGGAATACGCGTTTCTGCTTGAAGAACTCTACGCGCCGTTTCTTAAAAACCCGATTCTCACGGCAATCCCCGTGTGGGCTATGTTCGTGTTCCTGTTTTTTGTGGTGGCGGGTTCGAGCAACGCTATAAACCTTACCGACGGCATCGACGGGCTGGCGATAGGCTGCACGGTGTGCGTGGCATTGAGTTTCGCGATAATCTCCTACGTGACGGGCGACACAATCAGCGCAAACTACCTTTTGATCAAGCCCATTGCGGGCGCGGGCGAACTTACTGTTGTCTGTTGCGCGCTCATAGGAGCCGCCATGGCGTTTTTGTGGTATAACTGCTATCCCGCCGCCGTGTTTATGGGCGATACGGGTTCTCTCGCGCTCGGCGGGCTTATCGGGACTATAGCGTTTTTGGTGCAACAGCCTTTCACGCTTGTGATTGTGGGCGGAATTTTCGTGATTGAGTCGGTGTCGGTCATCATACAGGTTGCCTCGTTCAAATCTACTGGCAAACGCGTGTTTTTGTGCACGCCCATACACCACCATTTCGAATACAAAGGCTGGAAGGAAACTACAGTTGTCATCCGTTTCTGGATAGTGTCGCTTATATTCGCCCTTGCGGGACTTGCCACTTTGAAACTCAGATAATGGGCGCGAAAAAAATAGTAGAGCTTGCAAACGGTAAACCCGCCGCAATCTTCGGGGCGGGGGCAAGCGGCATCGCGGCGCAAAAGCTTCTCGGCAAACTGGGGGTGGAGTCTGTCGTATACGCGCAGGACGGCTCGCACGAGCTTTTCAACGCCCGCAGGGGGCAAAGCCACTGTTTGTTCGTCTACTCTCCCGCATTCCGACCCGACGGCAAATGGATTGCTGAAGCCGAAAAGTTCGGCGAGTGCATTTGCGAAACCGACCTTTCCGCGCTCGCGTGGGAGGGCGAAATTGTCGCCGTTACGGGGACTAACGGGAAGACCACGCTTACAAAACTCCTTGCAAGCGCGCTTGCAAACGCGGGCAAAAAAACGGTTGCCGTCGGCAACATTGGAACGCCGCTTTGCGCCGTGTGCGCGGAGGGCGGCTTCGGCAAGGGCTGCACGGCGGTCTACGAACTAAGCTCGTTCCAGACGTCGAAGCTCAAATACCTCCGCCCCGACGCCGTCATATGGACAAACTTCGACGCCGACCACCTCGACTGGCACAAATCGCTTGAAGAGTATTTTCTCGCGAAAACCAACCTCGCGCGCGCGCTGCGCAAACCCGTTTTCATTGCGGGCTCGAGCGTAAGAAAGAACGCCGAAAAATTCGGCGTAGCCCTGCCCGACTTCGCGCGGTTCTTCGACGAAGAAAACGTTGAACCCGCGCCCGCGCCGTTTTCAAGCGGCATTCAGGCGCGCAATTTCGCGGCGGCAAAAATATTCTGGCGCGCGGAAAATCTCGACTACGAAATTCTCCGGCAAACCTGCAAGACGTTCGAACTGCCCCCGTATAGGTTTTCGTCGCCGGCGCGCGTCGGCAACGTCAGCTTCTACAACGACTCCAAAGCCACAAACGTCCACGCTGCCGTGGCGGCAATACGCGAGCTCTCCGACCGCAAAAACCTCGTATGGCTCGGCGGCGGCAAAGACAAATACTGCGATTTAACCGAACTTGTCGATGCGGCAGCCGAACACTGCAAAGCCGCGGTGCTTATCGGACAGACGGCGAAAAAGCTCGAAAGCGCGCTCGGCGGGAAAATCCCCGTGGCGGTAGCAGAGAGCATGGAAGACGCCGTAAAAAAATGCCTCGATTTTACAAAAGACGGCGGCGACGTCCTTTTCAGCCCCGCATTCTCGAGCTTCGGAATGTTCAACGGCTACAGGGAACGCGGAAAATCTTTCGACGACGCCGTTTTGTATTTGAAGAATTCAAAAATAGTGTAATCATAGAACCACAAAAAAACCAAAAAAGAGCATTATGAAAAAATCAATAGCAATAACAACAATCGTGTCGATACACGCTGCGGTAATAGGAATTCTGCTCATTCAGGCGGGCTGCAGCTCCGATAAAGACGCCGCCGAAAGCCAGGCTCCGACGGCGGAAACGTCGGAACAGGTAACGACGATTTCCGCCGACAACAACACGGTTGCCGAACCCGCGGTAAAAATGCCCGAGGGCAGCCCCGACCTGCGCGTTGCGCCCACAAAGCCTACATACAGTCTGGAGGACACAAAGCAAATGGAGCCCGTTCCCGCGATCCCCGATGCGCTCAATGACGGCGGCGCGATCGAGCCCATGAAAATAGAGCCGAAAAAGCCGTCCAAGCAAAACGAATTTGCGGGTGAAACAAAAATCTATACCGTCCAGAAGGGCGATTCGCTCTCGAAGATAGCCCACAAATACGGAGTGTCGGCGGCGGTGATTGCAAAGCTCAATTCGATAAAGAATTCCAACTCCATAAGAGTGGGTCAGAAGCTCAAAATTCCCGCCTCCGCGCAGGAGAAGGCTGTGGCCGAAGCCGCATCGGCGGAAGGCGTTTCGGCGGGTGAAGACATGTCGGTATACGTCGTCCAGAAGGGCGATTCGCTTTCGAAAATCGCGTTCAAAAACGGAATGTCGGTGGCGCAGCTGATGCAGATTAACAGCCTTAAAAACGCAAACATAAGAGTCGGTCAAAAACTCAACGTCAGAAAAACCGATTCCGCCTCCGCGAAAACCGAAGCTCCCCGCGCGCAAAAAGCGGCCGCAAAAGACGGCGAGATTGTCCACGTTGTAAAAAGCGGCGAAGTTCTCGGCTCGATAGCGCACAAATACGGCGTAAAAATAGCCGACATCAAAAAGCGCAACAACATTTCCGACCCGCGCAAAATAAGAGTCGGGCAGAAACTCGTAATTCCCGCGGGCAAGTCGGCGGCGAAGGCCGAAGCAAAACCCGCCGCAGTAGCGGCAAAGCCCGAAGCTAAAGCTCCCGCGGCAGCCGAAGCAAAACCCGCCGAACAGCCCAAGCAGGAAGTCAAGGCGGAAGCGGCTCCCGTGATTGTTCCCGAAAAACCCGCGCCGGAAGCGGCGGCGGCGGCCCCCGCGCCCAAAAAGGACGAAGACACGACGGAAGTAATAGTAATTCAATAATCGGCAAATGAGGAAGTCCGACGATTCGGTTTTTTTGTGGTCGCCGCTGCTTATCGCGGCGGCGGCGGCGGTGCTTTGCGCCGTCGGACTTCTCATTCTTGAAAGCGCGGGTTCGGGGAAATCGAACCCGCACGAGTTTATGCAGAAGCAGGCGGTCTTCATGTGCGTGGCTCTGGCGGCGGGGACGATAACGGCGTTTGTAGACCTTCAAAAGCTCAAGAAGCTCGCCGTGCCGATAGCCGTGGGGTGCGCGATACTTTTGGTTTTGGTTCTGATTCCGCAAATAGGCAAGGAAGTCAACGGTTCGCGCAGGTGGCTGAGCTTCGGCCCGATTGCCGTCCAGCCGAGCGACTTCGCAAAAATCGCAGTGGTGCTTTTGTTGGCGTCGTTTTTGCACGACAACCAGCGGCGCGTGGGCACGGTAAAAGACGGCATTGTAAAACCGCTGGCGCTTGCGGCGTTGTTCTGTTTTCTAATCATCGCCGAACCCGACTTCGGAACGTGCGCGCTATGCGGACTCGTGGCGGTTTCGATGATTTTCATAGCGGGGTGTCCTAAAGGCGTTTTGGCGGGATTGCTGGCTTTCGGAACGGCGGTGTTGGGCGTGCTTGTCTATTTAAGCCCCGTGCGCCGCGCGCGCGTGCTGGCGTTTCTGGATATAGAAAACACGAAGCTTGAAGGCTCATACCAGCTCTATCAGGCTATATTGGGGTTCGGCGCGGGCGGAGTCCGCGGCGCGGGGATAGGGCGCGGACGCCAACAATTGTCGTTCCTGCCGGAAGCCCATACCGACTTCATCTTCGCGATAGTGGGAGAGGAAATGGGACTGTTTTTCACCCTGCTTGTTGTCGCTATGTTTCTGGTGATTTTCTTCGCGGGGATTTTCCTGCTTAAAAGGGCGAAAAACAAATTCGAATTTTATATGGCGTTCGGCGCAATCCTGATGATAACGTATCAGGCAATGTTCAACATGTGCGTGGTCACCGGACTGATGCCCACAAAGGGAATTTCGCTTCCGTTCATCAGTCTGGGCGGTTCGAACCTGCTTGTGATGTTCGTTTTTTTGGGAATAATTTTCAACTGCGCAAGAACTTGGCGCAAACCTACAAAAATCAAAGCGGTTGAGTATGAGTAATTTTATAATAGCGTGCGGCGGAACGGGCGGACACCTCGTTCCGGGGATTGCAATCGGGCAGGCGTTGATTGCCGCGGGGCACCGCGTAAGCTTTGCAATCAGCAAGAAGCAGGTCGATTCCAAACTCGTGGAAAAATACACTGATTTGCATTTCATCAAAATGCCGGGGGTGGCGTTCAACAAGTCGCCGCTTAAATTCGCGAACTTCCTGAAGGAGTTCGTAAAGGCGTTTTTGACGGGGCGGAAAATCATCTTGAACGGCAGATACGATGTGCTTATATGCTTTGGAGGATTCAACTCGTTGGGTCTTGCGCTCGCGGCGGCGATGGCGCATAAGCCGATAATTTTGCACGAAGCCAACCGCCGCACGGGCAAGGCTACGCGCCTGCTCGGATACCTTGCAAAGCGAGTGTATGTCCCGTTCGGGGTGGAGATTCCACGCAGGAAAATCAATCAGGTAAAATTTGCCGGCTATCCGCTGCGCAACGAAATCCGCAGGATTGACTCCGACGCAGCAAAGGCGGCGTTCGGTTTTGCGCCCGACGCCGAAATCCTGCTCGTGCTCGGAGGGAGTCAGGGCGCGGCGGCTCTAAACGACTGGGCCTATGAAAATTTCGAAAAACTCGCCGCAGAAGACATCGACGTTCTGTGCGTCTGCGGACAGGCGAAGAACAAATATACCGAAAGAACCGCCGTTTCCAAAACGGGCGTTGTGCGCAGATTCAAGTCGCTCGAATTCTGCGACAACATGGCGTCCGCGCTGTCGGCGGCTACGCTCGTTGTAGCCCGCGCGGGAGCGGGAACGATAGCGGAGCTTGCGCGCTGCCGCGTGCCGTCGATAATGGTGCCATACCCATTCGCCGCCGACAACCACCAGTTCGAAAACGCAAAATGCTTTGAAAAACAGGGCGGATGCGCGGTTGTGGAGCAGTCGCAAATGGAAAAGCTTTTCGACGAAGTGCTCTCGTTGAAAAACAACAAAAGCCTGCAGGAAACAATGGCGGGCAACCTCGAGAGAATAGACGCGCAAAACGACTACTCGCGCATTGTGGACGACATCGTGCAAATAGTGGGGGAGCGTTGAAGCAAAAATGTCGTCTTACTACATGGGTGGCGTTTGCGGCATGGGTATGGCTCCCTTGGCCGCTTTTCTGAAAGCCGACGGCAACGATGTCGCGGGTTTTGACGACTGTCCCAACGCCGACGTGCTTGAATACCTCTCGCGCAACGGCGTGGACGTGGGCGCGCGCATGCGGCGCCTCGACGGGTTCGACGCCGTCGTAATTTCTACCGCCCTGAAAAGACGCCTTCCCGACATCGAAAAATGCGGCGCAAAAAAAACCATGCTGCGCGGCGAATGCTGGGCGCAACTTTGCGCGCGCCGACGCCTTGTGGCGGTGGTAGGTAGCCACGGCAAAAGCACAGTTTCCGCCCTCTGCGCGCACGCGGCAAACAAATACGCTCCCGCCGCCGGCTGGCTTGTGGGCGCAATCCCCGCGGGTTTTGAAATGCACAGACACTGCGCGGAGGGAGGAATGCTGTTTTCGGAAATAGACGAAAGCGACGGCACCATAGAAAACTTCTCGCCCGAAATAACTGTCGCAGTCAACGCCGACTTGGACCATACCGACACCTACGCCGACTGGGACGCCGTAGAGCAAATGTTCCGCCGACTGTTCGCGCGCACGAAGCGCGCCGTGGTATTTTCCGAATCCGACAAAATTCTGGCGAAAGTAGCCGCCGAATTTCCGCAAAAAGCGCGTCCGGTTAAAACGCCCGCCGCGTTCAACGAGGCAAACAAAACGCTCGCGCGCGCCGCGTTCGAATGCGCTCTGCAAACGCGGCTTCCCGCCGACGCGTTCGCCGATTTCATGGGGCTAAGACGGCGTCAGGAAACTCTTTTTTGCGACTCGCGCACGGTTGCCGTAGCCGACTACGCGCACCACCCGTCTGAAGTGGCGGCGTTCCTCGACTATTTCTGCGCGAAGTATCCCGATGCCGAAAAAACCATCGTGTTCCAGCCGCACAGATATTCGCGCACAAAAAGTTTTGCGGGCAAATTCGCCGAAATTCTAGACGCGAACGCGTGCGGGGCAAAAATACTGCTCGCCGAAGTCTACGCGGCAAGCGAACCTTTCGACGCGTCGGCAACGTCGGAAAAAATCGCCGAAAAATCGCGGAACAAGTCCATAGTGCTTGCAAAAAACGGCGAAATTTTCGACTATCTGCGCGAACTTATGTCAGACAACAAAAGCGGCAAAAAACAGGCAATCGCCTTCGTAGGCGCGGGCGATTTGTATTTCGAAGCCGCGGAATTTTTCAAGGATAAAAAATGGCAAAAGTAGTTGTTTTCTGCGGGGGCATTTCCCCCGAAAGCGAAGTCTCGAAAGTAAGCGGAAAATTCGTGTTCGAATCTCTGCGCAAAAATTTCGACGCGGAGCTTGTAGTGCTCGAAAAAAACGAACTCCCGTCGGGGCTCGACAACCGCGCGTGCGTTATCTTCCCCGCAATGCACGGGGACTACGGAGAGGACGGGACGCTCCAAAAACAGCTCGACGAAGCGGGTTTCGCCTATGCGGGCTGCGGCAGCTTGGCAAGCCGCGTATGCATGGTAAAGCCCGCGGCGAAGGCGTTGCTTAAATTTGCCGGTCTCCCCGTCGCCGCCTCGATTGAATTCGACGCCGCGCAGAAAAATATGGCGCGCGCAATAGCCGCGCTTTCCCCGAACGGCGCGGTAATCAAGCCCGCCGGCAAGGGCAGCAGCGTGGGGCTTTCAATAACGCACTCGGCGGCGGAAACCGAGAGCGTTGTGGGAAAAATCTCGGAGGGCTTTTGGCTCGCCGAAGAATACGTGAAGGGGCGCGAATTTTCAATCGGGGTAATCGACGGCAAGGCGGCGGGACTTGTGGAAATCATTCCCGAGGGCGGCGTATACGACTTCAAGCGCAAGTATACGGCGGGTTCTACGCGCTACGAGTTCCCCGCGAAAGTAGATGAAGACACGCTCGCAAAAATCCGCGACGCCGCCGAAAAGGCGTTCGAAGTATGCGGCTGTCGCGACTTCGCGCGCGTCGATTTCATTATGCGCGCCGACGGCTCCTTCGTCATTCTGGAAATCAACACGCTTCCGGGAATGACGCCCACAAGCCTGTTGCCCAAAAGCGCGTCGTGCGTCGGCTACGACTTCGATTCGCTCTGCAAAAAAATGGTCGAAAACGCATTCAAAAGACTCGCCGATAAATGAGCAAAAACGGAAAGAACAAGTCCTCGGACTGGCGCGACCTGCTAAGCGGCCCGAACAAGAGGAAATCGAAATCGGTCTCTTGGAAGGCGTCGGCGCGCCTGTTTTTCGGCAGGCTGTTTTTTGTGGCGGTTGCCGCCGCCGTTTGCGCGGGTGTGTGCGGCGTTGTGTATCTATGCAAAAACGCGTTCTTCGACGATATCTTCGGCGTGGGCAGCAACCCCGTCCGCCGCATAGAATTCAAGACCGACGGCGTAATCACCCCGCAGTGGATTCGCGGCTATATCAAGCTGCCAAAGAAAACGAAACTTTCCGACGTAAACATATTCGCCGTAAAAAGCGCGCTGGAGGGGCTGTCGCAGGTAAAGACGGCGAAGGTAGACCGCGCCTATCCCGACAAAATCCGCATTACAATCACCGAACGCCGCCCCGTGGCGCGCGCCCAAACGGAAATAGACATGCGCACGGTGAAATACGCAATTTCGCCGGAGGGCGTCTTCTACGAACCGGTATGCCTGAATCCGAAATACTACGACTCGCTCCCGCTGATTACCGGATACGAGCTGCGTTTCGACGGCCGCACGCCCGCCGACCTGAAGTGCATAAAACAGCTCATGGAATTTCTCGCGTTCTCGCAGGCAAAGATGCCCATGCAAAAATGGGCGGAAATCGACGTCAAAGACATCGACAGCGTAGTCAAGCTCATTGCAGCTACAACCGACGACGGCGTGAAAATAATCTTCGCCCCGCAGGACTACCCCAAACAGTTCGACAGGCTCGAATACGTTTTGCGCTACTCCAAGGAGAACAAACTTCAGGACATCAAACAAATCGACCTCTCCCTCAGGGAGCGCGCCGACGTTAAACTACGGACAAAAAAATGAGCGAAAGCCAAACGGTAGCAGTATTGGAATGGGGAACGTCGAAAGTCAAGGTGCTATTGGCGGAAATCGTGGACGGCAACAGGCTTAACATAATCTCCAAAAGCAGTGCCGACACACTCACCTCCGTCCGCAAGGGCGACATTATTGACGTTGCAAAAGTCTACAACAAAACGCGCGACGCCGTAATAAACGCCGAAAATAAGGCGTCGGTAAAGATAAAAACGGTGTCGCTTGCAATAAGCGGAACGCACATAAAAACATTTCGCAACCTCGGTTCGGCAAACATTTCAAGCCCCGACGGAACGGTCCGCAGGGAGGACGTGGAGCGCGCCAAGGAGGACGCCAAGCGCAAAACGCTCGAATCGGGCAGAAGCTACATTCAGCGCATCTGCTGCGGCTACTACCTCGACGACAAACCGTGCATAGACCCGATTGGCAAAACAGGCTCTAAAATCGACGCCGAATACCTCATGATTCACGGCGACAACGAACGCCTCATAGAAATTGCCAACATCATAAGAAGCGCGGGGCTGGAGTTCGACGATATTATTCTTTCGGGCATAGCCTCCGCCATAGCCGTGACGAGCGCAAAGCAGAAAACCGACGGCGTTCTTGTTGCCGACATTGGCGCGGGGACTACGGACTACGCGTTCATCAAAAACGGAAAAGTTGTTGCGGCGGGCGTAATTCCCGTGGGAGGCAACCACATTACAAATGACATCGCGCTCGGTCTGCACCTCTCGCCGAAGACGGCCGAAAATGTCAAAATTTCGTGCGGTAAGCTGCTGCTTTCGGAGGACGAACGCAAGAAAATCTACTGGGCAATAGGCGACAAACAAATCGGCGACAAGAAAATCCTCGGCGATTCCGTCAACAAAATAGTCCGCGCCCGCGTGATTGAGCTTCTGGAAATTCTGCGCGAAGACGTTTCGGAATTCCTAAACGAAAACGGCATTGGGGAGGTCGTTCTCACGGGAGGGGCGTCCAACACCGAGGGCCTTTGCGAGCTTGCCGCGGAAATATTCTCGCGCCCATGCTCGCGCGGAAAATTCTCGGGCAGCCTGCCCAACCATCTGCGCATGCAGAGCTGGGCGACAACGCTCGGCGTGCTTGAACACATCAAAATGCGCGAACAAAAGCGTTCCCAAAAGAAGTCGGGAATCTTTTCCGCGATAAAGGAAATTTTCTTCTAACCATGGCGGACGAAACAAAAATAAGGGTTGTGGGAATAGGCGCAGCGGGCGTGAAAATGCTTGCGAAAATATCAGCCGCAAAATTGGCGAACGTCCAGACGGTGGCGGTCGATACAGATGTCGCGCGCGTCGAAAACGCCGTTGCCGACAAAAAACTTCCGCTTGCCTCGCCAAAAACAGCCCAGGGAACGGGTGGCAACGTAAACCTCGCAAAGCAGACCGCCGTTGAATACGTTCAATACTTGGCGAAAGCCGCCCGACGCACGCAAACGCTCGTGATTGTTGGCGGACTCGGCGGCGGAACGGCAAGCATTGTGGCCCCCGTTTTGGCGAAACTCGCCGAAACGCCAACCACGGTAATAGCCCTGTGCGCAATGCCGATGGAGCTTGAGGGCACAACAAAAAACAACATCGCAAAAAAGAGCTTCAACTTTTTGAAGAACAAATGCGCCGCGGCAATAGCCCTGCCCAACGAGATGCTTTTGAATCCCGACTTGGACGTGGAGGAATCGCTGGAGCGCGGCAACGAAACGGTCGCAGGGGTCGTAGCGGCTCTGGCGGCTGGCTTTTCGCCGTCGGCATTTTTGAAGATAGACGCCCCCGCATTCACTGCGGCCTTCGCAAAAAAGGACATCGGCGCGGGCTTTGCATGCGCGCCTGCCAACGCTGCAGACGAAGCTTTCGAAGCCATTAAAAAATCGCCGATGTTCTCCGCGAAATTCGACCGCGCCGAGACTGTCCTGATTTCGATACGTTGCCCGAAAGCGACGTCGATGAACGAAATAAAAAGCACGCTGAAATCGGGCAAAGACGCCTTCAACGCCGAAAACATAATTTTCTCGCTCGCCCCCGACGCGTCCATTTCGACATTCGAAATTCTCGCGATTGCCACGCCCGCGCTCTCTTCCGCACAGCAAGCCGCAGCCATTGACACTGCGCCTACCGAACCCGACGCCGCGGCAACCACAGAACCAATTTCAAACGAAAAGCCACAGCAGGCATTCGATCGGGCACGGGCAGCAAGCCCCGCACAAACGTCCGACGCCCCCGACTCTTCGCTTACCAAAACGCCCGACTCCCCCGCCGAGGAAGTTGACGACCTCCGCGACGAGGACGACAAAAGCGTTTCCGCCCCCGCGCCTCAACCTGCCGCGCCTGTCGAATACAAGCCCGACCTCCCCAAGGAATCGACGAAATCGACAACCAAAGAGCAGATGTCTTTCGTTTTCGACGAGCGCGGGCTTTTCGAAAACACTCCCACCAACGAACGCAAGGGAATCGACATCGACATTCCCACCTTTACCCGCAAAAAAATCAAAATCACCCTCCTCTAACAAGGGGCGAAGCCCCTTGACCTCCGCCGCAAAGCGGCGGTCTGTGTGATACGGCAGTGTTAACCACACTGCCTTTTCTGTTTATATCCGCATTGGCTTTGCCAATAGCTTGATTGTTCTAAGTTGAAAAAGTTTTCGGGCGAAGCCCCTTGACCTGAGCGTTCAAAGAACGCTCACTGTGTTATTCGGCGTTTCTTAAATGACTGTTAAAGGCGTATTGGATTTACCCAATCGCCGCCACTTACAAACATGTAAAAAACGCCTTTTCTGTTTATATCCGCATTGGCTTCGCCAATGGCTTGATTGTTCTAAGTTGAAAAAGTTTTCGGGTGAAGCCCCTTGACCTGAGCGTTCAAAGAACGCTCATTGTGTTATTCGGCGTTTCTTAAATGTTTGTTAAAGGCGTATTGAACAACGTTCAATCGCCGTCTCTTTCGAACATGTAAAAAACGCCTTTTCTGTTTGTATTCGCATTGGCTTCCGCCAATGGCTTGATTTTTCTAAACTGAAAAGTTTTCGGGCGAAGCCCCTTGACCTGAGCCGCTTTCGGAAAGTAAAAAACGCGCTTTTTAACGGCGTCTGCGTTTGCCACCGCGCCTCCTGCGAGACCTATTATTGCCCTTCCTCTTCTTGCGGAAAAGCTTTTTAATAAATCGGCGCATCGCGTTCAGATTTTTTTTTAGACCGCCGCAAATGCTTTTCAAATATTTTGCAAGGCTGAAAGGCTCGGGTTCTGGTTCGGGTTCCGGCTCAAACTCGAAATTATTTTCGTCCGCAACGCGCTTTACCTCCAAATACAGACGGCGCGAAATCCACGCGTCGGTGGCGGCGTAGTCAACCTGCTTCTGCGTGAGTTCCTCGGCGTCCCAGTTCGACATCTGCGCGCTTTTGGAAACGCGTTCGCCGAAAAACAACGCGGCAAGGTTCTTCATTCCCGTGTTAATTACACCCATCTTGTAGGTTGTATCCGATACGTCAACAAAGCCCGCGGGCCTGAATTGCATACGCTTGGAAAGCGAGCGAATGTCGCCCTGCACGGCGAGCCCAGCCTTTATAATATCGGGGCGTTCGAGGACTTTGTAGATGTCGGCAACGTAGTCGCCGAGGGAATTGAGCCGTATCACCCACACTTTGCGCTCTCCGCCGAGCTGCAAAATACCCACTTCGAAATGCTGCGACTTTGAAAAGCTCGGGCGCGTTTCGGTGTCGAAGCCCAAAATCTTTTCGGCGAGGATTTCGGGAAGAGCGCGCTCAAGCTGCTCGGGCGTTTCGACAAGTTCGATTGGCAGCGGGCACTTCACGATGGGCAGCTGCGCCACCAAATCGGCGTCAACCCTGCGCGGATAAATACACTTGAAGTTCCTTTCCATTCGATTATTCGGTGCATTGTCGCAACTTTTCCGCGAAAGGCAACCCTTTTTTGAAAACAAAAAAGCTGCAAAAAAATCTTGAAGAAATCGCAAAAAATCCCAAGAATATTTCTATGAAGTATCTATATTTAAAAAAACTGTTTTTGGCGTGCGCGGTAGCGTGCGCCTGTAATTTGGCGGCGGGAATTGAAACACAAAAAGTGTTGCTCGACGGGCAATGGGATTTTGCGACAATCGAAGGCGACGGTTCGGTTTCGCAGTCGGGCAAGATAAAAGTTCCGTCGGCGTGGGAGGCGCAGGGCTACGGCAAGCCTACCGACAAAACGAATTTCAACTTTGTGGGCGTTGGGCGATACGAGCGCGAATTCGACATGCCCGACTACGATTTCGACACATACTATGCAACGCTCGTGTTAGAGGGCGTTTCGCGCTACGCAAAAATCTGGATTAACGGCGAATACGTCGGAGAGGCGAAAGGGCTTACGGGCTCGCACAGGCTTTTTGTGGAAAAATATTTAAAATTCGGCTCGCGCAACAAAATAAAAATAGAGGTTGATTCGCGCCAAAGAATGTCCTTCGACGCAATGTTGGGGGCGGCGCAGCTCAACGACTATATGAACATAGCCTGGGGCGGACTTTACGGCCACGTCTATATTGAAGTTCCGCCGGAAACGCACCTGTCGGATTTCTACGTGCGCTCGCGCATTTCGCCGGCAAGCTTCATCGCCGAGGCGCGCGTGTGTCCGCCATACTACAAAAGCAAGAAAAATTCGTCGTGGTTTTCGAGCGAAAAATCCGACAAGCCGCAAACGCTTAAGCTTGAGGTTTTCGACGCCGGCGGGAAATTGGTGGGGTCGAAAAGCGAGCTTGTAGTCCACAATACAAACGAAGTCCAGCGCGTTGAAGCAAAGGTTGCCGACGCGAAATTGTGGTCGCCCGACAACCCGTATCTTTACAATCTGAAGATGTCGATTCTGGACAAAGACGGCGGCGAAATCCACTCGGTAAAGTGGCGCGCGGGCATACGCGAAATCACGACGGGCGCGAAGCTCGCCAAGCTCGGCAAGCGCCACAAGCCGTATCAATTCTACCTCAACGGCAAACCGCTGTTTTTGACCGGCTACGGCGACGACCACATTTATGTCAAAGAATTTTCCATGCCCGCCGACAAGCAAATGTATATTAAGCGGCTCAAGAAAATCAAGGCACTCGGCTTCAACCACGTCCGCCTGCACAGCACGATTATGCCGCCCGAATACTTCGAAGCCTGCGACGAAGTCGGTATTATGCCCAACGCCGAATTTACAATAGGCTATCCGTGGCAAATGCCCAATTCGGAATACTGGCGCAAAAACGCCCCGCACGGAGCGTCGGCGAAAAAGTCGTTCGACTTCTACCGAGAACGTTTGCGCAGCATCGTTAAAGACTGCCGCAACTACACCTGCATTTTTGCGTGGGTGGGCGGCAACGAGCTTTTCATGGGAGAACAGCCGTTCGACGTGAAAAACCCGCTAATAAAACAGTTTGAAGACATCGTCCGCGAGACAGACCCCGACAGATTCTTCCTCGATACCGACGGCGACTGGGCGAAGGGAATGCCGCAGAATATCCGCCCCACAATGGACTTTGTCTCCGCCCTCTACAACGAATGGGCGGACTTTGCCGACTTCGGAGAAAAATACGTAAATCCGAAATCGCTCGGAACGCCTCAACTGCCGATAATATCGCACGAGACGGCGAATTTCTGCACGTTCACGCGCCCCGACATTGTAAAATTCTTCGAAGGCTCGGTTTTCAAGCCTTTCTGGCTCACGGACGCCGAAAAAAAGCTGAAGGAACAAGGTCTCACGCAAAAAGCGCACGAGTGGGCCACGGCAACCGAAAAGCTCGCCCTGCGCTGCCACAAGCACAACGTGGAGTCGCTCAGGAAAAATCCGCACATTTCGGGATACCACTGGTGGCTTATTCAAGACTACTGGACAAGTTCGGACGGCATTTTCGATTACGCCTTCGAGCTTAAGCGCGGCTTTGACGCCCAGACAATAGCCGACTTCAACGCGCAGACAGTCCTGCTGCAAAACGGAATCAACTTTTCGTATGCGGAAGGCGACAAAATCTCGGCGGAAATCCTCGTATCCAATTTTTCGCAGAATGCGTTCGACGCGCCAGTAGCGGCGGAACTAAAGCGCGGCGGCAAAACGCTTGCAAAATTCGCACCCGCGAAATGCGCACCCGTGGAAGTGGGCACTGTAGGCAAAATCGCCGAAATTGCGGGAATTGAAAAGCACATAAAAACCGACGCAAAAACGCCGCAAATATACACGCTCGAAGTCTCGGCAAAATCGGGCGAAAAAACGTTCCACAACGAATGGAGGTGGACGGTATTTCCGTCAAAATCAAAGCCAACAAAGAGGGTATTTGCAGCGGAGCAGGCTGCAGTGGAGCTTCCAGAATTTTGGGGCGCGGAAGTCGTAAAGTCGGCGGACGCGCTCGGCAAAGGCGATGTGCTTTTTGCGCGCAGATTGCAAAAAGACCACGTTGAAGCAATCAAGCGCGGAGCAACCGTTGTGCTGATTCGCCCCGAGTATCTGCCGATTCCCTCGCAGAGAATGCTATACAAGTCGGCGTGGTGGCGCGCGGGCGGCATAGAGGGCACGAATTATAGCGGCAACTTTGCTGACAAAGACTCGCCGTTTACGGCGGTGGCTCCCGAAAACTACTGCGTGGAATCAATGGCGGGGCTGTTCAAGGAAAGCAGACGCTACTACATAGACGAATTAAAAAGCAAGCCCGCAACGTTTATCAAAGCAGTCCCAAGTATGCTGTCGCTCAAAAACTGCGCTTCGGTTTTTGCAATGGACGTGGGAAAGGGAACGCTTGTTGTAAGCGGGCTTTCGCACGCGGCGGTGCGCAATTCTCCCGAAAACGCGTGGACGCTTAAAACGCTGGCTGAAAGCAAGGCTGGCGTTTCGGCGGACGCCGAATTTGCGAAGTCGTTTGTAAAATAATTGCGGATAAAACGCAGCACAGAAAGCCCCGAAAAATCGGGGCTTTTTTTGCGCCCTATTTTTTTGGGCGAAAAAATCTTGACTTTGCGGGCGTTCGGGAAATTATATGTTAACGATAACATAACCTTTCGCCCAAGCATTGCGGGCGGACAAAAGCACACCGAAAACTTCTTTATGAAAAACGATACAAAAATAGAAATACTCGAAAAAGCCCTCGCGCAAGGCGGCGGCATACTGAGGCTAAAACCGAACTGGGTTCCGCGCGCGTTCTGCGTGCCCGGACGCAGAATAAAACTGCATCCCGACGACTATTACTATCTGGGCGGAGAGCGCGGCGGCATAGACGAACGCTGGTTCTCTTCAACAACGCCCGCCGACAACGGCCCGAAAACCGGCAAAGACGAGGGATTGAGCAAGATTGTCTACCAAGAAGACGGCGGCGAAGCGCAGTTCGTGCTGCTGAAGGACGCCGTGGAGCTGCTCGGGGAGCGAATCATCGGGCGGCGTCTCTGGGACAAATTCCACGCTTGGACGATGTTTTCGAAATTCTTCGACAACAAAGGCCCGCTTCCGCACCACATACACCACCGCGAACAGCACGCGCGCCTTACGGGACAGGCCGGAAAGCCCGAAGCCTACTACTTCCCTCCGCAGGTAAACAACCACGGCGGCGACTTTCCCTACACGTTTTTCGGGCTGAATCCTGGCACTACGAAAGAGGAGGTTTTGCAGTGCCTTAAAAATTTCACAAAAGGCGACAACAAAATAACGAACCTTGCGCACGCGCACAGGCTTGAGCCCGGAACCGGCTGGGACGTTCCTCCTGGTGTTTTGCACGCGCCGGGAAGTTTGTGCACGTATGAGCCGCAAACGGCATCGGACGTGTATGCAATGTATCAGTCGCTCACGGGAGACGCAATCATCTCGGAAGACCTACTCTGGAAAAACACGCCCGCCGACAAAATCGGCGATTTCGACCACCTCTTGGACGTTATCGACTGGGACTTGAACGTAGATCCCGAATTCGTCAAGAACCGCTTTATGCGCCCCCGCCCCGTGCGCGACGCCTCCGAAATGAAAGGCTATTCGGAAAACTGGATTGTCTACAAATCGCCCGCGTTCAGCGCGAAGGAGTTGACAGTGTTCCCCAAGCAGAGCGTTCTGATTAAGGACGAAGCCGCCTATGGAATGATTATGATGCAGGGGCACGGCAAAATGGGCTCGTGGAAAATAGAAACACCCGCGCTTATCAGATACAACGAGCTTACGTTCGACGAATATTTCGTTACCGAAGACGCCGCAAAAAAGGGCGTGCTCATCACGAACGAATCGGACAGCGACCCGATTGTAATGCTGAAGCACTTCGGGCCCGAAAACCCCGAATGGGTCAATTGGAACGCGAAAAACGCCTAACGGAACGCGTGTATGGAAAGCAAAAAACCGTTTCTTTTGCTGGTTTGTTTGGTGGCGGCAATGGGTGGATTCCTCTTCGGCTACGACTGGGTTGTAGTCGGTGGGGCAAAGCCCTTTTACGAGCCGTATTTCGGCCTGACATCTCCGCACATGAAAGGCTGGGGCACAAGCTCCGCGCTTGTAGGGTGCATTTTCGGGGCGGTTTTCTGCTTCCTTACCGCCGACAAATACGGCAGACGCCGCCTGCTGATTTTCTCGGGCTTTCTGTTTGCCGTGTCGGCACTGGGCACTGCCTTTAGCGCGGAGTTCTGGCAGTATAACCTGTTCAGGATTGCGGGCGGATTCGCGATAGGAATTGCCCTGAATCTCTCGCCGATGTATATCGCGGAAATGTCTCCGCCCGACATGCGAGGAAAGCTCGTTTCCGTCAATCAGCTTATGGCGATGTTCGGGATTCTGGCGGCGCAAATCGTCAACTGGAGGATTTCGCTGCTCGACACTTCGCTCGACGCGAACGCGACCGCCGAGATGATTCGCGAAAGCTGGAACGGGCAATACGGCTGGAGGTATATGTTCGGCGCACAAATTGTGCCGTCGGCAATATTTTTCGCCCTGATGATTTTTATGCCAGAAAGCATCCGATGGCTGGTAAAGAACGGACGCGAAGCCGACGCCCTGCCCGTTCTGGAAAGAATGGGCGGCAAAGAATACGCCGCGCGCGAGTGCGCCTGCATACGCGAAAGCGTCGCCGAGGAGATGAAAATGTCGTCGGGGTCGTTTTCGGAGCTGTTGACGGGCGGAATGTTGAAGATTTTGGGACTGGGAATTTTCGTGGCAGTGCTTCAGCAGTGGTGCGGAATGAACGTAGTTTTCTACTACGCAGCCGACATCTTCGAAGCGGCAGGATACGATCTGAAGGCATTGATGTTGCAGATTGTGGTGATTGGTTCGATTATGGTGGTGTCGGTGCTCATAACAATCGCGCTTGTGGACAAAATCGGCAGAAAGTTTCTGATGCTGCTGGGGCTTGGGTCGCTTGCGACAATCTACATTGTCGAGGGAATTTTATTCGCCTATGGGGTAAAGGGCATTGCCATAGTGCTTCTGACGCTACTGAGCGTTGCAATGTATTCGCTTACACTCGCGCCCGTAGTGTGGGTGATTCTCTCGGAGATTTTCCCGAACAGAATACGCGGCGCGGCAATGAGTTTGGCGGTTGTCGCTTTGTGGATTGCGAACTTCCTGCTCACATACACGTTCCCTGCAATCAAGGAGTCGCTCGGTTGGACGCTGAATTTCTGGCTCTACGCGGCGATTTGCGCGGGCGGATTCGTATTCTTGGCGGCGAAGCTTCCCGAGACAAAGGGTAAGTCGCTCGAGGAAATCGAAAAAATAATTCTGAAAAAATGAGCGGAAAAAACTGCATTCAACAACTTATCTCCGACCTGCCGAAAATTACGAATACCGCGCAAATAGGCGGCGTGGAGACTGCCGTTTTGGACAACGGCGCGGCGCGGGGAGTGCGCGTTGCGTATTTCAACACGGGCGGCGGGCTGCGCTTTAAGGTTGCAATAGACAGGGCTATGGACATTGCCGAGGCATCGCTGCTTGAGACCAACTTTGCGTGGATTTCAAAGCGCGGGATTGTCGCCCCCGAGACGTGCCGCGGAATGAACTGGCTTGCGCGCTTTGGCGGCGGACTTTTGACAACCTGCGGACTTGCGCATGTGGGCCCGCCCGAAACTAACGCGCGCGGCGGATTTTGCCTGCACGACGACATTTCGAACATTCCCGCGCAGGTAGTGCGCATTGTAAAACCGAACCGCGAAAACGGCTTCGAGATTGCGCTCGAAGGCGAAGTGCTGCAATCGACAGTCTTCGGGGCGCACCTGCTTTTGCGCCGCAGAATTACCACACACCTGCTTTCACGCAGGATTGAAGTCGAAGACGTGGTAACGAACGTGGGCAACACGCCCGCGCCCAATATGGTTTTATACCACTGCAATCTCGGTTATCCGCTAATAGACGAAGGCACTGAACTGCAGTGGCGCGGAACGGCCACGCCCGCAAATCCGAACGACCCGATTATGGGCGGAGGGCGCGATTTCTCCGTCTGCCGTGCGCCGCTTGCCGAACACGCGGGCGCGAAGGAGTCGGTCGCTTTCATCGACCCCATTCCCGACGTGGACGGAATTTGCAGCTGTCGGGCAACGAACGCAAAAATCGGGAAAGGATTGAAAATTTCGTTTCCCAAGAAAGCATTGCCCCACCTAATCAACTGGCAGCACTGGGGCGCGGGCGAATACGTTTGCGCGCTCGAGCCCGCCACGAACCCGCCGATAGGTCAGGCAAAAGCCGAAGCGGAGGGGAAGCTCAAAATGCTCGCGCCGGAAGAATCGGCGAAATACAGTCTCTGTTTCGAGGCTTTCGAAATTTAATTTATACAAGCTGGCAAAACAGACGGCGCGGATTTCTCCGCGTCTTTTTTGTTTGC
>JAEXGH010000023.1 GCA_023450935.1 Verrucomicrobiota bacterium | reverse complement strand
AACAGGTATACTACAAACAGGTGCTCGAAAACTACACGAACATGCAGTTGCTCGGCTTCTCCGCCCCGCTTCACATCGACGTTACAAGCGCAATAACGCCCTACCCGTGTTTCAATCTCAACCACCCCTGCACAAGCAAAGACTGCGCCTTTTACATGAACCAGATAGGGCTGCTTTCGAGGGCGTTCTTCGGCGGATTCACTTCGGAAGCGGGCTGCGACCATGTCGCCAACACGCTCGACTACGTTCTCTACGCCAACAGATGGACAAAAGAACCCAACGGCTGGAATTCTTCGAAAGAGCTTGAAGACTACAGCGTCCCGCTCTGGCAGATAGTCTACCACGGAATCATAATGAGCAATCCGTTCTTTGAAACGCTCGACTATTGGCGTTACGGGATACAAAACAACTTCGACCACCTCAAAACAATAGAATACGGAGCGAGAATGTCAGGCTACGGAAGTTTCGACAAACTGCAACCAACCGACGACGCCAAACTGGCAAACCTTAAAGAAGCCTATGACGATTATATGAAATTGGCATATCTGCAATACGAGTTTATGGAAGACCACCGCAAGCTCGCCGACGGGGTTTTCAGAATCAGATACTCCGACGGCTCGATAATCATCGTAAATTACAACGACAAACCGTTTGAATACAAAAAGAAGACAGTCCAACCAAAAAGCTACACGCTATTCAAATAATTTTACTTTTTAGAAAACATCGGGATTGGCGAAAACCAATCCCGATTTTATTAAAGCTTTCAAATTAGAATGATTAGCTATTGGCTAAACAAATGCGGATACATGCAGAAAAGGCGTTTTTTGCATATTCGGAAGTGGCGGCGATTGCCGTGGGCAATTCGACTTTAACTATCCATTGAAGCCAATGTCCCTTGTAAACGTGTTCTTGAGTTTTTTGAGAAGAACTAAAAACCCCTTCGGCAACTCCGAGCGGAAAACGTCGCCCGCGTCGGTTCTTATTTCCGCCAGATGAACCGCCAAGTGCGGATACAACGCCTTTTCCATCGCGCCCTTGCCGAGCTTGTATTCGCCGGCTTTGAGCTTCGAAAGAAATATATACGGAGTCTTCGAGTAAATCCATTCGCCCACAATGTCCAAGCCGGCCTCGGCGGCGTGCAGACGTATTTGGTGCGGGCGTATAGTCTTTGCCGTGGCGCGCCAAAGCTGGAAATCGCCGAACTGCTCCTCGAGCCTGAACGAAGTTGACGCCTTTTTGCCGAAGCGGTGCGATACAATCCACACGGGGCGTTCCTCGTGCATTAGCACGGGCAGGTCTACGGTAAATTCGGTCTCGCCCTTGCGGAAAGCGCGCGCCAAAAAGAGGAATTCGAACGTCCACGCGCCCGACCACACGGCGTTGCGCATTGACTCGGCGGAAGACTTGTCGGCGGCGAAAACCGCCGCGCCCGAGTATTCAAAGTCAATCTGGTGAACGGCGTAGGGGCTTTTGATGCCGAGCCGCTGAAGTTCCCCCTTGCCGAGCTGTTCGCGCAGGGCAAGCATAACGCTTTTGTGCTTGGGCGAGCCCAAATAGGAATCGAAAAGCAAATCGGCGGGCTTGTCGATAACGGCGAACCTGCCGAACGATGCGCCGAGCACGTCCAAGCGGACGGGTGCTTCGCCCAACACGCCCTCGGGGAAACCTATCTTGGGGGGTGGCTGCGGAATGTTGTCGGCGGAGTCGCTCACTGTTCGTCGGGGAATTTTGCGTTGAGAACGTCCTGAGTCTGCCTCTTTCGGAAGTCGTCCAAAACGGCGTCGAATTTTTCGTCGGAGAGGGCGAGAATCTGGAGCGCGGCAACCGCCGCGTTGACCGCGCCCGCCTTGCCGACTGCGACAGTCAAAACGGGAACGCCGCGCGGCATCTGGACTGTAGAAAGCAGTGAGTCCATTCCGTCGAACGCCCAGCCCTTCATCGGCACACCGATAATCGGCAGGCGCGTGTGCGCGGCAAGAACGCCCGCCAAATGCGCCGCCCCGCCCGCCGCCGCAATCACGACTTTAACGCCGCGCTCTTTCGCCGCAGACGCCAACTGCATTGCCTTTTCGGGAGTGCGATGTGCACTTGCGACGTTGCGTTCGTAGGGGATTGAAAATTTTTCGAGGGTTTCGGCGCAAAAACGCATTGTGTCCCAATCGCTCGTGCTGCCGACAATAATGCTTACCAGTGGATTTTTCATAAATACGGCATCGAATTTAACACACGCGCGCGCCGACGCAACACAATTTTGTTGCGCGGGCCGCGCCGTGTCTCCCGAAAGAGAGAGCGCGCGTAGGCGCGCGGGCTACACAAACAACATAAAGACAGTGGAAACGGCGGTGGACACAATCACGAACAGTCTGTATGCACGCTCGGGAAGGGCTTTGACGAACCACACGCCCGCCGCCGCGCCCGCCGCAATCACGGGGATACAAACGGCGTCGAGCGCGAGCGTATAGGCGGAAATGTTGTTCCACGCAAAAATCTGCAGCGGGATTTTCGAATAGTTTATCACGAGGAAAAACCATGCGTTTGTGCCGACAAAAGCCAGCTTGCCAAAGCGCATCGAAAGCAGGTAGACCGCCATAACGCCGCCCGCGGCGTTGCCTATCATTGTGGTGAAGCCGCCCGCCACACCGAAAAGCGCGGCATACCACCATTTGCCCGACCACGACTCCGCCGAAGATTTTTGGTCTCATTGAAAACCATAGTTGCCAGCCCGAAGAAAATGCAAAACGCCATCAAGTGCTTGAAGCCCTCGCGCGGAACATAGCTGTCAACGGCAATCGCCAGAAACAAGCCCGCAACGGCGGCGGGCAGCAGTTTGAGAACGTATTTCCACCGCGCTGCGTGCCTGTAGTAGACAACCGCTATCAAGTCGGCGAAACACAACATCGGCAGAATCACGCCGGTCGACTCTTTCGCCCCGAAAATTATCGCCATAAGCGGGACAGTCAGCATTGTAATGCCCTGCACTCCCGTTTTCGACATTCCGATGAAGAACGCGCACACAAGCAGCGAAGCTGCCTGAAACGGCGATGAAAAAAACGCAAGAACTTCCTCCATAAAAAACCTTTCAGCCGCGCCGAAAATTTCCGCACCCGCACTACACCGCGGTTGCAGCAAGCGTGTTAAACACCGGAAGAATGCGCTGGAATTGCGAGACCTCCTCGAACGGAAGCGCATTGTCGGCGTCAAGCTCCCAGTTGGAGTTTGCCGCAAAAACTTCGCACGCCCACTCGAAATATTCGTCGTGGTCGGTTCTGAAATACAGCTTCGTGCCCGCGTGGGCGAACTGCCTGATGTAGTCGAGAAAGTCGCTCTGGATAAGGCGGCGTTTGTGGTGGCGTTCTTTCGGCCACGGGTCGGGGAAGAAAATGAAAATCTTGCCCAAAACGGCGTCGCGCGGGAGGGCGTCGAGAAATTCGGAAGCCTCCGCCTTGAAGAAAAAGGCGTTGTCGGCGTTTTTGTTTTTGGCGCGGCGGCGCGAGTCGCGCACGCGTTCGGAAATAAGGTCGATTCCCACGCACACCTCCTGCGGGAACGCGGCGGCGTATGCGCTCAAATAGTGCCCCTTTCCGCACCCGATTTCGAACGTGATTGTTTTCGATTTTTCGAAAACGCACGCCGTTTCGCGCGCTATTTCGGCAACGCGTTCTGCGCGGCGTTGCAACGCCTCTTCAAGACTCATTATTGTTCGGCTTTCTTGTTTGCCTGCGCAAGTTTGACGTATTTTTCCGACCAGTGCGCCAGCCCTTCGATTGTCGCGGCGTCAAGCTGTTTTACTACTTTTGCGGGCGAACCCAGCACGAGCGAACCCGCGGGAACGACAGTGTTCTTTGTAACCAGCGCGCCCGCGCCGACTATCGAACCTTCGCCTATGACAGCCTTGTCGAGGACAATCGCGCCCATTCCGATAAGGCAGCCGTCCTTGACTTCGCACGCGTGCAAAATCGCCCCGTGGCCTACGGTGACGTTTTTGCCGATTTTCACGCCCGCGTCGTCGGCAAGGTGAACCATTGTGCCGTCCTGCAGGTTGGAGTTTTCGCCCAATTCGATTGTGTTGATGTCGGCGCGCAAGACGCACCCCGGCCAAACGCTGGCGTTCTTTGCTATGCGGACATCGCCGATGAGAACGGCGTGTTTACTCACATATGCGCTGTTGTCGATTTCGGGCTTTTTGCCCAGATATTTTTCCAAACGTTCTTCAAGTGTCATAAAATCAGTATCGGGATTGGAGGCTGTTTTTTCAACAAAAAACGCTATGCAACTTCGCCCTGAACCTCGCGCAGAGAGAAATCGTTGGCGAAGTCGGAAAGTTTTTCCGAACCGCCCATTGCAAGCATTTTGTCGTCGGCTTTAAAGGTGAACGCCGCCGACGGGCGCACATCGACGCCCGCGCGGGAAATCGCCAAAATCTTCACGCCGAATTTCCTGTTCAAATCCGCGCCGCCGAGCGACTGTCCCGCAAGGGCCGAGTCGGACGGCACTTCGAAAGTCTTGAGTTCGTAGTTTGTGGAAAGAGCGTGCACGGTTTCGTCGAAATCAAGCTCCATGGCCGAAAGTATTTTTTCCGCCTTGGCGTTCGCATCGGGCGTGCCGCTTAAAACCACAACGTCGTCGGGGAAAATGAACGTCTGCGCAGATATATTGTAGATTACGAACGCGCCGCGGCGTATTGCCACTATTTCCGAACCCGTCTTGGCGCGCAAGCCCAATTCGCCGACGCTTTTGCCCGCCGCGGCAGCAAGCTCAGAAATTTCGATTTCCGAAATTTCGATTGCCCACTTGTAGTTCTTTTTTATGCGCGCAAGCATCATATCGCGTCGGTGGTGCATTGCATTTTCGAGATTGCGTTTTACCACTCCCGAAAACCTCCCCTCAAGCGACTGCTTCATATTTATCACGAACTTCCGCAGGAAGAACCCCGCAACCAAAAACACCGACGCGCCCAACAACGACAATTCTCCCAGCGGCAGATAATACGAAATTATGCCCAAGTAGATTGCCGCAAACGTCAATATTATCGCGAACGAGAACACCCCGTTTATGAAGCGCACCAGCCGCTCCTTGTGGTGTGCCTTCATCGAACCGCCGAGCGTGGAAATTTCGAGAATGCGCGAAATTGTCTCCTCCGAATTCATTATTATTCCGGCAATAATCGGCAGGGCCACGACAGCAACAACCGCCCACATTGCAAGCATAATGGGCTTGGAATATTCCGCCAAAGAGGCGTTCGTTTCCACTGCGCCGCTAAGATACGGGGCGGCGAACATCAGCGCGCAAAACAGCAGCGAGTATATCAAAATTTTGACAAGCGGCGAAAGTACAAGCCTGAGATTTTGGCTTTTTTGCACGGTTTCGGCGACGGCGCAAAAGCCGTCGTGGTATATGTCGAATGCCGTTTTGATTCTCGACGGCACTATTTTTTCGAAAAAGGCTATAACCTTGTCTGAATGGCTGGATAGAAACGGGTTTACAAACACCGTCAAAAACGACACGCCCATTGCGATTGTCATAATGGAGGAATCCATCACCCCGAGCGACAGCCCCAACCCGGCCACAACAAAGCTGAATTCGCCTATCTGCGCCTTGTTGATTGCCGCCAAATACGCGTCTTTGCAGCGCGCGCCGCCCAAAACTATGCCCGCAAAACACGCCAACGTCTGCAGCACGATTACTGAAACGGAAATGGCGATAATCGGCAGCCACAAATCGAGAATCTGGCGCGGGTCAATCATAGTTCCCACAGACACAAAAAACAACGCCACAAACAGGTTCCTAAGCGGCGTTACGAACTGTTCGACCTTCTCGCTCAAAACCGTTCCCGAAATAATCGACCCCGCCAAGAACGCCCCCAGCGCAAGCGACAACCCGGAAACAACCGCCAAAAAACCCAGCCCCAAAATCAGGCAGAAAGTGAACATTATCATTTCCTGCGGGTTTCTGGAAAACGCCAGCTTTTTGAGCATCGGCGGGACGCTGAGCTTGCCTATCACGAAAATCGACATCACGAACGCCGACATCACGAGCGTGGACTGACCGAGCTTGTAGATGTCGGGCTTGCCGTCGGCCAAGCCCGACAGGATAACAAGCAAAAACACGGCGAACAGGTCTTCTATAATCAGAATGCCGATGGCAATCTGCGCGTATGTCTTGTTCAAGTCGCGCCGCTGGGCGAAAATTTCCACAATCACTATTGTGGAACTCATCGCCAAAACGCCGCCCAAAAACACGCCGTCTATGCCCGTAAGCCCCATAAGCGAGGCTATCGCAATACCCAACGCGCCCATTCCGAGAATCTGGAACGTTATGCCCAACACGCTCGGAGCGAACACTTTTTTGAGGCGTTCCAAGTCGAACTCCATTCCCACGAAGAACATCATAAGCATAACGCCCAATTCGCCGAGTTCGGTTATCGCCTCCTTTTCCTTGATTACCCCGAACACTGGCGAAAGCAGAATGCCGACCACTATAAACGCGAGCAACTGCGGGAGTTTGAGAAACGAAAACAGGCGCATGCAGACGGTCGCCGAAACGATAATAACCGCCAAATCGCCCAACAGTGCATAAGATGATGATTCCGCCATATAACTTGGAAAAAAAGCATAAAAATTCGGAATTTTTTTCAAGAATAAATTTGGATAATTCGAGAAAACTTGACCAATTCCGCGCGCTATTCAGGCAGGGTAATCGACCCCGATTCGGGCAAAACCTATAAATGCGAAGTCTGGTTCGACACCAAAAGGCAAACGCTTGTAGTCCGGGGCGAACTCCTCATTTTCTGCGTCAATCAATACTGGTCGCCCGCGCCGTCCGATTAGAAGTAGTTTTTCGCTGCAACGCGCGCGTCGCACAGGCGCGGCAGATTCCGCCGGTTCTTCCAAACGCTTCTGCCTGAGATTCGGGCGCAAAAAGGAGCAAAAAATCAGTCGGTTCTCCGCCCGTGCCGCATTGGGACACAAAAAAAAAGGGACACCCCGAAAGGGTGTCCCAAATTTTTCGGATTGGCGATTACATCATGCCGCCCATGCCGCCCATGCCGCCGTCCATTGCGGGAGCGGCGTTCTTGGGTTCGGGGAGGTCGGTAATCATGCACTCTGTCGTGAGCAACAAGCCCGCGACGGAAGCCGCATTCTGCAATGCCGAGCGCGTAACCTTTGTGGGGTCTACAACGCCCGCTTTGATGAGGTCTTCGAACTTGCCGGTGGCTACGTTGTAGCCCATGCCGCCCTTTGAAGAGAGAACCTGCTGGACAACCAACGCGCCCTCTTCGCCCGCGTTTGCGCACAACTGGCGCAGCGGAGCTTCGATAGCGCGGCGGACAATCTGCGCGCCGACGGCTTCGTCGCCTTCAAGCTCGAGAGCGTCGATTGCCTTAGCTGTTCTGAGCAACGCAACCGAACCGCCTGCGGAGATACCTTCTTCGACAGCCGCGCGCGTAGCGTGCAAAGCGTCGTCGACTCTGGCTTTCTTTTCCTTCATTTCGGGTTCTGTTGCCGCGCCGATATTGATTACAGCCACGCCGCCTGCGAGTTTCGCCAAGCGTTCCTGCAACTTTTCCCTGTCGTAGTCGGAGGAAGTTTCTTCGATTGCCTTGCGCAACTGCTTTACGCGAGCCTGAATTTCGGAAGATTTACCCGCGCCTTCGACGATTGTCGTGTTTTCCTTCGTAACCGTGACGCGCTTTGCCTTACCGAGGTCTGCAAGTTCGATGCTTTCAAGCTTGATACCCAAGTCTTCCGTGATGCAACGGCCGTTTGTGAGGATTGCGATATCCTCCAACATTGCCTTTCTTCTGTCGCCGAAACCGGGGGCTTTAACCGCGCAAACGTTGAGCGTGCCGCGCAATTTGTTGACGACCAACGCCGCCAAAGCTTCGCCTTCGATGTCTTCGGCAATAATCATCAACGGCTTGCCCGTCTTGGCAACCAACTGGAGAACGGGGAGCAGTTCCTGCAAGTTGGAGATTTTCTTTTCGTGAATGAGAATGTAGGCGTCTTGGAGGACGCATTCCATTGTGTCCGCGCTTGTGATGAAGTAGGGAGAGAGATAGCCCTTGTCAAACTGCATGCCTTCGACAACGTCCAGAGTAGTGTCGATTGACTTCGCTTCTTCGACAGTAATTGTGCCGTCTTTGCCTACCTTGTCCATGGCCTCGGCGATGATGTTGCCGATTTCCGTATCCCAGTTTGCCGACACGGTTGCAACCTGACGGATTTCCTCGCGGTCCTTAACGGGCTTTGAGTTTTTCTGCAATTCCTTGACG
This sequence comes from Verrucomicrobiota bacterium, assembly GCA_023450935.1. Lineage (GTDB taxonomy): Bacteria > Verrucomicrobiota > Verrucomicrobiia > Opitutales > Intestinicryptomonadaceae > Merdousia. The sequence continues at coordinate 57,318 of JAEXGH010000023.1, read as the reverse complement.
GCGGCTTCGACGGCCTTGTCGATACCCCTCTTGAGGAAAATCGGGTTCGAACCCGCGGCTACGTTGCGCAGGCCTTCGCGGTAGATTGCCTCGCCCAGAACGGTTGCGGTTGTCGTGCCGTCTCCCGCGTTGTCGGAGGTTTTGTTTGCCACTTCCTTGACCATCTGCGCGCCCATGTTTTCGAACGCGTCTTCAAGCTCGATTTCCTTGGCTACTGTTACGCCGTCTTTGGTGATGAGCGGAGAGCCGTATTTCTTGTCGATTACGACGTTTCTGCCCTTCGGGCCGAGAGTCGCCTTGACTGCCTTAGCCAAAATTGTTACGCCCGCGAGGATTTTCTTGCGCGCGGCTTCGTCGAAAATGATTTGTTTTGCCATAATATTGTTGTTCCTTCCTTGTAATTATTTCAAGATTGCAACGATGTCGTCTTCGCGGAGGAGGACGTATTTTTCGTCGCCGACGGTTACTTCAGTGCCGCCGTATTTGGAGATTAAAACCCTGTCGCCGACTTTCACTTCAAACGCAACGCGCTTGCCGTCGCTGCCGAGCTTTCCGCTGCCTATTGCAACTACTTCAGCCTCCTGCGACTTTTCTTTGGCGGCGTCGGGAATTATGATTCCGCCCTTGATTTGTTCTTTTTCTTCAGCTTGTTTTACCAGGACTCTGTCGCCCAACGGTTGGATTTTTGGTTTTGCCATAACTATGTCTTTCTATGTTTATTGTGATTATGTTAAAGGTTTGCCGCCCGCGGTTGCGCGGGGAAAGCAAAAGGCTTGGCGCGGCAAAAACGCGCCAAACCGAAATTGATTATTTCTTGGGGTCGTCGTCTACAACTTCGAAGTCGGCGTCAACCGAGCCGTCTTTGCCGTTCTTTGGCGAAGCCGACTGTTGCGCGCCGCCCGCGGACTGTGCGCCCGCCTGAGCCGCGCCTGCGGCTGCCTGCGCCGCCGCCTGCAAATTCTGGGCGTTCGCCTCGACAACCTTCATGAGTTTGTCTTTGGCGGAAGTCAATTCGTCCTTCGAGGAATCCTGCTTGTCGAGAACTTTTTTGCTTTCGGCGATCTCCGCTTCAAGCGCAGATTTCGCGTCGGCAGGAATCTTGTCCCCGGCCTCCTTTATCTGCTTTTCAACGCCGTAGACCATATTGTCAAGCTCGTTGCGGGCTTCGACAGTCTCCTTGCGGAGCGCGTCTTCGGCTGCGTGCAGTTCGGCCTCCTTGCGGAGTTTTTCAACCTCTTCCTTGCTCAAACCGCCGGAATTTGTAATTGTAATTTTCTGCTCCTTGCCCGAGCTTTTGTCTTTCGCGCTCACATTCAATATGCCGTTTGCGTCGATATCGAACGTAACTTCAATCTGCGGAAGACCTCTCGGAGCGGGGGCAATACCGTCGAGGCGGAAGTTGCCGATAAGCTTGTTGTCTTTTGCCATCGGACGCTCGCCCTGCAGAACGTGAATGTCAACCGCCGTCTGGTTGTCGGCGTATGTCGAGAACACCTGCGACTGCATCTTCGGGATTGTCGTGTTGCGCTCAATCATCGGGGTTGAAACGCCGCCCGCAGTTTCGATTGAAAGCGTAAGCGGTGTTACGTCGAGCAACAGAACGTCGCGGACATCGCCCTGCAACACGCCGCCCTGAATTGCCGCGCCGCAAGCTACGACTTCGTCGGGATTTACGCCCTTGTGGGCTTCCTTGCCGGAAAGGCGGTCCGCCAACTCGACCACTTTGGGCATACGCGTCATACCGCCGACGAGAACAAGTTCGTCAATGTCGCCCTTTTTCAGACCCGCGTCGCGCAGGCAGTCTTCAAAAGGCTTTACCGTGCGGTTGATGAGGTCTTCGGTGAGCTGTTCGAGTTTCGCCCTCGTAAGCGTCACGTTCAAGTGTTTGGGACCGGTTGCGTCGGCCGTGATAAACGGCAGATTGATGTCGGTAGACTGCGCCGTAGAAAGGGCAATCTTCGCCTTTTCGGACTCCTCCTTCAAACGCTGCAACGCCATTTTGTCGTTGCGCAGATCGATTCCGTTCTCGGCCTTAAAGTTTTCTATAAGCCAATTCATGATGGCGGTATCCCAGTTGTCGCCGCCCAACTGCGTATCGCCGTTAGTGGCCTTGACTTCGAAGACGCCGTCGCCGATTTCCAGAATGGAGATATCATACGTGCCGCCGCCCAAGTCGTAAACGGCGATTGTTTCGTCGTTTTTCTTGTCCAAACCGTATGCGAGCGAGGCCGCGGTAGGTTCGTTGATGATACGCTTTACCTCCAAGCCCGCGATTGTGCCCGCGTCTTTTGTTGCCTGACGCTGGGAGTCGTTAAAATACGCGGGAACGGTGATGACCGCCTCGGTGATTTTTTCGCCCAAATATGCTTCCGCGTCGGCTTTGAGCTGCTGCAGAACGATTGCCGAAATCTGCTGCGGAGAAAACGTTTCCGTCTTGCCGCCTACTTCGCACTCAATCATTGCCGCGCCGTTCGCGCCTTCCACTACCTTGTAGGGCAACTCTTTGGCGATATCCTGAACTTCGGAGAATTTTCTGCCGATAAGGCGTTTCGCCGAAAATATCGTGTTGCCGGGGTTCGTAATAGCCTGACGTTTTGCCGCCTGACCAACGAGCCTTTCGCCCGTTTTTGTAAATGCAACGACCGACGGAGTTGTTCTCGCGCCTTCCCTGTTCGGGATAACCGTGCTTTCGCCGCCTTCCATAACGGCCATGCAGGAGTTTGTCGTTCCCAAGTCTATTCCTAATATCTTACTCATAATGTTTATTCCTTTTGCTTTCTGCTTTAGCAATATCTATGCCACTTTTCTATTTCGTCATTTACATGCTACATATAAGATAATTACAAAGAAATCGGCTTTTGTGTCCGCCGATAAAGCGTATTTTTTGCCCGAAAAGTGGGACATTTTGACTCTGCGCGCCACACGCCTGTCCCACTGGAACACCGCGCCGCCCGCCGCACACCGCGCGCCGGCTCATATCTTTCCCTTTTTATTTTTGCCTGCGCGCGTTTTATTAGAGCAATTGCCCGAGCCTGAGCGTGCATTTTTCATGAGCGGAAAGAAAAGAAACGTGCGCGTTGCAATTTTCGGATAAGTCCCAAAACTACCCCAAATAGACAGCTGAAAACAAATTTATTGATTAAGGCGAAGAATTGGCTTTTTGTTGAAAAATTCGCTTTTTAATGTAATTCAAGCAAAAAAATGTCCAATTTTGTATAAAAACGCGTTTTGTTTCCGATTTTCCTTGATGAAAAATGCAAAACTGACACAAAGAGAAGCTTTAAATCAACAAACGCGATGAGAAAAACACTGAAAGCATTCATATATCTTGCGGCGATTGTCGCGGCGAACGCGGCGTTGGGAGCGCAAAATCAGGACGGCGGAGAATCGTTGATAAAGGCGTTGGAAGAGGCGGCTAAAGCAAATCCGTTCAACGTGTTCGCGTCGTCGTTATTTTTCCTCTCCATCATACATGCATTCTTTTACGCGGAATTTTTATACCTTTCAAACAGAATCAAATTCAACAAGGAGCACGCAAGCAATTTCCGCGAAGTTGCAATCCGCTTTCTGCGTTTTTTAAGCGAGGTCGAGATAGTGTTTGCAATCTGGCTGATTCCGCTATTTGCGGGATATGTATACTACTACGGCTGGGAAAACTTCACGAACTTTCTGCACGAAATGGCGTATCAAGACGAACGTTTTGCCGAACCGGTTTTCGTGCTTGTGATTATGAGCATTTCGGCGACGCGCCCGATTGTTAATTTCGCCTCGAACTCAATCGCCCATTTGGCGAAGCTCGGAGGCCACTCTGTGGCTGCGTGGTGGACGTGCATACTGTTTGTGGGTTCGCTGATGGGTTCGTTAATAACCGAACCCGCGGCAATCACGATTTGCGCCGTGCTGCTTGCAAAGCACTTTTTCAGCTACAAACCCTCAAAAAGTTTTAAATACGCGACACTCGGATTGCTGCTTGTGGCGATTTCAATAGGCGGAACGCTCACGCCGTTCGCAGCTCCGCCCGTGCTTATGGTAAAGAAGCCGTGGGACTGGAATTTTACATTTATGTTCACGCATTTTGCGTGGAAGTCGGCTCTTATAATTGCCGCTTCAATCCTGCTTTACGGAACGATTTTCAGAAACGAATTCAAGCGAATGCAGGCAATACGCGATGCCGAAGGGCATTCCAATGACGAAGAAAAATCTCCCAACTGGCTGGTTGCTTGCCACTTGTGCTTTTTGCTTGGCAGCATTCTGCTTATGCACTACACGATTCTGATTGTATTTTTGTTCTTTATGTTCTTGGCACTAATGAAGATAACACTGCCGTTTCAAAACAGGTTCAGCGTGGAGGGCCCGCTTCTTGTGTGTATATTTCTGGCGTCGCTTGTTATCCACGGCACTTTTCAGGCGTGGTGGATTGCCCCGACACTCGGAAGTCTTGGAGACACTTCAATTTTCTTGGGAAGCATAGTGTTGACTTCGTTTAACGACAATGCCGCAATAACGTATCTTGCAACGCTTGCGCCGTCGTTTTCCGACAGTGCGAAATACATGATTGTTGCGGGCGCGGTTACGGGCGGCGGCTTGACGTTGATTGCCAATGCCCCGAACCTCGCGGGAGCTTCAATAATCAAAAAATTCTTCAACGACGCCATTTCGCCGCTTTTGCTGTTCTTCGGCGCGCTCGTGCCCACAATCATAGCCGCCGCAGTGTTCTTTTGGACGGCGTAGCGCGAAATTCGACATGCGCCCGCAGAATCGAAAAAACCGCCGCAACCCAAAACGGCGGTTTTTTGTGTCCGAACCAATCGGCACGCTATTGCTGGGCGTCGGCAAAATCGACCGCCGCGGCGAACTTTTCGGCGAAGTCGGAGTCGGGCTTCTTGATTTTCGCGTAGTCGGCAAGCAGCGACTGCGGGTCGCGCCCGCGCAGCTCGTAAACTTCGCGGATTCCGATGTCCATAAGCGCGCGCGCCGCACGCACGTTCATATGCGGAATGCGCATAAACGGACTCGAAAGAGCGGCGTAGTCAACCTTTTTCTTCTTCTGTGCCATACTACAACTGCGCGCCCGTCTTATACCAACGTTCGGCGACCGCCTTCGAACGCGAATCCGAACCGTATTTGTCGAGTGCTTTTCTAACCAAATCGCGCAGCCGCGTGTTTTTAAAGAAGATATCCGCGCCGTCGCCTTCAAGCGCGTCGAAAAACATATCGGCGCAGCCGTCGTTTTGCGAGGCGTATTCAAGCAACCCCGCGCGGACATCGGGCGAAGCCTTCGACACGTCGAACTTATCCGCGAACATATCCCACACGAATTTGTATTTCGAGAGCAAAAACAGCTCCACGCCGTCTATTGCCGCGTCTTTGTCGCCGTTGTCGAACGCCTTCTTGATTGATTCGGCGGCTGCGCCGACGTCCCCGAGACGGTAGTTTACAAGCCCCATTCCGCGCAGCGCGAGCGTATCGGCGGGATTTTGTTCCAGCACTTTTCCGTAGCAGTCAAGGGCAAGCGGCCACTGTTCGAACAAAGCCGCGGCGCGTGCGGGAACAACCAGCGCGCGCGCGGTCCACAAAGACGGTTTTTCCGCATAAAGACGCATTGTAAGGCGCATTGTTTCGGGCGTTGCCGACCTCAGAACTTTGCGCGCGTCCATTTTCTCCTGCGCTGCCTTTACCGCCGCCTCCGCCGAAGCATCTTTGCCGCGTATGGCGTAGGATACAAGCAAGTTCAACGCCTCCAAATTAGATGCGGCCAACTCCTTAAGCTGCGGAACATACTTCCCTATTTCCGCCGTTTTCCCCGACATCGCCAACGCGCTGCAACAGTATACAACCGAGGGTTTGTCGCCCAAATCCACTGCCTTTTTATATACCGCAACCGCCTTGTCCATGTCGCGGGCGAGGAAATAGACGCTGCCGAGCGTGCGCAACACCGCTACATTGTTCGGCTTTGCCCTGTCGAGTTTCTCGAGAACGTCTATTGCGCTGCGGAAATCGCGCGTTGTAAGCAGGCAGATTGCAATCGGGAACAGCTGCGAATCCTTGAAGGCTTTTGGGTCGGCCGCGTATTTTTTAAGCAGCTGCGTGTTCGCTTTTTGGTCGGTATAAATACTCCGCGCCTCGAACATTTCTACGTTGTCGAACAACTCCGTGTTTTTCAGCAAATCTGGCGTTTTTTGGACGTCCGCGCCCAAAAGCGACGCCGCAAAAACCGCCGAAATCAAAATCAATATTTTTTTCATAACGTTAAAATCTGTTTTTCATAAACGCCATTGCAAGCCCTAAATGCGCCAAATTTGCATTCACCAACCTGTCGCCGAGCCACTTTTGAGGGAGCAACCGAACGCTTCCGCCCGTGAAAATCGTCTTTTGGGCGATATTTTCCCCGCCGAAATACTCGTCGGCTATGTCGGCGATAATGCCGTCTACAAGCTTGCAAAAGCCCTTTGCGCACCCCACATACATCGCCTCCACCGTATCTTTCCCTATGCAAAGCGAACAATCGGCGTCGGCGAGATTTATCGACGGCAACTGCGCCGCGCGCTCGCCCAAATACGACGCAAACGCGTTCATTCCGGGAGCGATTGCCCCGCCCGCATAGCGTCCGCGCGCATCGACCAAATCAATGGTAACCGCCGTGCCCATATCGACCACGATATACGGCGGACTCAGCAAATATCCCGCGCCGACTGCGTCGGCAATTCTGTCCTGCCCGAGCTGCTCGGGCTCGCGTATGTCGATTTCCATTGGCGAAGTTCTGCACGTCAACTGGAACGCGTCAATTCGGTCCGACACCGCCTTAAACGCCGCCGAATACGCTGGCACGACCGAGCACCAACTGATGGCGCACGCCCCCGACGTTTCGAAAAGACGTTGTTTCTCAAAAATCCCGACAAAATCCCCGCTTTTATAGTCGGCAGAATCAAGCACGCGCAGTTGTCCACCCGCCGACTCTACCACGGCGCAATGGGTTCTGGTATTACCTATATCTACGCAATAAAGTTTCATGCAAAAAAAAGCCCCCCGACGATGCTAAATCGCGGGAAGGCGGTAAAAAGTCATCTTGGGGTATGAATTAGTAGTCTTCAATAACGATTGCCCCCCAGAGGAACTGGGTTCTATCGCCCGAGGGCAGCGTGCAACCGAACACGTCTTTGGTTCTGATAACCGAAGAGTATTCGCCGGAGGGAGCAAAACTTGCGGGTTCGTAGCTAACCAAACCGAGGAAGTTGAAGCCCTTGTCTGCAACCGCGTCATTGCTCGATGAGCATGCGCTCATAAACACGGAAGCCAACACTGCCGAAAACAAAATTGCTAATTTACGAGGTTTCATAGAGACCGAACCTATGCTACATTCGCAAAAAATCAACTAAATTTTTTAATTTTTTAGTTTTTCGAAAACGGGGCGGATTGGCTATGCCGATTCCGCTTTGAACATTTGTTAAAGTAAAACGGTATTGCTACGCCAATCTATGCCTTTGACTATAGCCCAAAGCAAAGCAATATTGGCTTTAGCCAATTTGCGCCGGTGCACGGCATATAAAAACGCCGGTGTGCGGCGTGTAAAAAATGTAAAAATGGGGTTGCCTAAACGACACAATTTGTCTTACACTTATCGGAAACTTTTGCGAAAGAAAATGCGTTTATTGTAGAATACAGCGGGGAGAATTTTTTTGATGAGAAAGAAAATAGCTTTTTGTTTACTGTGCGCTGCCGCCGTAATTTCGGCGGCGGCGGCACACAACTCCGATGTCAAACGCCCCGCCGAAACCGATTTGCAGGGGCCATTTTACCTCGTGGACGAAAGCCCGATTCAGGTGATAAAGATTCTCGAAACGCTCTCGGGAAAGACCTCGCTTCAATCGCCCGACCTGCCGAACGTGAAAATCAATTTCCAGACATCGAAAAGATTCACGCGCGAAGAGGCAATCTTGTCGATAAAGTCGCTGCTGTCGGTAAACGGCATAGCAGTCACGCCGCTTAACGACAACTTTTTCCGCGTCGGCGCGGCGAAGGCGGTCAACGCGCAAGCCCCCGCGTTCATCGCGGGGCGCGCCGCCGACATCAAAGACAACCAGTTTTTCTACACAAAGCTCTACGAACTGAAATACCTAGACACCGCCGACTTAAAGGAAATCCTCAAACCCTTCATCACGCCGAACGACATAGCCGCAATAGTCTACTTTCCGCGCAGCAACGCATTTATGCTCACCGACACGCTTTCTAACCAGAAACGCGTTGAAATGCTCGTGGAAAAGCTCGACGTTCCCGCGAAAATCAAGGAGGAAACCGGCTTTTTCCAGCTCAAACACGTTTCCGCCGACGATATGAAAACGCGGCTGAACGCAATCAACGGGGAGATTCTCAAAAAATATTTCGACAAAACGATCATAGAGGCCGACGAACGCACAAACCAGATAATAGTGGTTACGCAGCACGGCAACCTCGAAAAAATCAAGGCGATTATCGACAAGCTCGACATCGACTCCGAACCGCTCACCTCCAGTAAAGTCTTCTACGTCAAACACGGCGAAGCCAAAGACGTCGCATCCGTTTTAAACGAAATAATCAAGGGGCAGCAAACGGCGTCGAAAAACGCAAAGACGGCTAAAATAAACGCCGCGGCGCGCCAAAATTCGCAAAACAGAATGGCAAACGCCAGAAACAGAAACAACAAAAACGCTGCGCGCCTGCCCACGAACATAAAAGCCGACACTACGGGCGCAAGCCTGCAATTCAGCGACTTCATAACGATAGTCCCCGACGAACGCAGCAACTCGATTGTAGTCTACGGAACGCAGACGGACATCAAGCAGATTGAAAACATCATCAAGCAAATCGATGTCGTTTTGGCGCAGGTGAAAATCGACGTAATCATAACGGAAGTTTCGCTTTCCGACAAACAGGTTTCGGGGCTTTCCACGTTCGGGCTTACCTACGCCAAAGAGGGCAGAACGGGCTCGGCGGCGGTCGACAAGGGGTGGTCGGGCACGACAAGCACTTGGGCGTTGTCGGATTCCGACTCAAACTCGGCGTTCGCGCTCGAATTGGGCGAAAAGGGGTTTTCGGCGGTGTTCAATGTGGCGGAGCAAAACAACCGCGTAAAAATCCTCTCCGCGCCGTCTGTTACAACAACCCACAACAAAAAGGCCTCCATAAACGTCTCGAAAAAATACCCCCTGCTCAAAGGTTCTACCTCATACGACGGCACGTCGTATCCGACAACAAAAAGCGAGATAGAGTGGCGCGATGTCGGCATAATTTTGGAGGTCACCCCCCGCATAGGCGACAACGGCGTGGTGCAAATGGAGATAAAGCAGACGGTGGAATCGGTTGTAGACAACGTGGAAATCGACCGCAACAAGCAGCCCATTATCGGCACGCGCGAGGCCATCAGCTACGTAAGCGCAATGACCGACGAAATCATAGTGCTTGCGGGGCTTCAGCAGACAACCGCGAACCAGTCTACGGGCGCGGTCTGGCTGCTCTCCGACATTCCACTTCTGGGCGAACTTTTCAAACCCGCGCGCGACAACTACGAGCGCACCGAACTTGTGATTTTCATAAGGCCGACGGTAGTCAAAAGCGAATCGCTCGAAAAATTCCTCGGGCGCGACAAATCGCTCGACGCCGAAACGCGCAGAGAGGTTGAACGCTTCGCCAAAGACGGCATTTTGCACGACCGCAACAACGACCCGCTTCAAAAAGGCTCGAACGCGCAAAGCTCTTTCGCAAGGACAATATTCCCCGCCGACAAGCCCAAAAAGCCCACTCCGCAAAACGAAGAGCCCGCACAAACGAACGACAAATAACCGCATGCCGAAATTTTGCGCCACAGTCCTGCTTGCCCTGCTCTCCGCCGCCGCATATGCCGCTGCGGCGGGCATTCGCGCGCCCGCGCAATCCGCGTTGCCCCGGAAAGCGGGCGAAGAAACGCCGGCGAATTGCGACGCCCAAATCAAACAGCTTCTGGAGAAAAACCCGTTCGCGCCCGCGGGCGTTTCGGGCGGAGCGGCGGCGGCTTCGGGACAATTCGACAACGCCGCGCCCAATGGATTGCAGCTGAACGGAATCTATTGCATTGACGGCGCGTGGTATTTCGCGCTTTCGGATACTGTCCAAAAGAAAAACTACACGGTAAAACTGGGCGAAAGATACTCGGAAAACTCGCCGTATTCGGTGGACTTTTTCGACGACGAAACAAACTCCGTAAGCGTTTCGTCGGCTCTCGGGACGTGGACGCTCACGCTCAAAGAACGCGACCAGCTCACCGCGCCGTCCGTAGTGGGCGCGCCCAAAACAAAGGACGCTTCCAAAAAGCAGACGATGCAAAAACCGATGATAGTAAACATTCAGAGAGGCGCTCCCAAATGACTTTTACAAGCCAAGCAAAGGCGGATCTGCAAAAAAACATCTTCGCCGACGTTCTCGCCCAAGACGACATCGCGCTGCTTGAAAGCCTGCCCGACTCGCGCAAGGCGCGCTTCGTGATAGAGCATTCCGAACTCGACGAAACGCAGGTTGCCCGACGCATAGCAGACGCCGCAAAAACCGATTTCGCCGAAGACTTCGTTCAGGCGGAAAATCCCGAACAAATCCTGCCGCTTAAAATAATCAACAGCTTTTTCTGCATGCCCGCCGCCGACGGCAGAACCGCCGTTGCGTGGCTGCCCGACCAAGACGCCGCAAAATGGATTGTCGCGCAAACGCGGTCGTTCCCGCGCTGGGTGGTAGTTCCCGCAAACAGGCTTTCCGAGAAGCTCGCGCAACGCTTCGGCGTGGGCGCGGAAACAATGCAAGACCAGCCCGACGCGGCGGATTTTGCCGACATCGGTAGCGAGGAAATTGAAGAGGACGAAAACGCGGCAATCATAAAATTCGTCAACGAAATAATCGCCAAAGCAGTCGCCGACAGGGCTACCGACATACATATAGAGCCGTCGAAAGACTCGCTTTCGGTGCGCTTCCGCATAGACGGCAACCTCGTTCCCGTAAAGCTTCCAGACTCTCTTTCGCAATTCAGGGACGCTGTTGTTTCGCGCGTGAAAATCATGGCGCGGCTTAATATTTCCGAAAAACGCCGGCCGCAGGACGGCCGCATAACATTTACCGATAAACGCGGCGCGGAAATAGACATACGCGTGTCGTCGCTGCCGATGCTCTACGGCGAAAGCGTTTCTCTGCGTCTGCTCAACCAGAAGGCGCAAGAACTTACAATAGAAGACTTGGGTCTGCTGCCCGACGACTCCGAAAAAATCGCCGCGCCGCTTGCGCGCCCGCACGGAATCATACTTGTAACGGGGCCTACGGGCTCGGGGAAATCGACCTCGCTTACGGCTTTTATCCGTAAGATAATGACTCCCGAAATCCGCATAATGACGGTGGAAGACCCCGTGGAATATGAAATGGACGGCGTAATCCAGACGCAAGTCCAGCCCGAAATAGGGCTTACGTTTTCGTCGGTGCTAAGGTCGGTTCTGCGCCAAGACCCCGACATAATCATGGTGGGCGAAATCCGCGACCGCGAAACCGCCGACATCGCAATACGCGCCTCGCTTACGGGGCACTTGGTGCTGAGCACGCTCCATACAAACGACGCCGCCGGCGCGCTCACGCGCCTGATTGACATGGATATAGAACCTTTCCTGATTGCGTCGTCGGTGGAAATGATACTCGCCCAAAGGCTCGTGCGCAGGTTGTGCTCATGCGCAAAGCGCGCGGGAATTTCGCCGGAGCAGCTGGCTTCGTGTCTCGACGCGCTCGGGGTTGACGCGCGGCAGACGCGTTTTGCCGACCTCGTCAAAAGGCCGTTCGGGTGCGACAAATGCAGAAATTCGGGCTACTTCGGGCGCATCGGAATTTTCGAAATTCTGACAATGAACGAGGAAATCCACTCAATGGTGGTTTCGCGCAAAACCGCCCGACAGATAAGGCGCGCGGCATGCCTGCGCGGAATGCGCACAATGCAGGAATGCGGCTGGGAGCTCGTCAAAAACGGCGCGACTACGCTCGACGAAATCATGCTTTACGCCGACTTACAGGAAGAGAAAAAATGATTTTCCGATACAGGGCAATCGCTCCCGACAGCACAATTGCCTCGGGAGAAACGGAGGCCGCCGATCGACGGAGCGCAAAGGCTCAACTTGAGGGAGGCGGGCTTAGAATAGTGTCGCTCGAGCCCGTAAAAAGCGGAACCGATTCGGCGGCGCGCGGCGTGCAAAAAAGCGTAAAATCCGGCGGGGAAACGACCGCGCTCGGGCTGTTTAAAAAGCTCGCACAACTGTGCGGAAGCGGCGCAATGCCCGTAAGCGACGCGCTGAAATCGCTTGCGGCGCGCAGTCTCGACCCGCGCGTGAAGGAAGTTGCAAAATCGCTCTACAAAGACATCGGAGAGGGTCGGACGCTCGCCGCCGCGCTCGAGCGTTTTCCCGAAATGTTCGACGTCTGCGCGCGGCATCTTGTGGAGGCCGGCGAGGCAACGGCCAACCTGCCGTTCGTCTTCAAAAACCTCATAAAATACATAGAAGACCGCCGCAATCTGCGCAAGACGATTGTCTCGGCACTGGCGTATCCCGTGTTTTTGTGCGTTTTTGCGGGCGGGGTTGTTGCGCTTTTTATGTTCTTTATGCTGCCGAAAATAAAGGAGATGATGTCCAATATGGGCGCGAAGGAAAACTTCCCGATGGCTATGATGGACTTCCTCGGGAATTTTCTTGCTACGGCAACCCCCGCGGCGGCGGCAATGGCGGCGGCGGCGGCAGTCTTTGTAAAGACGCTGCGGCGCACGCGCCAAGGGCGCGTAAAAACCGACGCGTTCGTGTTGAGAATCCCCGTTGTTTCGCGCATAATCCTCGACGCCGAAAGCGCGCGCATGTGCTCGCTGGCATCGGTGTTGCTGGCGTCGGGGGTGCCGACTACCGAAGTGTTCGCCATGTCGGAGAAGGCGGTAAAAAACGAAGACCTGAGAGCGCGTTTCAGGGATTTTAGAACGGCGGTAAACGACGGCGCGCAGATTGCGCCGGCCCTGCAAAAATTCAAGATACTGCCCGACGAAGACATCGACATAATAGCGGTGGGCGAAAAGACGGGCAGCCTTGTGGGGGCGTTTTCGGAAATAGCGCAAATACGCGCCGACGAGCTCCAGCGGCGGATAAAGACGGCAACCGCCGTTTTGGGCGCGGCGGCGTTGGCGGCGGCTTTTGTGCTTGTATTCATATTCGCGACGGGTATCGTCTTGAGCATATTGGGGTTAAGTCAAAGCATAGCAAAATGAACAAATTTACAAAAAAAAACGCAAACGGCGCGCCAAAACCGAAATATTTTCTTTTTAAAATGTTTGCGCGGAAATTCGACAGCCGCGAAAACCGCTGGCGGGTTGTCCCTAACTACATGCGCATAGCGGCGGTTTCGCTCGCAACGGCGGCGATTTTGTGGGTTGCGGGCGCAACCGCGCTTTTTGCATTCCTGCGCCACGGGCGCGGCTACCATACAGTGGGCTTTACGGACACGCTGTTTTTTTCGCCCAAAAATATCCGCAAAAAAGTGGGCGAGGCTGACATCGCAAGCTCGAAAAAAATGTTCGAGCAGCAGCGTTTTCCGGAGGCAATCAGGCTTCTTTCGAAGGGAGTGGCGCGCAATCCCGACGATTCGCAGGCGCGCCGCCTGCTTGCGGAAATCCACATAAAGATTCTCGGAAACCGCCAATATGCCGCGCAACTGCTTGAAAACGCCCTTCCGCAGGCGTTCGCCGAACGCGACAAGGCGTATATTACAACATCGATAGCCGCGTTTATGGGCGACGAAAAATATGCCAGAAAATCGGTGCTTGCCCTCAAAAAAGCCGTTGACGACAAAATCCTCTCCTCAAGGGAGGCGGTAGACATGCTCATGGTGTTCCGTTCGTCGCGAACCGCCCGCCAAGCGGCGCGCCGCCAGTCGGCGTTCATTTTGGAGCAGTTTGCAAGCAACGCGCCCGTGCGCTCGTTCTGCGCAAAGATGGAGGCGATAGACCTCCTCGGCGAAGGACAAAGCAAAAAGGCGGTGGAAATTCTCGAATCAAACGGAATAAAATCGGGCGACATCTACGCATACGTGCGCATTTCCGACCTATACGCGCGCGGGGAGGAAATTGCCGCAATGAAAAACGCCCTTGCTCTGTTGCGGCAGAGGAAGGCGAACTCGCGCATATACTCGTTCTTGGCGGCGGCGCACAAAGATTTCGGCAACGAAACCCTGCAAAGGCAGACGGATACTCTCGCAAGCCTGACATCGGCTGACGCGGGCGAAATTCCGTCGCTTGTCTCCGCCGCGCGTAACGGCAACTACGCGCAGATAGAACAAATGCTTGGGCGCAACCCGTCGGAGGCGTCGCTTGCGGTTCTGCTGAAAACGTCAATGGAGCGGGACGACGACCGATTGGCGGAGCTTTGCAAGCCGCACATCGACGCCCTGCCCCCGCGGCAAAAAGACGAAATGCTTCTGGCATACGCCGAAACGCTCGTGCGCGCAGCAAAAACGCGCGAGGCGGAGCAGTTGCTGATTTCGCTCAAATCCACAAATAAAAGCGGCGGGAGAGAGAGCGCGCTTGAAACGCTTTCGATGCTCAACGCCGAAAACGAATCGTATTTCGGCGAATCCGCAATAGAAAAACTCCTGCAAATAAACAAGTCCGAAAGGATAATGCCGCTGGCGTCGATTCTTGCAAAACGCGGCTGGACAAGAAGCGCGGCGCGCCTGCTTTCGAGGGCGAAAGAAAACGGTCTGGCGCGCCCGCAGGTCGATTCGCGGCTTATTGCGCTCTACGCGGAATCGGGCGATGTTTGCGCCGCAGCCAAACTCGCCGCGGCGGAAGGCGTCCGCTGCCCGATAAAGATAATGCTTGCCCCCGAAATGAACCCCTATTCCGACAAATTTGTCCTGTTACCCGAAGCCGAGAGGCGGATTTTTGTGCAAAAATACGAAGAGGCGAAAGGGAAATTCGAAGCCTACAAAAAACTCTTCTTCCTAAAATAGCGGGGTTAAAAAAAGCGGCGCGCGCGCCGCTTTTTTTGCGGACGCCCGCGCCCGAGAAATTCCGGTGCGCCTGAAAACGCCCGAATGGAATGTGCCTCGAGTGCGCCCCGCCAAAAAATTTCCGCGTCCGAAAAGCTCTACCGGAGTTTTTGGTCCATACAAATGGCGGGTTCCGACTCCGCAGAAACGGCGACTATCCGTGCGGGAACGCCCGCTACGGTCGCATGAGCGGGGACATCGGAAAGGACGACGCTTCCCGCGCCGATTTTCGCGCACCTTCCTATTGTAATGTTCCCAATCAGTTTCGCGCCCGCGCCGATGAGCACGCCCGACTTTACTTTCGGGTGGCGGTCGCCCACTTCGTTGCCCGTTCCGCCGAGCGTAACCTCGTGCAAAATGGAGACGTTGTCTTCAACGACACTCGTTTCGCCCGCAACAAAAGACGTTGCGTGGTCGAGCAAAATGCCGCCGCCGAAACGCGCCGCGGGGTGTATGTCTACGGCGAAAACTTCGCTCATCAGACTTTGCAGATAGTATGCCGAATGTATCTTGCCGTTGTTCCAGAGCCAGTGCGAAACGCGGTGGGTTGTAATGGCATGGAAGCCTTTAAAATAGAGAATCGGTGCTATGTAAAAGCGCGCGGCGGGGTCGCGCTCGCGAACAGCCACGATGTCGCGCAAAACGTTGCGGCATATTGATTCGTCGGTTTCGAACGCCTCTTTGAACGTATCCAAAAGCCCCAATGCGCGTTTCGTGCGCGACTCCAACTTGCCCGCTATTCTTCTGCATACAGAATCGAAAAGACCTTCGCTCTCCGAAAAAACCTCGTCGAGCAGCCCGGCCATAACGGGGTCGGATTCGCGCGCGGCCCGCGCCTCTTCCGACACCGACTTCCAAACGTTCTCGACTTCCGTTGAATTAAACATATCCGCAATATACGATATTAACGGCTTTTTTTTCAACCATAAAAATTCCGACGCATTTCCCGACAATTTCCCGCGCGACGTTCCGACGCACAGCCAACCTCCCAAAAACGCGCCCTTTCAACGCGCCTTTTTTGCGCCGAACCCAGCCCAGCCATACCGTCCGCTTTTCGGGCGGACGGGCGCGCATAAAAAATTGTTGAAAAAAACGCCCGACGCGCCATTGTGTGTGGCATGAAAAAATCAATCATTCTTTTGTCCGCGGCGGTTGTGTCGTTTTTGTGCTCGTGCGTCGCCCCGCAAATCAAACGCGAAGGCGTCAGCTTCGAAGGGCTTAAAACGTTCTATGTAGACGCCCCGCAAAACGGCTCGGAAATATTCCGCAAATACCGCAACGATGCTTCGATAAACAAGACGGTAGTCGATGAAATAGCGGTAAACCTGAAGGGAAAGGGCTTTGTCCAAACCGCAAAGGAGGACGCGGAAATCGTGTTCGTCCCCGTTTGGAGCGCGGCCATACGCGATTCCGACAAACTCAACGAATCGCTCACAATAAAGCCCCTGCAGGAGAGCGGCGCGGCGTTCTTGCGCTCGGGCGAAGTCCGCTACTACGCCACCCTCGAGATTCAGGCGTTCCGCAAGGGCGATTCGCGCTGGGGCTGGAGGGGCTTCTCGCCGATGGAAATCGACCCCGAATCCGCCACGACAGCCGCAATAAAAGACCAGATTGTCTGGGCGTTGGAATTTTTCCCGCCCGAAAAATACCCCGAACCCTCCGTCCCGATTCTCGACATTTTCACGTCGTCGTCTGTCACAAAAGGCGAGCTTGCCGCCAGAGAGGAAAGGGTGAAGGAACGCCAGTTGCAGGAACAAAAAACGGCGCAAATCCAACAGCGCAATGCGGAAATCAGGGCAAAACAAAAGCTCGAAAAAAACGGCGCGCCGCAAAATGCGGTTCCTACGCGGGCGCAAATTGAAGCCGAAAAGAAGCCCGCAACCATTGCGGAAATCGACGCGGCCTTTTCGAAAAATCTCGAAAAAAAATCCTCCAAATAGACGAATTTTTCCGATAGCGACAGAATGAAAAACATAGCCGCCGTCTACAGACAATACGGCAAGCCCGCGGAAGTCGTGGCTGCCGAAACGCTCGAAGTGCCCGCCCTCAGGCAGGGGCAGGTTCTTGTGAAACTCCTCAGGGCCCCAGTCAATCCGTCCGATTTGGGAATGATTGGGGGCTCATACGGAACGCTCAAACAGCTGCCGGCAATAGCGGGGCGCGAGGGCGTGGGCGAAGTCGTGGAGGCTGCAGCGGGCGCGGTGCTGAAAGTCGGCGACAAAGTCGCGCTTTCGTCCGAACTTGGGACGTGGCAGCAGTATCAGGTTGCCGATTCCGACGCGCTCATGCGCGTGCCGGAAGGCCTCGACTTGGGCGCGCTTGCAATGGCGTTCATAAACCCGCCCACCGCCCTGTGTTTCTTGGAGAAATTCGCAAAACTCGGGGAGGGCGACTGGATTATCCAAAACGGCGCGGGCAGCGCGCTTGGCTACTTCCTCATTCAGATGTGCGCAGCGCGCGGAGTGAAAACCGTGAATATGCTGCGCAACGCCGCCGCGAAAAAGGCGGCTCTCGAAAAAATCGGCGCTGACATCATAGTTGACGAAAACGAATTCGACGCAAAAAAAATCAAAACGCTCACCGACGGGAAAATACTTCTCGGGCTCAATCAAATAGGCGGCGAAAGCGTGTCGAACATGATCAAGGCGGCGGGGAATTCGGCGACAATCGTAACGATTGGCGCGATGACCTCCGACCCAATCCGCTTCCCGACGCGCTTCCTCATTTTCAACGACCTTCGTCTGCGCGGCTTCTGGTGGGACAAATTCCGCCGCACCGCCCCCAAAGCGGAGGTTGACGCCGTTTTCGAAAAGGTTTTCGCGCTGATTGCAGACGGGACGCTCAAAGCCCCCGTGGATTCGAGTTTCAAGGTGGGGGACATCTCGAAGGCGTTGGCGCGCGCGTGCGAAAATTCGCGCAACGGCAAAGTGATGATTGAATTTTAAAATGAATAAAACGCAAAAAAAAGATTTGTCGTCTCTGACACTTTTGGGTGCGGGGCGCAAAACGAAGGCAAAACCCTCCAAAAAGCTGGAGACGTTCCCGAACAAGACAAAAAACCACTACTTGGTGGAGCTTTTTACCGACGAATTCACATGCCTATGCCCCGCCACGGGGCAGCCGGATTTCGCGAAAATAAAAATTTCGTATGTGCCCGCCGAAAGAATCGTGGAAAGCAAGTCGCTGAAGCTTTATTTGTGGTCGTTCCGCAACGAGGGGTGCTTCCACGAACACCTCACAAACGTGATTCTGCAAGACCTCACCGACGCACTCAAGCCCGTCTGGTGCAAGGTTGAGGGCGACTTCAACATAAGGGGCGGCATAGGTATAAAAGTTATAGCCCAAAGCGGCAAACGTCCCGACGATGTTTAGGGTTGCGGTCTTTTTGATGTGCGCGTTCGCGGCGGCTATTTCGGGGTGCGCGGGCGGTTGCGGCTGCGCGGAACATTGCCCCGCCGCCGGCGGCGAAGCGGATTCGCTGGGAGCGGGCTTCGAAAACCTGCTCGACAGCGTGGTAAAAATCGACGTTTGGGAGTCGGCGGCGGCGAACGGGCAAAAAGACCTCGTGCGCAGTCTCGGTTCGGGCGTAATTATTTCGCCCGACGGGCTTGTAGCCACAAATGCCCACGTTGTAAATCCGTATGCGGAAAAAATCGAAGTGATTTTGCCTTCGCTCGAACGCGTAAAGGCACACTTTGCGGGCTGGGACCACTGGACCGATTTGGCGGTTGTAAAAATCGACGCCGACGAAATCAAACGGCGCAACCTGCGCTTCAAATTCTCCCGTTTCGGCGACTCCGACAAACTAAAAAGCGCGGCGGAAGTCTACGCCGTCGGCACGCCGCACGGTTTCGCAAGAACGGTGACGCGCGGAATAATATCGAACACAAAACGCTACTTTGCCGGAGAGCTTACCGAACGCGGCTACGAAACGGGGCAGTTCAACACTTGGCTTCAAACCGATGCCGCAATCAACCCCGGCAACAGCGGCGGCCCGCTTTCGCTGCCAGACGGAACGGTTGTTGGAATAAACACGCGCACGGTGCTTGAATCGAACAACCTGTCTTTTGCGGTGCCTTCGAACGTCGCAAAAGAGGTCATCGGACGCATTTTAAAGGACGGAAGAGTCGAACGCGCCTACACGGGAATAGGGTTGCTGCCCAACGGCGACACCGATGCCGGAGACGCGCGCGGCGCGCTTGTGGGGAATGTCGATGTGGGCTCGCCCGCGGCGGTTGCGGGAATTTTCGCGGGAGACGTTATCACGCAAATAAACTCGGAGCCGATAGACGGCCGCTACCCCGAACAACTGCCCGCAATTATGAACAAAATAGCCCGAATGAAAGTGGGTGAAAACGTCGTGTTCGAAATTCTGCGAAACGGCGAAACAAGACGGATTTCCGTGAAAACCGAAACGCTTGAAAGCCGCGTCGGGCGCGAATACGCGCTCGAAAAGTGGGGCGCGGGGTTGCGCGAAATCACCAAGGCACTCAGACGCGAAAAGAAAATCACCGTCCAAAGCCCCGTAATAATATCGAGCGTCAGGCGCGCGTTCCCGTTCGACATCGCGGGCGTCGAAGAGGGCGACATTCTGCTGAAAATAGGCGATACACCCATTCGCTCCTTTTCCGATGTGGAGAAAGAGTATGAAAAATACGAAAAAAAACCCGTAAAAACGCTCATTCAGGTGCTCAAGGGGCGCACCATTTCATACCACATTCTCGCGCCGCAATAGCTTTGTGCGCGCCTTTGTGGCGCACAAAAACCCGCGCGGGCTACGAACAACGGCACACCTTGGCCGGCGATTCCGACGCGTAAATCATCGTAAGCAGCATCTTGAAGCTGTCCACCGCGAAGACCGAATGCGGAACGTTCGCGGGCAGTATGATGAAATCGCCGCTTTTGAGTCTGCGCGGGACGCCGCCTATGAGTATTTCGGCCTCGCCGTCAAGCACCTGAACGAGCGCGTCGAACGGTGCGCTGTGGGTGCTCAGCCCCTGCCCTTTTGCGAACGAAAACACCGTTATGTTTCCCGCCGCGTTTTTGAGAATCTGCTTGCTTACAACTCCGGCAGATTCGTATGAAACCGAGCCCGCAATGTCCAGTATTTTTCCCTTTTCGAAGTTCTCCATAAAAACCTTTCCTTTACAAGTATTACATTCGGGAAAAAACGCGGGATATTAAAAAAAAATCCTTGAAAAAACGCGACCCAAACAATACCATATACACGTATGAATGGTAACTTATTTACAACCGTTGTAGTTGCGGCGGCGTTGTCGGCGTTTTGCGCAAACGCCGCAGAAGACTGGCAGAACGAGGCCGTGTTCCGCTCAAACACCGAAGCCCCGTCGGCTACGATGTCCCTGCACAAAAACGCGCGCTCCGCGCTTGAAAACGCGCCCTCCGATACCGAATTGTCGCTTGACGGAAACTGGAAATTCCACTACGTCGGCAACCCAAAATCGAGACCTCTCGACTTCTTCAAGCCCGAATTCGACGTCTCCAGCTGGGACGAAATTCCCGTGCCCGCAAACTGGCAAATGCACGGATACGGCTCTCCGCTTTACGTAAACATAATCTATCCGTTCAAGGAACAGCCGCCGACGGTTATGGGCACGCCGCCCGTAGAATATTCGAATTATCCGGAAAACGAGCGCAACGGCGTCGGTTCATACAGACGCGACTTCGAAATTCCCGCAGACTGGGCGAACCAGCGCGTGCTAATCCGCTTCGACGGCGTTGCAAGCGCGTTCTACGTCTGGGTAAACGGCAAAAAAGCGGGCTACGCCGAAGACAGCCGCACGCCCGCGACATTCGACATCACCGATTTTGTCAAGACGAGCAAAAACACCGTCGCGGTCGAAGTCTACCAGTATAGCGACGGCTCGTATTTGGAAGACCAAGACTACTGGAGATTCGCGGGAATATTCCGCCCCGTAAAGCTTTTTGCGCGCCCGCAACTGTCGGCAACCGACGTGTTCAACCGCGCAAGCCTCACCGACGACTACCGCAACGGCACGCTCACAACGGAAGTTTCGCTCAAAAACTGCGGCGAAAACCGGCGGGTTAAAGTGTCGGCGGCACTGTTTGCCCCCGACGGCAAAAAGCTCGAAACGGTAGGCGCAAACGAAGAACTCAAAAAGGGCGAAACAAAAACGCTTGCGCTTAAATTCGCCGAGGTCAAAAACGCCATGCGGTGGTCGGCTGAAACGCCCAACCTCTACAGACTGCTTGTGGAAATCGACGCGGGCGGACAAAAGCGTTTTGCCGCGTTCAACGTAGGCTTCAGAAAAGTCGAGAGAAAGCTCGGCAAGTTTTTCGTCAACGGCAAACCCATCTTAATCAAGGGGGCAAACCGCCACGAACACTCCGCCAAAACGGCACAGGCGGTAAGCTTTGCCGACACCCTCGCCGACATCAAGCTGATGAAAAAATACAACATCAACGCCGTCCGCACATCGCACTACCCCAACATAACCGCGCTCTACGACATCTGCGACAAACTCGGCATGTATGTCATGGACGAAGCCAACATAGAAGCCCACGGGCTCGGCAACGACGAACTCGGCGTTATCTCCAAAAAGCCGAACATTCTCAACGACCCGAAAAAATTCTGGCATATTCCCATACTCGGCAGAATCCAAAATATGGTGGAGCGCGACAAAAACCACCCGTGTGTGGTGATTTGGTCGCTCGGCAACGAATCGAAAATGGGAACGTCGATGGCGAACGCCGCAAAATGGATACGCTCCCGCGACAGCTCGCGCCCGCTTCATTTCGACCGCGACGCCGAAATGAAGTCGGTAGACTTTTTCTCCGTGATGTATTCTTCGCCCAAGCAGGTTGAAGACTTTTTGCGTTCGCAGGACAATCTCCCGCCCGAAGAGCAGAAAACGGTAATCCTTTGCGAATACTCGCACGCGCAGGGCAACGGCGGCGGCGCGCTTTGCGACTACTGGGACTTGGTCCGCAAAGAGCCGCGCTATCAGGGCGGCTTCATCTGGGACTGGATTGACCAAGGCATTCTGCGCCAAGCCGAACCCGCAATCAAGGTTGCCGACACCGCAAACCCCGCGCGCGACATCGCGGTATTCAACTACGTTTCGCCCTACAAGCCAATGTTCAGAGCATCGGTAGTGGCGACCCCCGGTTTGTTCGAAAAGCCCGTCAGCCAATTTACCGCCGCAGTAAAGCTTGCAAAAGACGGCTTTGCCACGCGCGTAGGCTACAACGACAAACGCGTTTCAAAGCGCGTTCCGATAGAGCAAGCCGAAACGGAGACAATAGCGGAACAGTCGGGCATTTTCTCGCTGAAATTTACAAACACCCGCAAGACGCTCGAGTTCTCAGTCTTCAACAACAAAAAGGACAAAAACTACAATCTCAAAGCCCAAGCGGCGGAAAAGTTCGAGCTGCCGATTGAAATTGCGGCGGTTGCGGGCAAGGGCAAAATGGCTCTTTACATTGACGGCAAAAAAGTCGCCGAACGCGAAATCCCCGAATTTGTTTTGCAATCCGACAGCCCGTTCGTGCTGGCGGCGAAAGACAAGGAGAAATACAAGGTCTTCGACGGCGCGCTCGTGCGCTGGCGCGTGGCGGACTCTGCGTTGGAGTCGGGCTTCTTCGAAAAGGGCGACGCAATTTGCGACATCGACTTTTCGAAGTTCGGGGAAATCCCCTCCGACAAAACCTACTTTGCCGTTGGCGGCGACTTCGGCGACAGACCTACCGACTACGCGGGCTGCTGCGACGGCCTTGTAACGCCCGACCTTCGCCCATCGCCCGAAATGACCTCCGTCAAAAAGACGCACCAAAATATCCACGCCAAACTGCTCGGGTTCTCAGAGGGCGTTGCGAGAATCGAAATCTTCAATGAAAACTTTTTCGTGGATTTGTCGAAATTCAAAGCCGACTGGACACTCACGCGCAACGGCGAGGAAATAGCCTCGGGCAGTCTGCCCATCGCTCCCACGCCGCCGCAGGGGAAATCGCAGGCAGTCGCGAATTTGTCTGGCGTCGATTTCAAAAAGTCGGGCGAATACGCGCTGCGGCTTTCGTTCAAGCTTGCCGAAGACGCCTACGGCTTCGAGCGCGGAGAGGAAACCGCTTGGGAGCAATTCGAGCTCGGCGGGAAATTCGTTCCCGAACGCGACGGCAAACCGCTCAAAGTCGGGCCGAAGCAAGCCGTCTTCCAAAGCGGGCAGCAGAAAGCTCCCCTGCTTTCCGACGACGGCAAAACAATTACTGTTTCGGGCGAAAACTTCTCCGTAAAGTTCGACAAAGCCACGGGCTGGCTTTTCGACTACACGCGCAAAAACACGGGCTGGCTGTCGGTCTTCGGGCTCGGCGAAGATGTCCGCCTCATCAAAAGCCCGATGAAAATGAACTTCTGGCGTCCGCGCACAAACAACGACAGGGGCGCAAAACTCAAGCTCGGCGAAAAGCTCGCCCGCTGGCGCGCCGCTCCCGACCGCTCCAAGCTCACGCATTTTTCGGCAAACGAGATTTCGGACGGCATAAAGGTTATTAGCCATTACTACAATGTCGAATGTCAACTGAGCGTGCAGACCGAGTATTTTATCCACCCCGACGGCACTATCGACGTCTACGCGCGCTTCACCCTCGGGCAGACGAAGATTCCGACCGAAGTGTTCCGCGCGGGTTTGCAGTTCGCCGTCAACAACAACTTCGACACGCGCGAATGGTATGGGCTTGGCCCGAGCGAAACGTATGTAGACACTGTCCGCTCGGCGTGGCTCGGCAAATTCAAACGCGGCGTTGGCGAAATGTTCTTCCAATTTGTCGACCCGCAGGAAACGTCGAACGTCTGCGGCGTGCGCTGGGCGAACCTTTCGGGCGGCGGGCTTCCCAAGCTGAAGTTCACGGCTCTTGAAGGGCGCAATTTCGAATTCGGAGTGTATCCGTATCTGCCCGAAGACATCGAGCAGGCGCGGAGCACTGCGCAGCTGCCCGAGCGCGACTTCAAAATAGTCAATATTTCCGCCAAGAACAGGGGAATGGGCGGCGTGACGTCGTGGCGCACGAATCCCGTAGACGGCGCGCGCATTTTAAGCGGACAAACGTATGAGATGATGTTCTCAATCTCCGCAGAATAGCCGATACCCCAACAAACATTCAAGCGCGACGGGCTTTTGTCCGCCGCGTTTTTTATCGCGCGTTTTCCTCCGCGTTTTAACGCGCAAGGCGGCGTATTAGATTCTGTCGGCAACGTTCCGAAAAGAGCGTAAACGCAGCCCCAGAGCCTTTCCAAAGGAGCACCCCGCGGCGGGAACGGGGAGAACTGCCGCGGGAGATAAAAGGGGGAAATGCTTCAATCCGCAAAAGAAAGCAGCGGAGAGCCGAAGCCCCCGCCGCGTTGGATTACATATGAATTTACTACTACTTTATCAATTGGTTTACTACTACCTTATCAATTCGGAAATATCGAACATATAGATTTGCCTGCCGCCGTCGTGCGCGGAATCTACGATAACTTTCGTGCCGTCGGGCGTCGAGCGCGGGTGGGTGTCGCAGCGGAGTTCGCCCTTATAGCCTTTTGGGGAATTAAGCCGCGCTATGACCTTCTTTTCGCCCGTTTTGACGTTGTAAATGTAGACTTCCTGTCTGTGTTGCGTCCACTCTCTGGGATAGGTGTCGTTTAAAATCCATTCGGGGTGGTTGCTCAGGAAGGTATTGTGTCCGTTGTCGGTCATAACGCCTTCGCCTATGAGCGAAATTTTTTCGGTCGGGGAGTCGGCGATTACATAGAACCCCTTGCGCATTTCACCGTTGCGGGGAATGCGCGTCCACGCTACGACGTTTTTGCTTTCGGTATCCCAAATAAAGTGCGAAGTATAGTTGTAGGGGTCTATTGCGCGCAAGTCGCCGCCGTCAACAGACGCGGTAAACATTCGCGTGCCGAATCCGCCCACATCTTTGTATTTTGCCGTGCGCGCGGCGTCGGGATAACGCCAGCGGTGGAGGAATATGAAGCGTTTGCCGTCGGGCGAAACAAGCAGGTGGTTGAACCAGTGCTTGGCGTCGGCAAATTCGGGGTCGAGCGGATTGGGAATTTTCATCGCATCGGCGTGCGAGACAATAAGCTTTTTCTGCCCCGTCTTCAAATCGACCTTCCAAATGCCCGCGTTGCTCGGGAATTTTTCGGCGGCGAATTTGTCGGGAATGCCGCTGTAGCCGTAGCCTTTGCGCATGTCGTTCACGCGCGAATAGTCAACCGTGACCGCCCATTTGCCGTCGGGCGAAAGCGCGTATACGGGGGTATTTATGGTGCGCATTTTCCGCGTTTGCACATCGACAATTCGCGACACGAATTTGCCGCCCTCGCGGTCGTTCCAAATCACCTCCGACTTCGACTGCGGAATAAACTGCAGCTGGCAACCCTGCTGCCACCCCCACGCCTTCGACGTTCCGAGCTTGACCCACTTGCAGCCGTCCTGTGTGTCAACCATTCCTATTTCGATTTCGTCGCCCGCTTTGGGACTGCGCCCTTCGAAATCTGTTTTCATCGCAAGCACATACCTGCCCGACGGGTCGGTTTCAAGCTTGTCGTAGTAGGCGAACCAATGGAAGCCGGGGGGTGTTGTGAGCTTTTTATAGGGCACGAAAATTTCGGAATTCAACGTCTTGAGCCTGTTGGCTTCGTCGGCGGGGTTGTCGAAAACCAACGCCTTTCCGGAAGAACAGGAGGTCAAAACGAACGCCGCCGCCACCGCAAAAAATGGTTTTTTAAGATTTTTCATGACTTTATTTTTTCAATGGAGATTTTGCCCGAACCCGAGGGGAAGTCAAGAAAAATTAGTATTGTTTGGCACGGTATTTCGCCGACAACCGATGTCTGTCGCGCTGCCGCCACAAAAAACTTTACAAACTGGGACGCCGGCGTAGTATCCGCATTTTTTATGGATTGGAAATTGTCTATATTGCCGATAATTGCGGCTCTATTTTACTCGTTTAGCGTGGTGCTTGTAAAAGTGGCTTCGCGCGAGGGCGGCGTCCGCGCAACGTCGATGCTTGCGGCGACAAACCTCATGCTGGCGGCGGTTTTTGCGCCCGTAGCGTTGTGCGGAGAACTTCCGCCCGCGGGCGAGCTTTGGAAACCGCTGATTGTGGGAACGTTTTTCGCCCTTGCGAACTACACGACCTTTCTATGCGCCCACTACGGAGAAGTGAGCCTTATGACTCCCATCATGGGCGTAAAGGTTTTGCTGGTGCTTGCGGCAGCGGCGGTAATTACCGACGTTGCGTGTTCGCCCATAATGCTCGCCGCGGGAGTGCTCTGCTGCGCGGCGGTATTTGTCATGGGCTTCGACAAGTCTTCGCTTGCGGGCGGTAAGCTTCTGCCGACAATAAGCCTCGCGCTTATTACATGCACGTTTTACGCATTGTGCGACGTTCTCGTGTCTTTTTTGGGGAAGGCGTTCGATCCGTTCGCGTTTCTGGGAATGACAAGCATTGTTTTGGTGGTATCTTCGCTCCCGTTTATGCCGCAAATGTGCGCCGATTTCCGCCCGTCGAACAAGTCGTTCGGCGCGGGCTTGGCTGCGGCGGCGTTGATGGCGTTCGAATCAATGCTGATGTTCAGAGCGTTGGCGGGGGGACTCGACGTGGGACTGTGCAACATCTTCTACAACACGCGCGGATTGATGTCCATTGCGCTGGTGTATTTTTTGGCGGATAAATATCCCGAATTGGAAAAACTTTCGCGCGCATCGGCGCAACGCCGCATTTTCGGCTCGATAATGATTCTGGTCGCCGTAGCGATTGCGTGCATAGGCTGAAACACGAAAACGCGCCCGCTTCGGCAAGGGCAAAAAACTACTTGCCGCACCTGTTGCAGACGCCCTCCGCCACGACCCGCAACGACTGTATTTTAACGCCCGACGACGCCTCGGCAGTCTCGACGAATTTTTCGGGAATGGGTATGTCCATAATCCTCCCGCACTTTTTACAGAAGAAATGCGAGTGCGCAAACGTGTTGTGGTCGAACCTCTCCGATTCGTCGGGCGCGCCCACAACGAGTATTTCGCCCTGCCTGCTCAAAAACTTCAGATTTCTGTAAACGGTTCCCATACTTATGTTGGGATACGTCCGGCGCATTGCCGAATAGATTTCCATAGCCGTCGGGTGGTCGAGCCGCCCCGACCTGAGCAGCGAAAGCAACGCCGCGCGCTTTGGTGAAAATCTGGATTTGCAAACCATACACCGACAGTAGGTTAAAAAAACGCGGAAATAGTCAAGCCAAAATGGGAAATACCGATTATAAACTCTTGAAAAAAAATCCGAAACGTGGATTATTGCGGAAATGGATAACAATATTCTAACAGCGTTTGCCATAACGTTCGTAGCGGGCGCGTCAACGTCGATAGGCGCGCTGCTGGCGTTTTTCGTCAGAAAGCAGGACCTCAGGACGATGGCAATGGCGATGAGTTTTTCGGCGGGCGTGATGATTTTCGTGTCGTTTGCCGACATTATGCCGATGTCGGCGCAGCTGCTTGCAAGAGCCGCCGAATCCGCCGAAACGGCGCGCGCACAAATGCTTGCAATGTTTTTTGCGGGCGCGCTGATTGCGGGAATCATCGATGCGTTCGTGCCCGAACACGTCCATACCGAAATGCTCGAAGGCGACGTGTCGCGTTCGCGCTTCAGCAAGGCCGCAACAATGACAGCCGCCGCGCTTGCAATACACAACTTCCCCGAGGGGCTTTCCGTATTTTTCTCCGCCGTGGAGGATACCCGAATGGGGCTTGCCCTGGGGCTTGCGATTTTACTGCACAACATTCCGGAGGGAGTCTCGGTGGCACTGCCCGTCTACCACTCTACAGGCAGCCGCCAAAAGGCTTTTTGGATTTCGACGTTTTCGGGGCTTGCGGAGCCGCTCGGCGCGGTGGCTGCGTATTTCGCGCTCGGAAGTGTGATGTCGCCGTCGCTCGTGGGCGCGTGCATGGCGGCAACGGCGGGCATTATGGTGTTCATTGCCCTCGACGAGCTCCTTCCGATGGCGAAGGAATACGACCGCCAACATGGGGCGATTGTAGGCGTGTTTTTGGGAATGGCTGTTATTGCGTTGTCGTCTTTCATTGCGTAATTTCCGCCCGAAACGGGACGCGGCGTAAAAAATCGCTGTTTCGCAAAAAAAAAATCTCGATTTTTCCAAAGCTGCGACAATACTACCCGTTTGTATGAACTTTTTTGTAAACTTTGCTTTGAAAACAAACGTCGTGGGAGACACGCTGACCGACTACTTTTTCCAGTCGAATTTTGCGGGACAGGTAATTGTGGTAATTCTTCTTGTTCTGAGCGTTATGGCTTGGGGAGTTATGTTCTGCAAGTATTCGGACTTAGTTTCGATTGACGAAATGAACAAGTCGGCGCACAGGAAAGTGGCGAAATACCGCTCGCTGATTGAGGCGGCGGGTGCGCTGCAGGGCGCAAGCCCCTTCGGGAAGCTTCTCAAAGACGCAATCAACACGCTGGCGTCGCTCGGAAACGCGGCGCGCGTGCCCGCGGCGACGCGCACGGCAATGATTGAAAACGCGCTCAACAGAAGCGTCTCGGAACAGCTCGAAAAATACGAGTCAAAAATGGTTCTGCTGGGGACAATTATAAGCGGCGCGCCGTTCTTGGGGCTGCTCGGAACGGCGTGGGGCGTTATGGACTGCTTCGGGTCGATGAGCGGGCAGACTTCGGTTACGCTCCAGCAGCTCGCCCCCGGCGTTGCTGGCGCGCTTCTTACCACGGTTGCCGGTCTGGTTGTAGCAATTCCGTCGGTTTTCGGCTACAACTACCTAAGCTCGAAAATCAAGCAGATGACCATTGATATAGAGAACTACGCGGGACTGCTCTCCGACAAAATCGAAATAGAATCGGTGGCGGCCGCACCCGTAGCCGCCGCTACGAGGGAGCCGAAAACGGCTTCCGTTTCGGGCAGAATGACAACTTCGCCCGACGCCTCTAAAATCATAGACTTCAGCCTCGACGACGACTCCGAAGAAATTTCGAACTTCGACGAAGAATGAAATTAAAACGCCGACAGTCTCTCTCCGTAATGACGGAATTGAACGTTACCCCGCTTATGGACTTGGCGTTCTCTTTGCTCATCATCTTCATGATAAGCACGCCGCTTTTGGAGCAGACAATCCCGATTAACCTGCCCAAGCAGGAAAAAAATTCGGCAAGCCAACGCCCCGAAATCAAGTTTCAGGTAATCTCCATTACAAAGGCGGGGCAGATCTACTGGGGCAAACAGCCCGTGGATATGGCGGAGCTTGACAGACTGCTCGGAATGCTCGCCAACGATAAAGACCCGCCCGCAATCAGCCTGCGCGCCGATTTCATACTTCCCTACCAGAAAATTGTGGACGTAATAGACGCAATCAAACGCCACAATCTCACAAAACTGCACCTCGACACCGAAGTGAAATGAGCGTCGATAACACAAAGCTCGGCTACTGTTATTCGGCGGCGTTGCATGTAATCGTGGCGGTTGCAATGTTCGCATACGCGCTCGTAAACACGCTTTTCCCGAAAGAAAAAAACGTGGAAAACAAGGTTGTTTTCGAAATGGTAGACCCCGAGCCGCAGTCGGCGGTAAGCTCCCCGCAACAGCCCGAGCCCGCCGAGCCGGAATTGAACGTCGAAAAAATAGAGGAAATCGACCCGCTGGAAATTCCGGAACCCGTCCCGCCGCAGCCCGAGCCGGAACCGCAGCCCACGCCGCCCGACCCCGAACCTTCGCCCAAGCCAGCTCCGAAACCCGAGCCTAAAAAAGTCGAGAGAAAACCCGCGCAAAAAACCGTTTTGTTCGACGAGTGGAAAAAGAAGAACAAAAAGACTTCGCAAAAAAAGCCGACAAAACGCCCGCAACAAAAGCCCGTAAAAATCGGCAAAATCACTTCGCAAACAAGCAATCTCGACAGTCTCTCGCAAAACCCGCGCCCGTCGGCGGGGCCGAACGCGGGCGCAGTTGTTGATATGCTTGCCGCATACAGTCAGGAAATCTTGATGCTTGCAAAGCGCAACTGGAAAGTGCCCACAATTTCGAGCGACTCGCTCTATGCCAAAGTGGCGTTCAGCGTAAGCAGGCTGGGGGCAATCAGCAACGTCAGAATCATTGAATCAAGCGGCGACGACGACTTCGACAAATCGGTTATCCAAGTGCTCAGGGCAATCACAATCCCCGCGCCGCCCGACAACAAACCGCACACAATTTCCATAACGTTTACGGCAAAATAATCATGGCGTCGCTAACGGCAATTTCATACGCGCTCCCGAACGCGACGCTCACGCACGCCGAACTCTGCAAACGTTTCGGCGCGGAGGTGATGGAGAAAGTAGCCGCCGCTTCGGGCATATACGAACGGCGAATTGCCGCGCCCGACGAGTGCGCCTCCGACCTCGCGTTTGCGGCGGCAAAACGCATTCTCGAAACGCACGCGCCCGATTCTTTCGACGCCCTCTTTTTCGCGACCCAAACGCCCGACTACCTCCTGCCGTCAACCGCCTGCATTCTGCAGGACAGACTGGGTCTGAAAACTTCCGCAGCCGCGTTCGACATCAACCTCGGCTGCACGCAATTTATCTACGGGCTGGCGACCGCCGCGGCATATGTGGACTCTTCAATGGCGGAAAAAGTGCTGCTTCTTTGCGGCGACACCCCCTCGAAACTAATCAACCCCAAAGACAAGAGCGCGGTGTCGCTCTTCTCCGACGCCGCCTGCGCATGCGTTGTGGAGCGCGGTAGGGGGGCGCGCTTGGGCAAATTTTCGCTGGGAACCGACGGCGGCGGCTACGCCGACCTGATTTGCCCCGCCTCGGGAATGCGCCGCCCGCCCCGTCCCGAAGACTACATCGAACGCGACGACGGCAACGGCAACGTCCGCGCGGCTGCAGACCTGTTTGTTGACGGGCTGAAAATTTTCTCGTTCGCGTTCAAAACAATCCCGCAGTGTGTTGAGCAGACGCTGAAACGCAACGCGCTTTCCAAGGCAGACATCGACTTGTTCGTGTTCCATCAGGCGGGCGAAATGATTGTGCGCGCCGCCGCCCGACGCCTGAAACTGGACGCCGAAAAAGTCTATCTGGACGTGCGCAATATCGGCAACTGCGGCGGGAGCAGCCCCGCAATAGCAATCGCCGACGCGGTGGCGGCGGGCAGAATAAAGCGCGGAATGAAAGTGCTTGTATGCGCGTTCGGCGTGGGGCTTTCGTGGGGCGGAACGGTGCTCGACTTCGCCGACGCTCTGCCGTCGGTATACCCGCACGCATAGCTTGCGCCCAACTATTTTTCGGTCTTGCCCCGTGCCCGCAAAACGCCCCAACGTTTTTCAGTAGGACTTCCGCGAAACGACCGTCCGCCCTGCGCGCCGCGCCAAGCTCTAACGCCCCACAACAACTGCGTAGTTCGCGCCCGTAAACGAATTTGCCAAAGCCAAAATATGTTTCGGATTTTTCGGAAAAACCGCGCCGTCGAAGCCCTCCACGCCAGTGAGCTGCCGCCACAAACAACCACCCCGCGCGTATGAATAAAGCGCACACGCAAGCGAAAACAGCGAAGACGCCGTTTCCATATAGCCCGTGTTGAAAACGGTCGTCGCCATCGGAACGCCGCCGAAAAGCCTGTCGCGCACGTTCACGGCGGTTGAGTCAACCGCACTGCCGCGCGGAGACCACACAATCAAATCAATGTCGGCAAAATCCAATCCCGCCTGCGAAACCGCCGCCTCTGCGGCGTGTTGCAGCCCGTCGGAGGCCATGTCGGCGTCGAAGAAATCGCCGCCGTCCATAGTCGATGCCGCGCCCAAAATTTCGCCGAAAATCTCCGCGCCGCGCGCCTGCGCACTCTCGAGACTTTCCACAACCGCCGCGCAAGAGCCTTCGCCGAAAAACGTAGCGTATTCGTCGGCGTAGCGCAAATTGAATTTGTCGCCCGAACGCAGATAGCCGATTCTTTCGTAGGCGTTCATCTGCTCGGCGGAAAGCTCGTCGGCGGCAAAAACGGCAAGCGCGCGGGCGTCGCCGCCGTCGATTAACATGGAGGCGTATTCGAGCGTCTGCAAACCGCAGTTGTGCCCCGAAGTGAAAGTCGTGTTCGCGCCCCTGATTTCCAGAGCTTTCGAAACCCAGCCCGCAGTGGAGTTCGGCGTCACGTTGGAAAAGCAGGCAATGTCGCCACGCATTTGCGGGTCGGAAAAAACACCCGCCATATGCGCCTGTCGGCTTGCCCCGCGCGAAACGGCGGCGACAAGCCCGACTGAATCGTCGCGGGCGGCGCGCAGTTTAGCCGACTCCAGCGCGCGGGCGCAGGCAAGCGTGGAACACACGCCGATGAAATTCATTCCCGAAAAATCTATGCGGCGGTCGAGCGTGCGCGGATTCGGCAGGCAAACCGTTCCAGCTTTCGCGGCACATTCAAAGCGTGAAACACCGCCCACGGCGCAAAAACCTTCGCCCAAACGCTCCAGATTGGCGTCCATGCCAAGCCCGAGCGGCGAAACCGCCGACAGCCCCGAAATCACCTTGCGGAGTTTTTTCTCGGCTCGCGGTGCGTATTTTTCGAAGCCGTTGCGCGCAACCACAACTGCGGCGTTGTTGCCCGCAAACGCGTAGTTTGCCGAAAGGAAACAGTTATATTCAACTTCGCGCAATTCGGAAACGGGCGCAACCGCGCAACCCGCGCGCAATTCGCCGAAGCGCAGCGTGGGCGGAATGAAGCCGCCGTTCATTGCAAGCAGCTGGCAGGTTGCCTCTATTATGCCCGTAGCGCCCATGCAATGCCCGTGGTATGACTTTGTGCAGGTGAACGGAACGCCCGACGCGCCTACAAACTTTGCAACCGCCTTCGACTCCGCCCTGTCGTTCGCCGACGTTCCCGAAGCGTGCGCGTTTATGCAGCCGATATCCTCCAACGCCGCGCCCGAATTTTCCAAAGCCGCGCGCATTGTCCTGAACGCGCCGTCGCCGCGGGGATCGGGCTGGGTGGGGTGGTGGGCGTCGCCCGCAGTGGCGCGGCCGATTATCTTTCCGTAGACTTTCGCCCCGCGCGATTTCGCCGAGCCCGATTCCTCCACAATCCAGAACGCCGCGCCCTCTCCTATGTTCATTCCCGCGGGGTTCGAAAACGGCGCGGTCTTTTCGGGCGAAACAACTTTGAGCGCGCTAAAGCCCGCAAAATTCGCAAGCGCGAGCGCGTCGGCTCCGCCCGCCAAAACCGTCTTGTATTTACCCTGCCGAACGAGAGTCTGCGCCAAGCCGACCGCCGCGGTAGAGCCCGAACACGCCGTGTTTATGACAAAGCACGCCCCGCCCAAATTCAACGCCGAAGCGAACGCGCGGGCTATCGCGTAGAACTCTCCCTGCATTGAGTCGCGGCGCGAGAAGGGTTCGTCGAAGCCGTTCAACGCCCTGTATTCAAGCTCCTGCTTTGTCATGCCCGCATTGCACGTTGCAAGAACCATTGCTATGTCGTCGCGTCGGCGGGACGTTTCGATTTTCGCGTCGCGCATTGCCGCCTTGGCGGCGACAAGGGCAAGGCGCAAAAAAGGGTCGGTAAAATCCTCCAGTTCGCGCGCGGAAAGCTCCTTTGAAAAGTCCACGCCGCGCACTTCGGCGGCAATGTGCGACGCAAATTTTGAAGTGTCTATTTTCGATACCAGCGCTATGCCGTCTTTTTGCGCGCGCAGCGAAGCCTCAACTTCGCGCGGGGAATTTCCTATGGGGGAAAAAATGCCAATGCCGCTTATTGCGGCCGTCGGTTGTATCGGGTTCATTTTCTTAAAATCTGCACTGTTTTCAGTTTCAAAATGCACCCGCCGCTTTTTATTTCCAGCGAATCGGGCACTGCGCCCGCGCGGGCGTTTGGCGCATACGAAAAATCGATTTCGCGCCCGCCGTCAAAATCTACTATTTTAAGCGGATTGCCCGCGGCGTCGGAAACCGTGTGGACAACCGCGGGCGGAGCGGGATAAAAGCCGAGCGCAAGCTTCATCAGTGCGGCGAACTCGCGGACATCTCCGCCGTTTCCCCACGCGCCCGCCGACGATTTCAGCAATTCGCCCGACTTCGAAAACTCGAGCTTTGCAAGCGTTGCAAAATCGTTGCGCAAAACGATTTTGAGGGTGTCGGAAACCGACAACATCAAGTCTACGGCAAACTCCGCGGACTGCGTTTTGCACACGCCCCTCTGCCGCAAAGAAGCCGAACGCAAGCCGAATTCGGCTACTTGGCAATATGCCGAAACCGCAAAAAAAACAAACGCCGCAAATGCGGGAAGCCTTCTCATTTCGCCCTCCAGTCGGGTTTGGAAACATCGAATATTCCGTCGGGTTGGGCATGCGAAATTTTTTTCACTCGCAGTTCGGTAATGTCGGAATCGGAATCCGTTATTTTGACGAAAGAGACTGCGGTGTTTTCGCCCGCGCCAGATGTGCCCACTTCGATTTTGGAGACCGCCGCGCGGACGAACGCGCTTTTGGGAACGAGCGTGAGCACCGCGCCGTTTTCCGAAACATCGTAGTCGCCGCCGCCCGAAGCGGTGAAAAGCCCGCCGATTTGCTCGAACACGCGCTTTGCAAGCGCGCCGCCGTCGGAATCAAGCCTGCGCCAAACGCCCGACGTTTTTTCGTATCGGGCGGTGGTCTTGCCGTCGAAAACGGTAGCCGCCTCGAACGGCGAAAGCGTTTGCATGCGCATTTTCCCGTCGGACGAAACGGCAATTACAATTTCGCTTTGCAGCCGTTCGTCGAAGAACGAAACTGTTTTTGTCTGCTCGGCCTCAAGCAGCGTAAACGGGTGTTTTTTCGACGCTCGCGCGAGGTCGGCGGCTACCGAACCGAATGCCGAAGCCGAAAAGACAGCGCAAAGCAAAAAAATGTTCACCGCAAATTTCATAAAACCTCGAAAACCGTAACCGCGCACATTCCCGCGCTCGAAAGCGAGACCGAAGCCGCAAGCCCCGCGCCGTCGCGCAAGGCCGCCGCAAACGCCGCGCCCGAAGCCGAATAGTTCGCGCCGCAATGCTCCGAAACATCGCACACGCGCCCGACGCCCGCAAGCGCGAAAACCGAATCGGCAAAGGCGCGCAGATTCGCGTTGTCGGGAGCTGACAAATACGCGCGAGCGCAACCCGCAAGCAATTCAGCCGTCTCACGCGCCGATTTTCTGCGGAATACTTCGAGCGATTTTATTTCGGCAAGCGGTTTCGCCGCCCCGCCGCCCGACAGGCCGACGTTTTCCGCGCCTACAAAATACGCGCATGCATAGTCGGTAAGCGGTTTGGAGGGCTTCGCGAAAACCGCGTTTTGCCCGACAAACTTTTCGGCGAGGTCTGAATATTCGTCGCCCGCGCAAACCACGGCGGAGTCGAGCGCGCCCGCGCAGACGGCGCGCCAAGCCTGTTTCAAGGCCGCCTCAAAGGAAACCTCCTTCGCGCTGACCGCGCTGTTCAAACCCTTCAGTCCGAACTTCAGCGAAATCGCCGAAGCAGCCGCATTGTGCACCGAATTTGCAAACGCGCTCGGTATGGGCTCGGCTTCGCGCTTGGAAATCGTGGCCTCGATGAACCTGCGCGTCTCCGATACCATTCCCGCGCCCGTGCCGAAGCACACGCCGATTTTTTCCGCGTTCGAAATGTCGAGCCCGTCCAGACATCTTTCGGCGCAATCCAAAACCATTTGCTGGAGTTTCGCCCAGCGGCGTTTTTTTAGGGCGGCGACGTTCGGCAGCAAATCGGGAAGCCGGACGGTCTGCCCGCCCGAAGCGAACGGGGCTACCTCCGCCGCCGAATACACAAACAGTCTGCGCTTCCGCGCCGAATGCGGAACGTCTTTTTTCGAAAAAACCGCCGCCGCGTTGTTGCCACCGAAACCGAGCGAAACGCTCAAAACGTTTTCAAGCTCCGCGCGGGAAGGCTCTGTAATCGGCGCGCGCGCAAATTCGCCGCCGCCGTCGGAATAGCCCAAATTGGGAACAAGCACGCCCGCATTCATCGACGAAATCGACACTGCCGCATTGAGCGCGCCACTCGCCCCGAGCGTGTGCCCGAACGCGCGTTTGATTGAAGAATACGGGACGCCGCCCGCGCCGAAAACCGACTCAATCGCGGCGTATTCGGCGGTATCGTTGCCCTTTGTGCCCGTGCCGTGGGCGTTGTAATAAGAAATTTTTTCGGGCGCAATTCCGGCGAAGTCGAGCGCGTTTTTCATCGCCCTTGCCGCCCCTTCTCCGCGCGGGTGAGGTGCGGTTGCGTGGTATGCGTCGGCGGTGCACGCCCAACCCGAAACATACGCAAGCGGCTTTTTGCGCGAAATTTTTTCGGCGAAACGCTCCGACGCCAAAATCAGGACGGCGGCGGCCTCGCCCAAATTGATGCCGTCGCGCAGCCTGTCGAACGGGCGCGCGCGCGACTGCGACAACAGCAAAAGCGAGCCGAACCCGTTGAGGGTTATGCGCGAAAGCGCGTCGGCTCCGCACACGGCGGCGACATCGCAGTCGCCCTGAACTATTGCGTTGCAGGCATCGGCAAGCGCTATGTATGAGCTGGAGCACGCGGTTGAATACGCGGCGCACTCTCCGCCGAAGCCGCAGCGTTTTGCCGCCAACTCGGAAAGCGCGGAGCACTCGTAAAACTTCAGCTCGCGCCACGACCCGTTTTCGGGCGAAGCCATATTGCGCGCAAGCATATTTTCGGACTCGAAAACTCCGCCGATACTCGTGCCCAAATAAAGCGATTTACGCCCCGAATCGACTTCAGAAAAATCAAGCCCTTCAAGCGCGCCATCAAGTGCCGAAAACAAAATCTTGGCGCAATGAGGCAGCAACTTTCCGCCGAAGTCCGACGCGGGGCGCGCATAGCCCACCATTTTCGCCGAGTGGCGCGGGCTTTCGAAACTCGAAACGGGCGCGAAAAAATCGCGTGTTTTGCCGAGCGCGCACTCAAGCGCGGACTGCGGAGTATTTCCCGAGCAGGCGCAAACGCCGACAGACACAACGCATACGCCCCTTTGCATACCTATTTCTTGTGCGCAATTATGTAGTCGGCAAGTGCCGAAACAGAGCCGAAGACCGATTTTGCCTCGTCCTTGTCGTCGATTGAAACGCCGTAGTCGCGCTCCGCCATGACCACAAGCTCGAGCGCGTCAACCGAGTCGAGCCCCAGCCCTTCGGCCTCGAACAGCGGCAAATCGTCGCCGATGTCTTCGGGAGACACGTCTGGGAGGTTGAGCGATTTTATGATGTTTCGCTTTAGGTCGGCAATCAAAGTATTTCTATCCATTCTGTCCGCAAAGCTAAGGCAATGCGCCGACCCTTGCAAGAAAAATCACTGCTGCCAAAAGGGATAAAAGTTGAACCACTCAAACGGGTGTTCGCGCAAAACGTCCTCGATGTCGGCGGCGTATGCGCGCGCGACGTCGGCAAGGGCGGCGTCAAGTTCCGCGCCGCGCAAATCCGGAATTGTCAGCCCGCAAGACGCCGTCATTTTATATCCTCCCGAACGCGTGCGCACGCAGAAAACATTGAAGACCGTAGCCCCCGTTTTGGCGGCGAGGGCGAACGCCGAAACAGGCAGGCGCGCCTCCCGCCCCAGGAACCGCACGCGCGCGAATTTTCCTCCGACGTATCTGTCGCCGTGCATTGCAACAATTCCGTTTTTGCGCAAAAGCGACATCGCTGCCACCATCGAAAACGGGTCGGAGGCGGAGGCTATCATTGCGGGCTCTTTGCGGACAAGACGCCTGTTCTTCATTTTCTCGATGTAGTCGTGCTCAGCCGAAATGCCGACTACGCCCACGGGGCAGTCGTATTCGGCAAGACGCCCGCCCGAAATAGCCCAGCCGCCTATGTGCGAGACCACCAAAACTGCCCCCTTCCCGCGCGAAAGCGACTTGCGTATCTGCGCGCCGCATTCATCGAAAATCTCCATTTTTGCGCCCGAGAAGTATGCGTATTTGTCGATTATCGCCATTCCGAACGAAAACAAATGTCTGTATGCCCGCCACGAAACCGCGCCTACTTTTTCGCCGAACCGCGCGCTTAAATACTCGGAACTTGCCGCGCACTGCCTGCGCCTGAAAAGCATAAAAAACAGGGCGACAAACGCCATCAGCACATACGCGGGCATTCGCCCGAAGCGCAGCAACACCGCGAAAACTCCGTTGCCGAAACGCCCGCCGTAGGAGCGTCCGTTCCATTTAAGATTTTTTTCCATATCGGGAAATCCTTTCCGCAAGACACGCGCAAGCCAAAAATATTCCGAAAATCGAAATCGCCGAAGCCGCGCCTAGACCGTTTATAACGGGGTGTTTTGAAACGCACAAAACCCCGAACGCCGACACCGTTGTCGCCGCCGACAAAAATACGGGCGCGAACACACGCGCAATCCCGCCGCCGCGCCGCACGCCGTTGAAGACAAACACGGCGTAATCCTGCGCCATGCACACGGCAAACACCACGAACACGGAATTTATTATGTTGATTTGTATTCCGAAAAAGCCCATCGCGCCGAAGCTCCAGAAAAGCCCTACCGCAACGGGAATCAAGACCGCCGCCACCGCGCGAACACAACAGCCGTAAACCGCGAACAAATAAACGCCCGCAAACGCGAAGGCCGCCGCGGCAAACTTCGCGAGCCATTCAAATGAAATGTCGGCTATGCGCGAACCGAGGTATGCGGCATCGACAAGCGACGCTTCGGGAACCGACCGCGCAAGTGCGGCGGCGAACGCGGGCGCGTCGAAGCCCTCGGGCGGAGCAAAAGAAGCCGAAAGCGCGCAAACCCCGCCGTCGGCGCGGACGCAGCCGCGCATAATTTCGGCGAGCGGCGAGGCGGCGAACGCGGCAGTATCGGCGAGCATTTCGGGATTCTTTTCGTATGCCGAATAAATGCGTCCGAAATTCAGCCCCGCTTTTTTGCATGCATCGCGCACACGTTCGCGCAACGCGGGGTCGGCAAAGAACGCGCGCCAGCGTTCGGCGTTTTCGCGCTGTATCCGCACGGGCTGCAACGCAGTCTGCAACCCCGAGGCTGCAATGCCGCGCGATTCGAAAAATACGTCGAGCCGCTCCTTCGCCGCAAGCAATTCCCCGAAATTTTCGGCGCGCAAAACAACGCTTTTGCCGCCGAGCACGCCGTCCCAATTTTTTCGAATGCAGTCGTAGTCTGCGCGCGCGGCGGAGGTTCTTATGTTGAACGAAGACAAGTCGCCGTTGAAGCCGACTTTCGAAACGTTCGCCGCCGCAAAAACGCTCAGCAAAACAAACACAACAAGCGAAAGTCTCGACCGCGAAAAACGCGCCAGCGCAGCTCCGGCAATTTCGGGCAGCGTCCGCCGAACCCTGTTTTTAAGCCGCATTCCCGAGAACAGCGCGGGCAGCGTCAAACTTGCCGCCGCCGAAACGAATATGCCCGCCACCCCGAAAATTCCGAGCTGCAAAAAGCCGTCGCCGCCGAAGCACAACATCAGCGCGAAGGCCGCCGCCGTAGTTGCGGAGACGACGCCTATGGGGCGCGCCAGCCCTGCAAAGTCTGCGCGGGCGTCGGCGGCGCGGTATTCGCCCGAGCGCGCGTCGATTGCCGACAAAACGTGTATCGCGTAGTCAATGCTCACCCCTATTGCGATTCCCGCGAACGCGACGGACACCGCCGAAACGGTCGGGAAAAACGCGCACACAACAGCGAACGCAACCGCCGAGCCGAACACCGAAGGCAACGGGGCTACGAGCGCGAAAACCCTGTTGCCGAACGAAAACGCACACAGCACCGCCATAACTGCGATTGTAAGCCAAAGACATTTGAAGGAGTCGGCTTTGGCTATTGCGGCGTTGTCGGCAGCCACTCTGTATCCGCCCGCGAACGCCGCGCTGACATCGGGATAGCGGGCTTTGAGGTCGTCGAGGATTTTTAAGACATCGGCAACAAGACGCCCGCTTCGTCCGGAATCGGAACACGCAAACGAACCTTCCGCGACGACCAAATACGAGCCGCCCGATGCCGAAACAATGCGCGAGCCCTCCGTCGATACGCCCGCGGGCAGCGCGCGCGTTTTGAGGTTTTGCGCGGCGGCGGCAAAAACGCCGAGGGCGTCGTATTTCAGGGCGAATTTTGCGGCGTAGTCGTTGCCCAAAACGGCCTTTTTAAGCGAAAGGAAGCGTTCGGCAAGCGCGGATTCCGTCAATTTTTGCGAAAGCGATTCCGCCGCGGCGGCGTCGAAAACCGCGGGAACGTATGCGAGTATGCGCGGGTCGAATTTGGCGGAAGAAGCCGCCCCAGAAACGCGCGAAATGCCGTCTACTTTGGCAAGGCGCGCGGCGAGTTCGGCAACGAACGCGGGCGCGTTGACGGATTTTTCGACGTCGAAAAAAAGGGCGTCGGCGCGGTTGAAAATTTTGTTCGCCCAAATGTGCGACTGTATCACGGCGTCCGACTTCGGGACGGCGTCGTATATGTTTTCGGCGAAATCCGCGCGGGAAACAACAACCGCCGCCGCGCACGCAACCGCAACCGCCGTCGCAACGACAGCCGCCTTGAAGCGCATCACAAAATCCGTAGCCGCCCGAATGTTCATTTTTTAAGGACGATTTTTTTCAGCGCGCTTTTCGACAGAAAAACCGATTCGAAAAACAGGCGCGTGTTCATAGCCGAAAATTTCAGCGTGTCCGAAAACGGCTTGTAATGCGACTTTGCAAGCGTCTGCGCCGTGTATATTGCGGGAATGGGCACTTCGCAAAAATCCGTTCCCGCCCACGCCGCCTTGACGAGAAGTTCGACTTCGAAGGCGAATCCGCCCAAGCGCAAATCGAGTCTTTCAAGCACCTCCAGCGGATAGCAGCGGAAGCCGCACTGCGTGTCGCCCAATGTTTTTCCCGTTTCCGCCCGAAACCAGAAATTGGAAAAACGGTTCAGAAACCGCCGCCCCGCAGGCACTGCGGGATTGTCGAAATCGCGCACGGCAACAACTATGTTTTCGGGATTTTCCCGCGCGGCGTCCATAATTTTCCCGAGATATTCGGCGGGGTGCTGACCGTCGGCGTCCATTGAAATAACGTGCGTTGCGCCCAGCGAACGCGCCCGCGCAAACCCAGCCCTTAACGCGGCCGCCTTGCCCGAATTTTTTTCCAGCCGCAAAACCTCCGCCCCGCCGACAGCCCCTATGGGAGTGTTGCTGCCATCGTCCACAACAACTACGTCAACGCCCGCGGGCAGCGACGCCACTGCGGCGGCGAGCGTTTCCTCGTGGTTGTAGCAGGGAATGACTATGCAAAATTTCATAACTTGTGTTTATGCTTGAAATATCGTGCCAATTATGTTGGCATAATCGACCTTTTTTTTGAGAAATTCGACATTATTTTTATGATAGACCAACTCAAACTGAAACGACGCAGGGAAGTGTCGGAACAGCTGAAGGCGAAACTCGCCGAAAGCCTCGACTTGGATATCGACCCGCGCGACATACATGAAGACATCGCGCTTGTGGGCTCGGGGCTGGGGCTTGATTCGCTCGACATTCTCGAGATAGTTTCGTGCGCCGAGTCGGTATTCGGAGTGAAGATTCCCGAAGGCGACCTTTCGGTTCTGCGCTCGTTCAACACGCTTGTGGACTTCATAATAAACGCGCAAAAGGAGGCTCAATGACGCTCGAAAAACAGTGGATTTCAAACGGGGCAAAACTCGGCTCGCTCGGCGCGGCGGAATGCGTCGATACCGTTGCGGGCTTGGCGCGCGAAACGGAGGCTTTGCGTAATTCGGCGGTGCTCTGGGATATGTCGTTCGTCCAAAAATTCGCGTTCGACGAAGCCGACGGTGCGGAGTTTCTCGACGGAAAGCTCGCGGGCAACGTGCTGAAGCTACGCTACGGCAGGGCTATGGAAACGTTTTTGCCCGACGGGAACGGGTTCGTCAGCGCGGCGACGACGCTTGCGGATATCGACGACAAAATTTTCGTCTTCGCAGAAACCGACTTTCCGGAGCAAGTCCGCAACGCATTCGCGCAAAACGGCGCGGATATCGACGGCACCCACACATTGCTCTCCGTTGACGGCCCAGATGCGTGGAAGGCGGTAAAAAAGCTCTTCGGCGCGGACATATTCAATATGTCGTTTATGTCGGCGGGAAAATACGATTTTCGCGGAAGCGGCGCGGTAGTGGTGCGCGCGGGAAAAACTGGCGAATTCGGCTACCAAATCCTCGTTGAAAACGACGCCGCCGCGCAGTTGTTCGAAGACCTCAAAAACGCCGTGCTGGAGCTCGGAGGCGCGCTTGCGGGAACGCGCGCGGTTTTAGCCGCCCGCGCAAAAGGCAATTTTTTCAACATTTTCGCGGAGGGGCGAAGGACGGCAAACCCCTTCGAACTCGGATTGCAGTGGCAAATGGACATGCACAAAGACGCGTTTGCAGAAAGATTCGCCGCCGCCAGAGCAGCAAAAAAACGCAAGCTCATTGCGGTAAACGCCGCCGCGCCGAAAGTTTCGGACGGAATCTTCAACGGCGCGCAACAAGTCGGCGAAATTGCCGCCGTTGACGAATCCGACCCCTCGTTCGCCCTCGCGCTCATAGACGAAACCGTAGCCTACGCGGGACTTGTCTTCGACAACTCAGACGGGCAGCCCGCGTTTGCGAC
This sequence comes from Verrucomicrobiota bacterium, assembly GCA_023450935.1. Lineage (GTDB taxonomy): Bacteria > Verrucomicrobiota > Verrucomicrobiia > Opitutales > Intestinicryptomonadaceae > Merdousia. The sequence goes on along the minus strand of JAEXGH010000023.1, from coordinate 14,635 downwards.
CGTCGCGCGCCCCGCAATACTCGCCCAAAGTCTGCTGCGCGGAATGGACGGATTCTGAGCGCGGAATGGCAACAGCCCTTTTGCAACGCGGTTTTTTTCCGCGTTTTTTTACGCCCGCAATCCGGATAAAATTGTTGAATTATTTTTGGAAAGGGGTTGAATACGCGCAAAAATAACACACCGATGGAATACGACAAAAAACAAATTACGGCATTCAAGCTCGCCGCCTGCGCGTTTTTTTTCATGCAGGGCATAATTTTTTCGACGTGGTCGAACCGCATTGCCGACATCAGAACGGCTCTCGGTTTTTCCGAAGCCGACTTGGGGGTGATTCTTCTGGGGCTGCCGATAGGCCAGCTGCTTACAATGCCGCTTTCGGGATATCTTGTCTCGCGCTTTTCGAGCAAAAAGTGTATTTATTTGGGCACGGCGTTGTATCCCACCTTCCTGCTGCTTATCGATGCGGCGCAAAATAAATGGCAGCTTTTTGCAAGTCTGATTTGCTTCGGTGTGGCGGCAAACATAAACAATATTTCGATAAACACGCAGGGAGTTTCGGTCGAAAATATAAATGGGCGCACAAGCATGGGAATGTTCCACGGCACCTGGAGTTTGGCGTGCGTATTCGGCGGTTTCATTACGATGGGGCTGATAAATCTGGGGATAGGCATCACGGCGCATTTTCTGATTGTCATAGCCTACGCATTTGTAAACTTGGCGGTTTTCGGCAAACTGCTGCTTGCAAACGACACTCCGCGCAGCGGGGAAAACGCCGCCGCCGATGCGGGCAAAACGCGCGGATTTTTCTCGCCCACGCCGTTTATTTTGATGTTGGGCGCTACGGCGTTCGGAAGCATGAGCTGCGAGGGCACTATGTTCGATTGGAGCGTAATCTACTTCAGGGACGTTGTCCGCGTGCCCGTCGAAATAAGCAGCATAGGCTACATTTGTTTTATGTCTATGATGGCGACGGGCAGATTTTCGTCGGACTACTTCGTGAACAAATACGGGCCAATCCGCGTGCTGCAATTCAACGGAATAACTATTATGGCGGGCATGATGACCGCCGTGTTTTTCCCCTATCCGATAACGGCGGCGTTGGGATTTTTCCTTGTGGGAATAGGCGTTTCCTCGGTTGTGCCGATTTGCTACAGCTCGGCGGGGAAGTCTAAACGCATACCCGCGGGAGTCGCCATAGCGACTGTTTCGAGCATAGGGTTTATCGGCTTTTTGATGGGCCCGCCGCTAATCGGTTTCATAGCACACGCATTGAGCCTGAGAGTGTCGTTTGCGACAATGGCGTTCGTGGGGCTGTTTGTTTCAATTATAGCCCCGTTTATGCGCTATCGGCTCGGCGGAGACGATGCCTCGAAAGGCGCGCAAAACAAGTAGAAAAGACGCTCCCGCCTAACTTCCCTCGGGGACGACCGGACGGAAGCACCGCCGCAGCTTATTCGGCGGCAAACGCTTCCGCAAACACGCAACTGCCGAAATGTAGTTTCCCCCGATATTTTTTGCTGCCGCCAAACCAAGTTTTTATCCGCGACAAAAAAACGAACGCACGTTTGAAATGTGCGTCCGCCGAAAATGCGGTGGATTGCCCGCTTGCGGGCTTGATATTAGTATGCGCTACCCTCGCCGATACCCTTCTTTGCGGGCTTGTCGGCGGAATTGAGAATCGAGTCGAACTTCCTGAGGTCGAACTTCTGGTTCTTGTCGAAGTGCTTGAACGAGAAATCGAACTTTTGGGGGAACAATTCCGCGCCCATTTTTTCCACGTCCGCCATATTTTCAACGGGGCGGATGTTGAACTTCCATTCAATCGAACCCTTGAAGTCGATTCTGAATTCGTCGCGCACGGGCAGTCCGCAAGAAGCGTTGCCCAACCCGGGGACTTTTGCGGAAATGCGCAAGTCGGTTGCGGAACTTTCGGGAAGCAGATACGGGTGTTTCGCCTTGGCGATTTCCTCCTGAGTATTGGGCAAAACCGCCATTGCAAGCGGAGTCTGCGCCGAGAACAACACGCCTTGTTTGCCGTTTGAGAGCGCGAGCCAGCGAACCTGTTCGCGGTTGCCCGTATCCTGCGTGTAGGTGAACGGCTCGAACCAGTCGGCCACTTTCGAGCTATACAAGCCGACGTTCGCCGCGGCGGCTCTGTCGATATAGTTTGCAAACGGGCCTTTGCCGAAGTATTCTACGTTGTCGAATTTCTTGTTTATACCCATTCTGAGCCCGAAACGCGCAACCATCAAATAGCGCGGCATTTTGTTGAGTTTTACAAGCTGCGAGGAGACCTGCATTGAGCCGTCGGGCAGAATGGTGTAGACGAACGTGGTTTTAAAGCCCGCGTCCGCGCCGTTGTTGAGGACGTTTTCGCAAGTAATGCGGACGGCGTCAACTTTGCCGTTTTCGCCCAATTTTTGAACGCGCAAACTCGAATCGACATTCACAAGTTTGCCGAGCTTGTTTTTGCGGATTTCGTTGGCGAAAATTCTGCGCTGATTGTCGGTGCCCGCGCCCTTGAAGTCGAACACCACGGGCGAGACAATCACGTCTTTGCCGTCGAACTTGTAGGAGACAAGCTCCGCGTTCTGCACTGCGTTGAAGACTATTTCCGCCTTGCCCGCCTTTACTACAACCTTGGTGTCGGACTCGCTCACGGAAATTTTGCCGCGCGCCGCGTATTCTTTGTCGGCAACTTTCTTGAGGAAGAACTGCTGCTGCGCCGCAACTTCGCCCTTCTCTGCGTAGGGAAGCTTGTGCGGATATTTGAACGCGAGCGTGTAGAAGTATTCGCCCGTCTGCGTTGCGTCGAATTCGGGAAGCTCGATTTCGAACGTCTTTGTCTTGCCCGCTTCCAGCGACATCGGCTTTAGCGTCTTCTTTGCCACAACGCGCCCGTTGCGCGCAACCGACACTTCGGGCGTGTATTCGTCGAGGTTCGAGGAAATGAGGTCGTTTGTGATTGTTATCTTGAGGGGGCATTTGCCGAGCTGCTCGATAAAGAACGGCTGGTAGACTTTTTGGACTTCGAAATACTTTGCCGATACCGTTCTGTCGGCGAAGATTATGCCGTTGCAGCAGAAGTTTTGCTGTGTCGGGATTGTATTCCAGTCGCGCCCGTCGGAGAGGTATTTCTTTGTTTTGTCGTTTTCGCAGGGCAGGTAGAAAGACTGGTCAACCCAGTCCCAAATGAAGCCGCCGTTTGTGCCCTCGTGCTTGCGCAGGAACTTCCACATTCCCTCCAAATTGCCGATTGAATTGCCCATTGCGTGGGCGTATTCGGCGTGGAAGAAGGGTTTTTTTGTGTCCATTTCCAGATAGCGTTCCATCTGGGTGATGTCGCGATACATCGGCGTTACGAAGTCGGAAGTGCCGTTGGGCGCGCCGTTGATGATGTCGTATGTTTCGCCGTGCGACATGAAGTAGTGCTGGGGCGAATTCTTGCGCACAACCTGCTCCGTAGCCTTGTGCCCGAGCGTGTAGAGCAACGACGACTCGTTGCCGACCGAGAAAATCATAATCGACGGAATGTTTCTGTCGCGGAATACCATATTTTCGGCTCTGTCAACCATCTGCGGAACGTGGTTTGGCAGATTGATTGCGGGGTTGCGCAAAAACGCGTGCTGTTCGTGGTTGTTTTCGTCCAGAACCGCCAAACCGTAGCGGTTGCAAAGCATGTAGAAACGGTCGTCGTTGGGGTAGTGCGAGGCGCGGACGAAGTTCACGTTGGCGCGCTTCATCAACTCCACGTCCTGCTTCATTTCGTCGAAACTCACCGCCTTGCCCGTTTTGGGCGACCAGTCGTGGCGGTTGACCCCCTTTATGAGCATTTTCTTGTTGTTTAGCTCGAGGTGCCTGTTGACGATTTTGAACTTTCTGAAGCCGAAGTCGGCGCGGACTGTTTCAAGCTCTTTGCCGTTTTTGGAGAGCTTTATGCAAAGCGTGTAGAAGTTGGGCTTGTCGGGACTCCAAAGCTTGAAGCCCGAAACGTCGATTTTCTTGTTGATTTGCGCAAGCGAATCGGGCTTGACATCGGCGGTTTCGTCCAAAAGCGGCGCGCTCCAGAAGCTTTTTCTGAAGATTTTACCGTCTTCGTCCAGCAGATACGCCTCCACATTGACGCCGTTTTGCGGCTTGTCGGATAGGTTGCGCAACGTTACGGTCAGGTCTATTGTCGCGGAATCGAGGTCGGCGGAAAGCTCCGCGGGGGCGTGGTAGTCTTTTACATAGACATCGGGACGCGCCAGCAGGAACACGTCGCGGATAATTCCCATAACATGGGGCATATCCTGCATTTCGTTATACGCGCCGGTCGAGTATTTGTAGACTTGGACTGCAAGCGTGTTTTCCGCGCCGCGCTTGATGTAGTCGGTAATATTGAATTCCGCGGGCGTGAAGCTGTCTTCGCTGTAGCCGATGAACTTTCCGTTTACGAAGAAGCGGAAGCCCGTGCGGACGCCGTCGAAGCGTATGAACACGTTTTCGCCCTTCCAGTCGGCGGGAACCGTGAACGTGCGGCGGTAGATGCCCGACTGCTTGTGCCCTTCGGGAATGTAGAATTTCTTTACTACGGGCGCGTAGACATTGCGCTTGAACATACTCGGGCCGTTGACGAAATCTGGCAACATATTGCCCTTTTTGTCATACATGAACTCGAGGGTGGTGTTGTTGTAGAAAATGGTGTCGTAGCCTTCGCTCTGCCAAGAGTTGGGCACTTTGATGAACTTCCATTTGGAGTCGTCGAACTTTTCGGCGAAAAACTCCTTCTTTACCTGCTTGGGAGTGTCGGCAAAGAAGAACTTCCACTGCCCGTTAAGAAGCTTGTAGCGGTCGCCTTCGTGGATTTTATCGACATCGGCAATTGAAACGGGTTTTTCCGCGTCGGACGCCTTTCCAAAAACTTTCATTGCCGCCGACGGGCTTTCCTTGTTGATTTTCACGACTTGGTAGTCAAGCCACGCGTTTTCGGTCAAATCGGCCGCAAACGCCGTCTGAAACAGAGCCGACAACGCGGCGAGTGTTGGTAGTAGTCTTTTCATAAATTGGAATGCTGTATATACAGGGAGGAAGCCTACAAAAACCTCCGCCGACTTGTCAAACAGATATTCCCCCGTTTTTTAGTTTTAGACCGGCGATGCCTGTCGGAGGGCAAAACAATCTTTCAGCGCAATCCGACACCTTCCGCCCCGCATTCTCCGCGCCGCCCAGCCGACTTCGCCCGTTTCCCCCGCCGGCGCGCCCCTCCTCCACGCCGAACGAATCGGCCGAAATTAAAGTTGATTTTTTGATTGCATTTGAAAACCCGATTTTTTTTAATGAAGGTTCAATCAAAATAACAATTATGGTATCTTATAAAGAACTCGGTTTGGTTAACTCGCGCGAGCTTTTCAAAAAAGCGATTGCAGGCAAATATGCAATTCCGGCGTTTAACTTCAATAATATGGAACAGATGCAGGCCATCATTCAGGCCTGCGTAGAGAAAAAGTCGCCCGTTATCTTGCAGGTTTCAAGCGGAGCCCGCAAGTATGCGAACCAGACTTTGCTCAGATACATGGCGCAGGGCGCGTGCGAGTATTCCAAGGAACTCGGCTGCGCAATCCCGATTGTCCTGCACCTCGACCACGGAGACTCTTTCGAATTGTGCAAATCGTGCATCGAATACGGCTTCTCCTCGGTTATGATTGACGGTTCGGCGCACCCCTATGACGAAAACGTGGAGTTGACCGCAAAAGTCGTGGAATACGCCCATAAATACGACGTTACAGTCGAAGGCGAACTCGGCGTTTTGGCGGGTATCGAAGACGAAGTTTCGCACGAAACCCACTCGTATACGCGCCCCGAAGAAGTCGAAGACTTCGTAAAGAAGACGGGTGTCGATTCTTTGGCGATTTCCATCGGCACATCGCACGGCGCATACAAGTTCAAGCCCGAACAGTGCACGCGCGACGCCGACGGCAGACTTGTTCCCCCGCCGTTGCGCTTCGACATCTTGCAGGAAGTCGAAAAACGTATCCCCGGATTCCCGATTGTCCTGCACGGTTCGTCCTCAGTTCCGCAGCAGTATGTCGATACAATCAACAAGTTCGGCGGCAAGCTCGAAGCGGCCGTGGGTATCCCCGAAGAACAGCTCCGCAAGGCGGCTGAATCTGCCGTCTGCAAAATCAACATCGACAGCGACGGCCGTTTGGCTATGACTGCGGCAGTCCGCGAAGTTTTCGCGACAAAGCCCGCGGAATTCGACCCCCGCAAATACCTCGGCCCCGCGCGCGACGAGCTCAAAAAGCTCTACATGCACAAGGTCGAAAACGTCCTCGGCTCGGCAGGCAAGGCGTAATTCGGCCGGGGAAAATCATATCTTTCGGAGGCGAACCCGTTCGGGTTCGCCTTTTTTGTAGCCCGCCAAAACGCCGTCGTTTGCCGGCGCGGCGCAAGTTCGCACGCCTGCTTCCGCGCAAAGAATACCGCGATGTCCGTTAAAAATTTGGTTGAAAAGCGCGGGCAATCATATTTAGTTGGAGGGTTAAAAAAATATGAGTGAGAATCGAAAAGCAATTTTGGCGTTTGAAGACGGCAGCGTGTTTGAGGGAAGAGCGTTCGGAGCAACAAAAACGGCAGTCGGCGAGGCGGTCTTTAACACGTCGATGACGGGATATCAGGAAGTGCTCACAGACCCTTCGTATTTCGGACAGATAGTCACGATGACGGCAGTCGAGGTGGGCAATTACGGCGTAAATCCCGAAGACGAGGAATCCGACGGAGTGAAAGTTTCGGGGTTCGTCGTGCGCGAGGTAAGCCCCGTTGCAAGCAGCTGGCGCAGCAAGATGATGCTTCAGCAGTATCTCGAAAACGCGGGCGTTCCGGCAATCAGCGGCGTGGACACGCGCGCAATCACAAAGAAAATACGCGACGCGGGCGCAATGAAAGCATGCCTTACAACCGAGGACATCTCCGCCGAAGACGCCGTTGCGCGCGCCCAGAACTGGGCGGGGCTCGTGGGCGTTGACTACGTAAAGGAGGTATCCTGCAAAAAAGCGTATAAGTTCGACGTTCCCGAAGACGATTTAAAACCCTTCACTGTCTGCGGAACAAAGCTCTATAATTTCGAAAGAGCAAAACCGCTTTTTAAATGCGCGGCAATAGACTTCGGCGCAAAAACTTCTATTTTCAAAAGGCTCGCGTTCAACGGCTTCGACGTAACGGTTTTCCCCGCGACTGTCTCCGCCGCGGAGATAGCAGATTTCGACCCGCAATGCGTATTCCTTTCAAACGGCCCGGGAGACCCCTCGGCGGTTGACTACGCGCACAAAACCGTAGCCGCGCTGCTGCAGAAATATCCGACTTTCGGAATCTGCTTCGGACATCAGGTGATAACGCACGCGCTGGGAGCGAAAACATACAAGCTCAAATTCGGACACAGAGGCGGAAACCAGCCTGTAAAGAACCTCGAAACGGGGCTTGTTTCGATAACGTCGCAAAACCACGGGTTCGCCGCCGACGCGAAGTCGCTTGAAAACGCAGGCGCGATTGTCACGGAAATCAACCTCAACGACAACACTGTAGAGGGCTTGCGCCACAAAGAACTTCCCGTGTTCTCGGTTCAATACCACCCCGAAGCCGCCCCCGGCCCGAACGAAGCCTCCGCGCTCTTCGGCGACTTCCACAAAATGGTAGCCCAAACGCTGGGGGTAAACGCGTAAAAAACGCCGCAAACGCCTTCGGGTTAAAAAAATCCAAAAAAAACGCTTGCAATACGCAAAAAATAATATCTCATTTGCCATAATGACTCAGTATTTTACAGGCTATTATTACTACGGTGTCCCGCTTGGCATTCGGTAAGCGCATGTAAATGTGTTGGCATTATAAAACCCGAATGCACAAAAAAGCGTTCGGGTTTTTTATTTTTCAAACAAGGAAAACAATGGATACAAAAAAAGAGGAAACGTCCGCCGCTGAAAGATGGGTGGGCTTCAGAAAAGAACTAAAGGTCTTGGACTGCACTATCCGCGACGGCGGGTTGATGAATTCCAGCCGTTTTGACGACGCCACTGTCCGCGCCGTATACGACGCCTGCGCAGACTCGGGCATCGACTACATGGAAATAGGCTACAAAAACAGCAAAAAAATCTATTCCCCCGAAAAGTTCGGTGCGTGGCGTTTCTGCGAAGAAGACGACATCAAGCGCATCGTCGGCGACAACAAACGCGACGTGAAAATCTCCGTCATGGCGGACGCCGAAAAATGCGACTACAAAACCGATATCGTAGACAAGTCGCAAAGCCCCGTCGATATGATACGCGTTGCAACCTATATCCACCAGATTCCGCTGGCTATGGATATGATTAAGGACGCAGCAGACAAGGGCTACGAAACAACTGTCAACGTAATGGCGGTCTCCACCGTCAACGAAGAACAGCTTGACGAAGGGCTTGAAATGCTCTCGAAAACAGACGTGGGCACAATCTACCTCGTGGACAGCTTCGGCTCGCTCTACGGCGAGCAAATCAGGCAGATGATGCACAAGTATATGTCGATTGCGGGCAACAAACGCATTGGCATTCACGCGCACAATAACCTGCAGCTGGCTTTCGCAAACACGATAGAGGCAATCGTCGCGGGAGCAAACCTCATCGACGGCACGTTCGCTGGCTTGGGCAGAGGCGCGGGCAACTGCCCTCTCGAGCTCCTTGTAGGTTTCCTGCACAACCCCAAATACAGGGCGCGCCCGATTCTCGAGTGCATCGAAAAATACATCGAACCTATGCGCGCAAAGCTCGGCTGGGGCTTCGACTACCCGTATATGATTACGGGTTTCATGAACCGCCACCCAAAAAGCGCGATGGAGCACAACGAAGGCCCCGACAAAGGGAAGATAGTTGCCTTCTACGACGAAATGATGCGCTAACCTCCGCTTGCGCGACGCGGCATGAATCTTCCGCCCGACTCCGTCGCCGCGCGCACAAGTCAGGAGTCGGGCGAAATTTTAGCGACAAAAAGTGGTTGACAAAAAAAAAATGTGATATTTCATAAACGGTTTAACTTTTTTAAAGAATAGGAAATATGGCACTTAAAATCAGATTACAAAGACACGGCTCAACGCACAACCCCGTCTACAGAGTTGTAGTAGCCGAAAGTTCGGCACGCCGCGACGGTAAGTTCGTTGAAACGCTCGGTATGTATAATCCCAGCCCGAGAGGTAAGGACATTGCCTGCAACATCAACGTTGAACGCGCCGACTATTGGGTAAGCGTAGGCGCACAACCCTCCGACACAGTAAAGGCTCTCATCAAGAAAGCAAAAGCTCAGGCTCAGGCGTAATCGGAGAATTGTCCCCTTCCAAACCCGCTGACGGTCGTTTCAGGCTCTCAACGGGTTTTTGTATATGGACGCAAAACTAAAAATCGACTTCCTCACCCTTTTCCCAAATATGCTCTCCGGATTTTTGGGCGAAAGTATGCTTGCGCGCGCGCAGGAAGCTGGAATTCTCGATTTAAAAGTCCACGACATTCGCGACTGGGCAACAAGCAAACACAAAAACGTTGACGACCGCCCCTTCGGCGGCGGCCCCGGAATGCTGCTTATGCCCGAACCAATTTTCGCTGCAATAGAGGCGCTTCAAACCCCCGAATGCACCCGCATTTACATGTGCCCCGACGGCGAAAAACTTTCGCCCAAAATAGCCGCGGAACTGTCGCAAAAAAAGCATCTGATAATCCTGAGCGGGCACTACGAAGGCATCGACCAACGCGTCCGCGACTGCATTATTGACAGGGAGATTTCCATAGGAGACTACGTCCTAACCAACGGCACGCTTCCCGCGGCTGTCTTGGCAGACGCTGTGGCAAGATACGTAAAAGGCGTTTTAGGCGAAGAAAATTCCTTGACGTTTGACTCTTTTAATGACAATCTCCTTTCTTTTCCACAATGGACAAGACCCGCCGTTTTCAGGGGAATGGAAGTTCCGCAGATTCTGATGTCAGGCAATCACGCTAAAATACAGCAATGGCGGCGGCAGCAACAGGTGGAGAAAACAAAGCAACGCAGACAAGACATTTTAAACAAAGGAGAAGAACAATGAACCAAGAATTGTTGAAAGAAATCACGAAAGACCAAATCAAGTCTGACGTCGCCAAATTCAAAGTGGGCGACGGTGTTAAAGTGCATGCAAAAGTTCGCGAAGGCGACAAGGAACGTATTCAGGTTTTTGCGGGCATCGTAATCGCGAGAAAGGGCAGCGGCATTCACGAAACATTTACCGTCCGCCGTCTCTCCTACGGCGAAGGCGTGGAACGCGTTTTCCCCGTAAACTCCCCCAACATCGCCAAGATTGAAGTCGACAGAGACTCCGTCCCCATGCGCGCCCGCCTCTACTACTTGCGCGACCGCATCGGCAAGCAGGCTTCCAAGGTCAAAGAAAAACGTTTGGTCAACTACTAACCCGCAAGGGCGGGTTTCCATTATTTGGGCACCGTCGGAGGTTGAATTATATTCAACGCTCCTCTGTAAAAAAGAATCTTAAATCTTTCCAAGCGGCGCGGATTGGCTTTGCCAATCCCGCTTTTTTTATGGGTTAAAGTGGGGCTATTTCTTTGGGCGCAGGCGAATACATCTCGTCTTTAACAACCAAACAAAGGCGTATTGCTTCGCAATCGCCGCCACTTTAGGAATTATAAAAAACCCGCTTTAGGAATTTAAAAAAATCAATATTGGGAAATGAGTTTGTGATTTTTGAAGTCGTAACACAGTGTTCCTTTGTGGCGTAAGTAGTGGTCGAAATTATTGCCGAAGCGTGCAATTTTTAGAACGTTTGAAACGCTTTCTATCGAAATAATCTCCCAACATGTGCCCGTGGGCGTATCGCGGACGTGGTCGGCGTCAGTCCAATAATCAAAGTCGGTTGCGCACTCCATAACTACTATTAGCTGCTTGTGCTTTGTGCCCGTAGTGTGCATAAATCTGTCGTGATGGAAATGCCCGCAAATCCACGCCACAAAACCGCCGCCTTGCGATATAAATTCGTCAACCGCGTCTACAAACCGCGTGAAATTTTTGCCTGACGTTTCCGTTGAAGCATGCTCAAACGCATAGTCGATTGAATTGAAGTTGCAATCCAAACCGGCGTCGCCTGTCGGGGGGATATGGGTTGCTATAACCACTTTCAAACCCGCTTTTCTTGCGCCCGACAACGCCTTGACAAACCAATCGAACTGGGCGTTGTTCGGATTCATACAGTCAATGGCAATCAGGCGGACATCATCGTTGTAGTCTTTGTAAAAATAGCAAATTCCGTTTGCTTGTGCGTCCTCGGGTTGAACGACATTCCACAATTTTATATATTTTTCGAAGTATATAGAATATTTTGATTTATCCGAAAGGATTTTTTTATAGTTTCCATCGTATACATCGTGATTGCCTATGATATTAAGAGCATTAGGATAATTATCCCAGAGTGCGAAATTTCCTTTGTATGCATTGCCGACTGCGTCCCCCAAGTGGACAACATCGTCTATGTATTTTTTATGTTTTTGCGCGAAATCTTTTATTTTAAGAAGATTGCCAACAACAAGATGCACGTCGGCAAAAAACAGAATCGATGTGCACTTACCCTGTGCTTTTTTGCTCGGTTGTTTATAAAATCTTTTGGACTGAATAACCTTAACTTCGTCCTCGTCAGAATTTGTCGCAAAACGCGAATTGTCTTTTTTGAAGTTTGTCTGCATTTTTTTTACACCCGAACCCGAGGGAGCAGCCGAAAGCCCTACTGTTCCCGCAACAAATCCCAATGCCGTTTTTGCAAAAAATCTCCTATCCATAAGTTCACCTTTCTCCCGATTAACTCGCCACCTGAAAATAGAACAAATCATATACACCCAAAAGTCAAAATCTTTTTAAGAGCGGCAAGCACGCATAGCTTTCTGTTTAAGTTGCGTTCGGCGGCGGAGTCGAGCTTCAGCGTTTGAACCGAAGTTCCGTCTTTCGTGGCGAATGCCAGAAACACAGTGCCCGCAAGCTCGGCGGGCTTTGTGCCCGTGTTGGCGTCCAAAAAGCCCGTGGAGGCAAAAGCAATGTCGGCGTTGTAGATTTTGCGCGCGCCCTCCGCCATTTCGGCGGCACATTCTGTGCTTTCGGCGAAATGCTCGCGCAGGGTCGATTCCTTCACGCCCAGAATGCGCATTTTTGCTTCGTCGCAATAGCAGACTGCCGCGCCCTTAAAGACCGCGCTCGCGCCGCCAATCGAGACAACCGCCGAGGCTATCCCCCCGCCCGTGCACGACTCCGCCCCGCACACGGAAAAATTCCCCGCCGCTGCGCGCACTATTTCCTTAGCCGCCGCCGATATTCGCCCTTCAATATTTTCCATTTCCCCTTTTTAACACATTTGTGCGCGCAAGCAACAAATATAGCTTGCCCGCCCAACGAAATTTTTTTTAATGATTTTTATGTTTTCCAAATTACATTCGGGTTCGCTTTGCGGCGTGGAGGCTTTGCCCGTTGACATAGAGGTAAATTCGGGCGAAAGCGGCGAACCCAAAATTTTCATAGTGGGTTTGCCCGATGCCGCAGTAAAGGAGTCGGTTAACCGCGTTTCTTCGGCAATGGCAAACAGCGGCTTTTCAATGCCCACAACAAAAACCACCGTAAATCTCGCCCCGGGAGACATAAAAAAAGAGGGACCAATTTACGACCTGCCTATTTCGCTTGCGGTGCTGGCGTCGCTCGGGCACATTCCGCAGGAGCCGTTTTTCGACTACATCATTGCGGGAGAGCTCAGTCTTTCGGGGCGTTTGCGGGCGATTTGCGGCGGGGTTTCCATGGCGTTGCTTGCCAAAAAAAGCGGCAAGAAAGGAGTTATTCTGCCGCCCGAATCGGCCCACGAAGCAAGCCTTGTAGACGGCGTTGACGTGATTGCACCGCAGACATTGCGCGAAACCGTCGATTTCTTTCTCGGGCGCGCACAACTCGAAAAACTAAAGCCGCAACGCGACGTCTTCGCGGGGGAATCCGACGCCCTTTTCGACGTCGATTTCTCCGACGTTAAGGGGCAACACCAAGTCCGCCGCGCGGTTGAAGTCGCCGTGGCGGGCGGGCACAACCTGCTTATGGTAGGCCCTCCCGGATCGGGCAAAAGCATGATTGCAAAACGCATTCCCACTATTATGCCCCTGCCCACCTACGACGAATTTCTGGAAATTCTCGGCGTCTATTCCGCCGCGGGGCTTACACAAAACGCCGACAACCGCCGCTTTAAACGTCCGTTTCGCGCGCCGCACCACACCGTAAGCAAAGTCGGTTTAACGGGCGGCGGCCCGAATCCAAAGCCCGGGGAAATCTCGCTTGCGCACAACGGCGTTTTATTTCTCGACGAGCTGCCCGAATTCGGCTCGGTGCTCGACAACCTCAGGCAGCCGATGGAGGACGGCAGGCTCACAATTTCGCGCGCGGCGGGCAAGATAACGCTTCCGTGCAAATTTATGCTTGTAGCGGCGATGAACCCCTGCAAATGCGGCTACTACGGCTCCGCCCAACGCGCCTGCAAGTGCACGCCGCAACAGGTGCGGGCGTATCGCGCGCGCGTGTCGGGGCCGCTTCTCGACAGAATCGACATTCACGTCGAAGCCGCCGCGCTCGGCATTGAGGAGATTCAGCGAAACACGGTTGCGGAGTCTTCCGCCGAAATCCGCGCCCGCGTTGTCGAAGCGCGCAAGATACAAGCGCAACGCTTCAAGGGACTGAAAATCCACTGCAACGCCGACATGACGCCCGCGCTACTGCGAAAACACTGCGCCCTAACAAACGAACAAAACTCGCTTCTGGTTTCGGCGATGACGGAACTCGGGCTTTCGGCGCGCGCGTGGGACAGGATAATAAAAGTCTCCCGCACGATTGCCGACCTCGACTTCTCCGATACAATCCAAACCCCGCACCTGCTCGAAGCTATAAACTATCGTTCCCTCGACCGCCTCTTCTAAAAAAAGCGCGAGGGCGCGTTTGCTTCGCCGACGAGTTTATTTTTTATTGATAAGGCGAAACTCTTGTTTCGCCTTTTGTTTTATAAACTCGTCGAAGCAAACGCTCTCGGGCATCATTCGATTTTATTTCGGATTGAACTCGCTCGCTTGGTTTTGCTTGCGCAAAATCCGCGCTGTTCTCGCCCTACGGGTAAAACACTTCGTGTTTTATTCTCCCCAAAAGCTTGCTTCGCAACTTTTGTGGTCACGGGCGTTTAGCCCGCTACGCCTCATAAAATACGAATCCTGCCTCGAGCCTCACGCTTTTTAACTTAAAGTGGCGCGGATTGGCACAGCCAATTCCGCTTTGTCTTCTGGTTAAAGTTTTTTATTATTTCTAAAGCGGCGGCGATTGCCGCAGGCAATACGCCTTTGATTATTTCTTGAAGTAAAGTTTAGAATACGCAAGCTATTGAACTTTGTTCAATGCGGGCGTTCACAAAAAAGGCGCGGTGTTCATCCGCGCCGAATAACACAAACCGCCGCAAAGCGGCAGAGGTCAAGGGGCTTCGCCCCTTGAGAACGCGTAAAACGTAGTTTTAGGCAAGGCTTCACGTTTTTGTTGCGATGGGAGCGTAGTTAACCTACGTGACCGAGCAACAACAAACAGTGAAACGCAGCATAAA
>JAEXGH010000020.1 GCA_023450935.1 Verrucomicrobiota bacterium | reverse complement strand
GGGGTCTTTTTTGCTACGCAAAAAATCTCAAACGCGCTTCGCTTGTTTTCTGCCTCGAGCCTCGCGCTTTTTTAACTTAAAGTGGCGCGGGATTGAATAAAATTCAATTCCGCTTTGTCTTCTGGTTAAAGTTTTGTAATTTTATAGATAGGATGAAACTCTTGTTTCGCCTTATGTTTTATAAACTCGCCGAAGTTTTTTAAGTTCGAATCGACATTGTGTCCCGCAAAAAACCTCGAGGGCGACGCCTCTGTTGCGAACTAAAAAGCGAAGCCGTTTTGAGTTTTAACACTTTAATCAAAGAGTAAAGGCGTATTGGCTTTTGCCAATCGCCCCCATTTCGGAAACGTAAAAAACGTCCCGCAGGGGCGGGATTCCATTGAAGGGCTATCTTACGCGGTCTCGCTACCGCTCAAGCCGCTATCCCAACTGACAATTTGAAAACTATAAATTTTCGAACACGCATTGTGTCCCGCAAAAAAACTTGCGAGGCGTGTGCTTAGGGAGACGTTTGTGAGTTGGCGGAATTAACCTTGAGGTTATTCCGCCCGAACAAACTCTCCATAAGCCGCGAGACGCCTCTTTTTCGAATCTAAAAACAAAGGCGGATTGCCTACGGCAACCGCCATTACTTTTTAATTTATAAAATATTCGAAAAAGAGACGTCGCCCTCGCATGTTTTTTAGTAGGAGTGGATAGTGGTCTCGGTGCCCACGCCGGGAGTGAGGGCGTCGCGCAAACCGATTGTCTGCCAGCCGAGACTTTCGCAGCCCGAAAGCAGCGCGCATACCAAAACAAGAAGAACTGTAATTTTCGCTTTCATACGCCTACATTCCGAAGAGTGTTTTGCCGAATTGCTTTGTAATCTGCTTTTGTCCCATCCAGATTGAGTTGCCGCGGTAGTTTACCTCGACCGCAAAGACGTATGTCACCTGTTTTACATCGCTGTCGGCGGCGTTTACTTGGCTGATTGAGCCTGTGAGGGTGATTTTCGGCAGCGATGTTTCCGCCCCCAATTTGCGCGCCTCGGCGAGATAAAGCTCCTTCGTGGCGGGGTCGTCCTTGACGGCGATTGCCTTGCCCGAATTGTTCAGAGCCATGCAAATTTGGTTGGTGAGAAGCTCCCTGTTTATCGGCTCTGAAACGTCGCTTTTTACCCTGCTTACAAGCAGTTTTATGGGCATTTTAAGGTTTGTGCGTTCGAGCGCGCCCGAGGCGAGCAAGTCGTTTACAAGCGACGCCGCCGCAGAGTTGAAGTCCTGAATGTTCACGCCCATGCCTATTACGCCCGACTTGTCGGCATCCACATACCGTCCCTTTGTCGAGCAGCCCGAAGCGGCTATTAACGCGGCAAAAACCGCAAAAAGCATAATCGATTTTTTCATATAAAACCCTTTGTTGTTTGTTGAATTAGCGTTCGTCGGGCAGGAGTTTCAGAATGAAATCCGCCGCATTCGGCGCGGGCGCGACGGACGAAATGAAAACGGCCTCGGCGGAGGAAAGCTCAAGCACATTCCAGTTCGAATTTACGCTCGGAATCTCCATTCCCCGCGCGTCGAGCCATACGAATTTGTATCTGATTTTTCTTTCCGCCGCCGAAGTGTTCAGCAGTTTTGCCTGCACTTTCAGCAGCCCGCCGACAGTCGTTTGGTTTATATCCACAACGCGGGCGTAGTTGTCGAGCTCTCCGTCGGAGATTATGCGCTTGTGGTCGGTCATTTGCGGACGCGCCTGCCCTTCGGCACGCTCGAACATATTTACCGCCGTGCACCCGCCCAACAGTGCAATCAAAAACAATGCCGCAACAGATTTTTTCATAATTCTCCTTTTTTAGTTTCCCGAAAGACTACTTATCCGACGCCGCCTAGTTGGCAAGTTTTTTCGACACCTCCGCCGCGGCGCCGCAATTTGCGCCGCCGCGGTTTTTTGCAAACGCCGTTGTCCGAACCGAAATTTTTCCTCCCGCCGACATGCTTTTTACAAACACGATGTTCGCGCAATCGGGGCGAACGTTTGCCTGCACTCCGTCGATTTTCACGATTCCGTCGGACGGAGTGTCGAAGCGGGCAATCATGATTTTTTTGGGAAGCGTCGTCCAAGTGCGCAAGTCGGCGTCGTTTACCAAAGATTGGTATACGCCGCCTGCGATGTTCACCAAAATTCCCCAGTCACCGCCCGCCGCGCGCGCGGCAAAATACTGCGCGGTAGCCTTTGCCGCCGCCGAAAGAAGCGTTTTTGTTATCACCAAAGGCAGCTCGTTGTCGAACTCAAGCCCGATAATTTCGTCCATATCCGCAACAGTTTCGAGCGAATGCGTTTTGCCGCCCGCCGAAACCGCAACCGACTTTTTGAAGCTGTCGCGCGCCGACAAATACGGGAAATTCACCGCCACATGCGGCAGATTTTCGCCCGCGACAAACAGCGGCAGGTCGAGTCTGAACTGCCTGCGAATTGGCGCGCAGCCCGTCTCGAACACTACATATGTAGGGAGGACGATTTTCCTGCCCGAAAGAATGTTCTCGCACATTTTGTAGTCTTGGGCGAATGCCGAAGACTGCCGCTCGGCAAGCGAACCGCCTATGCGGAACATATCCTGCGCGCGTTCCGTATCGGACATGTCTTCGCCCGCGTGCGCCAAAAATACGCCCGAGACCCAGTAGGCAAAAGGGTTTACATACGGGCGTTTTGCGCGCCCGCGCGAACGGTCGGGATAGAACTTTTGAAATTCCTCCGAGCGTTCGGCAACCGCCCGAGCGCGCTCCACGGAGGCGGCGTCGCGCTTGTCGGCGGCGTCCTGCAACGCCCTGCGCTCGCGCTCGATACGCGCGGCGTTTTGGCGCGCGGCTTCGGCCTGATAGTTTTCAATGCGCTTTACCTGCACGCGCGCGGCATCGAAATCGCCAAGCTCGATGTAGTCGAGCGCAAGATAGACGCACGCCATAATTTTGTCGTAGTTGTAGCCCTTGTAGGGGAGAAACGAGCGGTTTGTAAGAAACGCCTCGGTCTCGCGCGAAATGCTTATTTCCGGAGCGGATTCGAACGCGGCGATGTCGGCATGGGCCGATTCGAACGATTTTACGCTGTCTTGCAAAGCCCCGTCGGCGCGTGCTATTGCGCCGCGCTCGAGCTTCCAGACAAGCGCGTCCACGCTGTCGCGGCGGTCGGATTCGCATTCGGAAACTTCAGCATACGCGACGGAAGTGTTGCCCGCGCTCCAGTCGCGCCTGATGCGTTCTGTTTGGCTCGTGTATGTTGCGCAACCCGAGACGGCGGCAAAAACAGACAACGCCGAGACTGTTCTGACAAAATCCATATCAACCGCGCCCTGCAACGCGCCGCCTCGCCGCTAAATTTCGACAACCCCCTGCTTGACGGCGCGCTTTTTAAGCGGGCGGACAAACTGCCCCTTTTTGACGCCGCCGTTTTCGACAATCTTCGCCTTGGCGGATTTCGCCGAAACGGAAATTACCTTGACGCGCCCCGTTGTCTCCTCAACATTGCCGAGATCATTGCCCGAATCGGAATCGACTACCTTTCCGCCCTTCGCGTAAACCTCGAATTCGTCTCCGACTTCCACGCCCGCGCCCTCGCCCCTGTTGATTGAGGCAACGCCGCCTTTTATCGACGTAATTTTCGGCGGGAAGAGGTGGTTTACAATGTTGCGCGAAAGCGTTTTGCTTACGGTATCGGCAAGCATAACGACAACGGCGTTGGTCATTTCGCCGCCCGACTGCACGGAAATATCGTGTTTCACCGACTTGTCGCCGCCCTCAATGGCGAGCGTCCCGCCGTGGACAATCTCGCCCGTTTTGGTGTCGATTACGTTTGAGGCAACATTAACGCGCACCTTGCGGAGTTCGTCGCTCTGCGCAAGGGTTGCAAAATGCGCCCTATCCTTAAAATCCTGAAAGTCGCGCACGACGACAGTCACGATGTATCGCGCGCCAAAAAGTTTTCCCGCTTGGGAAGCAGTAGATTTATCGACATCGCCCGACTCGCCGAAATTCTGCTCCCTCAAAACGGCGTCAATTGCCGAACGCGAAACTACCCTAACCACGCCGGAGGAGGCCAAATCGGCGGGCAACCCGTCGGCTATGGCCTCCACAAACCGCCCGAGCGAATCCTCCGCCGCGTTCTTCTTCGCAAGCTTTGCGCATGACTGCGTAGCGGCGACCTTCACCACCGCCATTGTGTTTTTGCGCACGGGTTTTGCGAACACCGCCGCGGCGGCGAACAAAATCGTAAAAAATACCAAAAATTTTTTCATGTCGAAATATCCTTTTTTATTGTCCGAAAATACTCTGCAATTTCACTTCGGGAAATTCCTTTGCGTCGATTTTTATTCCCGACTGTCCGAATTTCTTCGCCAAACCGCGCAATCTTTCCGCCTCGGCTTCGGTGATAATGCGCCGGTCGAGCGTCTGTCCCGCCCTGTCTTTGAGCGACTGCAAAAACTCCATATCGCCGCGCATGCGCGCGCGCGCCGCGGCGTCGAGACTCAATCGGAAGGCGAATTTCTGCCCTGATTCGCCCGAAACGAGAATGTCGGCGTCGAAATCGGCAATGTCTGGCTGCCTGACTTTCAGCTTGTGAAGCCCCTTTGCAAGCGCGGTTTTTCCCCCGAGCGCGCACGCAACGCCGTCTATCTGCGCGTTTACCAATCCAATGTTTGCGGGGGCGCAACCTCCCGCGAGAACGTATTGTCCGTTCTCCGACTTTATTTGCGGAAAAAACAAGTCCTCTACGGAAAATTCGAATACAACTTCGCACAACGCCGCCGCCGATTTTTTTACCAACGCCGACTTGCCCGAAACGGCGGCAGCCGCCATTTGCCGCGAAATACCGACAACGAGTTCCCCCAAAACGTCGTCGGGAATTTCGCCGCCCGACTCCGACGCGCGGACTGTTTTAGACGCCTCCGCCGAACCGCCGGCAACGCTTTCTCCCGCCGCGTAAACGGCGTAGTTAGCCGCGAGAGTATAGACTGCGTTTTCGGTCGTCACGCCGTAGCCCGAAAACTTTTTGACCGCCTTCAGATACTGCGAATACTTGGCGACCATAAGGCAGTCTGCGCCCGACATCTCGCAAACACGCAATGCCGCCGCCTTTGAAAATAGCCCTCCGTCCGATTTCGGCAAACCGCCCGAAACAAGGAACTCGTCAAGCGTCTTTGTCTGCATCGACAAATCCACGACCGCAAAACCCGCCGCCGCCAACCGCGCCTCAAGCTCCGATTTCAACGCCGCCGTGCGCCCCGCAAGCGCGGGCACGGAACAGTCGTTCCCCGCAACAACCGCTATTTTCGGGCGGGCGGAATCGGCGCGCGCCGACACCGCCGCCAAGAACGCGGCAATAAAAAACAAAATTCTCATCTACGTCTCCTGTTAATGTTTGACGCAAATATAAAATATTTGTTTCGGGTTAGTCCACCCTTTTATTTTTACGCGCCCGCATTTATGTGGCAAAACCTTTTGACGAACGCGGGCGGACATTCCGAATTTGTCCGCCCGCGCTTTTACCCAAAAGAAAAATTTTATTTAAAGAGTTTGTAGTCTTTGGCCGCCACTACGCCCTTTTTATATTCAAAGGGCTTGTCGGTATAGTTGACAACGATTATCGAACCGTCGGAGTATCTGATTCGGAAAACCCCGTCGGCGAGCTTACGGTGGTCTTCCATAAACTCGTATTGCAGGTATGCCAATTTCATATAGTCGTCGTAGGCTTCTTTAAGGTTTGCCAGTTTGGCGTCGTCAGTTGGTTGCAGTTTGTCGAACGCGCCGTAGCACGACATTCTCGCGCCGAATTCGACCGCCTTCAGGCGTTTTTCGTTGTTTTTTCTGCCGTCGAGCCAATAGTCGAGCGATTCGAAAAACGGGTTGCTCATTATGATTCCGTGATAGGCAATCTGCCAGAGCGGAACGGTATAGTCTTCAAGCGCAGTGCGCCCGCGGATCGCGCTGCTTATCGTCCAAGTATTGGCGTAGAGAACGTAGTCGAGCGTTTTGGCGACTTGGTCGCAGCCCGCCTCCGAAGTGAATCCGCCGAAGAACGCCCTCGAAAGCAGCCCTATCTGGTTCATGTAAAAGGCACAATCTTTGCGCGAACAAGGGTGGTTGAGATTGAAACACGGGTAGGGCGTTATTGCGCTTGTAACGTCGATGTGAAGCGGGGCGGAGAAGCCGAGCAACTGCATGTTCGTGTAGTTTTCGAGCACCTGTTTGTAGTATACCTGTT
>JAEXGH010000016.1 GCA_023450935.1 Verrucomicrobiota bacterium | reverse complement strand
TTGCACCCCCGTTCCCGCGCGGAAAAGGGGTCTTTGGTTGCCCGGGTTAACCCCCCCCCCCCGATTTTGCGGTAGAACCCGCTTGCGCGGGCAATTTGCGCGCATCGGGTATTTCAAAAATTTCGAGAGCTGCTCTTGATTCGTTCGGGAGCGGCCGTTTGTGTTTTCTTCATAACGCGTAATGAAAAGATAGAAAGAAAGAAAAATGAAAAAACTAATATTACTATGCACGGTGGCGGCATCTTCCGCATTTGCCGATTGGTGGCCCACCGAAATAACGGGAGACGTGACCGGCTGGGTTAACCGCGAAGCCAACTATACGGTTTCTGCCGACAATGTCGTATTGAAAAACACGGCCGCGCCCCGCCATATGTATAAGACGGGAGGCATTGATATCGGCAGCCACACGGGCGTGATATTTGCCAATGCGGCAGCTCCCACGGGAGACGCTGACAAATGCTTCGGCTTCGACGGCACGATCTTCAAAGGCAACGGCGGCACGCTCACAATCGGCGACTACGAAAACTACACATCCAAAACATTCGGTTTGTTGGATGGCTTCACAGTTGACGGAATCACGGTCAATCTCAATTTGGCGAACGACAATATGAGATTAGTTAAGGACAAAGAACACCGCGTAAACGTTAAAAACGGCGCAACGCTCAACTGGAACACTGGCGTAATTACTGTGGGAGAGTTCGTAAAGTTCACCCTCGAAAGCGGTTCCGTTTTGAATGCAAAGTTCGGCGCGCGCACTGTCAGCGTATCAAAGGGCTCTTCGTTCGCACAGGCGCAAATCTACGGCGACGGCACTTCCTCGTTCGACTCGTTCAACTTCGCCAGCAAATTCACAGTCAAGACAACCGACACGGGCGCGCCCTACGCATTCCTTGGCGGCAACAACGTAATTTCGGGTCAGACGGTCGCAAACCAGTCCTACTTCTACAACAAGTGGAGCGTTTCGGCGAATGCTTCCGTTACAATTAACGATTCCGAAACGGGTTCAATCAGAATGGGTTCGAACTTCATCACAATGCGTAACGGCGCATCGCTCATACTCAATTCGAAAAACGCGTTGACGTTTGGAGGCAACGGTCAAAAGGCTATTGCATTGGAAGTGGCGGGCGGCTGCAGCGCAAAATTCGTCCTCGGTGCCGACAATGAATTCCGCACAATCACAACAAATAATGAGTATTCCGTTGCCACTGTCGTTTTGAACAGCAACGCCTTGAACTTGGCGCAAATCGGCGGCAGCGTCTACTACAACTTCAAGGGTAAGTTGTTCTTTGAAGACTTCGAGGAAGGCCTCGTAAAGATTGACACAATCGACAACTCTATCGTCGGCGAAAACGGTCTGCTTTCGAACATCTTCGCGGGTTCCGCTTCCGACATAGCAAACGCAAAGAACCTCTACTGGAATCCCGAAACGGGCTACCTCAGCCTCACTGCAGTTCCCGAACCCGCCACTGTAGCGGCGATTTTCGGCGCGTTGGCGTTGGCTTTTGCGGTATACCGCAGAAAATAGCAATCCAAAAGGTTGGAAAACAGAGAGCGCGTCTACTTCCCGACGCGCTCTTTTTTTGTCCGCAATCCGCTGCGGCGCGGCTTTACTTCGCCATAACCGAATACAGCGCGGCGGCGGCAGCCCCTATAAAAAGCGCGCGCAAAAGCATTGACCTAACCGCCGCCAAAACAAACAGACACACGGGCACCAAAACCACAAGCCCCTTTTCGAGCGAAGGGTCTTCCTTGAACCACTCTATTACCGCTTTCAGCGTAGATGTTGCCGTTTGCGCCTGCGCCGCCGTGGCGGCAAAAAACGCCAATGCCAAGATGAATGTCTTTTTCATTTGTCTGCCTTTGTGTTGAATGTTGCGTTGCGCGCCCGCGGACAATCCGCCCGCCCCGCGCCCGCCCCGCGTCCCGAAATCATTCCGCAGGCACGAGCGACTGCCCGAAATCCAGAAACTCGCGCGCCTCCGCTTTCGGCGCATCGGGGTTGTTTTTTTTGCGGAATTCCTCGGCCTGCTCGGGCGAGATTTTTTCAAGCGAGTAGTTTTTTTTGCCCTTGTCCGCCGCCGTTTGGAATGGCAGATTGAGCTTTGCCGCCTCCGCCACAATTTCGTCGGAAGTTTTGCCGTTTACCCTGCGCAGAAATTCGGCGGCGGAGAGTTTCGAAATCTGCTTGTCGTAAATCAGCTTAGCAACGGCGTCGGAAAATTCGGCGCGCTTGTCCTCGGGCAGCGAAAGCAGAATGTTGCCGACCGACTCCGAAAACTGCCCGAGCGTGTCGGCTTTCATAGCCGTCTGCCCGCGCTTGACGTAAACCGTAAGCTTGCGCGACTGCGCAATAACCTCTTCGGCGGTTTTGCCGTTTAGCATTTCCAAGACCTTTTGGCTTCCGCCCAAATCGGGTCGCTGGCTCATGACTACGCTTATTGTCGTCATTGCCAAGGCGAATTTCTGCTGCATGTCGTCGTCGAGCGCGGCAATAACGGCGGCGTAGGTTTTTTGAAGCGTTTCGGGCGAAGACGCGTCGATGCGCGGCGCGGACGCCTTGGCTCTCCCCGTCGCCGCCGAAGCGTCGTCGGTTGTCGCCTTTGCCGCCGCCGAATTCCCGTCCTCGCCCGACGCCGTTTGGGCAAGCCCGAGCGCGGCGGTTGCCGCAAACGCGGAAATATGGAAAAACCTACGCATAAATTCCCCCAAATAATTTCGTAAAAAAATTAAAAAATCAACCATATTTCCCGACCGCACAATTCCGACATTCACGCGGCGGAAAAGTTGCAAAATAAAAGAGAGTTATCGCAAAAATAAATGCTTGACAGCCGGCCGCACCGCGTCCATCATTTCCACGCAATAAAAAATTGACTCTCCGATGTGAAGTGGGTTGCTTGCCCGCTTTTTTTGTCGGCGTTTGAAACATTTAACATAAACGAAAGAGGTAGTATGAGCAACAGCAGCGAAATTTTGGCGATTCTTGAATACATGGAAAAAGAGAAGCAGATTAAACGCGAGGAGATGATAGAATCAATCGCGTCGGCAATCCGCAACGCCGCCTCCAAGAGTATGGCGGGCTACAACCTCAAAATCGACATCAACCCGAAGACGGGCAACCTCAAGGCTTGGGCGTTGCTTGCCGTTACCGACTCCGTTGCCGACAACGCAACGCAAATCCATATCGACAAGGCAAAGCTCTACAAGGCAAATCCTCAGCTCGGCGACGTAATCGAGCGCGAAATCGATTTGTCGGAGCTTGGCAGAATCGCCGCCAAGAACGTCTATCAAAGCATAATCCAGAAACTGCGCACAATCGAAAAGAGCAGAATTTACGACGAATTCAAGGGGACCGTAGGCGACATCGTTTCCGGCACGGTCCGCCACAAGGAAAAGGGCGCGTATCTTGTAGATTTGGGGCTTACCACGGCAATCCTCCCCCGCCGCGAGTGCATCATGGGCGAAGACTACGCCCCCGGCGAACGCATACGCTGCCTGTTGCTTGAAATCGACAATTCCCCGCGCGGGCCCGAACTCATTCTCAGCCGCGCAAGCTTCAAGTTCGTCAAACGCCTGTTCGAATTGGAGGTCTCGGAAATAGCGGAAAAGACCGTCAAAATAGAGGCGATGGCGCGCGAACCCGGCTACAGAACCAAAATCGCAGTCAGCGCGACGGACCCACGTGTCGATCCGGTCGGAGCATGCGTCGGCGCGGGCGGCACGCGTGTAAAGGGAATAGTGCGCGAGCTTAATGGCGAGAAAATCGACATCATCAAGTTCTCCCCCGATGTCAGAACGCTCTTGGACGAATGCATCAAGCCTGCGGTCGCAAAGAATGTGCAGATTGACATGGCGCAAAAGCGCATTTGCTTCGACGTTTCTAAAGAGGATTTGTCTGTTGTAATCGGCAAGGGGGGGTCGAACGTGAAGTTGACTTCGCGCCTTATCGGAATGAAAATAGACGTCCGCGAAGAGCCGAAAGTAAGCCTTGAGCAGAAGCTCGAACAGGCGGCTGATTCACTGGCGCAGACGCTATCCAACCTCCCGCCCGAAACGGTCGCGCTCTTGGCGGGGAACGGCATAACAAGCATAGAGGCTTTCGAAGGCGTAGATGTCCAAGACCTCGTCAAAATGGGGCTTACGCCCGAACAGGCGCAGAGCACGCTTGAACGCATAGGCAAATAACCGCGGAAGAAAACGTTAAACAAGGTTTTTTTAAATGAGCATAAGAATCCACGCACTGGCAAAAGAATTGAACGTTCCGAACAAAGAACTGATTGACTTCATCAACCAGCGTCGGGACAAATACGGTTTGGAAATAAAAACGCCGTCGAACACGATTGCGCCCCTTTATGTAGACGACATTTCGAACGACTTCAGGGAGTGGAAAAAATCCGCCTCCGCGGAGGATTCGTCCAAAAAGCCCGCCGCCAAAAAAACTGCGGCGGAAAAAACCGAATCCGCACAACCCGCAAAGGAAACGGAAAAGAAGCCCGAGCGGCGGATGCCGGAGCAGTCCGTGGCAGAAGCGCAACCTGCGCCCAAAAAGCCTGCGGCGGTGGTTCCCCCGCAGGTATCCAAACCCGCGCCTGCAGTTGCTCCCGCAGTCGCAGTCGCAAAGGCGGAAACGCCGAAACCCGAACAGCCCAAACCGCAGGAAAACAAACCCGCTCCCGTTATTCCGCAAGTGCGGAAGCCGGCTGCTCCCGCGGCAAGCAAGCCCATGCCCGTGCCGCCGCCGATGCAAAACGCAATAAAGCGTCCCGCGCCGATTCCGATGCCGCAAGTGGCAAAGCCGAATACCCCCACGCAGGAGGCTGCAAAGCTCGCGGCGGTTGTTCCGCCCGCACCCGCAGCACCCAAGTCGGCTCCGGCAGTGCCTCCGCCGCCTGCGGTAAAAAAGCCCATGCCCGTGCCGCCGCCCGTTTCGGCAAAAGCACCCGGCGTGGTTATGCCGAATATTTCCGTAGTGCGCCGTCCCGCGCCCGTAGTGCCCGTCCAGCCCGCCGCCGACTCCAAGGCGGAACAACCGCAGGCTTCCGACGTCGCTTCGGGCACGAAGACGCTGCAGGTAAAGCCCCCGATTATCGTTCGCGAGTTTGCAAAGTCGATGGACGTAAAGCCCTTCCGCCTTATTTCCGAACTGATGGATATGGGCATTTTCGCCTCGATGAATCAGGCGATAGAGGAAAATACCGCGGTAGAAATCGCCAAACGCCACGGTTTTACGCTCGACATCAAGCGCAGGGGCGAACAGCAACAACAGCAGCTTGCCGCCGCCGCCAGAAAGCGCGAACTGGAGAGAATGATAATAGAGGACATCAAGAATTTCGTTCCGCGCCCGCCCATTGTCTGCATACTCGGGCACGTTGACCACGGCAAAACGACGCTTCTTGACACAATCAGAAAAACGAATGTCGTTGCCGGCGAAGCGGGCGGCATAACGCAGCATACCGCGGCGTATCAG
The DNA here is from genome assembly GCA_023450935.1 of Verrucomicrobiota bacterium. Classification (GTDB taxonomy): domain Bacteria; phylum Verrucomicrobiota; class Verrucomicrobiia; order Opitutales; family Intestinicryptomonadaceae; genus Merdousia. The sequence continues at coordinate 210,398 of JAEXGH010000016.1, read as the reverse complement.
GTTATGGCGTCGGGCAAGAAAATCACCTTCCTCGACACCCCCGGACACGCGGCGTTCTCGAAAATGCGCGAGCGCGGCGCAAACGTCACCGACATAGCCATTTTGGTTGTCGCCGCCGACGACGGCTTTATGCCGCAGACCGACGAAGCCCTGAACTTCGCCCAAAAAGCGGGTGTGCCGATTGTAGTTGCAATCAATAAAATGGACGCCAAAGGCGCGAATATCGACCGCGTAAAACAGCAAATGCAAAAACGCGGCATAACGTCGGAAGACTGGGGCGGCGAGGTTCTCTGCCAGCCCATTAGCGCGCTCAAAGGCGACAATATTGACAAGCTTCTGGACTTGGTTCTGCTGCAGGCGGAGATGATGGAGCTTAAGGCAAATCCCAAAGCTCCCGCGGAGGGCGTCATTATAGAGAGCCAGCTCGAGGCGGGCAGGGGCGCAACCTCCACGGTGATAGTCCGCTCGGGCACGCTCAAGGCGGGCGATGTCGTAGTTTGCGGCGAACACTGGTGCAAAGTGCGCGCGCTTCTCGACGACAAGGGCAAAAAAATCCCCAGTGCCGAACCCTCCACGCCCGCAATCGTCATGGGCTGGACGGGCGCACCCGAGGCGGGCGACTCCTTCAGCAAAGTCGAAAACGACCGTCAGGCGAGGAAGATTACCGAAGAGGCAATTCTCGAGCGCAAAAAACTTGCCGCGGCGGAATCCGCGCCCAAGCCCACAAGCATCGAGGAGCTTATGGCGGCTATTGAAAATCAGGACCAGAAGGTGTTTAAGTGCATCGTAAAAAGCGATGTTTCGGGCACGGTCGAAGCCCTCGTGGCCTGCTTGAACGACATCAAAAGCGACAAAGTAAAGCTTGAAGTCATCTCGGGAAGCGTCGGTCAAATCACGAAGAACGACGTCGATTTTGCCGCAACTGCGGGCGCGTCGATTGTCGCGTTCAACGTCAAGCAGGAGAACGGCGTTGCGGGCGTGGCCAAACACAAGGGCGTGCAGTTTATAACCCACAATATCATCTACGAACTCATCAATCAGGTCAAAGACGCAATGAAAAACCTCCTCGACCCCGAGCTCAAGGAAAACAAGCTTGGCGCGGCGGAAGTGCGCGCGCTTTTCAACGTGTCGAAGGGCGGCAAAGTTGCGGGTTGTATGGTTACCGAGGGAATGGTTAAGCGCGACAAATTTGCGCGCGTGTTCCGCAAGGGCAAGGAAATTTCCAAGGGTAAAATCAGCGACATCAAACGCTTCAAAGACGACGTTGCCGAAGTGCGCGCCGGCTACGAGTGCGGTATTTCGCTCAACAATTTCACCGATTTCGAAGCGGGCGACGTCATCGAGTGCTTCGAAATTCTGGAAATCCGTCCCGACCTCTAAACCGAAGCTATGGGCGAAAGAAAAATACGAGTCGGCGAACTGATTAAGCGCGAGCTTAGCATGGCTCTGCACGGCAGATGGCGTTCGGAGTCGGTGGCAATAACGCTTACGGAAGTGGACATCGCCCCCGATCTCAAAAAAGCGCGCGTTTACTATTCGGTTTTGGGCAATCGCGAGGCGGTTGCAAAGGCGGGCAAATTTTTGATGTCGGTTCGCAACGAGCTTCGGCGGATAGTCGGCAAAAACATCAAAATAAAATACACGCCCGAACTCAACTTCGTCTACGACCCCTCCGTGGAGCGCGGCATGCGCATACTCGAAGTCATGGACGCTATCGGGAACGAAAAGCGCGGAGGAGATTCGGAGGACCTCCCGCCCGAATAACAGTAGCAGTCTGCGCAAATGAACCCCGAACTCGTTGAAAAATTCCGCAGACTTTTGCGGGCTGCAAACGGCGCAAAGCTTGTCGTCGCAGGCCATATGCGCCCCGACGGCGACTGTGTGGGTTCGGCGTTTGCGCTGGCGGAAATCCTGCAAAGCGCGGGCGCGGACGTTGTGTGCGTGAATCAAAATCCCGTTCCGCATTTGTATGAAAACATAGCGGCGGCTCAATTCGAATCGGCGGCGGAATTTGCGGATACATCGCGTAAAGTCGTGATTGTAGACTGTTCCGATCTGCAGCGTGTGAACGCCGAATTCGCCGAAAGATTCGCCGATGTGTTCGCGTGTATCGACCACCATACTTCGGGGCGGAGCGCGGCGGAAATAAAGATTGTAGATGTCTGCGCGGGTGCTACCGCGGAAATTATCGCGCTTTTGGTTCGGGACGCGGGCGTAAAAATTTCGCAGCGCGCGGCTACGCTTCTTTATACGGGCATTGCAACCGACACCCGCCAGTGGACGACGTCGTCAACGCGCGTGGAGTCGTTCGAGGCCGCGGAATTTCTCGTCAAATGCGGTGTTAACGCCAATTACGTTGCCCAGCAGTTATACCAGCGCGAACGATTCGGGAAAATGAAACTTTTGGCGCAATATCTGCAAGGCCTTCAAATGTATTTGCAAGGGCGCGTGTGTTTCGGCTTCATTCCGCTTGGCACGTTCGAGAAAACCGATTCGGGCAAGGAGGATATCGACGGGCTCGTGGATTTTGCGCGCTCGATTGACGGGGTTGAAATTGCCGCAACGCTTGAAGAACTTGCCGACGGCTCTGTCAAGGGAAGCCTCCGCGCTCGCGCGCCGGAGCTTCAAGTCAATAAAATAGCCGAAACGTTCGGCGGCGGCGGGCATCTCGCCGCGGCGGGGTTTACCGCCAAAAACGAAACCTTTAACACAATAATTCCGAAGCTGTTGGAGCTTTGCGAAAAATCGCTATCAAGAAAATGAACGAACTTTCAGGAGTCCTGTTAATCGATAAAGACACGGGCTGCACGTCGCACGACGTTGTTGCCAAAGTCAGAAGATGCCTAAAAATACGCTCCGTCGGGCACGCGGGCACGCTCGACCCGCTCGCAACGGGGCTGCTTGTGATATTGGTGGGCAAGGCGACAAAGCTTTCGCAGTATCTGATGAGCCTCGACAAAGTTTACAGCGGTTCTTTCAGGCTCGGTGTCGAAACGAATTCGCAGGACAGCGAGGGGGAAATAGTCGCCGAGCTTCCTGTTCCCTCGGGGTTGACCGAAGAAAGCCTGCGCCAGTCAATGAAGTCCTTTTTGGGCGACCAATACCAGACGCCCCCGATGTTTTCGGCGAAAAAAGTCAACGGCATTCCGCTTTACAAGCTCGCCCGACAGGGGCAGGAGGTGGAGCGCAAGCCGCGCTTCATTAACATTTCGCGCTTTGAACTCAAACGCTTCGAAAGCCCCGACGCCGACTTCGAGCTTGCCTGCACAAAGGGCACATACGTCAGAACCGTCTGCCACGACTTGGGGAAGCGCATAGGCTGCGGTGCGCATATGACATCTCTCCGCCGCCTCTCGAGCGGCAAATTCAACGTGGCGGACGCCGTTACCATTGAGCAGCTTCAGCAGGCAAATCCCTCCGCCCTCAAAAAAATGCTCATTCCCGTCGGCGAGGCCGCTCCGAGCTTTGCAATTTAGTCGATGAAGGACGTCGAAAATATCGATGCAATCGCCGCGTTTGGCCGCAAGTGCGTTTTGGCGGTCGGTATGTTCGACGGTCTGCACAGGGGGCACAAAAAGGTTATCGGCTTGGCGAAACGTTTGGCGAAAAAATACGGCGCGGCAGTGTGCGTGTTGACGTTTTCGCCCCACCCCTCGGCGGTTATCGACATGGGCAGACCGCCCGTTGAAATGCTGTTTTCGGGCAAATTCAGAGCCGGACTTTTCGCCGAAGCGGGCGTGGAAAAAGTTTTCGTGAAAAAGTTCACAAAAAAATTCGCCGCCCTCACTCCCGACGAATTCGCCGAAATGCTCGCCGCAAAATTCCCCAATCTCAAGGGGATTGTTACGGGCTACAATTTCGTGTTCGGGCGCGGCGCGGCGGGCAACGCCAGAACGTTGCGTGCGCTCTGCAAAAAATACGGTTGGCAATACACCAGCGCAAACGGCGTGTTTTTGCCCGACGGGCGCAGGGTGAGTTCCTCCGAAATGCGCAAGGCCGTCCGCGCCGGCGACATGGCGGCGTTCGCCGAAATGCGCGGCGATTTCTACAAATGTTCGGGCGCGCTTAAAGGCGGCAAAAAGCTGGGGCGCAAAATCGGGCTCCCGACGCTCAACCTGCCGTGGAATCCCGACTGCAAGCCGAAGTTCGGCGCGTATTTCGCGGAGCTTAGGCGCGTCAAGACGGGGCGCAAATACGGGGGGGTTGCAAACTACGGAACTTCCCCCACTGTCGGCAAAACAGAGCCGTTAGTGGAGATGAATCTGTTTGAAGCCGTCGCGTTCGGCGCTCCCGAAAAAGTCGAAATAAGGCTGAAAAAATTTCTGCGCCCGCAGCGGAAATTCGAATCGCTCGACGCGCTTGTGCGCCAAATAAAGCGCGACAAATTAGCCGCGCGGGCTCTCGCGCAGCAAAAAAAGACGGAACGCTGACGCTCCGCCCACTGTGCCGCCTGTTGCATTCGGCTATTTTGTCTGTTCAAGCTCCGCAACGTCCCAGCCGCCGCCGAGCGATTTATACAACGCCGCAATGTAGCTTACAAACTGCATTCTTGACGAAACCTGATTTTGCTGCGACTGCAACAGCGACCTTTGCGCCACAAGCAGGTCGAGAAATTCTATTTCGCCCGCCGAATAGAGCTTTTTTGAAAGCTCGAACGCCTTTTGGTTGTCGGCAACAAGCGTGTTGATTAGCTCTATTCTCTCCCGCTCCTTGCCAGCCGACACCAGAGCGTCTTCAACCTCCTTTATCGCGCCGTAAACCTTCGACCGCCACGAAACGCGCGCCTCCTTCACCACGGCCTCCTTGAGCTTTATGTTGGCGACCGTCTTTCCCGCCTGAAAAATGTTCCAAGTTGCCGTAGGCCCTACCGACCACGACCCGTATGGGTTGTTGAAAAGGCGGTTGAATTTCGGGGCGTCGTAGGAGATTGTGCCTGTTATGGAGAATTTCGGATACATGTCGGCGGTTGCCTCCCCCACGGCGGCGATGGCGGCGTGTATTTTGTGTTCGGCAACAATGATGTCGGGGCGGCGTTCAAGCATCTGCGCGGGCACGCCCGCCGGAATGAACGACTCCAGCTTCGGCAGCGGTTTTTCGCCCGCAAGTCTTTCGCGCAATGTTCCGCTTTGCACTCCCGCCAAATACTCCAGCGCGTTCAGCGCAAGCCGCTCGTCCATTTGTATTTTCGGCAGCTGCGCGTTCGTGCTTGAAACTTCTGCCGCCGCCCGCACAACGTCGAGCTGCGAAACAAACCCGTTTGCCTTGCGCTGCTTGGTGATTTCGTATGTTTTCATTTGCGCTTTGAGGTTGTCCTCGGTGATGCGCAATTCTGTTTGGTAGGCGCGGTATTTGAAATACGCCTGCGCGACATCGGCGGAAATTTTCACGCGCGTTGCAATTTCGTCGGCCAAGGCTGCCTTGTAGTCGGCAACTGAAGATTCCACCGACCTGCGCACGCCGCCGAAAATGTCTATTTCCCACGCTGCCGTCGCCGAAACACCGTAAGAGTCGTCCGCGCCGCCCCAGAGGGGCTTTGCGCCCTCGCGCATGGAGGCGTCGGCGTCGAGATGCGGGAACAGACCGCTGCGCTTGATTGCCAAAGTCGCCTTTGCCTGTTCGAGCCGCGCGCGCGCCGTTTCCAGGTCGAAATTCGTTTTGAGCGCCTGCTCTACGAGCCAGTCCAAGTCGGAGTCGCCGAAGAGTTTCCACCAGTCGGTGAGCTCCGCCGCCGAACGGCCGCTTGTGTTTGCTATTGCCGAAGCCGCGTCGGCATTGCTCCACGCGGGGGTTGCCGCACGTTCGGGTTGTTCGTAGTCGGGGCCTACCATGCACGCCGAAAGCGCGAACAGCGGAATTGCAACAGATGTAAAAGACGTAATTTTATTCATAGCGCAACGCTTCTATTGGATCGAGCCGCGCCGCCTTCCAAGCGGGATAGTAGCCGAAAACAACCCCCACCAAAGACGACACCCCGAACGATATCACAACGGCCGAATACGAAAACGATACCGGCCAACCCATAAAACTCGACATCACTATCGAGAACAAATGTCCAACAACAATTCCCACGATTCCTCCGAACAGGCATATGACAACCGACTCAATCAGGAACTGCCGCAGAATGTCGCTGCCGCGCGCACCGACCGCCATTCGCAGCCCGATTTCGCGCGTGCGCTCCGACACCGATACCAGCATGATGTTCATAATGCCCACGCCGCCTACAATCAGCGAAATGAACGCCACGCACAGCAACAGGTTTGTTGTCGTAGCCGCGTTCGACTTCATCATGTCGGCGAATTCCGCCATTGCCCTGATTTTGAAGTCGTCGTCTATTTCGGGCGCGAGCTTGTGCGAAACGCGCAACGCCTGTCCGACTTCCGAAATAGCCTTGTAAACATCGTCCGCGCTCGTCGTCTGCAGCATTATGCTGTCGATATTCGAAAAGCGCACGGGCGGCATATTCGGAAGGGAGGGCGCGTAGAATTTTACACTGCCGACGTATGTGTCGGTCGCGGAAGTGGTAGACCCCACGACGGTCGTCGTCGAAGCCGCGCTAATCGACGTGCTGCCCGCTCCGCGCAGGCGCATTTTAACGGCGGTCCACGGCGCAAGAACGCAGTCGTCCTGATCCATTCCCATCATGTTTGCGCCCTTGCTTTTTAGCACGCCTATGACTTTGAAAACCACGTTTTGTATTCTGATTTCCTTGCCCACGGGGCTTTCGCCGCCGTAGAGTTCGCGCACGATTGTCTCTCCCACCACGCATACTTTCGCGCCGCGGCGCACGTGTCCGGCGGTGAAGGGTTCGCCCTCTTCTATTTTCCACCCGCCTATGTCGAAATATTTTTCGTTGACGCCGTTGATGAAATACGGGCTCCAGTTTTTGCCGCCGTAGATAATCTGGCCTCTGACCGACAAAAACGGCGTGCCCTCCTTGACGTGCGGGCAGTTTTTGAGAATGGCATTCAAGTCCGCCACCGTAAGGCTCACCCACGACGCCGCGCCCGAACTTACGCCTCTTCGCGCCACAGTTCCGGGGAAAACGCGGATTGTGTTGGCCCCCATTTGCGCGAAGTTTTTCGACATCATCTCCCTCGCGCCCGCGCCTATTTCCATAAGCGTTATTACCGACGAAATACCGATGACAATTCCCAGCGTTGTCAAAAACGTGCGCATCGGGTTGCGGCAGATGGCGATTAACGCCGATTTTATTATGCGGTATTTTTTCATTTCTGCACGGGATAGTCCGACGATATTTCGCCGTCTTTGAGTTTTACTATTCTCTTTGCGCTTTCTGCAACGTCCATTTCGTGCGTTACAAGCACGACCGTTACGCCGTCTTTTTCGTTGATTTCGCGGAAAAGGCGCATGATTTCCTCGCTCATTTTAGTGTCGAGATTTCCCGTCGGTTCGTCGGCGAAAAGAATTTTTGGCATATTCACCAGCGCGCGGGCTATTGCTACGCGCTGCTGCTGCCCGCCCGAAAGGCGCGAAGGCTCGTGGTCCATTCTGTCGGCAAGCCCGACGCGTTCAAGCATTGCCTTGCCCGCCGCCTCCATCTGTTTTTGGCTCATATGCGCCGCAGTATAGCCGAGCGGCATAATCACGTTTTCGAGCGCGGTAGTGCGCGCAAGCAGATTGAAATTCTGGAATACAAAGCCGATTTTCTTGTTTCTTATGTCGGCGCGGGCGTCGTTGTCGAGCTTCGAAACCTCCGTCCCGTCGAGCCAATATTCGCCCGAAGTGGGGCGGTCGAGACACCCCAGAATGTTCATCAGCGTGCTTTTGCCCGAGCCCGAAACGCCCGTTAGCGCGACCATTTCGCCCTTTTCGATTTTCAGCGAAACTCCCTTGAGCACGGGCAGCAGAATGTCGCCCATGACGTAGGTTTTTCTGATGTCTTTCAGCTCTATCAGGCTCATTGTTGCGCCGTTTTTGACGAGTTTACCGATTTTTTGCGCGTCGGCATTTTCGGCATAAACGGGTTTGCGTTCGCGGTCTTTGCCGAGACCGATTCGTCCACGCCGACAACCACGCCGTCGCCCTCCTTGAGCGGGGCTTCAATCGCGCTTACGGAGTCGTTGTTGAGCAGGACTTTGACTTCCACGGGGCGCACTTTCCCCGCGCCGTTTTCCACCCACACGCGGCGGGCTTGCGGGAGGTTGTCGAAGTCTACGTCTTCGGCGACCAGCTCGCGCGAGGGTTTCCAGCGCAACGCGGCATTGGGCACAAACAGCGCGTCTTTCTGCCTGCTTACTTCGAAATACAAATTAGCCGTCAGATACGGCATAAGGCGGCCGTCGGAGTTGTCGGCTACAACCTCCACAATGTATGTGACCACGTTTTGCGACATCGTCGCGTTCAGGCGGATTTTCCCGACCTTGCCGTCGAACGACTCCCTCGGGCGGGCGTCTACATTGAACTTTACGGGCTGCCCCACTTTTATGTTGGCGATGTCGGCCTCGTTTACCGACGCCCACACCTCCATTTTTTTGAGGTCTTTTGCCAGCAAAAACAGGCTGCTTGCGTTCATGCTTGAAACGACCGTCTGCCCGACGTTTACTTCGCGCGAAATTATTACGCCGTCAACGGGAGCTTTGATAACGCAGTATTCGAGGTTTCTCTGCGCCGTTTCAAGCGACGCCTGCGAATAAGAAATCGACGCCTCGGCCGAAAGTATTTTTGCCTTTGCCGAAGCTACTTCGGCGGTTGCCTTTTCCCAAGTGGAAAGATAGTCGTCAAATGTGGCCTGCGAGAGTGCCTCGGAGACTCCGAGCGTTTCGGCACGTTTCCAGTCGCGCTCGGCTTTTCTCGCCGCAGCCTCCTTCACGAGAAGGTCGGCGCGCGCTTGGGAGAGGTTCGCCTTTGCCTGCTGGAGATTGGCCTTTGCCTGCTGGAGGTTTGTCTGCGGAATTTTGTCGTCTATGAGGGCCATAATGTCGCCCTCTTTTACTACCGAGCCGAAATCAAGCTCCGCGCCGTTTTTGTCTTTGCCGAACGACACTATTTCGCCCGAAACGCGCGCGCCCACATCAACCAAGTCCTCGGGCTCTACCGTGCCCGTGGCCTCTATTTGTCTGACAACGTCTCCGCGTTCGACTTTCGCCGTCTTGAACGCAATCTGTTGCTGCGTTTGGCCGAAGAACGCGAAATATCCCCCCGCGGCTACCGCCGCGATACATAGTAATATTGCAATTTTTTTCATAAAAATTCCTCCCGATTTGTATTATAACGTTTGCAGCGTTTACAAAGTTGCAAAAAACTTATGGCGGCAAACGCCGCAAAAGTCAATCTTTTGCCAACTCCCACATGTAGATTGACGCCGCCGTTCCGAACGGGCTGTAGAGCTTTTTGTATTCGGAAATTTCGGAGATGTCGTGCAGTCTGCTAAAACCCTTTCTGACGCCGAAGTCCTTTGTGCTGAAAACATCGCTTTTGCCGAACGCGAAAATCGACATCATTTCGACAGTCCAGTTGCCCACTCCCCTGATTTTAAGCAGGGCTTTGGCAAGTTCGGATTCGTCGGCGAGGGCGAGTTTTTCGAAGTCGAACCGTCCGCGCGCAGCTTCGGCAGCCACGCCCAAAACGCACGCGACCTTCGTCGCCGAAAGCCCGCAGGCGCGCAGGCGTTCCGCGCCTAATGCCAGTATTTTTTGCGCGTCGGCTTTGCCGCCCGCTTCGTCTCTTATGCGCGCGAAAATTTTCGCCGCCGCCGCGCCCGCAATTTGTTGCGCGGCTATCGTGCCGACGAAGCACTCGAACGCGTCGGCGAACATCTCCCGCCTGACCTCGCCGCGCTTTTTTATGAAATCCCCCAGCTTCGGGTCGGCTTTCGAAAGATGTTCGACGGCGTTTTTTGTGATTTTGTAATACATTTATTTTTCGCATTTCCCCCGAAGCAGTGCTATTTCGCGCGCGTATCCGTCCGGTTCATTCGGGGTTTCGAGGTAGAAAGGCAGGTCGCGCAGCTTCGGGTGGTTTATTATGCGCGTTATTGCCTCCAACCCTATTTCGCCCTCTCCTATGCGTGCGTGGCGGTCTTTGCGCGCGCCGAAGGGCGTCATGCTATCGTTGAGGTGTATAGCTTTCAGACGCGTCAACCCGAGCGTTGCGTCGAAATGTTCGAGCACGCCGTCGAGGTCGTTTACAATGTCGTAGCCCGCCGAGAATGTGTGGCAGGTATCGAAGCACACGCCGAGTTTTCCGCCGCATTTTGCGCGCGAAATTATGTCGGCAAGCTCTTCGAACGAACGCCCCATCTCGGTGCCCTTGCCCGACATTGTTTCGAGCAGTATCGTAGTTCGCAATCCGTCGAAGAAAACGGCGTCGAGAACTTCGGCGATTTTTTGCGCGCCCGTGTCCGCGCCCTGTCCTACGTGGCTTCCGGGGTGGAACACATACAGGCTATCGGGTATTTGCTGCTGGCGTTGCAGGTCTTCGCGCATTGCGGTTTTTGCGAAATCGCGCAGGCTTTCGTCGGCGGCGCAGGGGTTGTATACATACGGCGCGTGCACGAGAAACGGGCCGAAGTTGTTGCGTGAGGTAATTTGCAGCATTTCTCGGGCGTCGTCGGCGTCGAAGTCCTTCATTTTGCCGCCGCGCGGGTTTCTGCTGAAATACTGGAACACGTTTGCGCCTATGGAGAGCGCGTCTTCGGCCATCTGTCTGTAGCCTTTTGAAAACGATATGTGCGAGCCTATTTTCATTGTGTTAATCCTTGTAGAATCTTATGTCCGGAAGGTTTCTGAATTTTTCCGCGGCGTCGAGCCCGTAACCGAAAACGTATTCGTCGGGGATTTCGAACCCGAAGAAATCGGGCGGCGGAAAATTCCGTTTTTCGCGCGTGTTTTTTTTGAGCATAACGCAGGTTTTTATTTCCGCCGCGCCCTCATTTAAAAGGCGGCGGGAAATTTCCGCAAGCGTTCTACCGGTGTCGAAAATGTCGTCTACAACAAGCACGCGCATGTTTTTGTATTCGGAAAAATCGGCGTTTACCGAAACAGTTCCCGAGCTTTTGAAAGCGTTTCCGTAGGACGAAGCGCGCACCGAGCGCACGCGTATGTCGCAGTCGATTGCGCGCGCCAAGTCGGCGGCGAAAACGAACGCACCCTCCGCGAGCCAGAGCATGCAGACGTCTTCCTCCGTGTTCCCCCCGCCCGATTGTGCCCATTGCGCAACTTCGCGCCCGAGCGTTTTCACGCGCGCGCGGATTTCGTCTTCGGTGAACAATACGCGGCTTTCCATACTACTTTTCCGCTTTTGCCTTTGCCGCAGCCGCCTTTCCCGCCGCCGCTTTGCGCGCGCTTTCCGTTTTGAACTTGAGATACTCAACGCACAAATCGAAGTTGCGCTTTACTTTTCCCGCGGGGAATTCGGACGGGTGTTTTAAGATATAGAAATCGACATACGCCGTTGCCCGCGTTTTTATGTTGCGCAAAACCGAATACGTCGCCGAGAAAAATTCGGCGGCCTCGAGCGTCGTTTTTTTGTCGAGCTGTTTGTGCGTTCCGTTTTCGAGCGCGTCCAAGAACGCCCGCGCCGACTTTTCATGCGCGAAAAACGACATTATTTTTTCGATGGGCGCGTAGTTGCCCTTCGCGTAGAATTCGCCCCAAAGCATGTCGAACGAGCCCGCCGAAAACGGTTTTTCATAGGGCGAATTTATTGCCGCCAGCGCGCTGAACGACACGTCTTTTAGGCTTTTTTCCGAGTCCGACAACCTCTTCCCGTCAAGCTTCTTCAATTCGCCGAGCGACGCAAACAGCAGAATTGCGTTCTGCCTTTCGCGCTCCGACGCCGCGTCGAATTCCGCCGCCAGCTTTTCGAGCAGAAACGGCTTTGGCCTGAACGCCTCCCTGAAAAACACGAGCATTGTTTTGTTGACTCCGCCGCGCTTTGAGACGATGTTTGCCTGTTCCGATTTGAAAAGCCAGTAGAGCCTTTCGGGCGCGGCGTCTTCGGAATATTTTTGCAGAGCCGCAAAAAAGTCTTTCGGCGTTTCGAATTTTTCCGCTGCGAAATCTGGGTTTGCCAGAACTATTTTATGCGTCTTTTCGCAGATTGCGCGCCCGTCGGGCGTTTTCACGTCAATCTCGAATTTGTATTCGCCCAGCGCGTCGGAATTTTCGAACATCAAATAAAGCGTGTCGGTCAAAAACAACAATTCTTTCCTTTGCGCGAGCCTCCCCTCAATGCGCTTGTTTTTTATGACGTCGTCTTTGGAGCCGTCGGGCGCAATCATGCGGAGCGAATATACGAAATCATACTTGCAGTCCGCTCCGGCGATTTTTGCGAGAACGGCGAAAACGGTGATGTACTCGTTCCTGTAGATTTTGTATGCCGAAGAAATCGCCAGCCTGTTGGGCGGCACGCACGCTACAAAGTCGAGATTTTTATTTTGGCGCGTGGCGAAAACGAACGCCTCGGGCGCGTCGTTTTTTTGCGGCGCGGAGGCGGGAGTTTCGGCTTGCGTCCGCCCCGCGGCAAGGAGCGCGGAAAAAGTTAGAAAAAGAATCGCGTATGGGAGTTTTTCCATTTGTAAAATCGGATTTTTAGAGCATAAAAAACGCGCCGTTTTGTCGATGCGTATTCGGCGCGTTTTGTTCGGAACTATCGCTTGGCGGTTTGGCGCGCCTTTTTGGTCTTCTTGATTTTGTAGGCTATAATGCGTTTTGCGCGCGGCAGGTATTTTATCGGGGGATAGAAAACGTATACCAAGAAGATGATGGCAAAGCTGTAGTCCCTGAAATATATAATCAGCAACACGCACACTACAATCGCCACGAAAGAGCGGAATTTTGTGCTGGTGGTCCAGTTTATGTGCTTGAACGACGGATACGGAATGTTGCTAATCATAAACCACGAAATCAGCAGCATAAGCGGTATCAAAATCGGCATAAACGCCGTGAGGTTGAAGCTGAGCATTGTAAGCGCAATCGACGCCACAGCCCCCGCCGCCGCTGGCGCGGGAAGTCCGGAAAAATCTCCCATTTCGTATTTTTCGTGCCCGTCGATATACGGATTGGTCAACACGTTGAAACGGCCCAATCTTATGGCCGCGCACAGCATAAATATGAAGCCTATAAGCCAACCCGTGCTGCGCACAAGCGACTTCATCGCAGAGCCCATGTCGTCGCTCGGGCTTAATATGAGAAAATACATCAGAATGCACGGGGCTATCCCGAACGAAACACTGTCGGCGAGCGAATCGAATTCCTTGCCGAAAAGCGATAGTTTCCCGCTTGCGCGCGCGACGCGTCCGTCGAATGCGTCGCACAAAAACGACATCAGAATGCAGATTATCGCAAGCAGATAGTATCCCTTGCCCGAGCCTATCGCGTCGGTTTGCGCAAACGCGCTCGACTGCGTTATAAGCTGCGCCAGAACGTCAATCGCCCTGTCCTGCGACGCCGCGTTGAATTTCCCCTGTATGCACAGGATTATCGACAGAAACCCGAAAAACAGATTGCCCGCCGTAAACGCGTTCGGCAGAATGTAGATTTTACTCGCCTGATGGACGTTGCTCCAAAGCTTTTGTTGTTTCATTTTTTCAGCGATTCCAAATATTTCCAGAAGTTGTCCTCCTGCTCCAGCATGGTCTCCTCCTTGAACGGGAGCTTCACCCTGAACACGAAGTCGGCCAGCGTATGCTGGTGCAGTATATAGTGGGCGTGCAGGGTTTTTTGCTGATCGAGAATTTCGAAATAAATGCGGTAGTCGCCTACGCGCAGACGGTAGAAAACCTTGTTGCCGCGGTGTATTTTCCCTATTTCGGGAAGGCCGCTTTCGATGTCCTCTTTCGTCAGAGTCCCGAAGGAATCGACAATTTCCAGCTGCGCTCGCTTGTCGATTTTTTCTAACTCCGCCAGACTTTGTGGGCTGAATGTTATTTGATACATATAAAAAATTCCTTTTACGCGCCGAGCATTTCACATATCGCGGTTTAATTCAAACAAAATTATTTTGAAACTATCCGCCCGGGAGCGCGTTTTTACCTTTGTAGAACAATCCCCAACCCCGAAGAAAGGAGTTTTAATATGAAAAGAAAAATCGCCGTTTTGGCGTGCGCATTGCTCGCCGCGCCGGCCTTTGCCGACATTCCCAAAGACGAATGCGTTTCGACCGCCGCAAAAATCCAGCTGCTTAAACAGTTCGACAAAGACGGCGACGGCCGCCTGAACGCCGAAGAGCGCGATGAAGCCCGCAAGGCCCTCAGGGAACGCCGCGCCGACCTGCAAAAAATCAGGCTTCGCCACGCCAAAGACGTAGTCGCCAAATTCGACAAAGACGGCGACGGCAAGCTCGACGAAACAGAGCTTTCGGCCTTTCTTGAAGAACAGCGCAAAATGTTCGATGCCATGCGCCGCCGCAAGATGGAACGCATGGAGCGCGCGCTCCCCAAGGAGGTTCTCGCCAAGTTTGACAAGAACGGCGACGGCAAGCTCGACGCCGAAGAACGCCGCGCGATGTTCAAAGACGCAATGCAGCGCCGCGCCGCCCTCGTAAAAAAATACGACAAAAACGGCGACGGCCGTCTGGACGAACAGGAGCGCGAAGAAATGCTCAACGACCCCGAAGTCCGCGCAATGATGAAACAACTCATTGGCGACGGCACGCGCACTCCGCCTCCGCCGCCCCCCGCAGACTAAATTTTTTATTTTTCCTAAAGCGGCGCGGATTGAACTTCATTCAATGCCGCTTTGCTCCAAATTAAAGTTTTTATTATTTCTAAAGGGGCGTTTTTTATTATTCCTGAAGCGGCGGCAATCGGCGTAGCCGATGTTCCTTTGATTATTGGTTAAAGTAATGCAAAGAAGTGTCTTTGAGCTGAAGCAAAATTACTTTTCTCCGCAACTTCAACAAGGAGCAAAGGCGCATTGAACGAAGTCAAAGTTTTAGAAATTATAAAATAAGCAAAGAGGCTGCAATTTTTACGCATTCCTCGCATGGGGTTTTGTGGACTGCCTTTATTTCGCGGCAACGGGTGTCGCCGGCAAGCTGCGAAAACTTGGCTTTGAATTCGTCGGCGCATTCGGGGCGCAATGAAATCGCCGCATACAGCGCGCCACATATGCCGTCGGGAGCGCGCCCCGCGCTGTTGAGTTTCATTTCGTCCATTTTTTGAGGGTCAATTTGATCCGCGAAAGCCGCATAGACGGTTTGCGCGCAGGAATAGGGCCTGCGGAAAGAGGCGAGAGCCATTTCAGTCTTATTCATCGAGAGCCTTTCTGATGGTTTGTTGTTGAAGTTTCGTGATTTCGCCGATTCCCTTTTTTGCAAGCGAAAGCAGCTTCGCCAATTCGTCGCCGTCGAAAACCGCCTCTTCGCCCGACATTTGAACTTCGACGAATTTCTCCGAGCCCGTCATAACTACGTTCGCATCTACATCGGCGTCGCGGTCTTCGAGATACGGCAGGTCAAGTACCGGCCTTCCGCCGAACATTCCCACGCTGATTGCCGCAACGGAGTCTGTGAAGGGATCTTCCTGAATTTCGCCCGCGGCGATTAACTTTGCAACCGCGATTTTCGCCGCAACAAACGCGCCGTTAATCGACGCCGTTCGCGTGCCGCCGTCGGCTTGGAGAACGTCGCAGTCAATCCAGAGTGTGTGTCCGGCAAGCTTGTCCAAATCGGCAACCGCGCGCATCGACCTCCCTATGAGCCGCTGGATTTCCACCGAACGCCCGTCCTGTTTGCCCGCCGATACGGGGCGTTGCTTGCGCGTGAGCGTCGCATATGGAAGCATCGAATACTCCGCGCTCATCCAGCCTTTTGTGGCGGCTTGGGCGTTCATCCAAGAGGGGACCTTCTTTTCGACGGTCGCCGCGCAAATAACCTGCGTGTTTCCGAAAACCGCCAAGACTGAGCCCGTTGCGTTGGGGGCTATGTTCGGTGTGAACGATATTTTTCTGAGTTCGTCCGGTTTGCGTCCGTCGAAACGCAAACAGTCTGTAGAAATGTCCGCTTTATTTTCCATATATTTTGACGCTATACAAAAGGGCGGTTTTTTCCAGATATTTTTATCTTTAATTTTCCGCCCGATTTGGTAATCGTATGGCATCATGAACAACAATGGAATTTATTCGGAGCGTTCCGTGGTTTCGGCGCGGGGCGAATTTATCAGAAAGTGCTACCTGAATTTGGCGGCCGCGTTTGCGGTTTTCGTGTTTTTGGAGTGGCTTTTGATGTCGTGGCAGCCCGCGGTAGATTTGGCGGCGCGAATGGTGGGCGGCAAAAATTGGCTGATAGTGATGATTGCATTTATGGCAGTTTCGTGGGTAGCCAACTCGTGGACGTTTTCGCGCGGGGACGTGGGCAAACAATACGCGGGGCTATACCTTTACGTAATCGCCGAGGCGGTGATATTCCTTCCGCTGATTCTGCTTGCCGACCAATACGCGCCCGACGTAATCCCTCAGGCGGCGATACTCACCGCGGCACTTTCCGGAGGGGTTACGGCATACGCGGTAATATCGGGGAAAGACTTTTCGTTCCTCGGCGGAATTTTGACGATAGCCTCCTTTGTCGCTTTGGGAATAATAGTCTGCGCAATACTGTTCGGGTTCGGGCTCGGGCTGTGGTTCTCTGGGGCGATGATTGTGTTTGCGGCGTTCGCGCTTTTGTATAACACAAGCGCGGTTTTGCGCCAATACGAAAACGACCAATACGTAGCCGCGGCGTTGGGCTTGTTTGCGTCAATCGCGCTGATGTTTTGGTATATTCTCCAGTTTTTGATGTCGCGGCGCGACTGATTTTTCAAAGGGGGTTGCGATGAAGCTCAAGCGGATTTTCCCGTTGCTCGCCGTTTTTTGCGCGTGCATTGCCTTCGGTGCGCAGGGGCGGAAATTCTTTTCCGCAACGCCGTCGAACTTCCCCGACGGCACGCCCGTATCGGGCTGGTTTTTCAATGCCGACAAACCTTCGCTTGACGATTTCCCCCTAAAATACGATGTTTCCCGCTTGGGCGTGAAGCCCGACGCCCCCGAATTGCAGACGTCGGCAATACAGGTGGTTATCGATAAAGCCGCTGCGGAAGGCGGCGGGCTGGTTGTGTTCCCGAAGGGCGTCTACAATACGGGCGCGCTGTTTTTCCCGAAAGGCGTTTCGCTTTATGTAGACACAGACGCCACAATCAGGGGGTCGGACGATATTTCCGACTACCCGATAAAAACTACGCGCGCCGAGGGGCAGACAATTCCGTATTTTTGCGCGCTAATCAACGCCGACAACGCTTCGGGTTTCAAGATTTTCGGCGGGGGAACAATCGACGGCAACGGCGCGCGCTTTTGGCGCGACTTTTGGCTGCGCCTGAAGGTCCGCCCGCAGGGGCGCAACCTCGACACCCTCCGCCCGCGCCTGCTCTACGTATCAAATTCCGACGACATAACAATAGCCGACACAACCTTCAAAAATTCGGGCTTTTGGACGACACACTTCTACAAGTGCAGCCGCGTGAAAATTCTTTCCGCGAAAATGATCGCCCCCACAAAAGGCGCGCTCAAAGCCCCGAGCTCCGACGCAATCGACTTAGACGCGTGCTCCGACGTTCTCGTTGACGGCTGCTACATATCGGTCAACGACGACGGCGTGGTGCTCAAGGGCGGCAAGGGAACTTTTGCCGACAAAGACCCTGCAAACGGCCCTAACTTCGATATAATTATCCGCAACTGCGTGTTTGTCGATGTCCACAGCGCGCTGACTTTCGGCAGCGAGTCCGTCCACTGCCGCAACGTAATTTTTCAGGACTGCACCGTTGACGGCGCGTGGCGGCTTCTCTACTTCAAAATGCGCCCCGACACCCCGCAGCATTACGAATACGTCGAAGTTGCGCGCATCAACGGAAGCGTTTCGGGCGGCGTAATACATCTTCGCCCGTGGACACAGTATTACGAAAAGGCGGAACGCGCCGATATGCCGCTTTCCGTTTGCGAAAATGTCAGTTTGCTTGCCGTTGCGCTCGATTGCGGAACGTTCTTTTCGGTCGAAAAATCCGACAAATATCGTTTGAAAAATTTCAAAATCCAAAACTGCACGTTTAGGGAAAAGAAGTCTGGCTTGCAAAACCGCGACGCCGTGGACGGGCTTGAGTTCGAAAACGTCTACATCAACACCCACCCAGTAAAATAGCGGCTTTGCAGAAAACGAAAAACGGCGCGGGCTATGAAAAACCCGACGCCGTTTTTTTTTGAGGCAACCGCTTTTTTTACGCAGTGTTTATTTCGTTTTTACCGAAATAAAAGACGGCTTTAAATTCATACTGATTGTGTGGATTTTTATTTCGCCCGCTTCCCCCGTCGGCTTTAACACCGCCAAGAGCTTGCCGCTAAAAGCCTTCATGTAGTTGGAGGAAAAAGCGGTCTGGTCTGTGGCGTCGCCGTTGCACAGCGCAAGCAATCTGCCCGCGCCGTCCACTTTCACGAACAACATCGGCGTCGCCGTCGGGCAGAAATTGCCGTCCTTGTCTACGACCGACATTTCCACAAAAATCAGTTCGTCTGGGTTCGCCGACAATTTCGAGTGTTTTATTTCGAATTTTACGGCGGCGGGTTGCCCCGATGTTTTGACGACTTTTTCGAGCTTTTTGTTGCCCGCGGCGTCGTAGGCTACGGCTTTCAATTCGCCCGCCTCGTAGGGGATTTCGTCCCAAATGAAGCGGTAGCGTTTCAGCAGTTCGGGCGAATTCGGGTCGAGCCTGCGTTTGCCGAACGATTTCCCGTTTAGGAAAACCTCTACTTCGGGGAAGTTTGAGTAGCAAATTACGGGAATCGGTTTGCCCTCGCGTCCCTCCCAGTTCCAGTGCGGCAGTATGTGCAGAACCTCCGCTTTTTCGTTCCAGCGCGACTGGTAGAAATAGAAGCGGTCTTTCGGGAATCCCGCCAAATCGACAATCCCGAAATAAGAGCTTCTCGCGGGCGTGCCGGGGTTGAACGGGGTGGGTTCGCCGAGGTAGTCGAACCCCGTCCAGACGAATTCGCCGATCAGCTTTTTGTTTTTGTCGAGTATGTAGAATTGTTCGTCGAGAATTTGCGCCCACGGCGGGGCTTCGGTGTCGAAGCTCGACATTTGGTAGTCGGGACTGAACGGCATTTTTTTGGAGATAATGTCCGCCTTGAATTTTTTAAGCGGCAGGTGGTATATTCCGCGCGAACTCACCGTAGAGGCGGTTTCGCTGCCGTGGACAATCATTTCGGGGAATTTCTTCGGAATGGTGTCGCGGCAAGTCCACGGGTTGTAGTTTACACCCACAACGTCGAAAATTTTCGCGAATTCGCCATTGCCTTGGCTGAAAACCTGCCTGCCGTAGTTTATGCCCACCGTGACGGGGCGCGTGTTATCGAGCGCGTGGAACGTATCGACCAACATTTTCGCAGTGCCGATTCCATCGGGCTTGACGATGTCGGGTATTTCGTTGCCCGCGCTCCAGAGAATTATGCTGGGGTGGTTGCGGTCGCGCCGGACAAAGTCGGTCAAATCGCGCTTCGCCCATTCGTCGAAATAACGCCAATAACCGTTCCTGTTTTTGGCGTGTTTCCATTCGTCGAAAGCTTCTGCTTCTACAAGGAACCCCAATTCGTCGCAGAGGTCGAGAAATTCGGGCGAGGGCGGATTGTGCGTGGTGCGGATTGCGTTGCAGCCCATTTCCTTGAGTATTTCAAACTGTCTGCGTATTGCCGAAACGTTCGTAGCCGTGCCGATTGGGCCCAAGTCGTGGTGCAGGCACACTCCCTTCAGCGACGTGTATCTTCCGTTGAGCTTGAATCCGTCTACCGCCGAAAAGCTTATTGAGCGAATGCCTATGCGCGTCGATACTTCGTCCAACGTTTTACCGCCGCTTACAAGCGAAGTTTTCAGCGTGTATAACGCGGGTGAGTCGGGCGACCAAAGCGCGGGTTTTTCCACTTTTAGCAATGCCGTTTCACCCGCGGGAACTTTTGTTTTTGCAACAAGCTTTTTGTTTTTGTCGAAAATTTTGTGTTCAACCGACAACTTGTCGGGGTTTTCCACTTCTGTTTCGATTTTCACCGTGGCGGAATCCGCCGATACGTTCGGGGTAGTCGCAAAAACCCCGTTGTATTTTATGTGCGAATTTTCCTTTACCACAACGCGGACAAATCTGTAAAGCCCAGCACCCGGATACCAGCGCGAAGACTGTTCTTTGTTGTCGAGGCGCACGGCAACTTG
Source organism: Verrucomicrobiota bacterium (assembly GCA_023450935.1). Classification (GTDB taxonomy): domain Bacteria; phylum Verrucomicrobiota; class Verrucomicrobiia; order Opitutales; family Intestinicryptomonadaceae; genus Merdousia. Next base: position 190,217 of record JAEXGH010000016.1, on the reverse strand, counting down.
GTTTTTGCCCGCCTTCACGAAATTCGTAGCGTCAACGCAGAAAGACGAATACCCGTAGGGGCGTTCACCCGCCAATTCCGAATTTATGTAGATTTTCGCCAAACTCATTGCGCCGTCGAACTCCAGAAAAACGCGTTTTTGCGCTTCCTCTTTGTCGAGCTCGAACGATGTTCTATACCAGCCTACCCCGAAACAGGGCAACGCGCCCGTGCGTCCCGTCCGCAGTTTGTAGGTTTTGTCTCCGTCGGCTTCCACCTTGACATATTGAATGTCTATGTTCATGTCGAAAGGCTTGTCTATAGCCCAATCGTGCGGAATACGGACTTTTTCCCAACGGGAACAGTCGAAGTTTTCGTTTTTTGCATCGGTGGCGTCGCCGAGGTTGAAATGCCAATCGCGCAGTTGCGATGTTTTCCTCCCTCCGAAGACTGTCGAAGCTGCCAACAATGCAATGAGTGTTGTCGCAGTTAGTTTCTTCATATATAAATTTCCGTGTCGAAGAACAGACGTATAGTTGTGCTATTCTTAACAGTCAATTTTTTTTCGACACACAAAAAAAGGCGGAACAACATATGTTCCGCCCTTTGCGTTTCCGCTTTTTAAAGCACTTCAACCGAGAGGATTTTCTGCTCCTGAACGGGTTTGTCCATAAAGCCCGTTTGGCAGTTCTCGATTTTCTCGACAACATCGTAGCCCTCCACTACTTCGCCGAAAATCGTATGGTGCATATGAAGCCACGGCGTGAGCGTTGTTGTAATGAAGAACTGGCTGCCGTTTGTTCCGGGGCCGGCGTTCGCCATTGCCAAAAGGCCTTTTTTGTCGAACGAAACGTCGGGAGAGCATTCGTCTTCAAACGTTCCGCCCCAGCACGACTGCCCGCCGCAGCCCGTGTCCGTCGGGTCGCCGCCCTGAATCATGAAGTCCTTTATGACGCGGTGGAATATCACGCCATCGTAGTAGCCTTTTTTGGCGAGGGTCGTGAAATTTTCGCACGTTTTGGGGGCGACAGCCGGATAGAGCTTTATCTTTATGTCGCCGCGGTTTGTCTTAATTGTCACAAATGTGTCTTGCATATCGTTATTTTTTTACGGGTTGAACTGTTATTATTTCCTCCGCCGATTTCCCCGGCGGAATGAACGGCAAAACGTGTTCGTCGTGCTCCGTTATCACTTCGAGCAGATACGGCTTTTTCGAAGCCAACATTTTCTTCACCGCGTCCTCTAGGTCCTCTTTTCTGAACACGCGCGCGCAGTCCCAAGCGTAGCCTTCGGCAATCTTGCAGTAGTTCGGGTAGATTGCGTCGATGTTTTCCGGACCGCCCTGATTGTTTTTGTCGAGCGAAAGAATCGTGTTTGCGTAGTTGCCCTTGAAGAGCAGGTCCTGCCACTGCATGACCATTCCCAGAAACTGGTTGTTAATCAGCATTACCTTTACGGGGATATTTTCCGCAACAGCGGTCGCCATTTCCTGAATGTTCATCTGGAAAGAACCGTCGCCGTCGATGTCTACTACCTCCGCCTTCGGGTTCGCTACTTTCGCGCCCAACGCCGCGGGCAGGCCGAAGCCCATTGTGCCCGCCCCGAGCGAGCTCAGGAATTGGCGGGGCTTCGTGAAAATATAGTTTTGCGGCGTCCACATTTGGTGCTGCCCCACGCCCGTTGTAATGGTAAGTTCGCCCTTGCTTACATGGTAGAGCGTCAAGATTGCCTCCTGCGCCGTGATGTGCTTGCGGTTGCGGTAGGCAAAGGGATAGTTGAACTGTCTTTTTATGTCTTTTATGTGCGCGAGCCATTCTTTGACGTCCGGCTTGGCGAACTTTGCTTTTTTTGTCAGCTCCACGAGTCTTTTGAGGGCGAACTTCACGTCGGAATTTATCGCGAGGTTGACCTTGACGTTCTTGTTCTGCTCGGCAACGTCGATATCGATATGCGCGATTTTCGCGTGGGGGGCGAATTTGCTTACCGTGCCCGTGATTCTGTCGGAGAAGCGAGCGCCAATTGCGACGAGCAGATCGGATTCAAGCACCGCCCTGTTGCCGGCAACCGTTCCGTGCATTCCGAACCAGTATAAATTCTTTTCCTCGAACGGCTCCACCGCGCCCACGCCCATGAGCGTTGTCGCCACTGGGAGGTTGAGCATGTCGGTCCATTCGCGCAATTCTTTCGAAGCCTCCGCGGAAATTACGCCGCCGCCCGTGTAGACCACGGGGCGTTTTGCCTTAGAAACCAAATCGAGCAGCTCAAGCAGCTGTTCGTCGGAGGCATGCGGAATTTTCGGCAGCCCCGGAAGATCCGGCTTCGCGTCGAAGTCGGGCGTGAACACCTTCTGCTGGACGTCTTTGGGCAGGTCGATTACAACCGGTCCCGGGCGTCCGCTTTTTGCGATGAGGAACGCCTCCTTTATGATTTGCGGAATGTCCTCGGCATTGAGCACCAAATAACTGTGCTTTACGACGGGCAGCGTCATGCCGAACACGTCGGTTTCCTGAAACGCGCTTTTGCCTATGAGCGACTGGAACACCTGTCCGGTGATTGCAACCATCGGAATGCTGTCCATAAACGCGTCGGAAATTGTCGTGAGCAAATTCATTGCCCCCGGGCCGCTCGTCGCCATGCATACGCCGACTTTGCCGGTTGAGCGCGCATAACCCTGCGCCATAAACCCGCAACCCTGCTCGTGGCGGGGGAGTATTACGCGGATTTTCTTCGAGTGCGAAAACGCTTCGTGCAGGTCTATCGACTGCCCGCCGGGGTATGCAAAAAGCGTGTCTACGCCCTCGTTTTCCAAACATTTAACGAGGACATCCGCGCCTTTCATAGGGGCGGGGAGTCGTGTTTGAGAGGGGGCTTTTGTTGTCTTTTTCATTGTAATAGTCGCTGATTGTATGGGCGCGAGCGCCGAAAACGCGCACGACCCCGTGGTAAAAATGCGTGGCAGTTTACACTTTCTGGATATTTCTTCAACAGTTTTTTGTGTATAAAGTTTGCAATTACTTAAAAAAAAGCTGGAAAAGTGCGCAATTGTTTTGTTGAATAATCCACCTAAAGCGACAATCGGTTCGGCGGCGGAATATGGCGCGCCGAAATCGGCGTTGTGTGTAAACTTTAAAAATAAGAAAAAATGAAGCTTGGATTGAACACCATAAAAAAAGCGGCAGTCGCCGTTTTGCTAGCGGTTTGTTCCGCCTGCGCCTACGCGCAGGACGCCGCGAATATGAGCACTACCGAACTTAAGGACGAAGCCGTAAACTTGGCGAACGCGCACAGATATTTGGAAGCGCGCCCGTATATCGTCGAGCTTATCAAGCGAATCGAAAGCTCGGAAGACAAGGCCCTGCGCGCGCTTTTGCAGCAATTCTACTTCTTCGAGGCATACAGCTACCTGCAGGAATACGACGCGGGCGGCTATGCCAACCCCGCGCTCGTCAAAAAGGCGGTTGCCGGTTTCGACAAGGTAATCAAGAATTATCCCGACGGCGAATTTGTAATCGACGCAATCAAGACCAAGTCGAATTGCTTCGAGGCAATCAAGCAGTTCGAAAACGCCGTTGCTACGCGCTCGCTTCTGCTTAAGCAGCCCTACGCCTCCAAACTCTCCAACAAGGAGAAGTTCGAGCTTGTCCGCCGCATTTGCGTGTCGCTTTTCAACAATAGAAAGTGGAAAATCGGCAAGCCGTGGTTCGAAAGGCTTCTGAACGAATCGGCGAAGACCGACGACAAGGTAATGGCTGCCTCCGCGCTCATTCAGGGCTGCTTCGCCGAAAAGAAATACGACGACGCCCGCAAATACATACCCTACATGGTTTACAACAACGTGGCAAGAAACGACCCGTCCCTGAACATAGAGTTCATCAAGGCGGGCGACGAGCTTTCCAAACAGGGTAAATACAGCGAGGCAATGGTTTTCTTTAACCTCGTTTTCGATAGGGACGTTATGATTGCAAACTTCAGGCAGTTCATAGCCGACGAAACAGCAAAACTCAACGCGGCAAAACGCCTCAATCCCAACAGCCCGCAGGTTGTGGACTCCTCGAATAAGCTCAAGACGCTCGAGTCCATGCTCAAGGCTGCGCAGACGGTTCCGCAGATGGGCGACCAGCTCATGGCGAGAGTCGCCAACAACTACATGCTCTCCCAGCGCGACTACGAAAGCTTCTGGGCGTATTACCAGCTTCTGAAGCAGTTCCCCAAACACCAAAATATAGAGGACTTCTATTTCGCGGCAATCGTTTGCGCACTTAGGGTGAACAAGCTCGAGACAATGTTCGAACTCGGCAACGAGTATCTGAAGCAGTTCAAAAACGGTCAGTATGAAAAAGACGTGAACCTCGGGCTTATTCAGTATTACCTCAAGAAAAAAGAATACGATGTCTTCTACGCAACCGCCCAGAAATTCATTGCCGAAAACGGCGACGAGGCGTCGCAGTCGCGCGATGTCATATTCCTCTTGGGCAAAACGTGGCTTTCCAAGAAAAAATACGACGACCTCATAAAAGTCTTCACTGGATACATCAAACGGTATCCCGATTCCACCCTGTCGGAGTCCTGCATGTATTGGACGGGCATGGGTTATATGGCAAAAGGCGACTTTGAAAAGGCGATGAAAATGTTCAAGACTATGACGGAAACCTTCCCCGTCGGCGTCTATTGCGAAGACGGGCTCTACCGCAGGGGTGTTGCGGCGTTCGGCGCGGGCAACTTTACCGAAGCGCGCGACACCCTTGAAGATTTCATCCAGCGTTTCCCAAAAAGCGGTCTGCGCGGCGAAGTTGAATTCTTCCTCGGCGACATTTACGCAAACGTCAACGAGGTTGCAATCGCGACTTCCCACTACAAAAAAGTGGAGCAGTTCACCAAGAACAAAACGTTTATCGACAGCGCCTATATGCAGGCGGCAAAACTTCTGCACAATGTGGAAAAATACAGCGACGAAATCGCCCTTATGGACGAATACGTCAAGAAATACCCGCAGGGAAATTTGTCGGAGGCGGCCTACAATAGGGGCAAGGCTCTGGAAATGCTCGGTGCGCCCGCCGATGCCCTGCACGAGTTCTCTTCGGCAATAGAAAAGTTCGGCGGCAATCCCAAAGACGACGCCGTAGACAGAATGATTTTGGCATACGAAAAAATCTACAATGCCAATATGGCAAAAATGAAGGCGTCTTCCGAATTCCTGCAGCAGTTGTTTACCGACAAAAAGCTGCTTGCCGACATGGTTGCCGTTCCCGCGGAACGCTACCGCTACTTCCACTCGCACCCGAGAATCGACAAGCAACTTTACGAAAGTTTCAAGCGCGACAAGAAGTTCGGTGTAAACCTTTTCAAAGATAAAAAGATTCTCGAAGACCTGCTCGCCAAATACGAAAAACAGATTGCAACCTACCCGAAGGGCGGAACGGAGGCGGTGTTCGGCGGAATCTTGGAAAAGGCGCGAAAGGCAAAAAACCAGACGCTTGAATACAGAATGCTGATGGTGCTTGACAATATCGGCAAACCCGTCAAACACGATAAAATGTTCAACGACGACGACCTCAAAAAGGCGTCGGTAAGAACACTCGTCTACATCGGCGCGCAGAACGAAAAATACGGGGCGGCGCAGGCTCGCAAGGCGTATAAAGAGGGGCGCGAGCGCGAAGAATTCGAATACGGTATCGACATTCTCTTCGCGGCGGCTTCGCTCGAACAACGCCAGAAAAACTGGGGCGAAGTCCTCAAGCTCTACACTGAAATAGAGGAGGAATTCCCCGGCGACGAACGCGCCGCAAAGGCTGTAATCTACAAGGGCGACGCCTATTCGAAACTCGGCAAACGCAATCAGGCAAAGAAGGAATACGAAAAGGTTCTGCGCTCGCCCGCTTGGCGCGGCGAAGCCCACGCGGAGGCCCTTTACAAACTCGGCGAAATGTCGCAGGCGCAAAATAAAATCGACGACGCCCTCATGTATTACGACCGCTGCGCGTTGGGTTTTGCCAACTGCTACAACTGGACGGGCAAGGCGGTTTTGGCTTCGGCGAAGTTGTTGTCGGGGCAGGGGAAGAATCCAGAGGCGAAGGCGATGTGCGTGGAGTTCCTCAACAACGCCTCGAACAAAAAGTCGCCCGAATATTCGGAAATCCAACTGTTAAATGAAACTTTGTAATAAGGCAATGAGAATGAAAAAGCTAAATTTTGCGGCGTTGTTGCTTGCGTTGTTCGCGTTCGGGGCGGTTTCCGCCGAACCGAAGGAAGACAGATCATACGTCGGCGATTTTTCCGAAAAAAAAGCCTCGCTTGCGTATCTTGTGGAGGGCAAGGAAAATCCCGTCACGTTCAAGGAAATTTCGGGTAAAAATGTGGTGTTCATAGACTCCACCGGATCCGACTTGACTGTCGAACGCGGGTCGGATACGTTCAAGTTCGTCCTCAAAGCCGACGACGACGCCATCAAGGCGGCGGCAAGGGCATACGGCGCGGGCGAATGGGAGCTGGCGGTCGAAAAGTTGCGCCCCGTGGTTTATCCGGTAGCTCCCCTTTGCGCGTTGAGCGAGGGCGTGTTCAGCGCGGACGGATATGTGGACATATTCATAACGTCGCTGCTTAATTCCGGACGCCTTGTCGAGGCGGAGGCATTCGCGAAATCGTTGCCGATAGAGTTGGCGTCTGCTCCCGTTATAAACAACGTTATGGAAGTTGCCGACGCTCTCTGCAAAAAGGGCAGGTTTGCCGCCGCGGTTTCTTTGGCTGAGCGCGTTGACCTGAAGGACAAAACGCAGTTCGCCGCTGCCGATTCCGTTGCAAACGTGCTTTCGCAGCTCAAAAGCGCGGGCAAAATCAAGGAAATCCTGCCGATATACTCCAAACTCGGGGCGTCGGGCAATCCGCGCGCCGACGAATTCAAACTGTGGGGAACGTATTGCGATATCGTTCTCGGCCAGCGCAATTCGGCGGAAATTTACTTGGGCGCGCTTAAAATAGACCGCCAAAACGGAGCGTTCTCGCTCTATAAAATGTTGCAGGGCGACCTGCGCCAGACTGACCCCAAAAAGCCTAGTGTCGCGGGCGCGCTCGACGCGTATTCGGAGGGCATTGTTTTCGGCAAAGTCGCCTCCGAGTGGATGCCCGAACTTCTGTTCAAAACGGGTATGGCGTATAAAGCGGTAAAGAACTTCAACGCCTCAAACGAAATTTTCGCGCAAATCAAGGCAATGTATCCGGAAAGTCCGTTTGCCGCAAAAGGCGAAAAGGAATTCGTGAAAATCGAAAAGAAAGTCGTCTCCGAAATGTCGCACGACGACGACGATGATGATGATGACGACGAATAGCTTTTGAACTTAAACAAATACGATTTATGAAATTACACCGCTTTAAACCCAAAAAAGAGAAAAAGGGACTTCTGTATAAAGTCTTTGTAGTTGTGGCGATATTGCAGATTACATTGCTGGTCAGCTTCGGAAGTTATGTCGTAACGCGCACTATTCTGGAGGACGAAGTGGAATTTAAACCTCCGGAGGCGGTCGAAAAGGTTGACCACGCCCCGCAGATGCAAAAAGTGCAGGTTGAACGCCAACAGAAAAAGGCGTCGAAACTCACAAAGCGCATAAGCATCTCCAAGGCAAACAACATCAACACCCCCGAGGTGAAAATCAACCTGCCTTCGTCTTTCGCTACGGGCGGCGGCATTTCGACTATTTCCGACAAGCAGATTAGCGCGAATATGAAAATCACGGTCTCCACCGTCAATCTGTTCGGCCTTTCGGCGAAGGCGGAAAAAATCCTCATTTGTGTGGACGCAAGCCCCTATCTGATGACAGACGAACGCGGCGGTTTGGACACTTACAAGGTTATCCGCGAAGACATCAAAAAGCTCGTTAACCAACTGCCGTCAACTTCGCTGTTCAACCTCATGGCGTTCGACGTGACAAGCGGGACGCGCATGAGCTTTTTCCAGCCGAACCTCGTTGCGGCGACTCCCGTAAACAAAAGGCTTGCCGGCGGCTGGATTGACCCGATTAACTCGAGCCTGAAACTCATAGGCGTGCGCGGCAGGCAGTATGAATTGAAATTCGACTTTATCCCCCTCCCCCCCGGACAGGAGAGTTCGGCGAACATCTACCGCGTCTATCAGGCTGCGCTCGAACAGGGTGCCGACGCAATATGGTTTTTGACTACGTCTTGGACAAGTCCCGAAAGAATCAATCAACCCTTTACCGACGCCCAGACCCAGCGTTATCAAAAACAGATGGAGAAATACCTCAACGACCGCGACCGCCAGTTGAAGGCGGCCAAGTGGGGCGACGACGAACGCCACAAATACCAGTTTGAGCAAAATAAACTTACGCGCGAAGGCTATAAAAAGGGCAGGCAGTGGATTGCCTCCACAAACCGCACCCGCGCGTCGAAGGGAATTCCGCTCTATGTCGGAACAGTCCCGCAGGCAATGCGCGAACAAAAATTCAATGCCAAATACGAGGGGCCCAAGCCTCCTGCCGTAAAAGCGCGTCCCCCCAAGATGATATACAAAACATACGGCGCGCGCGGTATTTTCACCTACTACCAAAAGAAGCTCCTCAAGGAAATCTACACCGACAGAAACCTGCGTCCGCCCGTCGTGAATATGATTGTTTTCAAAGGCAAAGACGAAACAATCAACCAGAACGAAATGAAGGGAATCAAAACATTCTGCATTTCAAACAACGGCGGAAGAACGCGGATTTTGCGCGGTTTGAGCGCAGTTAAAGAATAGGCATTTCCGCGCCGGCCGCGTTTGCGCGGTCGGCATTGTTTCCCCCGATTTATTTGTTATGAATAAAAAAGTTTTAATTTTAGGCGTAAACGGTTTCATAGGTTCTTCGCTCGTGTGGAAGCTGCTGAAACAGACATCGTTCGACATTGTCGGAATGGACTTGGCGTCAACCAAGCTCGGCAACGTTATAAAAAGTCCGCGTTTTAGGTTCGAGGCTGTCGATGCGCTCAAAAACCCCGAGTCAATCGACCGCGCAATCGCCGAATGCGATATCGTTTTGCCGCTGATTGCAATCGCTACGCCCGCGCTCTACGTCAAAGACCCGCTGCGCGTATACAATCTCGATTTCGAGCTGAACGCGAGCATAATCAAAACCTGCGCGCGCTTGGGCAAGCGCGTTATATTCCCGTCAACTTCGGAAGTTTACGGAATGTGCCCCGACGCCGCCTTCGACGAATACTCGTCGCCGCTTGTTCTCGGGCCTATCAAGAACGAACGCTGGATATATTCGTGTATAAAGCAGATGCTCGACCGCCTCATTTGGGCGTTGGGCAAGCATGAGGGGCTTCAGTTCTCCATTTTCCGCCCATTCAATTTCATCGGCCCGCGCTTGGACGACATAAACGCCAAGAAAGAGGGCTCTTCGCGCGTGATAACGCAGTTCGCCCACAACATTCTCAACGGCAAGCCGATAAAGCTTGTAAACGGCGGCGTTCAAAAGCGTTGCTTCACGTTTATCGACGACGGCATTGACTGCCTTGTCCGCATAATCGAAAACAAAAACGGCTGCGCCGACTCCGAAATATTCAACATCGGCAACCCGCGCGAAGAATATTCAATCAAGGAGCTTGCGCAAATGCTCGTGGCGGCGTTTGCCGAATATCCCGAGTATGCGCGCTTTGCGGAGGCCGCAAAAATAGAGGTCGTAACCGGCGACGAATACTACGGCGAAGGTTATCAGGACGCCGACCGCCGCGTGCCGTCGGTAATCCGCGCCAGAGAGGTGCTCGGCTGGACGCCCACTACCGACTTGAAGACTTCAATCAAACGCATTCTCGACTTCCACCTGCTCGGCAAGGATTATGAAGATTGCATTCAAGGTTGATGTAGACACGCTTGAGGGCACAAAAAAAGGGGCGTTAAAACTGGCGTCCCTTTTTAAGGCCTATGACGTTGACGCCACCTTTTTGTTCGCACTCGGCGAAGACCAAATGGGGCGTTCAATCTTTCGCGTCTTCAACAAGGGGTTCGTAGCAAAGTGCCTCAAAAGCAACGTCGCGGGGAACTATCCGCTGAAAACGCTGCTCCGGGGCACGTTGCTGCCGTCGCCCCTGATTTCCGAAACATGCCCGCAGGTGTTGGGCGAAATTTACGGCGCGGGCTTTGAGTGCGGAGTGCATTCTTGGAGCCACTACAAGTGGCAGAACCGCCTCGCCAAAATGAAACGCGCCGAAATAGAGCGCGAATTTTGCGCCGCGCTCAACGCCGTTGCGCAAATTACGGGGCGCAAATGCGACAGTTGCGGAAGCGCGGGCTGGCAGGTGAGCGCCGACTATCTGGCGTTGCAGGACGCATTTTCAATGCGTTATTCGAGCGATTCTCGCGGGGCGTTCCCGTTCGTGCCGCGTTTCGAAGGGCGCATATACAATACAATCCAGATTCCCTCCACGTTGCCGACGCTCGACGAATTCCTCTGCCGCGACAAACTCTCCGCCGCCGCCGATTTCTACGCTGCCGAAATTGCAAAACGCGATTTTTCCGTGATGACAATCCACGCAGAGCTCGAGGGCGCGGCGTTCTTCGACTGGTTCGAGAAATTTTTGTCTCGCCTTAAAAAAACCGGTGCGCAGTTCGTGCGTTTGCGCGACTACGCCGAAACGCTCGACCGTGCCAAACTTCCCGTGTGCGATATGCAAATGTCGCCGTTCCCCGAAAGGAGCGGACTGCTCGCCGTCCAGAAAGTATGAGTATTTTTTTGCGAGTCGCAGCTTTTACAGCTTGTGCCGTGGGCGCGGGCGCGGTTTGCGCGCAGTCTTTGGGCGAAATTGCGGCAGGCTCCGCGCAGCCGGTGCAGCAGCCGCAACCTGTTGCGGGGCGGCCGGCGGGCGGACAATCGGGCGAGGCTTCCAAAACGGGCGTTCCCGCATCTACAATGCAGCCGCCCGTATTGGGCGCAAAAAGTTCGGTGTCGGAAAGCGAGCTTGAGTCGCTCTTTCTTAAAGCCTCAAAGGGCGACGCGCAGGCGCAGCTTGCCCTCGGCGTAATCTATTCGCGCGGGCTTGCAAACGTTCCGCAAAACGGCGCGGCTGCGCAACAGTGGCTTGAAAAGTCGGCGTTGCAAAACAACACGGCGGCAATGAATTTCCTTTCAATGCTTTACTCCGACGGCAAGCTTGTTGGGCGCGATGTTGAAAAGGCGGTCTACTGGCGCGAAAAGGCGGCTGAGCTGGGCACTCCCACCGAACAATACGCGCTGGCAAATTCGTTCATCTACGGATATATGCTTCCCGCGAACAGGCAAAAGGCGTTCTATTGGCTCGAAAAAGCGGGCGAGGGCGGGCATATCGGTGCGATTGACCAACTCGTCTCCATTTACAAAAACGCCTCCGACGCCCAAAAACTCTCCTATTGGAGGACGAAAAAATCGCAGGCGCAACTAAAGCTTGCCCAGGCGGGAGACGCCGACGCAATGTATGAGGTCTACCGCAAATTTTTGTCGGGTAAGGGCGGTTTTGCCAAAAGTATTCCGCGCGCCGTATTCTGGCTGCGCAACGCCGCCGACCGCGGACACAGGCGTTCAATGGAGCTTTTGGCTTCGATGTATATCGAGGGGCGGTTCGTCGGCAAAGACTTTTCCAAAGGCGTTTCAATGCTGGAAACGCTGGCAAAAACCGACCCCGTTTTCGCCGTCCGCCTTTCGAACGTCTATTCCGAAGACGGCGAACACAAAGACGTGCGGAAGGCCTCAATGTGGCTCGACCGCGCCGCAAAGAACCTCGACGGAATAAACAAAATCCATTTGGTGTGGAAAATTTGGGCGGGGGCGGGCGTTTTGCGCGATACCGCAAAGGCGTCGAAGTATTGCGACGACATCATCGCAACCGAAAAATCCGCGGGCTTGAAAGCCCTTGCCGAAAAAATCAAAAAATCAATTGCCGACGGCGTTCCCGCGCCCGCAAATTTCGGCGACCTCTACAAGTAGTTTTTTGCGCCGTTTTTTCTTGACCGCCTTTGGGCGTAGTTTAACATATCCTCTATTTGCGGCGGTTGTTGCGTTTCGGCAATTCGCCCGTTTTTTTTTCAACACAACACTAAACTATATATGAAAGGAAATATGCAAAGACGCGATTTCGTAAAGATGGGCGCGGTATTGGGCGCATCGGCAGTGTTGCCGAAATTCTCCTTCGCTTCCGCGAAGGGCGACGACAGAATAAAAGTGGGACTTATCGGTTGCGGCGGAAGGGCGACGGGCGCGGCGTGCAATATGCTTTGCGCCGACTCCAACGTAGAGTTTGTGGCTTTCGCCGACTTGTTCGCCGACAAAATCGACCCCTCGATAAAGAAAATCCAAGCCAAAGCGGCTCAGGTTTGCCCCAAAGACGCCGACAAAATCATAAATCCCGCAAAAGTCCAAAAATTTTCGGGCTGGGACTGCGTAGACAAGCTTTTGGCAATCGGCGAAATCGACGTTGTAATTGAGGCCACTCCGCCCGTCTTCCGCACGCCCCACTACAGGAAAATCGTGGCGGCGGGCAAGCACGCGTTCCTCGAAAAGCCCGCGTGTATCGACATCACTCAGGCGCGCGAAATGCTCGAGCTTGCCGCCGAGGCCGACAAAAAGGGGCTGTGCGTAGTCTGCGGAACGCAACGCCGCTACCACGACGGCTACAAGGAAGTTATAAAACGCGTCCACGACGGAATGATTGGCGAACCCATTTCCGCCCAGTGCTACTGGAATCAGGCGGGCTACGTCGGCCACGGTCAGCACGATAAAATGGAGAAGGAGGGCTTGTTCAAGGGGCTTACTCCCGACGATATGGAATACCAAATCCGCAACTGGTTTTCCTTCATTTGGTCGTCGGGCGACCACATCGTGGAGCAGCATGTCCATAACATCGACGTTATCATGTGGGCGTTGGGCGACAACCGCAACCCCGTGAACGTGCGCGGTATGGGCGGCAGAAGCACCGACCTGCCCGTTCCCGTCTACGGAGACCGCTTCAGCCACTTCGCAGTCGATTTCGATATGGGCAACGGTCTGCACCTTTCAAGCTACTGCCAGCAAGACCCCGGAGCCGCGGGTGAAGTCGGCGAGCGCGTTGTGGGCACAAAGGGCATTATGACAACCGCTCTTTGGGGCGGCGCGTGCAAAATCACCGACCTCAAAGGCAACGTTCTCTACGCCGCGCCCGAGAAAGTTCCGCAGTGTATGGAAATGGAGCACAAATTTTTGCTCGACGCAATCCGTGCGGGCAGACACGTCAACACGCTTCCAACGCTGGTCAACTCAACGCTTTTGGCAATCGCGGGCAGAATGAGCGCGTTCAGCGGCAAAAAATTCAAGTATGAGTGGGTGCTGAAAAAGTCGCAGGAAAACCTCGTGCCCAAGACGCTCGGCTTCGTGAAAAACCCCGTGGCGGGCGTTCCCGTCCCCGGGAAATACAGGCTTTCATAGGCGGTTCGGTTTTTTTAACGGCGGTTTCGGCGGGAGTCGAAACCGTTTTTTTGTCGGCGTGGGCGCGAATTATAGGAGGTAAAAAACGCGCCGAAAAAGTCGGGGCGTTTTTGCCCCGGGTGTTGTTTGAGCAAACTTGCGCGCCCGTTAGAATTCGGGCAGGACAATAGTCGGGCGTTTGCCTTTTACGGAATCGCCGTCGTCTGATTCTTCCGCCTGCGGCTCTTCCTGAATTGAGACGAGCTTCGAACCCTTGTTGTATACTATCTTGGAACCCGCCGCCCGCGTGCCGTCTTCTGCGTTGAAGATAACGGGATTTTCCGTGAGAACGGCGGCTTCGTCTGCAACATAGATATGCGCTTTGCCGCATGTTATTTTCTTTTCGGCTTGGGCGATGTTTACGCGCCCTTTAAGCACTATGTCTGAAATTTCGCGGCGTTTGTTCTTCTGCGCGGGCGGAATTGTGACCTCTATTTTGTCGCAACTGCCCTCGGTGTCGGTCGCGGTTATTTTCACGTCGCCTTCGAAAAGGTATTTTTGGCTTTCGCCCTCCGAAGCAAGCCACTGCCTGTCGCTTTCCACCACCGTCATTTTCGGGCGGACTTTCCGCGCCGCGGAGGGCGTTTCAAAGCCCATATTTTTTAGCGGCGGCAACATTATGCGCGGGCGTTTTTTGGGTTCGCGTTCGGGCGTCCACAGTTCCACGAATTTGTGCGAAGCTTTTCCGTCGGCGTCTTTCGGGTAGATTGCCGTCGCCTCCGCCGACGCGGAGTATTCGTTCTGCGTGATTCTTACCCCATCGAACGCCTCTATTTTTGCCAGTTTCGACGAATTGTTTTTCTTCGAGACGCTGTAGGCAAACATATTCCCGCAGGTTGCGCGAATGTCTTTGGAGGTTATTGAAACGTCCTTTTCGAACGCGAATTTTGTGGTGTCGCCCGAACGCTTAAACCTTATCAGGCGCGATTTGACAAGCGTTTTGCCCAGCGCGGATTTCCCGCCGCCCGCGCCGCCCAGCTGCGCCGAGCCCGCCGCCGCGCGTTCCGAAATGGAGAGGTTCACGAATCCGCGTTTTGCGGCGGTTGCCTCCCCGCTGCTTTGTTTTTTCAGGAGAGTGAGAGTGTCGGCTTCGAGCATCGTGCCGTCTTCGGCGTTTACAAGCTTCACGCTGCCGTTAAGGCGCGTTTTTTCCTCTTTGGGGAAGATGTCCATTGCCGCCGCGTAGGCGTCGCCGTCGGGGTTTTTCAGATGGATTTTCCCGCGGCATTGAATAACGTCTACTTCGGGCTTTTCGTTTTCCGAATTTTTCGCCAGCACCGTGATTTTTTTGCACGACGCCGAAAAGTCGTCGCTTGCAACGTTCACGTTGCCGTCGAAGACGAACTCGTTGTTTTTTTCGCCCGCCGACATTTCTATTGAGTCGGATTCCACGCGGATTTTCCGCATTCCCCCCGAGCCCGCCTCGGCGTGCAAAAACACCGCCGCCGCGCGCTGTTTCCCGTCGGGCGACGAGACCGACTTGAGCGATTTCGACTTTTTAAGGAAAAACATTTTGTAGCCCGAAAGCTTTGCCTTTGAGGGAATGTCGGTTATTTCGGGATTGCCCGAAAGTTCCGCTTCGTCGTCGCGCGGCAGAATCAGAGCCGCTTCCGCCGCCGCGCTTTGGCGGTTGCGCCGCATTTTCACGTTGCCCCGCGCCTCTATGCGCGATATTGTATTTGTGCCGCCCGAATTGTTTTCTTTCTTGAGTTTGTCGTCGGTAATTACGCGGATTGAGTCGCAGTCAACGGCCATATCCTGCGAGCGCACTTTGGCGTTGCCACCGACCGAGAAAACGTCGCCGCCGTCGCTGTCTTCGAAGCTTGCGTAGTCTCCGGAAACTGTCGTGGGAGCCACGGCAACGCCCGTTTGGGCGTCGCGTTTGCCCGCCTGTTTGGGCGAAAAATTCATCACCACGTTCGAGCGTATTTCAACGATGTTTTTTTCGCCGTCCCATTTCCACTTGTCGCCGCGTATATTGAATTCGTCCGCCGTTACGAAGATGGTGTCGGGGCTTGTGACGATTTTGCCGTCCATATCGTAGCTTGCCGACTTGCTTTGAATGAGGATTTTCGGCGCGGCGGTTTTTGCGTCGAAAATGTCGAGCTTCATTTGCGCGACGTCGATTTTCTTTTCGCCCGAGAATTTCGCCTTTTCGCCGAAAAGCTCCCAAAGCTTTCTGCCGGTGTCCTTGTCGAAGTTCGGCAGTTCGAAATTCGAAACCTCTCCGGGAAGCATTTTCAAATCGGCGGCGGGCGCATACGCGGCGCAAAGCGCGGCAATCGCAAAAACGGCGTGTCTAAAAAAAGTCATCGTAGTGTGAGTTTGTCTAAAAAAATCTTCGTTGTCCAGCAATACCGACACCCAACCGCGCGTTACAGTTCCGCTTCAAGCCCGTCGTAGGCTATTGCGCAGTTGGGGGGCATAAGTTTTGTCCAAGTGTCGTAGTCAATCTCCGAGGTCGTGTGCGTGAAGAAAGTCCGCTTTGGCGAAAGCCTGCGCACAACCTCGAACGCGTCGGAAACGCACAGGTGCGACGGGTGCTTGCGCGCGCGCAGAAAGTCCAGAACCAAAATGTCGGCGTTTTTTGCAAGCTCCTCCGCCGCGCCCTCCACGGCACTGCAGTCGGTATAGTAGACGAGTTTTTTGCCGCCCGAATCGAACACAAGCCCCAGCGTTCGGCAGCCCCCGTGCGGAAGCTCCACCGACCGTATTTTCAAGCCCTCTGAAACGCGCATTTCGTCGGGCATAGGCGCGGTTTTAAAACACGGATACCCCGCCTGCGCGGGTTTGTCGCCGAGCGCGTAGGGGAACATTGCCGCCACGCGTTCCAGTCCGTATTCGTTGGAGTAAACGGGGAGTATGTTGGCGGGCATTCTGTCACAGAAGCGGCGCAGATCGTCCATTCCCGCTATGTGGTCGGCGTGCCCGTGCGTTAGAATGAAAACGTCAATCCATTCGATTTTATTTTTCAGGCACTGCATTCTGAATTCGGGGCCCGCGTCAATCTGGATATGTTTGCCATCGGCTTCTATGTGGGCGCAGGTGCGCGTGCGCCAATTCTTGGGGTTGGACAAATCCAACCCCGGGTTGCGCCCCGCAATTACGGGCACGCCCTGCGATGTCCCCGTTCCCATAAAAGTAATCTTCATAAAAATCGCGCCGACTATAACAGCCGCCGCGCGTTTGTTAAACATTTTTTTGATTTTTTATTTTTCCGCCCGCGTCCCTTTTGCGCGCGCCAAAAAAAGATTGAAAAGCGCGAAACGGCTGGCATTGTTGTTCTCCAATTATGATAGATGTAAAAATTTTAAGGGAACAACCCGAAAAAGTAAAAAGACTCGTATCGCTTAAAAAATTCGATTGCGATATCGACGCAATCATCGCCTTCGACGCCGAACGCCGCCGCGCCGTCTCCGCTTTCGAGGACGCCCGATCCGCCCAAAACGCCGCAAGCAAGGCAATGGCTGAACTCCCCAAAGGCTCGCCCGAATTTCTCGCAAAAGTCGCGGAAATGAAGTCCGTTTCGGCAAAGGTAAAGGAGCTTTCCGCTGCCGCCGACGCCGCCGAAGCCAAATGGAAACAGATGCTCCTTACAATTCCGAATATGCCCGACGAATCCGTCCCCGTGGGGAAGTCGGACAAGGACAACGTAACTGTCTACACTTGGGGCGACATCGACTCAATCAAAAACGCCAAGCCCCACTGGGACTTGCCTTTCTTCGACGAAATGCTCGACTTCAAACGCGGCGTCAAGGTTACGGGAGCGGGATTCCCGTTCTACACGGGCGACATGGCGCGTTTGGTTCGCTCGCTGCTTGCGCTTTTCTTGGACGAAGCGCGCTCCAATGGCTACCGCGAACTTATGTGCCCCATTATGGTCAACGCCGCAAGCGCGACAGCCACGGGGCAGCTCCCCGACAAGGAGGGGCAGATGTATCACGACGCCCAGGACGACTATTACATGATTCCCACCGCCGAAGTGCCCATTACCAATTTCTATCGCGACGAAACTTTCGAGGAATCGCAGCTGCCCATCTACGCGTGCGGCTACACTCCCTGCTTCCGCCGCGAAGCCGGCAGCTGGGGCAAGGACGTGCGCGGGCTCAACCGCCTGCACCAGTTCGACAAAGTCGAACTCGTTAAATGGGTCCACCCCGACAAGGGCTTTGAAGAACTCGACAAGCTCCGCAAAGACGCCGAGGGAATTTTGCAGAAGCTCGGGCTGCCCTACCGTGTTCTGGCAATCTGCACGGGCGACATCGGCTTCCCGCACGCCAAGCAATACGACTTGGAAGTCTGGGCGGCGGGACAGCAAAAGTGGCTCGAAGTTTCAAGCTGCTCCTGCTTCACCGACTTTCAGGCGCGACGCGCAAATATACGCTTCCGCCCCGCCGACGGCGGCAAACCGCGCCACGTCTACACGCTCAACGGCTCGGGCTTGGCAATTCCGCGCGTGCTCGCGGCGTTGCTTGAAAACAACGTGCGCGACGACGGAAAAGTCGCCGTTCCGGAAGTCCTCAAAAAGTGGTTCGGCGCGGACACAATCGGCTAAAATCCATTTGCTTTGTAAATGTTCGAAAACCTCACAGAAAGCCTGTCAAACGCGTTCCGCAATCTCCGCGGAATGGGTAAACTAACGGAGGAAAACATGGCGGACGCCCTCGCGGAAGTCCGCAAGGCGTTGCTGTCGGCAGACGTCCATTTCAAAGTGGCGCGCGAATTTACCGAACGCGTCAAACAGCAGTGCATAGGGCGCGAGGTGATAAAATCAATTACGCCCGCGCAGCAAATCGTAAAAATTATCAACGACGAGCTCGTCGCGCTTTTGGGCGGCGGCGAAAATTCGCTCTCGCCCGTGCGCCCGCTGAAAATTATGATGGTGGGTCTGCACGGCTCGGGCAAAACAACGACTTCCGCAAAGCTTGCCGCCCTGCTCAAAAAGCAGGGCTATTCGCCCGCGCTCGTTGCGTGCGACGTTTACCGCCCCGCCGCGATTGACCAGCTCGAGGCTCTCGGCAAGCTCGCGGGCGTTCCCGTCTATTCGGACAGGAGCGAAAAGGACGTTCCCGCGCTCGCAAAAAAATTCGCCCAACAGGCTCAGGCTGAGGGCGCAAACGCCATAATTTTCGACACCGCGGGCAGGCTCCAAATCGACGAAGATTTGATTGATGAAATCAAAAAGCTCCGCGCCGAGGTCAATCCCGCCGAAGTCCTCCTCGTCGCCGACGCCGCATTGGGACAGGAGGCGGTGAACGTAGCAAAAGCTTTCAACGAAGCCGTGTCGCTTACGGGCGTTGTGCTCACAAAGCTCGACGGCGACGCGCGCGGCGGCGCGGCGGTTTCGATTAAATCGGTTTCGGGCGCGCCCATAAAATTCGCGGGCGTGGGCGAAAAAATTTCCGATATCGAAGTTTTCCACGCCGACCGAATGGCGCAGCGCATTCTGGGCATGGGCGACGTCGTTTCGCTCGTCGAAAAGGCGCAGGAAAACCTCGATATGGCGGAGGCCGAAAAAATGGCGGAAAAACTCCGCAAGGCGGAATTCGACTTGGAGGACTTTCTCGCGCAGATGAAACAGATTAAAAAGCTCGGCTCGCTCGGGGGTATCGTCAAAATGCTCCCCGGAATGGGCAATATAAACATCGGCGAAAAAGAGGAGCGCAAAATGCGCCAAACAGAGGCAATTATTTTGTCGATGACCCCGAAGGAACGCCGCAACCCCGCAATACTCAACGCGCGCCGCCGCCTGCGCATAGCAAACGGTTCGGGTACGCAGGTTCGCGACGTAAACGCCCTGCTCAAGCAATTCGAGGGAATGCGCAAAATGATGAAAATGCTCAAAGGCGACAAAGGCAAACGACGCATGATGGGCATGATGAACTCCCTCAAAGGCGGCGGCAAATTTTTTTAACTTTCCTAAAGCGGCGGCGATTGTCGCAGGCAATCCGCCTTTGGCTATTTGTTAAAGTTTTTTTTATTTCCCGAAATGGGCGCGGATTGAACTTTGTTCAATGTCCGCGCTTTTTACATATTGGGCACCGACATAGATTGGCTAAAGCCAATACTACTTTGCTTTGATTAAGCGTAAAGACAAATCGGCTACGCCGATTGCCGCCGCTTTCGAAATTATAAAAAATTCAAAAACAAACTTTCTCGGATTGGCAAAAAAGTATGTTCGAACCAACTTTGTGTTCCGCAAAAAACTTGTGGGGCGTCCCGCAGTGGCGGGCTTCCATTGAAGGGCTATCGCCCTTACGCGGTTTCGCTAACGCTCAATCCGCGATCCTTTTCAACACTGAAAAATTTCCGACCAACTTTGTGTCCCGAAGAAAAAACTTGTGAGGCGTGAGCTTAGGGAGATGTTTGTGAGTTGGCGGAATTAACCTTGAGGTTATTCTGCCCGAACAAACTCTCCATAAGCCGCGAGACGCCTCTATTTCGATTCTAAAAAACAAAGGCGGTTTGCCTACGTCAACCGCCATTACTTTTTATTTTATAAAATATTCGAAATAGAGTCGGCGTCCTCACATGTTTTTTATAAAAACAGTGAGGTTTGAGTGAAAAGCCGCGTTTTGTGAACCGAAGCATACTTAGGTATGTGAAGTGAAACAAAACCGACTTTTCGACAAAAGCAATGCGGGCAATTTTATTTCGGTATTTCAACTAAAATTTTCCCTTGCCCGCCCACATTGCGCCCTCACTGTTTTTGAAAGGGAAGGGCTTGACAAGGGAATGGTAGTCGGGGATAATTCTCGCATTATGACAAAGGAAGAATTTAAGGAAGAGTTTCAGACGCGCCGCGCGAAAGTCGAACAGGCAATAGATAAATACCTGCCAGCAGTCGGAACGCGCCCGTCGATTATCCACGAGGCAATGCGTTATAGCATGGAGGCGGGCGGCAAACGTATCCGCCCGATGCTGTTGCTTGCCGCGCATGAAATGTTCCCGTCGGAAATCGACCCGTTGCCCGCGTGCGTCGCAATAGAATGCCTGCATACGTATTCGCTCATTCACGACGACCTCCCGTGCATGGACAACTCCGATCTTCGCCGCGGCAAACCCACCTGCCATAAACAGTTCGACGAAACAATCGCGCTTTTGGCGGGCGATGCGCTTCTTACCTATTCCATGTGGCTTTTGGCCGACGCCTACAAAGCCTACCCGAAAGTGGCTTCGGGCTTGGTGCTTGACCTCGCTTACGCGGGCGGCAGCGAAAAAATGATAGGCGGACAAGTCGAAGACGTTCTCGGTGAACGCGAGGGCAAAATGACCGTAGACAAACTCAACTTTATCCACCACAATAAAACGGCGGCGTTGATTACGGCTGCCGTTACGATGGGTATCCGTCTGGCGGGCGATTATTCGGAAGAGAAGCTCGACGTTGCGCGCGAAATCGGCAAGAATATCGGGCTTGCGTTCCAAGTTATCGACGACATTCTCGACGTTGTAAGCGACGACGCCACCATGGGCAAAACAACCCATCTCGATGCAGCCAACGAAAAGATGACCTACGTTTCGCTCTACGGCATAGACCGCTCGCGCGAAATCGCCGCCGACCTCACCGACAAGGCCATTGCCGACTGTAAAAAACTCGGCGGCAACTGCCAGTTTCTCGAGGCTCTCATTTCCTACATGCAAAACAGAATCAACTAAATTCAGACTATGATTATAGAACCGCGCGTAAAAGGATTCCTCTGCATTACGGCCCACCCGAAGGGCTGCGAGGCGAACGTAAAGGAGCAAATCGACTTTGTGAAAATGTCGGGCGCAATAAAGGACGGCTGCAAAACCGCCCTCGTTATCGGCGCGTCCACAGGCTACGGGTTGGCAAGCCGCATATCCGCAGCATTCGGTTGCGGGGCGGCGACAATCGGCGTTTTCTTTGAACGCTCAGGCGACCCTGTCCGCGAACGCCCCGGAAGCGCGGGTTGGTATAACACGCAGGCTTTCACGAAATTCGCCCAAGCCGAAGGGCTATACGCCGCAAACATCAACGGCGACGCCTTCTCCGACGAAATCAAACAGCAGGCAATAGAGGCGATAAAAAAATCTCCCGCGGGGAAGGTCGATTTAATCGTCTATTCGCTTGCGTCTCCGCGCAGAACAGACCCGAAAACGGGGCAGGTTTACAAGAGCGTGCTCAAAACAGTCGGCGAACCGCGCGTTGACAAGAGTCTGGATACCGACAAGGGCGAAGTTATCGAAGTGACAGTTCCCGCCGCCAACGAACAGGAAATTGCCGACACCGTAAAAACAATGGGCGGCGAAGATTGGCGTTTGTGGATTGAAGCCCTCGACAAGGCGGGCGTTATCGCCGACGGCTGCACGTCGGTTGCATACTCTTACATCGGGCCGAAGCTCACATACCCTATCTACCGCAACGGCACAATCGGCTTGGCAAAGCGCGACT
Source organism: Verrucomicrobiota bacterium (assembly GCA_023450935.1). Taxonomy (GTDB): domain Bacteria; phylum Verrucomicrobiota; class Verrucomicrobiia; order Opitutales; family Intestinicryptomonadaceae; genus Merdousia. The sequence continues at coordinate 168,369 of JAEXGH010000016.1, read as the reverse complement.
TGGAATCAACCGCCGAAACGGTCGATTCAATGCTCAAACTCCGCCGCGGCAAGGCGTTCGTTTCGGCAAACAAGGCGTTGGTAACGCAGGCAAGCAGCGCAATCCCCGTAGTTCCGCTCTACGTTTCAATCCTCTACAAGGTTATGAAGCAAAAGGGAATCCACGAAGACTGCATTCGCCAAATCTACCGCCTGTTCTCGACCCAGCTTTACAACGGCAACTGTCTTGAGTTCGACGACGACGGCAGAGTCAGAATGGACAATCTTGAGTTGCGCGACGACGTGCAGAAAGAGGTTTTCGAAATCTGGCCGAAGGTCACGACGGAAAACCTGTGCGAGTTGACGGACTTCGACGGGTTCAAGAAGGAGTTTCTAAAGCTTTTCGGTTTTGGAGTCAATGGGGTAGACTACTCTGCTGACTCTGAGATTTAGAACGCGTGAAACGCAGCATAAAGCTACGTTTGACGCGTTCTCAAATGACATAATCTTTTATAAATAATCAAAGCGGAATTGGCTACGCCAATCCGCGCCACTTTAGAAAATGTAAAAAACGTTTCACTGTTTATTGTTGCTCGGTCACGTAGGCTAACTACGCTCCCGTCGCAACAAAAACGTGAAGCCTTGCCTAAAACTACGTTTGACGCGTTCTCAAGAGATACAGGCTTAAATGGATAATCAAAGCGGAATTGAATGAATTCAATCCGCGCCGCCTCGCAATATGTAAAATGCTCAAACGAATGAGGAGAAATCTGTAGGAAAGATTGGTAAAGTTGAAAAATCGCCGAAACTCGTGAAATTTTGTTGACGTTTGAGGGAGAAGGGGGGTATCGTTGGCGTGAATTTACAATAATACCCTTATAAACATCAAATATATAAACAATGAAAAGTAAAAATAGCGCAATTACAGACGGTAATGAAGCAGTGGCGTCCATTGCATTCAGAGCCAGTGAAACTATTGCAATTTACCCGATTACACCCTCTTCGCCCATGGCGGAATCGTGTGAAGAATGGGCGGTAAAGGGCAAGAAAAACGTCTGGGGCTTCACTCCGTCGATTAGCCAACTTCAGAGCGAAGGCGGCGTGGCGGGGGCTGTTCACGGCGCGCTGCAGACGGGAACGTTGATGACTACCTTTACGGCATCGCAGGGGTTGCTGTTGATGATTCCGAACATGTATAAAATTTCGGGCGAGCTCACCAGCTTTGTAATGCACGTTAGCGCGCGCGCTCTTGCAAGCCACGGCTTGTCGATTTTCGGCGACCAAACCGACGTTATGGCGTGCCGCCAGACGGGCTTTGCAATGATTTGCTCAAACAGCGCGCAGGAAGCCCACGATATGGCTTTGGTCTGCCATGCTGCCACACTGCTTTCGCGCGTTCCGTTCATGCACTTCTTCGACGGTTTCAGAACGTCGCACGAAATCAATACATACGATATGATTAGCGACGACATCGTAAAGGAAATGCTTCCCTACGAAAAGATTTTGGAAATCCGCGAACGTTCGCTCAATCCCGAAAAGCCCTTCATCAGAGGCACGGCGCAGAACCCCGACGTCTACTTCCAGTCGTGGGAGGCGCGCAATCCCTACTACGCCAAGTGCGCGGAAATCGTCGCCGAACAGATGCAAAAGCTCGGCAAGCTCACGGGCAGAACGTATAAGCCCTACGAATACGTCGGCGCGCCCGACGCGGAAGAAATCGTGGTTATGATGGGCAGCGGCGCGGAAACGACCGAAGAAGTCGCAAAAGTTTTGAACGCGGCGGGCGGGAAAGTCGGCGTTTTGAAAATCAGAATGTTCCGTCCGTTCAGCGTGGAGATGTTCGCAAAGGCGATTCCGCAGAGCGTCAAGAAAATCACGGTTTTGGACAGGACAAAGGAACTCGGCGCAATGGGCGAACCCCTTTACGAAGAAGTTTCGGCGTCGGTTGCAGAGGCGCGCAACAGCGGAATCCTTCCGCGCAGCTTCGACCCGATTATCATCGGCGGCCGCTACGCTCTCGGTTCGAAAGACTACACTCCCGCAATGGCGAAGGGCGTTTTCGACAATATGTCTTCCGACAAGCCCAAGAACCACTTCTCCGTCGGCATTATCGACGACGTCACAAACGCCTCGATTTCATACGACGAATCGTTCAGGCTTGAAGACAAGAGCGTTCTCAGCGCAGTGTTCTTCGGTCTCGGTTCCGACGGCACAGTCGGCGCGAACAAGAACACCATTAAAATCATCGGGCACGAAACCCCCAACTACGCTCAGGCGTATTTCGTATACGACTCCAAAAAGAGCGGCGGTATAACGGTATCGCACCTGCGCTTCGGCCCGAATCCGATTAAAGCTCCGTATTTGGTCAACAACGCGCAGTTTGTGGGTTGCCACCAGTTCTCGTTTATGGAGAAATACAACGTTCTCGGTTGCGCAGACAAGGGTGCGGTCTTCCTGCTCAATTCAATCTACGACGCCAAGAACGTCTGGAATCACCTCAATAAAACGGTTCAGCAGACCATTATCGACAAGCAGCTCAAGTTCTACGTTATCGACGCCTACAAAGTAGCCAAGGCGATGGGCATGGGCGGAAGAATCAACACGATAATGCAGACCTGCTACTTCGCAATTTCCGGCGTTCTTCCGAAGGACGAAGCAATAGAAAAGATTAAGGCGGCAATCGAAAAAACATACGGCAAGAAGGGCCCGCAGGTTGTCCAGAAAAACTTTGCGGCGGTTGACGCTTCGGTCGCCAACCTCGAACAGGTCGAAGTCCCCGCGGCGGTTACCGCGGAAAAGGGCTATGCGCCGACAGTTTCCGACGAAGCTCCCGATTTCGTAAAGCGCGTGACGGCGGTAATGATGCGCGAAGAGGGCGACAAGCTCCCCGTTTCGGCGTTGCCCGTTGACGGCACTTGGCCTTCGGCAACCACGCAGTGGGAAAAGCGCAATATAGCAATAGAAATTCCGTCTTGGAATCCCGACTTGTGCATACAGTGCACAAAGTGCGCCACAATCTGCCCGCATGCGGCGATTCGCGCGAAATTCTATCCGAATTCAGAGCTTGAAAAAGCTCCGGAGGCATTCAAAAAGGCGGCTTTCCGTCCGATGCCCAAAGACAAGGAGAAATACGCCGACTACTCTTATACAATCCAAGTAGCCCCCGAAGACTGCACGGGTTGCGGCTTGTGCGCTACAGTCTGCCCCGCAAAGAGCAGAACCGAAGAGGGGGTAAAGGCGTTGATGATGGTTGCGCAAGAACCCGTCCGCGAAACGGAAAAGAAGAACTTCAAGTTCTTCCTCGACATTCCCAATCCCGACAGACTCTCGCTGGGCACGTCGGTCAAGGAAGTCCAGTTCCGCCAGCCGTTGTTCGAGTTCTCGGGCTGCTGCGCGGGTTGCGGCGAAACACCCTATGTCCGCACGCTCACACAGTTGTTCGGCGACAGGCTGTTCATCGCCAACGCGACGGGCTGCTCCTCGATTTACGGCGGCAATTTGCCGACCACGCCGTATTGCGTAAATCAGGACGGCAGAGGCCCCGCTTGGGCGAACTCGCTGTTCGAAGACAACGCTGAATTCGGCTTCGGCTTCAGAATCTCGCTTGATATGAAAAAGGCGATGGGCAAAGACCTCGTCCAGAGACTCGCCCCGAAGCTCGGCGACGATTTCGTCAAGGAACTGCTCGAAGCCGATCAATCGACGGAGGCGGGCATCGTAAAACAGCGCGAACGCGTTGCGGCATTGAAAAACAAGCTTGCGGGCGACAAGTCTATTGAGGCTCTCGCGCTCAAGTCAGTTGCCGACGACCTCGTCGAACGCACCGTCTGGATACTCGGCGGCGACGGCTGGGCATACGACAGCGGCTACGGCGGTCTCGACCACGTTCTGGCGAGCGGCAAAAACATCAACATTATGGTGATGGACACCGAAGTCTACTCCAACACGGGCGGTCAGATGAGCAAGGCTACGCCTGTCGGCGCGGTTGCAAAGTTCGCAACTCAGGGCAAGTCAACCCCGAAAAAAGACCTCGGTATGTTGGCGGTTGACTACGGCAACGTATACGTCGCCCAGATTGCAATCGGCGCGAACGACGCACAGGCAATCAAGGCATTGGCTGAAGCCGACAGCTACGAAGGCTCTTCGCTGGTCATCGCCTACTGCCACTGTATCAACCACGGCTACAACCTCGTAAACGGGCCCGCTCAGCAAAAGGCGGCGGTCGATTCGGGCTACTGGCCGTTGTATAGATACGACCCGCGCAGAATAGAACAGGGGCTCAACCCGTTCCAGCTCGACTCGAAAGACCCGAAACTTCCGGTTATCGAGTATATGAAGGCGGAAAACCGTTTCGCCTCATTGCTGAGAGCCAACCCCGACCGCGCTGCCGCGCTCGACGCAAAGGCACAGGCGTTCGTAGACGCTCGCTGGGCGAAATACAAATACCTCGCCGAACGCAAGTAATTCGGCGCGGTAAATGCAAATTGACAAACTGGACGTTCCCATTCGGGGGCGTCCTTTTTTTTGCGCAACTTCGGCTTATCTAAAATCCGCACTTACGTCGGCGGAATTTTTCAGATTTTTCTTCGAAAACCGCGATTTTTCTAAAAAAACGCGCTCCACTTTGCCCCGCAAACCCCGTGAAATAGTGGCTTTAACAAACAATGCTAAAAAATTTTAATAAAAATAATAAAAAAGACTTGCAAATTTCTTGGGGGGGGTAATTTATGCAAAACCTTTTAAAAAAGTGTCTTAATTACGCGAAAAAGGAGTGAAAAGAAATATGAAGAAAATACTAACACCCATACTGCTGTTTGCTTCGGCAGCCGTGTTTGCGGGCGAAATAGACGACAGCACCGCAATAACCGAATCAATCGACAAGCCGGAAACTTTTTTTAAGCAGTTCGGCAATTATGTAATCGGCGGCGACAACATCACCGTCGTCCAGAACAGAAGCGCCTCAAGGCACGTTTCTTCTTCGTTCGACCTCGGCTCAACTACGGGCACAAAATTCCTCACGGGCACGTCGGCCTCGGGAAACACGCTTAACGGAGAGGTGGGCTTCGGCTGGTTGGCGGGCAAAGAAAGTCTCTCCAGCACCACCGTGTATTTTCCCACGTTTACGGGCACTGGCGCGGACATCTACTTCGGGACGAAAGAAGACATGGGCGTTTATACTTGGGTTCGCGAAATGACATTCAGGGGCGTAAACGCCACATTGGACTATCAAGACAAAATGTCGGTTGCCGCTAAGGCAGCAATTAGACTCGAAGCAAACGCCGGAATTAACAGCACATTGAACCTCAGTTCAATGAACCAGAGCGATGAATTGGTCTTTGTTATCGGCGACAAAAACCAGACGGTCAACCTCAAAAAATACGACACTTGGAACAACTTTGTTTTCAATGGCGGTATAACGACCGATGTTTCCGCCCTCGGCGACACCGTTGTTTTCAACTATACAAAGGCAGTAAACCCCGCAAACGGAGGGACGTTCAACGCCTTAATTACGGGCGCAATTGGCAAGACAATTAATGTCAATGGAGACGTTGATGTTGGAGCAACAAACTTCCAAGTTGCGGGCGAACGCGGGCAGGTGGGCACAATCAACCTGAACTTCTCGTCTTCGCGCTTCAACCTCGCTACAAACTTGTCGGCAAACATCAACATAGCTGACGGCAAGTCGATTACGGCTCTGGGACGTTGGACGGCAAATAACGCAGCTGTCAACGTCGGCAAGAATGCGGTGCTCAATTTGGCGGCGCCGACAGCAGGTGACACCACAGGCGGCAACAACATTTTCGACAAGATAAACGCGCAGGAAGGTTCGTCCATTACGGTTGCGGCGGGTTTGAGAACGGGCGGCGTATTTGAGGGTTCGCTCATAATCAACGGCAGCGGCAGAGACTCCAACGTTTTGAACGCCGACACGTTCATCTACGGTATCAACGCCAACACGACGTTCGCTTCAACTGCAACCCTCGTCCAGAACAAGATTAACACAACATACTCCAAGAACTGGGTTCGCGGCACTGCAACCGTAACGTCGAACGCCGCAATGGGCGCGCTTGTTTTCGGCAACGACTTGTATATTACAAAGGGCGCGAAATTCGTGCTCAATTCGACCGACGCCTTTGCAATCGCGGGCGCGGAAAGTCAGGCAAAGTCCGTTTTCCGCTTTGAAAATGCGGGCGGAATCGACGCAGGATTAAACGACACCACGTTCGTTATCAACGCCCAGAACAACATAGGCGGTTTCCTCTTCAACGATGCAGCTTCAAGCAAACTTAATCTCGAGTTCGGCTCGGACGGCAGCCTCGTTTTGGGTCGGGACGAAACTGTGAAATCGTTGGACGGCGCGTATTTGACGACGGGCAGCGTGGTTCTTTCTTCTGAGCTCTCCAACAAACTTAGAGTTTACGATTTGAACGAAGAGGAAATAAACAACTACTTTGCCGTCAATGGTGAAAACCTCAAGCTTAACTTGGTTGACGCGGGCGACGGTTCGTATTTTGTAAACGTTGTAAGCAACGTTCCCGAGCCTGCCACATATGCAGTGGTATTTGCTTCAATCACTTTGGCTTTTGCGGCATATCGCAGACGCAAGTAGAATTTCAAGCAACCTTTGAAAAACAAGCCTTTCGGGATTTCCGAAAGGCTTTTTATTTTTTCTAAAGTGGCGCGGAATGAACTTTGTTCAAACTCCGCTTTGTCCACCGATTAAAGAAAAGTAGATAGTCAAAGGGACATCAGTATAACCGATGTCCCTTTTGTTTTTTATTAAAAAAACTTTAACCAACAAACAAAGGCGTATTGCCTGCGGCAATCGCCGTTTTTACGTGTTGTGAAGAGGCGCAAATTGGCTACGCCAATGTTGCTTTGCTTCAATTAAGTGGCAAAGGCACATCGGCTATGCCGATTGCCGCCGCTTTCGAAAAACTTTAATCAGAGAGCAAAGGCGCATTGCCTGCGGCAATCGCCGCCACTTTAAGAGTCATAAAAAAATTGGGTTGCGTTGCGCGTGGAGAGCTCGGCGAGCTCTTCCGCGGGCAGCCCGAAGAGGGCGGCGGCAAATTCAACCGTGTGCCTTACAAACGCGGGGCGGTTTTGCCTGCCGCGCAGGGGAACGGGTGCGAGATACGGGCAGTCGGTCTCGAACATAATCTTGCCGAGCCCTTGCCGAAGCATGCAGCGGCGCATTTGCTCGGCACTTTTGTAGGTTATAACGCCCGTCCAAGAGGCTCTCGCGCCGAGGGCGTTGAGGAGTTCAAGCTGGGCTTCGTTGCCCGCGTAGCAGTGGAAGACGGCGTTTGAAAAGTCGAAGTCGGCTTCGCGCATGACGGCTATGGCGTCGTCAACGGCGTCGCGCGCGTGAATGCAGACTTTTGTCTGCATATCCTTTGCAAGCAGAAGTTGGCGGCGGAAAATTTCCTTTTGGCGGGCTGCTATTTTTTCGGCGGAAGAGTCGGCGGGCAGGAAGTGGTAGTCAAGCCCGATTTCTCCGATTGCTACGGGCGGAGTTTTCGCCGCGAAAAACGTTGCGAGCGCGTCGAGGGCGATGTCGGAATTTTCGTCTATGTCTTCGGGGTGGATTCCTATCTGCCAAGAGACGAATCCCGCGTGGTCTTCGGCCATTTTCGCGTATAAAAGCCAGTCTTCGGGCTTTGCGGAGGCGGTGATTATGCGCTCAAGCCCCGCGGTTTCGGCCTCGCGCAAAACGTCGTCAAGCGTTCCGTCCTTGGCGAATGAATCGAGGTGGGCGTGGGTATCGACAAGTTTCATAATTTTCGGTGGAAACTATCGAACCGCCGCGCCTATTTTTCAAGCCATTTGAGCCTTGCGCGTGAAATTTCCTTGCCCTTGCCCGAAAAAATATCGTATCTTCTGGCAAAACAAACCGATTGTAAACAGTATGGAAGAAATCGTGATTATCGGAAGCGGTTGCGCGGGAATGGGCGCGGCAATCTACGCCGCGCGAGCGGGAATGAATCCGCTTGTTTTGGAGGGCAACGCCCCCGGCGGCCTGCTTGTTACAACAACCGACGTTGAAAACTACCCAGGTTTCCCCGACGGCGTCAACGGGTTCGACCTGCTTATGAATATGCGCCGGCAGGCGGAAAAGTTCGGCGCGCGCATTGAAAGCGCAACGGTGGGGCGCGTGGATTTTTCGGGCGAAACGAAACGGCTTTTTTTGGCGGGCGGCGATGTGCTGGAAACAAAACGCGTGATAATAGCAGTCGGCTCTTCGCCCAGAATGACGGGCGCGAAGGGCGAACGCGAGCTTTTCGGCGGCGGCGGGGTTTCCGCGTGCGCCACTTGCGACGGCGCGTTCTACAAGGGGCGCGACGTGGTTGTGGTAGGCGGCGGTGACACCGCCTGCGAAGAGGCTTTGTTTCTTGCCCGCTTTTGTTCTTCGGTAAAACTCGTGCACAGGCGCGACGCGCTCAGGGCTTCCAAAGTGATGGCGGAGCGCGCGCTTTCGAACGAAAAAATTACGCCCGTTTGGAACAGCGTTTTGCATGAGGTTGTAGCGGATACCCAAACGCGCAAATGCGCGGCGGTAGTCGTCAAAAACGTGGAGACGGGCGCGCTTTCCACAATTCCGTGCGCGGGCGTTTTTGTGGCAATCGGGCACACCCCCAACACGGCGGTTTTTGCCGACGCCGTCGAAATCGACGCCGAGGGCTACATAAAAGTTTTCGACTCCGTAAAAACTTCCGCCGCCAACGTATACGCCGCGGGAGACTGCGCCGACAAGGAATTTCGACAGGCCATAACCGCCGCGGCTTCGGGCTGCAAAGCCGCAATTATGGCAAGCAACAACAAATAGAATATGGTAAAAATAGAACTTAAAATTAAAAATCCGCTTTCCGAGCCAATTGAATCGTGGTGCTGCGAAACGGGCTGTTCGAATTGGGGAATCGAGAAAATCGACGACAAGCACGACACTATGCTCTTCGGGTATTTCGACGACGAAGCACAGGCGGCGAATTCGTTTGCCGAATTGCGCAGGGCGTTCCCCGAGCTTTCCGAAACATATGCGCTTGAAGCCGTCTGCGACAAAGACTGGCAGAACGAATACAAAAAATTCCTCACCGCTTGGAACTACAAAGACCTCAACTGGGTTCCCCTCTGGATGCGCGGCGATTTCAAAGAGCCCGCGGGGCAAAAAGTTTTCTACTTCGACGCGGGGCTTGCCTTCGGCACGGGCGACCACCCCACCACGCGCCTCTGCGCAATGGCAATGCTCGACTACATCGACGAATGCGGCGGCGATGTCTCGGACAAATACATTATCGACGCAGGCTGCGGTTCGGGCATTTTGGCTTTGACCGCAAAAATGTTCGGCTTCGGGCGCGTGTTCGGCTTCGACAGGGACGAAGAGGCCGTCCGCGTGAGCCTTGAAAACGCCAAGCTCAACAACATCGCCCTTGACGGACTTTCGTTCGAGCACGCGGGCATTGAGCGCGCCCTCGAGGGGCGGCAGGCCGACATCGTTCTTGCAAACATCATTTCCGACGTTCTCTGCATTTACGCCGACAATCTCATCGACGCCGTCCGCGCGGGCGGAACGCTTGTCTTAAGCGGCATTCTCGCGGCGGAAAACGGCAAGGTGAAAGAGTATTTCCTCTCGAGGCTCGACGGCCGCGAATCTTCGTGCGAATCAATGGCTATGGGCGATTGGTCGCGTTTGGTGATAAAAATGAAATAGCGCGGTATGGCGAAGATTTCGGAAATAAAAAACATAAAAGAGGCCGACGGGAAGGTTCAGTTCTCGACAATCGCGGTCGTGAAATCGCTGCAAATACGGACGGCGAAAAATTCGAGCGAATTCATAATGCTCGACTTCGGCGACAACTCGGGAACGGTCTCGGCAATGTGCTTCGACGGCTCGCAGGCGTTCCCCGCCCTGCGCGAAGCCAAAGTCGGCGACGTTTTCGAATTCAAGGCAACCGCCGATTTCTATCAGGGCAGGCTCAGCCCGAAAATCGACGGCGCGCGCAAGCTCGAACAGGTTGAAATCGACGAAATGTTCGAGGTTCTCGCAAACGTCTCGCCCTTCGACCCCGAACAAATGCGTAGCGAGCTTGAAACGCTAATATCCTCAATTGCCGACGAAACTTTGCGCGCAACGGTAAACTTCGCAATAGACTCCACCGCGGGGCGGTATTTCACTTCGACCGCCGCGGTTAAAATGCACCACGCCTACGTCTACGGCCTGCTTGAACACTCGCTGCGTTGCGCGCGCATGGCGGCGGCGTTGGCGGGGCTTTATCCCGAAGTCGACAGGGATTTGGCGTTGGCGGGAACAATTTTGCACGATGTTGGCAAGGTGCTTGAATACTCGCAGGGGTTGGCTTCGGAGCGCACCCGCATAGGCATTTTGCAAGGGCACGTTGTTTTGGGCTACAGAATAGTCCGCAGGGCGGGGCTTAAAAACGGGCTTCGGGAGGATTTGCTCGAACGCTTGGAGCACATAATTTTGAGCCATCAGGGCGAACCCGAATGGGGCGCGGCCGTTCGCGCAGCCACTCCCGAAGCAATTTTCGTTGCAAATATAGACAATTTCGACGCCAAAATGGGCGCGCTCGAAGCCGCAATGGCGGAAAATTCGGGAGAGTTTGTTGAAGTGCCCGCGCTGCATTCCAAAATTCTCGCCGCAAAAGTCGAACACTGATGAAAATCTACATAGCGTCTTCAAACAAGCACAAAATAGCGGAGTTTGCGCAGATGTTCGCGCACGCGGGTATCGACTGCGCCATAGCGGGCGCGGACGGCGTTGCGGGCTTTGCCCCTCCCGAGGAGAACGGAACAAGCTTCCGCGAAAACGCGTTCATAAAGGCGCGTTCGCTCAAAAAACTTGCGGGCGCAAACTACGTTTTTGCCGACGACAGCGGAATAGTCGTCGATGCGCTCGGCGGTGCTCCGGGGATTTTCTCTGCGCGCTACGCTGGCGTGCACGGCTCCGACGCCGACACCCGCAACAACGAAAAACTTTTGCGCGAACTTGAAAACGTCCCCGACGAAAAACGTTCGGCGCGCTTCGTGTGCTCAATAGCCCTCATTTGCCCCGACGGCGAGGAAAAACATTTCGAGGGCAAGATAGAAGGGGTCATCAACCACGGCGCGGCCGGTTGCGGCGGCTTCGGCTACGACCCCCTTTTCTACGTCCCGCGCTTCGGCAAAACAACGGCGGAGCTTTCGCCGGAGGAGAAGAACAAAGTCAGCCACAGGGGCGCGGCATTCGCGCAAATGGCGGAATTTCTTAAAAGCAAAATAGGATAGATATGGATATTAAAAAGTTGCTTCTGGCATATGTTGCGGCTTTCGCCGCATGCGCGCTTTCGGCGCAGTCGGTCAAAGTTTCCGACTGGGGAAAGACGAAAGACGGCGAGCCCGTCAAAATCTGGACGCTTAAAAACGCCAACGGCATAACCGCCAAAATCACCGACTACGGCGCGATAATCACGGAACTTCATCTTCCCGACCGCAACAACAACTTCGCCGATGTCGTTCTCGGCTTCGACAACGTTTCCGACTACGAAAATTTCAGCGACTACTTCGGCGCGGTTGTCGGCCGCTACGGCAACAGAATTTCAAACGCGGCCTTTTCGATAGACGGCAAAAAATACATACTTGAAAAGAACAACAACTCCAACACCCTCCACGGGGGCTTCAGGGGCTTCGACAAGCGCGTGTGGCGCGGCGAAGCCTTCGCCAACGACGATGCCGCCGTCGCAAAATTTGCGCTTGTTTCGCCCGACGGCGACGGCGGCTTCCCGGGGGAATTGAATGTTGAGGTTGTCTATACGCTCAACAACAAAAACGAGCTTGTTGTAAACTACAGAGCCACTACCGACAAAGCAACCGTCTGCAACCTCACCCAGCACTCGTATTTCAACCTCATGGGCGCGGGCAATGGCAACATTCTAAACCACGAACTCACCATTTTTGCCGACAAAATTACGCCCGTTGACGAGTTCCTTATCCCCACGGGAAAGTTCCGCGATGTGGCCGGAACGCCGTTCGATTTCCGCAGACCCAAGACTGTCGGCTCGCGAATCGAGGCCGACGACGAACAGCTTGCCTTCGGTGGCGGATACGACCACAACTGGGTTCTGAACAAGCGCGCTTCGGGCGAGATGTCGCTTGCGGCGCGTCTGTATGAGCCTGTCAGCGGCCGCCAGCTTGAGGTTTTCACCGAAGAGCCTGGGGTTCAGTTCTACTGCGGAAATTTTCTTGCAAACCAAGTGGGCAAGAACGGAAAAGTCTACCGCTACCGCTACGGAATGTGCCTTGAAACGCAGCACTTCCCCGACTCGCCCAACCGCCCGAATTTCCCCTCAACGCTTTTGCGCGCGGGGGAAACATACAACACCACAACGATTTTCAAATTCTCGGTTCAGTAGCGGAAAATGGGGGGCGTTTCCTACACTGCGCTCGACTTCGAAACGGCAAATTCCGACAGAACGTCGATTTGCTCCGTAGGGCTTGCGCGCGTTGAAAACGGCAGGATTGTCGCGAAAATCCACCAGCTGATAAACCCGTGCGCGCCCTTTCAATACTGGAACACGAAGGTTCACGGAATAACCGCGTCTGACGTGCGCAACGCCCCGACCTTCGCCGAGTATTGGGACGAAATCAGCGGCTTTTTCTCCGACTACGTTGTAGCCCACAACGCCGCGTTCGACATCTCGTGCCTTAAAAGCTCAATCGAACACTACGGCTTGGACTATCCGCATTTCGACTACTTTTGCACGCTTTGCATGAGCCGCAAAAAACTGCGCCTGTCCAGCAACAAACTCGACGACGTTGCGCGTCATTTCAACCTGCCCGCGTTCAACCACCACAACGCCCTCGACGACGCCGTTATTTGCGCGAAAATTTTCTACCGCCTCGCCGACGCGGCGGATTTGGACTCGTTCAAAAAGAGTTTTGCCGCGCACAAAGTGTCGGTATCGGAACGACGCCCCAAGCCCGCAACTTTTGCGCGCGCGAAAATAACCCCGCGTCCCGACGTTTTTCCGCCCGACAACGATACGCCGTTCGACTTTTCGCCGATAGATTTTTCCAAAACGTTTCTTGTAGTCGGCAAATTTTGCGATATGACTTTGCCGCAGGCGGAGTCGCTCGTTCTCCGCGCGGGCGGTTGTGTAGTCCGCAGCATAGACGAATATCCCGACTACGTTGTAGTGGGCGCGCGGCAGGACGTTTCCGCGCCCAACGGCGAATTCCCCGACGCCGTATACACCGCCTACAAAGCGCGCATTCCCGTTGTTTCGGAGTCGCATTTTCTCTCGTGCGTTTCTTTGTGCTAGCGGGGCGGTTCGGGCGGTCGGCGCGGAAAATCTGCCGGCGGCGCAAAAGCCATTTCGGCAAACAAAACGGGGGCGAAAAAATCCGCCCCGTTCAAGTCCTATGTTGAAGAGTGCAAACTAAGGAGTTTTCAGCAGCTCGCGCGATTTCGCCAAAGCCTCGTCAATGTTTTCGAGAACGAAGTCGTCGCCGATTTTGTCGAGAAAGCCCGAACGCTGCATCATATGAAGCGGCTGCGAGTGCGCTCCCGTTATCATCATCTTTACGCCTTTTGCCTTGAGTTTTTCGTAGAGGTGGTCGAGCACGTCGAGGGCTGTGGAGTCCATTGCAAGAACAGTCCTCATGCGCAAAATTGCAATCTTGGGGGTTTCACCCATTTGCGAGAGTATGCTTTCAAGTTTGTCCGCCGCCCCGAACATAAGCACGCCGAAAATTCTGAAAACCATCACGCCTTCGGGAATGTCTTTGCCTTCGAGCGAATATTTGGAGAGGTCGGTCTCAAGCTTTTTGTCAACAACCATAACGTTTGTCGTCTGCGAAACGCGGCGGATAAACAGCATTGCCGCGAGCACCATTCCGACTTCTATCGCAAGCGTAAGGCCGAACACCACAGTCAGCAGGAAAGTGCACATAAACACGACGTCGTCGGAGCGCGGCAGTTTGCGCATTTCACCGAACGAAGACCAGTCGCCCATATTGTATGAGACCACAAACAGCACCGCCGAGAGCGTAGCAAGCGGAATGTATTGCGCGTAGGGCGCGGCGAACAGCAGTATGCAAAGCAAAACGCCGCAGTGCACGACGCCCGCAACGGGAGTGCGCGCCCCGTTTTTTATGTTTGTGGCGGTTCGCGCAATCGCGCCGGTAGCGGGGATTCCGCCGAAAAACGGGGTTATTACGTTCGCCATTCCCTGAGCAATCAGCTCCTGATTCGAGTTGTGCTTGTCGTCAATCATGCCGTCTGCGACAACCGCCGACAACAGCGATTCTATCGCCGCCAAAAGCGCGATTGTAACCGCGGGCATAACCAGATTTTTTACGTTTGCAAAGTCTATCGGCACCCATTCTATTTTTGGAAGTGCGCTGGGAATTTCGCCGAAGCGCGTGAAAATCGTCTGCACGTTCCAGTCGAAAGACACCCCGAAAAGCTCGTTGATATCCGCGCCGAAACTCGCGAAAACAAGCGAAAGCCCCACGCCCGCGAAAATCGCGCCTATTTGACCGGGGACGAACCTGCGCAGCGGCTTCGGCCAGAACACTATCACCGCCAAAGAGAACACGCCCAAAACAACAGTGGGCACGCTCAGCGTGGAAAAGCGTTCGAAAATCACCGCCATTTTCGGGATAAAATCCTCTGGGACAGTTTTGATGTCCAGTCCGAAGAAGTCCTTAATCTGCGTTGACATTATCAGAATGGCGATTCCGTTTGTAAAGCCTATGGTAACCGGACGCGGAATGTAGCGGATTGCGTTGCCCATTTTCGCCAGTCCCATTGCAATCAGGAACACGCCCGCCATAACCGTCGCCACGCAAAGCCCAGAGAACCCGTATGTGCCCAATATGCCCGAAACTATTACGATGAACGCGCCCGTCGGCCCGCCTATTTGGACTTTCGAACCCCCGAAAACCGAGATTACAAAGCCCGCAACAATAGCCGTATACAAGCCCTGCGACGGCGAAACGCCGCTTGCTATTGCAAAGGCCATTGCAAGCGGCAGGGCGAGAATGCCCACGCTTACACCTGCGCCGAAATCGGCAACAAACGCCGACGCGTTATACCCCTTAAGACAATCGAGTAATTTGGGGCGGAAAAAGGAATTTAATTTTTTCATTTACCGAGAAATTTGTCGAAAAAGCCGTCGTCGTTGAACTTCTCGTCGGGCATATAAATAAAGGCGAAGCAGTTGTCGCATACGCCTATGTTTTTGTTTTTGCGAAGGTAGTCTATTTCGTCTTCCGAAATTTTCGCGCCGCACGCGGCGCATTTCCCGTCTACAACTTCTGCAAGCCCTTTTTTACCGGAAGCCTCCAACCTGTCGAAATGCGACAACGCAAACGGCGGAACTTGTCTGCGATTTTCTATTATGAAATCGCGCAATATCTGCACTTCGTCTTCCGACATCAGCGGCGACTCCGAAAGCTTTGCCGCCTTTCTTATGCGCAACAGTCTTTGAATGATGTCTTCCGTATGTTTCATATATTGCCCTATGCCCGCAAGAATCTGCACAATACAAGGTTTTTTGCAAGTTTTTTCGAACGCGGCATTCAAAATAGCGCGCTTTTTTTTAATAGTGTTGACATACCCGCGCGGTGGTCGGTTAAAATCGCCCATACAATGCCGAAGAATTTTGTCCATCTGCACGTTCATACCGACTACTCCGTTCTCGACGGCTGCGCCAAGCTGCCCGTTCTGATTTCGCGCGTGAAGGAACTCGGTATGCCAGCGGTCGCCATGACCGACCACGGCAATATGTGCGGGGCAATCGACTTCTATCAGGCCGCCACAAAGGCGGGCGTAAAGCCGCTCATCGGCATGGAGGCGTATTTCATCAACGACCACAACATGGGCGACGACGTAAAGGAGCTGAAAAAAGCCCTCCGCGACTCTTCCGAACGCTCCGACGACATCGACGCCATCGAGGGCGACCCGTCTTCGCTCACGCCCGAACTTTTCCCGAAATTTCAAATCCACCACAAAACGCTTCTTGCGAAGGACTACAAAGGGTTTCTTAATCTCGCAAAACTCACCAGCGAATCCTTCGAGCGCGGCTACTACCGCAAACCGAGAATAGACTACGAAACGCTCGCGAAATACTCCGATGGCATAATCGCGCTCAGCGGCTGCATAAACGGCGTTGCCTCCCAATATTTGCTTTATTCCGACTACGAAAACGCGCGGCGCGTCACGGGGAAATTCGTCGATATTTTCGGGAAGGACAACTACTACATAGAGGTGCAGAACCACTTCCTGCCCGCCGACAAAAAGGTGATCCCCGGCCTGATAAAACTCGCGCGCGAGTTCGACCTGAAAATTGTGGCCACCAACGACAGCCACTACGTCTACCGCCAAGACGCCGACGCGCACGACGCAATGCTTTGCATCAACACAGGCGCGCTCGTTTCCGACGAAAAGCGCATGCGCTATCCCAACAAGGAATTCTACATCAAAACGCGCGAGGAAATGGAGTCGCTTTTCCCCGACCTTCAGGAGGCGTTGGACAACACCGTGGAACTTGCCGAGCGCGTCGATATAAAAATTCCGATGGGGGAGAACCACTACCCCAAATACGAGCAGCCCGTCGAAGTAAAATACGACCGCGACGAAGACAACTTCAACCGTATTCTCGACCTTTACGTAGCCAAGAAAAACGAGGTTTTAAGGCAGAACGGCAAGCCCGCCGACTTCACCCTCCCCGAGGAACGCCGCCGCGAATTGATGAAAAACGGGCTGATGCTTTTCGACCTTTCCAAAAAGGGAATGCTCAAACGCTACGGCGTTGACTACAACCACCCCGAAGCATACGTCCCCAAGCCCGGCGAACCTGCCGATAGGGCGAAATTCCTCTGCGACAAGCTCGACTACGAGCTTTCAATCATCGTCGGCGCGGGTTTTGTAGACTACTTCCTAATCGTGTGGGACTTCATCAACTGGGCGCGTTCGCAGGGCATTCCGGTAGGCCCCGGCAGAGGTTCTGGCGCGGGCTGCATGATTGCCTACCTCATCAAGATTACCGACATCGAGCCAATCCGCTTCCACCTGCTTTTCGAGCGAATGTTGTCGCTCGAGCGCGTTTCGCCCCCCGACTTCGACGTAGACTTTTGCGAACGCCGCCGCGGCGACGTTATCGAATACGTCCGCGGCAAATACGGCGTTGACAGGGTTGCCAACATCGTAACCTACGGCAAGCTCGGCGCGAAGGCGGTCGTCCGCGACCTCGCGCGCGTCGACGGGCTTTCATACGAGCGCGGCAACGCCCTTGCAAAACTCATTCCCGACGAGCTGAAAATGACGCTCCAGAAGGCGCGCGATATGTCGGCGGAGCTGCGCAACGAAATCGAGACTGACCCCCAAGTAAAGCACGTTTTCGAGCAGGGCAAGGTTCTGGAGGGTATGATTCGCCAGCTTGGCAAGCACGCCTGCGGCATAATCATCGGAGACCAGCGTCTTGACAACATCGTTCCGATGATGATTCAGGAAAAGACGCTCACAACCCAGTTCGCAAAAACGCCCGTCGAGGAATTGGGGCTGCTGAAAGCCGACTTTCTCGGGCTTAAAACGCTAACCGTCATTTCCGACGCTCAGGACAACGTGCGCCGCACGCGCAACTATCAGTCTTTCGATATCGAGGAAGTCCCGCTCGAAGACCCCGCCACTTTCAAGCTGCTCAACAGCGGCACTACCGTCGGCGTTTTCCAGCTCGAAAGCGAGGGCATGCAGAATCTCTGCCGCCGCATAGGCTTGAGCGTCTTCGAGGAAATCATAGCCCTTATCGCCCTCTACCGCCCGGGACCGATGCAGTTTATCGACCAGTTCATAGAGGCGAAGAAAGACCCCTCCAAAATGCAGGTCCCGCACCCGCTTTTGAAGGACTTGGTGACCGAGACATACGGCGTGCTTGTCTATCAGGAGCAGGTTATGATGGCCGCGCGAATCATTGCAGGCTACACCCTCGGCGAGGCCGACATTCTCCGCCGCGCGATGGGCAAAAAAAAGCCCGAGGTCATGGCGCAGCAGCGCGCCATTTTCGTTTCCAAGGCGGAAAAATTCAACAATATGCCCGCCAAGGAGGCGGAGGGAATTTTCGCCGTTCTTGAAAAGTTCGCGCAATACGGTTTTAACAAGTCGCACTCCGCCGCCTACGCAATGCTAAGCTACAGAACGGCGTTTTTGAAGGCGAACTATCCCGTGGAATTTATGGCGGCGATTCTCTCCAGCGAACTCGGCAATATGGACAAAGTTTCCAAGTTCATCGAGTCGGC
The DNA here is from genome assembly GCA_023450935.1 of Verrucomicrobiota bacterium. Lineage (GTDB taxonomy): Bacteria > Verrucomicrobiota > Verrucomicrobiia > Opitutales > Intestinicryptomonadaceae > Merdousia. Next base: position 150,094 of record JAEXGH010000016.1, on the reverse strand, counting down.
GGAGGCAATCAACATAAAAATTCTCGGCCCCGACATCAACGTCTCGCGCGAAATGTTCACTCCCATAATCAATCCCGAATGGAAGCCGGACTTGGAAGGCAACCTCTTCAGGGAGTCGGCGGGCGCAATCCGCTTCGGCTTTGCGGCAATCAAGGGAATCGGTAGCGAGCCCGCCCGCGCCATTGTCGCCGAACGCGACGCAAACGGCGAATTCAAGGATATCTTCGACTTCGTCGAACGCGTCGGCACTAAAAACATCAACCGCCGCGTGATGGAAAACCTCGTTCTTACGGGCGCATTCGACGGTTTCAATATCGACCGAGCCCATCTGTTCAAGAGTCTCGACACCATTTTGGGGCACTCTGCGGAGCTTGAAAGAGACCGCGCCGCGGGTCAGACAAATATGTTCGAAATGTTCGATATGGGCGCGGGCGAGGACGCCAACAGCTCAATCATCGACACTTCCGCTCCCCCGATGTCGCTCGCCGAAAAGCTTCAGCACGAGCGCGATTTGCTCAGTTTCTACGTCTCGGGGCATCCGATGAACGAATTCGCCAAGTTCGATACCGCCCTTGATGACGTTCCCTCCGCCGCGGCGGTCCAGCGCATAAAGCGCGCACGCTTCCGCGTCTGCGGCGTTGTTTCCAACGTGGTAAAACGCCTATCCAAAAAGGACAACCGCCCGTGGTGCTTCTTCACGATTTCGGGCAGGAACAACTCCAAAACATACCAGATAAACGTCTACGCCGACGCCTACGACGAGTTGATGAAAGCCCTCAAGGAACGCGGCAACACCGACGCCAAAGGCAATCCCGACATAGGCGCGATTGACGGCAAATGTTTCTGTGTCATCGGCGAATGCCGCTCCGACGACGGCACGGAATTGCGCCTTATGGGCGAAAAAATCATTCCCATGGCGGAGGCAATTTCTTCAAGCATTGAGGAAATTCAGTGGCTCATTTCTCCATACAACTCGCCCGAGCACTTCGTGAAACAGCTCAGCCAGTGCATCTACAACTACGCCCCCGGAAACACAATCAGGCACGTCCTCAAAATCGGCGTGGCAGACGACAGTTTCATCGAATTTTCCCGCGACGGCGTAATCCAAAGCGACTACAATCAGGAGATTTTCCGCAAACTTGCCAAAGAGCCCGCCGTAATGGACTTCAAGCCCAAAGCCCTCCCCACGCCCGACCGCGAACGCCGCTTCCCTCCTCGCAAAAAAGCGTGATTTTTTATAATTCCTAAAGCGGCGGCGATTGAACTTTGTTCAATGCGCCTTTGCTTAGTGGTTAAAGTTTTTTTAAGCCGCCGCAAGAAACGCTCTCGGGCTTTTTTTACGTTTCCGAAAGAGGCGGCAATCGGCTTTGCCGATATGTTTTTTAACCTTCCTAAATTGGCGCGGATTGAATTTCATTCAATTCCGCTTTGCTTTTTGATTAAAGTTCAAAACACGAATTGACGCGTGGGCTACGCCCCATCGCGCCCCTTCGGGGTCTTTTTTGCTATGCAAAAAATCTCAAACGCGCTTCGTTTGTTTTCTGCCTTTTTTATATTTTCTAAAGTGGCGGCGATTGGCAAAAGCCAATGTGCCTTTGTTTATTAGTTAAAGTAGCATGGCTCTAATTAAGAAACAAAGCGGACATTGAACAAAGTTCAATCCGCACCCTTTTCGAATTTGTAAAAAATTTGGCTTCAGCCAATCTACGCCAGCGACTTTTTTACATTTCCAAAGTAGTGCAACTTTAATTTAGGGTTAAAGCGGTATTGAATGAAATTCAATCCGCGCCGCTTTAGGAATTTCAAAAAACTCGCCCTACGGGTAAATGCTAACGCATTTATGCTTCCCAAAAGCTTGCTTCGCAACTTTTGTGATGAATTTTTTACATTTCCGAAAGTGGCGGCGATTGGCGAAAGCCAATACGCCTTTGATTGTCGTGTAAAGTGAGTTTGGCTTCTATACATTTGCTCAACTCCAATCCCTGAAAAAAAGAAAAGCCGCACAAATTGCGCGGCTTAAAAAATTGGATGCAGGGATTGGATTTGCACTCGCTCGCACAGCGGTGCTCGTCTCGCCCTACGGGTAAACGCTAATGCGTTTATGCTTCCCAAAAGCTTGCTTCGCAACTTTTGTGATGAACTGGTTCAAGCCCAATCCCTGATAAATAAAAAAGCCACACATACTGCGTGGCTTAAAAGTGGATGCAGGGATTGGATTTGAACCAATGACCTTCAGGTTATGAGCCTGACGAGCTACCATGCTGCTCCACCCTGCGATAATTATTCGATTACATAGACCACATTTTCGCGGCAAATGCAAGAACTTTTTTCAACTATTTTACAAGCGCCTTCAATTTATCCGCAATTTGACGCGTCCCAAGCCCGAATTTCTCGCGGATTGCCGCAACGCTACTTCCGTGCGGTATGAACTGGTCGGGCCAGCCGATTGCTTCAAGTTTGCACTTTTTACCACTGTCAAGCAGGAGCTCTCCCACTGCCGAGCCGAACCCGCCCGCGCGGGCATGGTCTTCCATTGTGGCGATTGCGGCGTTTTCATCGGCGTGTTTAAGCAAAAGTTCTCCATCGAGCGGCTTTACGAAGCGGGCGTCCACAACGCCGACTTGCACCCCGCACTCCTCTTTGAGCATATCCGCCACTTTCAACGCTTCGTCTACCATGTTGCCCAGTGCCCAAATACAAAGCTTCCCGTCCGATTCCCTCAGTTGTTTGGCTTTGCCGATTTCAAGTTTTTGGGGCGCGTCCTTTATTTTCACCCCCTCTGCCTTGCCGCGCGGATAGCGTATGAACACAGGAGCTTTGGCTTCAACCGCCGTCCACAGCATATCGGTGAGTTCGTCCTCGTTTGAGGGCTGCATGATGATTGCGTTGGGCAGGGGGCGGAGAATCGAGATATCGAAAAGACCGTGGTGTGTTGCGCCGTCGTTCGGGCTGAGCCCCGCTCTGTCCATACAGAAGACTACGGGCAGATTTTGCAGGCAGACATCGTGCATTGCGCAGTCGTAGGCGCGCTGCATAAAGGTTGAGTAGATTGCAACCACGGGCTTGATTCCCCCGCACGCAAGTCCGGCAGCGAAAACCGCCGCGTGTTCTTCGGCAATTCCGACATCGTAGAACTGGTGGGGCAGTTCCTTTTTCAGGGCAGCCATTCCCGTCCCCGATGCCATTGCGGCGGTGATTCCCACTATTTTCTTGTCCTTTTTCGCCAAATCCAACAAAGCCTTGCCGAAAACGTCCTGATAATTCGGTATTGTTTTGTCGTTTGAAAGCGACTCCCCCGTTTCGATGTTATACGGCGAGGCCCCGTGGAATTTTTCGGGGTTTTTTTCCGCCACGGGCAAGCCTTTCCCCTTTTTTGTAACGACGTGCAAAACTACGGGCTTGTCGGAGCTTTTGCAGTATTGCAGATATCTTTCAAGCGTCGGAATATCGTGCCCGTCAATCGGCCCGATGTAGAGCATTCCGACGTTTTCGAACAGCGAGGACGGCAGCACAAACCCCTTTATCCCCTTGTGGATTCTCTCGTTTACTTCCACCGCGGAGTCGCCGAGAATCTTCTTGAGGAAGTCGTTCATATCGGAATACAAACGGTTGTAGTAGGGGTTTGTGATTATGCTGTTGAGGTGTTTCGACATAGCCCCCACGTTTTTGGCAATCGACATTTTATTGTCGTTTAACACGACAATCATTTTTTTTGTTGTTGTCGAAATATTGTTTAACGCCTCAAGCGAAACGCCGTTTGAAATCGACGCGTCGCCGACTACTGCAATCACGTTTTCGTCCGTTCCGTTTCTGTCGCGCGCGGCCGCAAAGCCGAGTGCCGCCGAGAGCGCCGTCCCCGCGTGCCCCGCGCCGAACGCGTCGTGCGGGCTTTCCTTCCTGTTGCAGAAGCCGCTAATCCCGCCCGACTGGCGCAGATTTTGGAAAAGTTCGTTGTTGCGTCCCGTTAAAAGCTTGTGCGTATAGCATTGGTGCGAGACGTCGAAAATTATTTTGTCTTTCGGGGTGTCGAACACGCGGTGCAGGGCTATTGTCAGCTCTATAACGCCGAGGTTCGGGCTGACGTGCCCGCCCTTTTTCGAGGTTACGTCTATTATTTCCCTCCTGATTTCCTCTGCAAGTTGAGGGAGTTGTTGGGGCGAAAGTTTCTTTAAATCTTCGGGAGAATGTATGTTTTCTAACATGGAATTATTCTTCGTCGATATTAAACGGCGTCGGTGCGGAGCCTGCTTCGTTGATACGGTTTATTTTAAGCTCGGCGTCAGAGAGCTTTTTGCGGCAAAAGTCCAAGCACTCCTTCGCACGGGCGTATTTTTCGAGCGATTCGTCGAGCGACAGCGAGCCGTCCTCAAGCTCCTGCACGAGGACTTCCAATTCGCCCAGTGTTTTTTCGAATTCGGGTTCGCCTTTTTTCTTTGACGCCATTATGTCGCGAATATTTTCACAATACTTCCCTTTTGCCAAGCGAAAAATTCGCCCCGTCCGCCGGCCGCAATTTTTTTTGCGCGTTTGCGCAACAAAATAGGTTTTTTCGGTGTCGTATTTCAAATTCATAATATATTAAGGCGTAAAAAAATAAAATTGTTCCGAACTTATTTTTTGCTGGACTTTTTTTTTAGATTATGCCTTATTTAACAATAGAGTTGCTATCGTTGCCTCTTCAATCACATTGCAAATTATGGCTATTAAGAAAAATATCGGAAAATTGAACATAAAATCGTCCTACGCGTATCTTATCGAGAAAAAATGCGAAGGCGACGAATTTACCGAAGAGGAAGTTCGCAATATTGTCGATTCCATTCTCGACGACGAAATGCCCGACTACCAGCTTGCCGCCCTTATTATGGCGATATTCTTCAAGGATATGTCCGCGCAGGAAACGTCGTATTTCGCCGACGAAATGATAGGCACGGGCGAAACGCTCGATTTGTCGAACAACTCAAAGCCCAAAGTCGCGAAGTATTCAACGGGTGGCGTCGGCGACAAAACCACGATGATTTTATCGGCAATAGGCGCGGCCTGCGGCGTGGTAGTCCCCGGTATGACGAGCCCCGACGAGGATTTTGTAATTACCGTTACCGACAAACTTTCGTCGATTCACAATTTCAAGACGAAGCTTTCGCTTGCGGAATTCGAAAAACAGCTCTCCACCGTAGGTTGCGCCATTTGCGAGCACGACCAGTCTATTTCCCCCGTAGACGCAAAGCTCTACAAAATGCGCCAAAGTACCGCAACCATTGCGAGCCTTCCGCTTATTGCCGCAAGCGTTTTGAGCAAGAAGTTCGCGGTAGGCTCGGAAGGTTTGGTTGTGGACGTCAAATGGGGCAACGGTTCCTACCTGCACGATCTCGAGCAGGCAAAACAGCTTGCCCGCACAATCACGCGCGTGGCAAGGGTCATGAAGCACCGCTGCGTTGCGCTTGTAACCGACATGAGCCAGCCGCTCGGCAACAGCGTGGGCTTGGGCTTCGAAGTGTTGGAGGCGTTGGACTTTCTGCGCGGCAACGGTTCGGAGGATATGAAGGAGCTTGTTTTGAAGCTCGGTATGGAAATTCTGCGCTTGGCGGGTGTTGCGGGCTCTACGCTCTCGGCAAAACAGGCGGTCGAACGCGCAATAGAAGACGGCTCGGCGTATAAAAAATTCCTCGAAATGATAAAGGCGCAGGGCGGTTCGGCTCCGTGGCTTGAAGACCCGAGCAAATATCCCATGCCCAAACACGTCAGAAAGCTTACCGCGCCCAAGCGTGGCTACGTCCATAACATCAACGCCGGACAGATTGCAAGGGGCGTTCAAATGCTTTCGATTACCAAGTCGGGAAAAATCGACCCGTATGTCGGCGTTACGGAAGTCAAGAAAATCGGCACGCAGGTAAAGCAGGGCGAGCCGCTTCTGATGATTCACTACAACGACGAAAACAATCTCGATTCGGCAATAGACTATTTCCGCAACGCATACCGCCTTGCTCCGCGCCGGCCGAGCGCGTCGTCGGTAGTTGTGGAAAGAGTCGCTTAAACTCTTACAAAAATATCCGAAAGGGAATTAAAGGAGATTGAAAAATATGAAAAAATTATTAGCGTTTACATCGATAATTGCCTGCGCGTTTGCCTTGAGCGCGTGCTGTGGCACTTGCACAAAGTCGGCTTGCCCGCAAAAGGCGTGTCCGGCTTGCGCTTGTGTAAATTGTCAGTGCCCCAAAGGCAGTTGCCCGCAGGCATGTCCGCAGAAGGCTTCTTGCCCCAAGACGCAGTGCCCCAAAGCTCAATGCCCCAAGGCGCAGTGCCCCAAGGCGCAGGCTCCCGCAAAATAAGATGCGGATTCTTAGTTAGTTAGTTTTGGCGGAGATTGCCTTGCCGCAGTCTCCGCTTTTTTTGCGTCTGTATCGGCGGTTTTTTCGGTAAATGTTGTTGACACTTCCGCGTCCAAGCATTAGGAGGTTAAGAATGTTATCTATGAAAAAATCTTTGTTTTTGTCGGTTTTTTTGGCTTTTTGCGCAACATCGACATGGGCGTTGCCGAAGCCAGTCGAAACAACTGTCGGGGAATTTTACAAGAATCCGCTCGGTTATAACTTGGAGGGATTGAGTTTCTCTTGGAAGTTGCCCGTGCGCGACGGCATATCGCAGACGGCATACCGCATTGTCGTTGCAAGTTCGCCCGAATTGCTCGATAAATCTCCCGTGTGGGACTCGGGGAAAGTTCAGTCGTCGCAGTCGGTTAAGGTCGATTACAAAGGCCGCGCGTTCGCTTCGCGCGAAAAGGCGTATTACAGGGTAAAATATTGGGACGAAAACGGAGCGGAATCGGACTGGTCGGATATCGGCGAGTTTGAAACGGGGCTTTTGGGTAATTCCGACTGGCGCGCGCAGTGGATTAGCGCGGACGAAAAAGTCGAACGCCGCAAGGAAACGCGCTACAAGGGCAAGAAGCCGCGCGAAGTCATTTTGGGAGGCGATAAACCCGCCTACATGAGAAAGGAGTTCGAGTCGGAGGGCGACATCGCAAAGGCGAGGCTTTATGTCGCGTCGCTGGGCATCTTCCAGTGCTACATTAACGGCAAAAAAGTTGGGCGCGACTTCTGGGGAACGGGCTGGACCGACTACGACATTCGAGTTCAGTCAAACACATACGATGTAACCGACCTCATCCGCTCGGGGCACAACACAGTCGGCGTTTTGCTCGGCGGCGGCTGGTATACCGGCAGAATGGGTTGGAGTTTGAATTCCTGCAACTACGGCGACAACCCCAAATTCCTCGCGCAGCTTGAAATCACCTACGCCGACGGCACGAAGAAAACCGTCATCACCGATTCCTCATGGAAGTGGTCTCGCGGGGCGGTTGTAGCCGCCGACATCTACGACGGCGAAGACTACGACGCCCGCTTGGAGCAGGACGGCTGGAACGACACCTACACCCGAAGTTCCTTCGAAAACCTCTGGGGACTTTTCGCAAACACCGAAAAGTTCGACGACTCCGCTTGGCGGCGCGTCAAGGCTGAGCCGCTCGGCAAAACTCCGCTTGTAGAGCCGCGGCGCAGCCAGCCCATCGTGGTAAAAGACACGCTTTATCCCGTTTCCGTGCGCGAAGTTGCGGGGGGAACGTATATTTTCGACTTGGGGCAGAATATCGTAGGTTGGGCGAAAATAAAAGTTCCCTCCGCCCCCGGCAGGAAAATCACAATCCGCTTCGCCGAAATGCTCAATCTCGACGGCACAATGTATACTGAAAACTACCGCACCGCGCGCAGCATAGACACCTACATTTGCAAAGCTGAGGGCACTGCCGAATACGAACCCTCGCTCACTTTCCACGGCTTCAGGTATGTCGAAATCAGCGGTCTTCCCGACGGCGTTGCGGCATCGAAGGACTGGGTCGAAGGCAAGGTAGTTTATTCCGACTTGGATTTAATCGGCTCTTTCGTGTGTTCCGAGGCGAAAATCAACAGGCTTCAAAGCAATATTCAGTGGGGACAGCGTTGCAACTTCTTTTCCGTCCCGACCGACTGCCCCCAGCGCGACGAACGCATGGGCTGGCTCGGCGACGCCCAAGTTTTCGCGCCTACCGCGGCGTTTAACATGAACATAGACGCGTTTTTCAACAAATGGCTTTTGGACGTGCGCGACGGCACTTCGCCCAACGGCGCGTATCCGGACATCGCTCCCAAGCGCAACACCATCGGCGGCTGGTTCAAAAACATCGGGCGCGCCGCCTGGGCAGACGCGGGCGTTATCTGCCCGTGGGAAATCTACCTCGCCTATGGCGACAAAAAGATTCTGCGCGACAACTACGCGGCAATGAAAAAATGGCTGGGGTTCCTCGTTTCATCTTCGCACAACTACACCCGCGGCGAAATCGGCTACGGCGACTGGATTCAGCCCTACGCGCCCCTCGGCAAGTCCGACACTTCCAAAGGGCTAATCGGCACTGCGTATTTTGTCCGCGACGCCGACATTCTTTCGAAGGTAGCCGCAATCTTGGGGCACGAAGCCGACGCCAAGCACTTCGCCGACATTGCCGCAAAAGTTCGCGCGGCGTTCTGCGAAAAGTATCTCAAGCCCAACGGCGTTGTTGAAAACGACTGCCAGACTTCGTATCTGCTCGCGCTCGCGTTCGACATTCTCCCCGAAAACGTCCGCCCGCAGGCGTTCGAAAACCTCGTCAAGGCAATCAAGCGCGCGAATATGCACCTGCGCACAGGCTTTGTGGGAACGCCCCTTTTAAACCCCGTGCTCACGAAGTTCGGGCGCTCTGACATTGCCTACCAGCTGCTCTTTACCGAAACGTATCCTTCGTGGCTGTATCCCATAAATCAGGGCGCAACCACAATGTGGGAACGCTGGAACAGTTTCTCTCTTGAAGAGGGCTTCGGCGACGTAAACATGAATTCGTTCAACCACTACGCCTACGGGGCAATCGGACAGTGGCTTTACAAAGACGTTGCGGGCTTGTGGCACGACGAATCCGCCGCGGGCTACAAAAACATTGTCTTCGCCCCGCAACCCTCCGAGCGCATGAGCTTTGCCTCGGCGTCCCAGCAGACGCCCTACGGCGCGGCGTCTTCGTCTTGGAAGCGTTCCGACGGCGTTCTGGAATGGAACATCGTAATCCCCCCGAATGCCACCGGCACGCTCAAATTCCCGACCGCACACCCCGAAAGTGTCAGGATAAACGGCGAATCTTTGGCGAAAAATACGCCGCTTGAAAACGGCAAGCCCGTCCTCAAAAATGTGAAATCGGGCAGCTACAGAATTTTCCTACGCGAGTAGCTTTACTTTGCGCGGAATACTCCGATAACCCACACGAAAGGTTTTTTATGAAAAAAGTAAGCAAGCGCAAATATTTTTTAATGGCCGTTCTCAGCGCGCTCTGCGCCGCGCCGACGACCGGTTATTCACAGGTTCAGGACGACATTAAAGCGGAGGTAAAACGCATTGGAGAATCGGTTTCCGCCGACTTCGACGCCGCCGTCAAAGCCGCCAAAAACGACGGAAAGAAAATCGTTCTGGAGTTTTCGGGCTTGGATTGGTGTCCGCCGTGTCAGATGCTGCACAAGTTCGTAACGGGTACAAAGGAGTTCGCCAAGTATGCCGACAAAAAAATCCACTTTGTGCGCGCCGACTTCGACAGGCTCGGCTCTCCCAAGAATGCCGAGTTCGCTTCCCGCCACAAGGCATTGGCGGAGCAATTCTCAATCCGCGGATTCCCCACGATTATTGTGCTCGACTCCAACGGGAAAGTGCTCGACGAGATTGTCGGCTTCCAGACAAGTTCTCCCAAAGAGCTTATCAAGCGCATTGACAAAGCCCACCCCTAAAAAAAAGCGTGAGGGCGCGTTTCTTTCGGCGGCAGTTTTTATTAAAAACAAGTAGTGGAGATTGAACAAAGTTCAATCTCCATTGATTATAAAAAACTGCCTAAAGAAACGCTCTCGGGCATCACTTGGTTTGTTCGGAGGGGCTGTGCTTAAGCACTATCCCCCCGCTCACAAACGCAAGTCCTGCCTCGAGCCTCGCGCTTTTTTAACTTAAAGCGGCGCGAATTGAATTTCATTCAATTTCGCTTTGTCTTTTGGTTAAAGTTTTTTAATTTTTTACATTTCCGAAAGTGGCGGCGATTGCCGCAGGCAATCCGCCTTTTAAAGCAAAGTAGCATTGGCTTTAGCCAATCTACGTCGATGCCCGATATATAAAAAATTATAAAATATTGGAGTGGGATTCGTTGGGTTTGGGCTCATCGACCGATTCGTAGTCGCTCGAGTTTTCGTCGTCGCGATTGCGCATTTTTACGTATTTGCGCGTGGTGTAGCCTTTGTAGATTTGGCGCGGGCGGGTTATTCTTCCCTTCACTTGGGAAGCCACTTCATACCAGTGGGCAATCCACCCCGGCATTCTGCCTATTGCAAACATAACAGTGAACATATCCACGGGAATGCCTATCGCTTTGAGGATAAGTCCGCTGTAGAAGTCTACGTTCGGGTAGAGGTGTCTGTCGATGAAATATTGGTCGGAGAGTGCGCGTTCCTCGAGCCGCTGGGCGATGTCCAAGAGCGGGTCGCGCTTTTTGACGACGCGCAAAACGTTTTCCGCCGACTTGCGCAGAATGACAGCGCGAGGGTCGTATGTCTTGTAGAGTCTGTGCCCGAAACCCATCAGACGGTATTTGCCCTGCTTTGCGCCTTCGATGAATGTATCGATGTCGTCCCCGCTTTTATGGATATTGTGGAGCATTTGAATGACCTGCTGGTTTGCCCCGCCGTGCAGAGGCCCCCACAGCGCGCACACTCCCGCCGATACCGAAGAAAACAGGTTCGCTCCCGAGCTTGCAACTATTCGGACTGTGGAAGTTGAGCAGTTTTGCTCGTGGTCTCCGTGCAGGAGCAGGACTAGGTCGAGAGCCTTCGCGATGTCGTCGTGCGGATAGTATTCATGGTAGGGCTCGGAGAACATCATATGCAGGAAGTTCTGGCTATAGCCCAAGTCGCGCTTCGGGTAAATCATGGGAAGTCCGTTTTTCATGCGGTATGCCATTGCGGCTATCGTGCGGACTTTGCTGATGAGTAGGGCGGCGGCGTCGTTGAAGTGCTCCAAGTCCTGCTCGCGCTGGTTGGTTACCATATACGGATAGTAGCAGCCTATCGAATTCAACAGCGAAGACAGTATTGCCATCGGGTGCGCCGTGAACGGGAAGCCGTCGAAAAAGTGCATCATTCCCTCGTGGAGGCTCGCGTTGCGCAGAACCTTTTGCGAGAAATCGCTGCGCTGTTTGCGCGTGGGGAGCTCTCCGTAGATGATTAAATACGCCGTTTCGATAAAAGTCGAATTTTCCGCCAGCGTTTCGATTGGAATGCCCCTGTATTGCATTATGCCCTTTTCGCCGTCAACGTATGTTATTGAGCTTTCGCATGCGGCGGTGTTGGCGAGGCCGTCGTCTATTGTGATATAGCCTGTTTGGGCGCGGAGTTTGCCGATGTTGATGGCTCTTTCGCCCGTTGTTGCAACGTCTACGGGAAAGTCGAACGTGTTTTCGCCGATTGTCAATTTTACTGTTTCTTTGGTGTCGGAATTTTCCATAATGCGTCTTTCTGTCTTGTTGTTAACGCGCGGCTATTTCGCGTTTCAAAAAATTGCGGTATAACTGCAACCCTTTGGCTTGGCTCTTTTCGGGGTGGAATTGCGTGGCGGCAAGGTTGCCCTTGAGTATCGCGCTTGCGAACTTCTGCCCGCCGTATTCCGTCGTGCCGAAGACTGCGTTTTCGTCCCTGCAATCTACGTAATAACTGTGGACGAAATAGAACTGGTCGGAGGGCGAAATCCCTTCAAGCAGCTCGGGGCTTTTGTCTTTTGCAAATTCGACATCGTCCCAGCCCATATGCGGAACTTTGAATTGCGCTGGCAGACGCAGCTTCTTGACCGAGCCTTTGAACACGCCCAAGCACTCCACGCCGCCGCCCTCTTCGGAATATTCGAAAAGAGCCTGCAGCCCGAGGCATATCCCGAAAAACGGCCTGTCGGCGGCAATCCAGTCTTTTATTGCGACATCGAACGACGTTGCCTTAAGCAGCTTCATTGTATCGACCACACACCCCTGCCCGGGGAAAACAAGAATGTCGTTGCCGTTGATTTGCTTCGGCGAATCTATTATGCGCGCTTGCGCGCCCGCAGCCTCCCAAGCGCGCAAAACGCTCCTGAGGTTGCCCATGCCGTAGTCAATGATAGCAACGCTTCCAAGTTTGTCCATAATTGAACAAATACAAAAACACAATTCCACAATAAATCAATATTTTTTATATTTCCGAAAGTGGCGTTTTTTATATGTTCGGAAGGGGCGGCGGCGGGCAAAGCCCGTTCGCCTTTATTCACTGCTTAAAGTAAAGTTTTTCTTTAATCAGTGGACAAAGCGGAATTGGCTTTGGCAATCCCGCGCCGCTTTAAGTTAAAAAAGCGCGAGGCTCGAGGCAGAATTTGAGTTTTGGCGAGCGTAGGCGGGCTATAGCCCGTTAGTCGAAGCCAAAACCAAATAATGCCCGAGAGCGTTTGCTTTGACGAATAAAAACTTTAACTATTAAGCAAAGGCGTATTGGCTTTTGCCAATCGCCGCCACTTTCGGAAGGTCAAAAAATTTGAAAAAAAGACTTGCAAGAGATATATAAATGCGGCGTAATGGGCAGTTCTTTGATGACCGTAATGGGCGGTCGTCAGTAAATGTAAACCTCAAATTAGAAAATATCCCAGGTTCGCGAGAGCGAATACGGAGCAAAAGAATATGAATATCACAGTAAAAGACCTGTTGGACGCCGGCGTCCATTTCGGACACCAAACACGCCGTTGGAACCCCAAGTCGAAGCCCTATGTTTTCGACCACCGTTCGGGCGTTTCCATTATCGACTTGGAAAAGACCTATCAGCAGCTTGAAAAAGCCGCGGCGTTCATAGAAGACGTCGTTGCCGACGGTAAAGACGTTATGTTTATTGGCACGAAACGTCAGGCGCAGGAAATTCTCAGAGAGGCCGCAAATATGTGCTCAATGCCCTATTGCGTCAATCGCTGGTTGGGCGGCACTCTTACGAATTTTGAAACAATCCTCACAAGCCTCAAGAAATACAAGAAGTTTTTGGCGATGGAAGAGGACGGCAGACTTTCCAAACTTTACGCTAAAGAAGCGGCGGCAATCCGTCGTGAAATGGAGAGAATGAACCGCAATTTCGAAGGCATTAAAAATATCTCCAAGCTTCCCGGCGCGGCGTTCATTGTCGATATTAAGAACGAAGAAATCGCCGTTGCGGAATGTCGCAAGTTGGGTATCCCCGTTGTGGCTATCGTCGATACGAATTCCGACCCGACGTTGGTTGACTACCCGATTCCCGCCAATGACGACGCCGTAAAGAGCATTCGCCTCATCACGGAAGTTGTCGTAGAGGCTCTGCAGAACGGTTTGAGCCGCAGAAATACAGCAAAGGCCGCCCCGCAGGCAATCGCCTAATAAAGGAGAAAGAAAATTATGGAAATCAACGCAAAAATGGTAAACGCCCTCCGTGCGCGCACGGGCGCGGGTATGATGGATTGCAAAAGAGCTTTGGTTGAAGCCAATGGCGACGAAGAACAGGCTGTCGAAATTCTGCGCAAAAAGGGCGCGGCAATCGCCGACAAGAAGGCGTCGAGAACGGCTTCGCAGGGTCTGATTTCGGCGTATGTGCACTCCAACAACAAGGTCGGCGTGCTCATCGAAGTTGCGTGCGAATCGGACTTCGTGGCAAAGAACGAAGACTTCAAGGCGTTTGTCAAGGATTTGTGCATGCACATTGCCGCAGTTGCCCCAATCTGCATTTCGAAGGACGACGTTCCCGCCGACTTGCTCGCGAAGGAGCGCGAAATTGCAATGGCTCAGTTGGCGGAAGACAAGAAGCCCGAGGCAATCAAGGAAAAGATTGTCAACGGCAAGCTCGAAAAGTTCATCGCGGGTGTCGCGCTGCTTGAGCAGCCCTTCGTCAAGGACGATTCCATGACAGTCGGACAGTTGCTCACGCATAAAATTGCGACAATCGGCGAAAAGATTGAAGTAAAGCGTTTTGTCCGTTATCAAATAGGATAATCCGCACGCGGTAAAATGCACTCTTCGGAGTGCATTTTTTTCTTTCGGGAGATTTGGGCGTATTCATGCCGAATCTTCCGTTTTTTGCCCCATCAATATCGAAAGGAGTTTTTATGCCCGAAATTATAGACGGAAACGCCGTTGCAAAGGCGGTTCACGCAGAGTTGACCGCAGAGCTTTCCACGATGAACCTCAAACGCCCGCCGTGTGTTGCTTTTATACGCGTTGGCGAAGACCCCGCGTCGGTTTCATACGTAAAGAAGAAGGAACGCGTGGCGGGGGAAATCGGCATTACAAGCCGCCTGCATATTCTGCCCGAGAGCATTTCGCAGGCGGAGCTTAATGCGCTGATTGATTCGCTCAACGCCGACGATTCCGTTGACGCCGTGCTTATTCAAGCGCCGCTTCCCAAGCATTTGAACGAGCGCGATACCTTCAACAGAGTCCGTGCCGATAAAGATGTTGACGGATTCAGCAACGCGAACTTGGGCTTCCTTTGTCAGGAAGACCCGCGCGCCTTCGTGGCGTGCACGCCCGCGGGAATAATAGAGCTTCTCAAGCGCGCGAATGTTCAAACGTGCGGCAAGAAGGCGGTCGTTGTGGGGCGCAGTTTGATAGTCGGCAAGCCCATGGCACTTCTTCTTATGCGCAAAGGGCTTGACGCCACGGTCTGCGTGTGCCATTCGAAAAGCGAAGATATGAAAAGCATCTGCGCCTCGGCGGACATTCTGGTTGCGGCGGTCGGCAGACCCAATACTATAACCGCCGATATGGTCAAAGACGGAGCGTGTGTTATTGATGTCGGCATAAACAGAATCCCGTCCGATAAAACAAAGAGCGGCTACCGTTTGGTAGGCGATGTAGATTTTGAAAACGTCGCGCCCAAGTGCTCAAAAATAACTCCCGTTCCGGGGGGCGTAGGGCCGATGACAGTCGCAATGCTCATGAGGAATACACTTGCGGCATACAAGCGACATATGGGAATGTAAAAAAATCAAAAAGATTCTTGACAAACAAATAAATTGAGTGTTTCATAACATACTTTTCATTAAATTAGAAACGAGACAAGGCAATGAAAGTCGTATCATCAATCAAGTCTTTGAAAGGACGCCACCCCGATAACAAGGTTGTTCGCAGAAAGGGTCGCGTATACATCATCAACAAAACAAATCCCCGCTACAAGGCGAAGCAGGGCTAATAAATTTGGAGTTTTTATCATGAAAAAAGATATACATCCCGATTATCATCCCGTTTGCTTTGTCGACGTCTCTTCAGGCACGCGCTTTCTTACGCGCTCCACAATGAAGAGCAAGACGGTTGAAAAAATCGACGGAGTCGATTGCTTTATGATTTCCAGAGACGTAACGGCAGCTTCGCACCCCGCATACACAGGCGAAAAGCGTTTTGTCGATACGGCGGGTCGTGTTGAAAAATTCCAGAAGAAGTTCACGCGCCGTCGCGGTTAATCGCAAACAATTTAAAACGGGCGTATTATGCGCCCTTTTTTTATGCCTACATTCGCAATTTGGACCCTCGGCTGCAGGGTCAATGCATTCGAATCCGCCTGTATTCGCGACAGGGCTCTGGCGGCGGGTTTCGATATTGTCGAATGGGAGGGCGGCGCGGACATAGGCGTTGTGAATTCCTGTGCGCTTACAAAACTTGCCGAGGCGAAAACTCGCCAGAGTATCAGGATTTTTGCCCGAAAAAATCCGCATTGCAAAATTGCCGTTACGGGCTGCTATGCCCAAACCGACCCCGAAGGCGTGCGCTTGGAAAATGTAAAATGGATAATTCCAAACAAAAACAAGGCGAATGTAGTTGATATTATTTTGGGCGGATTGTCCGCCGAGACGGAGTCGGAACTGCATTGCGGGGGAAGCTCTCCGCTCGAAGACCGAATGAACCTGAAAATTCAGGACGGTTGCGACAATGCGTGCGCCTATTGTATAATTCCCCGCGCGCGGGGACTGCCGCGCAGTGTGGACTTCGAAAAAATCGTGGCGGACGCCGAAAATCTCGTTTCGCGCGGAGTTCGGGAGCTTGTGCTTACGGGAATAAATATAGCAAAATTCTCGTCGCCCAAAGGCGGTCTTGTCGCGCTTGCCGACAGACTCAACGAAATAGACGGGCTGTATAGACTGCGCTTGGGGAGCATCGAACCGCCGCTTGTAGACATTGACGCCATTGCCGAGCGCGCAAAAGACGCGTCGCATATTTTGATGCCGAGTTTGCACATCTCGGCGCAAAGCCTTTCCGATACCGTGTTGGAACGCATGCGCCGCCGCTACAAAGCGCGCGATTTTCTCGATATGGTAGGGAGGTTCGCGGCTCTTTGCCCCGACATTGCAATTGGCGGCGACTTCATTTGCGGGCACCCCGCCGAGACGCGCGCGGAATTCGAGCAAACCAGCAGTCTGCTTGAAAATTCTCCGATGGCATACGCGCACGTTTTCACATTTTCGCCGCGCCCCAAAACACTTGCGTGGAGTATGAAAGATACCCCTCCCGCAGTCGAGCGCAAAGCCCGCGCCGACGAGTTGCGCGAAGTCGCCGCTCGTTTGCGCGCAAAATTTGCGTATTCCCAACTGGGGAAGCGCAAGACGCTGCTGCTTGAAAATTCGCTCGGCGGGAATCTGTTTTTTGCGCATACCGACAACTACATTCCGTCGGTTGTGGACGCACCCGACGGCGAAAAAAACGCGCTTGTAGCCGCAGTTGCCGATTCAATCGACGCGGAGGGCAGGCTCGTCTTCCGCAACGTCGAAATCCTGCGGGGCGCGCGCCAGTTTTGTTTTTGCCGAAAGCACGCATTGATTTCCGAACGCAAAAAATGATTGGAAATAATGCGAGGTGTCCCGATTTATTTTTGCGGACGCTCGAAGAAAATATCCATTCCGCAACGGGAGCAGTCGAATTTCAACCTCAATTTCGTCCGCCCGTTTGCCAGATAGAACGGTTCTTTGAACCCATTCGGCGGATTTGTTTTTTTGCACATTCCGAGCTCGCGCAAAACGCAGTGTCGCGTTGTCATAACGCGTTCTCCCTCCAGTGATTCGGCGGCTTCGGGGGCGTATTCGGAGATTTCGAACCCCGCTTTTTTGTAGAAAAGTTTTGCGCTTTCGTTGAACACGTTTGCGAATTTGTCGGCCGAAAAAGGCGCGGTTTTAAACTCGATTTTCTTCGGCGCGCGGCGCGTTTTTGAAAGCCTTGTTTTTTCTTCAAATTCCAGAATCGCCTCTTCGAGTTTCTTTGCAAGCACGCGCCGTATTTCGTTCGCGCGCGCCGGAGGAAGAAACGGCAGCGTCTGTGCCGAAATTTCGACCTCCGCCTCAAACGGAGTGTCGCCAAGTTTTGCAAGCGCGCGCGAAAGCGCGGCGGCCGCCCGAAAATTCTGCGCCGTCTGCGTTCCGTCTTTTAAAATGCGCGCCGACGCCGAAACGGCGCGTCTATCGGCAAGGCGCATTTGCACCGTCCAAGCGTCGGAATCTTCAGAAACGCGCGTGGAACACTTTAGTTTGCGCGAAATTTTCCGACTGAGTTCACGTTCGAATTTAGCGTCTTTGTTGCGCCAGATTTCCGCGCCGTTTTCGGGGACGGTTTTTTCAGCGGGAGTGCCAACGAAAACTTTTTCCCCATCGATTTTATAGACATTTCCGCCGAACGTTTTTTCTTTGCCCACAAGAAATATTCCGTCGCCGTTGGAAAACGTCATTTCGGCGTCGGCGAAAACAAAGCCGCCCGCAAACCCGCTTTTTATGCGCCCCAGAAGCTCGCCGCGCGCCTTGGGCGTGCGGAAGCTTTCGTTGCCCGCCGATATGCCGTGCAAATGGTATTCGGTGAACGCGCGCGAAAAAGTCTTCTGCGGCGCGGGCGTAAAATCGGTTTTCGAAATTCCGAAAGAAGCGCGCGTGTATTGCGGATTTTCGGCAATAAATTCGTCGAGTTTTTTTCTGTAGAAAGCGGTTATGTTTTTTACATAGTTTGCGTCTTTTAGCCGCCCCTCTATTTTAAAAACTGAAATACCCGCCTGAATCATTTCCGCAAGCGACGCGCTTCTGTTCATATCGCGCAGACTCAAAAAATGGGCGGCGGCGCTGATTTTTTCGCCGTTTGAATCGCAAAAAGACCACTTCATTCTGCACGGCTGCGCGCATACGCCGCGGTTGCCGCTGCGCCCGCCTATAGCCTGACTGAGATAGCACTGCCCGCTGTATGAAACGCACAACGCGCCGTGGACAAAGCACTCAAGCCTGTTGTCGACCGCCGCCGAAATGCGCGCAATCTCCGCGAGAGAGAGTTCGCGCGCAAGAACGAGCGTGTCGAACCCGCACGCGTTGAGAAACCGCGCCTTTTGCGGCGTTGTCAAGTGGCATTGTGTGCTTGCGTGGAACGGAATGGGGCTGCGCGTTTTTTCGAAAAGCCCCATGTCCTGCACGATTGCGGCGTCCGCGCCCGTGCCGTAGAGTTCGTCAAGCAGCGCGGCTGCCTCGGGGAGTTCGGCGTCGGAGAGGATAGTATTGAGCGTGATGTAGACTTTGCAGCCGTAGACGTGCGCAAAGCGGCAGAGGTCGGCTATGTCGTCGGTCGAATTTCCCGCCGCCGCGCGTGCGCCGAAACGCGACGCGCCTATGTAGACGCTGTCCGCCCCTGCCAAAATGGCGGCTTTGGCGGTGTCGGCGTCCCTTGCGGGCGCGAGAAGTTCGAGGACGTTTCGGTTCATTTCGCGCGTCAACTAAGCGATTTGTCCGACTGCTTCATCGCGAAAACAGCGAACGCCAAAACGGCAATCATCACCGCAAAACCGACGGCGCCGTTTGTAATGGAGGCGTCGCCGAAGAGGAAGTCGCTGCGCGTGGCGTAGTCGAAAGTGTTTTTTAGCGACAACATTAGCGTCACCGCGCCCGCATGGAAGCCTATCGGCGCGTTGAGCGATTTCTTTTTTATGTAGAACACGCACAGCATGCACCCGAACGCGAACAGGCTAAGAAACACAATCAGGCTGAAATTTTGCATAATACCGACGGTATCGTAGTAGAAGACGACGAACCCCGAATCCCATGCCGCAGAGTGCCCGCCGTCGGGCATTACGTGCCATATCGAACTCGGAACTTTGAAGTGTTTGTAGGCGAAAAACAGCGAGCACAGCAACACCGCCGAAAGCGTTTCGAACGCACTGTATAGCCCGCGCAAAATGAACCCGCGGAAAATCGTTTCTTCGAGAAATCCGAGCGTCAACCCGCCGAGAAGCGGCATGATAATACAACTTGATATGCTGCGTTCTTCGTCGGGTTTTATTCCCAAAAAATACGCCTGAATCGCGAAGATGAACAACACGCACGCCGCGCCCGCGAGCCAGAATTTCGCGAAAATTTTAAGCGAAGCCGCATCGAACGAGATTCCGAGATTTTTGAACGAAAGCAGTCCGCACTTGTGCAGCACAAACGGCAACGCCACAACAATCGGCGCGTAGCGCAGGCGGTCGTAGAAAATGTCCACGCGTTTTTTTAGCAGATACTGGGTGAGTTCGCACGGGCGGACGGAGTTTACCCACTCCACAAGCCAGTAGCTAAGCGGCGTCATAATCGATGCAAAAACGCTTGCGCCCAAATACACAAGCAGGAACAGCCACAGCCCTTTGAAAACGTGCGCCGTGGGCTCCGCGCCGAACAACATTAGGTCTTTACTTCTTTCCATAATATAGATTCCGATTTACTAACCGTAAAAGAGACCATTTTTTCATCGTTTTTGCAATAAAATATCGGCGGCGGCGTGCTTTATTGTCTTGAAAACGGATGCGGAATTTGTGTTATAATCGAGCAATGGGAAATTCTTTCGGAAAATTTTTTACGGTATCTACTTTCGGCGAAAGCCACGGTGCGGCGGTAGGGTGCGTAATCGACGGTTGTCCGCCCCTTTTGGAACTGTCCGAAGCCGACATTCAGCGCGAGCTTGACCGCCGCCGCCCCGGACAGAGCAACATTTCCACGCACCGGAACGAAGCCGACCGCTGCCGCATTCTCTCCGGAGTATTCGAAGGCAAAACGCTCGGCACGCCCATCTGCGTGGTTGTTGAAAACAAAGACCAGCGCTCGCAAGACTACGACGAAATTGCAAAACTCTGGCGTCCCTCCCACGCCGATTATACATACGACGCCAAATTCGGCATTCGCGATCCGCGCGGCGGCGGCAGAAGCTCAGCCCGCGAGACAATCGGGCGCGTTGCCGCGGGGGCGGTTGCAAGAAAAATCCTTTCGGGCGCGCGCATAACCGCGTGGGTCGAAAGCGTAAACCTCATTTCAATGCCCGCAGTCTCGGCGACGCCATCGCGCGAAGAAATCGATCAGACTCCCATTCGCTGCCCCCACAAGCCTACCGCCGACAAAATGGTGGAGCTTGTCAAAAAGGCGCGCTCCGAAGGCGACTCCGTAGGCGGCGTAATAAGATGCCGCATTGAGGGTCTGCCCGCAGGCTTGGGCGATCCCGTCTTTGACAGGTTCGAGGCTAACTTGGCAAAGGCTATGCTTTCAATCCCCGCAACAAAGGGCTTTGAAATCGGCAGCGGCTTTGCGGGAACGCGGCTTTTCGGCTCGCGCCACAACGATATTTTCGCGCTCGATTCCGACGGCAAAGTTTTTACAAAAACAAACAACGCGGGCGGCGTGTTGGGCGGCATAACATCGGGCATGGCGGTCGATTTCAAAGTGGCGTTCAAGCCAACCGCCACGATAGCCAAAGAGCAGCCCACGGTCTCCCGCACGCTGCAGCCCGTAACCGTAGTGGGCAAGGGCAGGCACGACCCGTGCGTTTTGCCGCGCGCCGTTCCCATTGTGGAGGCAATGGCGGCTCTTGTCGCCGCCGACGCCCTGCTGGGCCAGCGGGCAATGCGGGAGGAACTGAAATGAGCATTCCCGCGTATTTGATTTTGGGCACTCCCCATTCGGGCAGGCGCGGATTGTGCGTTGACGTTTGCAAAAACGCCTTCGACGGGCAAAAGGTTGTTGTGTTCGTCTCCGAAAACGAGCCCGCCTGTCCCTGCGAACAAGAGCTTTCCGCCTGCGCGCAGGTTGTGCAATACAACGCCGACGCGTTCGAAAAAACCGCCGCGCTTGCGCCCGACACAGATGTTGTTTTGTTTGTATCCGACTCTTCCGAGAACATCGCCGATTCGGTCGAAGAATTCAAACGCATTGTCGCCGCGGGAAAACTCAGGCTTGCGCGTATTTGGTCGGTTGCCGACTGCAAAGTGGCAACAGAATTCCCGAAGCAGACCGCTCCGTTTTTCGAGGCTCTTTCGCACTTCGCAGACTGCCTTATGCTTTCGCGCCGCAGCGGGGTTTCGAACGCGGCGGTAAACGAGTTTGTCGCTCCCTTTAAAAAGCAGTGCAAACCCCATTTAATCGAGTATATGGACAAGTTCGACCGCGTGGCAAACCCAATGGAAATAGTCGTCGAGCAGGCGCGCAGAATTTCGATGCTCTTCGACGAATACGACCCCATTGACGAACTCGACATCGACGAAGACAACCTGCCCGAAGAGCCTTTCGACCTCGGGCGCAAACCCGACCCGTATCTGGACACGTTGCCCAACGGGTGCAGGAAAAACCCGATACCCGACATATCGAAATTTGTCAAATTATCGCACGAAAAATGAAAGTCAATCTTCAGGAAAGAATCTCCGAAGGCGTTGCGCGCGTTAAGGCATACACTCCGGGAGAGCAACCCGATTCTTCCGATTGGGTCAAGCTCAATACGAACGAATTCCCCTATCCGCCCAGCCCGAAGGTGCGCGAGGCGGTGCTTGCCGAACTCGGCGCGGACGCGGCTTCGCTGCGGCTGTATCCCAATCCCGAAAGCGCGAATTTGCGCGCGGCAATCGCGGAATATTTCGGCGTTCCGTCCGATTTTGCGTTCGCTGCAAACGGCTCCGACGATATTCTAAACCTCGCCGTCCGCGCCTTTTGCGACAAAAAGAAAACAATAGCAACCCTCGAGCCGAGCTACAGCCTCTATCCCGTCTTGGCGAAGCTTCAGGACACGGAGCTTGCGAGCATTCCGCTCAACCCCGACATGTCGGTTCCGTTCGAAAAAATCTTCTCGTGCGGGGCAAACATCTTTTTCTTCGTCAACCCCAACGCGCCCACGGGAGTAGATTTCGGGCTTGACGCCGTGCGGAAAATTCTGGACGGTTTCGACGGAATCGTGCTTGTTGACGAGGCTTACGCGCCGTTCGCGGGGCGTTCCGCCGCGAAGTTAGCCGCCGAATACGACAACCTTATCGTTACGGGGACGTCGTCGAAGGGCTGGGGTTTGGCGGGAATGCGCATCGGCTGGGGCGTGGCAAACCCGCGCGTAATAGAGGTTCTCGACCGCGTCCGCGACAGCTACAATCTCGATCGTCTCGCGCAGGCGGCGGGCATTGCCGCTCTCAAGGACAAAGCCTACTACGCCGAAAAAATCGCGCTCGTTCTGAAGGAGCGCGAAGAAATCGAAAAATTCTTCGATTCAATCGGTTGGCGGTATTTCAAAAGCGCGACAAACTTTGTGCTATTCTCGCCGAGGGACTCCGCGGGCAGGGAGGGTGCGGGCATTGCAAAAAACCTGTTCGACTACCTGCGTTCGCGCAAAATTTTGGGGCGGTATTTCCCGAACGAGAAGTCGATAAATACGGCAATCCGCCTGACAATCGGCACGCCCGAGCAGATGTGTAAATTCAAAAACGCTGTCAACGACTGGAGAAAATTATGAGCAGAACATCGAAAATAACACGAAACACAAAGGAAACTCGTATCAGTCTCGAGCTCGATTTGGACGGTTCGGGCAAATACGAAGTCGAAACGGGCATTCCGTTTTTCAACCATATGCTCGAGCTTTTTGCGCGCCACGGGCTCTTCAATCTCAAGGTCAAAGCCGAGGGCGACATTGCAATAGACTACCACCACACCGTGGAGGACGTCGGCATTGTGCTTGGGCGGGCTTTCAAAGCCGCCGTGGGTGACAAGACGGATATGGAGAGATACGGATTTTTCATTCTGCCCATGGACGAAGTTTTGGTGCGCGTTGCAATAGACTTCAGCAACCGCCCCATGCTCGTCTACGACTTGGGCTCGCGCGACGGCCGTGTGCGCGACTTCAACGTATCGCTGTGCAGGGAGTTCTTTCAGGCGTTCGCAAACGAGGCTGGAGCGAACTTGCACATAAAGCTTGAGTATGGCGACGAACCGCACCACATAGCGGAGGGGGCGTTTAAGTGCTTTGCGAGGGCGTTGAGCGCGGCGGTTGCGATAAATCCCCGATTGGGTGGGGAGATACCGACGACCAAAGGTCTCATATGAGAACACGTGAAACGCAGCTTTATGCTGCGTTTCACTGTTTGTTGTTGCTCGGTCACGTAGGTTAACTACGCTCCCATCGCAACAAAAACGTGAAGCCTTGCCTAAAACTACGTTTGACGTGTTCTCAAGGGGCGAAGAGTTTTTTACAAAAAACTTTAACCAGAAGACAAAGCGGAATTGAATTTCATTCAATCCGCGCCCCTTCAGGAATTATAAAAAAGTTTTAAAAAGAATTTGCAGTGGGGCAGTAGGTCTACTACAGCCGCCACCGCAAATTTTTTTTGAAGCCTCGCCTGAAGCTCAATTTAACACGCTATTTGAAGAACACAGTCTTTAATAAATAATCAAAGGCGAATTGAGCAAAGCTCAATCGCCGCCACTTTAGGAAAGTTAAAAAACTGCGTTTTGGAAAATATTTGCTTGGTCACGTAGGCTAACTACGCTCCCTGCGCAAAAATTTTCCAAAGCCTTGTCTGAAGCTCAATTTAATGCGTTTTTGCGTATATAAAAAACTTCAATCAGAAGACAAAGCGGAATTGAATGAAATTCAATCCGCGCCACTTTAGGAAGGTTAAAAAACATATCGGCAAAGCCGATTGCCGCCGCTTTCGGAAACGTAAAAAATGCCCGAGAGCATTTGCTTCGACGAGTTATTAAATCAAAAAAAGCGGAACATTTGTTCCACTTTTTTTATGAAATAAAAACTTTAACCGCCAAACAAAGGCGTATTACCTACGGTAATCGCCGCCACTTTAGGAAAGTTAAAAAACGCGCTTTTTTGATGTAAAGGCGCATTGAACAAAGTTCAATCGCCGCCGGTGCCCGTCATATAAAATATGCGGAAACAGACTCCCATGTGGACGGGGCTTATTAGTTGGGCGAGCTCGCGTTTGAGCGGGTCTACGGGGTCGGGAGAGGAGATGATTTTCTCGGCCTCTTCGGCGGCGTTTTCGATGAAGAAAGATTCCTGTGTGCGCGTATGCGCATTGAAGCCGTGCTTTCGGGCGATGTCCTCGAAAATGTCGGAACACGGGGAGTATGTTATGTCGGCATCGCCTGCGTGCGCAAAAATGTCGTCGCCCTGAGTGTGCTTGAAATAGGTGCGCGCCGTCCCGCGCGGCATTTCCGAAAGCTCAGCGGCGTAGCGGAAGTAGTCGGCGAAAACCAGCAGCCCTCCGCTCATTTGCGCGCAAATGCTATCGAATAGATCGATTGCGTCGAATGAGATGTCGATGCGGAAATTTTCTATCTTCGCGCGCGGGAAATATTTTTCCAGCGTGATAAGTTCGCGCGGCGACGGGGCTTTTAGCACTTCCGCGCGGGCGTTGTCGAAGTCGATGAAGCATTTTTTCCAGCTGCCGCCGCCGAACTTGAAGCGGTCGAATGGGCGCGCGTCGAGCAGCTCGTTCGAAATGACGACACAGTTTTCGGGGATTTTTATCTCGTCGCCAAGCCTGATTGCGGGACAGTCGGGAATGATTGTGCGTTCGGGTTCCGCCCCTATTTCCAGAAACCCGAACGAGTCGGGTTCTGCGCCGTTTTCGCCCAATATATTCCGCGCCGCCGCCTTCATCAGCCGCCCGAAGACTTTGTTCTTGAGCGACGACGACGTGAAAAAGTCGCCGTCTGCGCCCACGCGCCCGATATTTTTGCGGTAGTAGCCGTCCTTCCCGTAGAGGCACAGGGCAATGTATTCCGCCCACGATAGCAGACCGTCGCGCGCTTTTGCAGCCGATAAAATGCTTTGCTCAACACTCATTGAACGTCCCGTTTTCAACGTTTAATATTTTCCAAACCCTGTCGGGTTGCGAAATTTTTTCGGTCGAAGACGCCACAACCTGAGCCGTGGGGCTTAGCGTTTGCCAGAATTTTTCGCGCCTTGAGGCGTCGAGCTCGCCGAGAATGTCGTCGCATACAAGCAACGGTTCTTCGCGCAGAATTGCGGCATACATTTCAAATTGGGCGAGCCTGATGGCGATGGCTGCCGATTTTTGTTGCCCTTCCGAGGCGTAGAGCTTGGCGTCTTTTTCGTCCACGAAAATTTTGAAATCGTCGCGGTGTATTCCCTTTTGTGTCGTTCGGCGTTCGGCGTCGGAGGGGCGGTTTTTGCGCAGCATTTCGGCGAATGCCTCGGCGGAGTCGGCGTCGCAGTTGGGCTTGAGCGAAATCCGCGCGCAGTCGGGCGACTGCCCCGCAAGCGTTTCGTATTTGCCAGAAGCCGAGTTCCCGAGTTGGGCGAAAACGTCTTTGCGCTTTTGTATCAGCACGGCGGCGCATTGCGCCATTTCGGACTCGAATGCGTCGAATAAATGAGCGTCTGTCTCGGTGTTTTTAAGCAGTGCATTGCGCTGGGCAAGCGCGCGGTAGTAGCGGCGCAAAATCTCGAAATATTCGGCGTCAATCGACGAAATGAACATGTCCATATCCTTGCGGCGTATTTCGGGCGAACCGCGTATGAGTCTGATGTCTTCATTCGTGATTGCCAGCGCGGGGAATTTTCCGAGGTATTCGGAAAGTTTCGTTTCGCTGCCGTCAACTTTCAGCGATTTTTCCGCGCCGAATGACATCTCTATCTCCGTTTTTCCGCTCGCCGCCGTTTGCACCTCCGCAAGGATTTGCGCCGACTTCTCGCCCGCGCGCACAAGCGTTTCAAGCGAGGAAGTCCTGAAGGAGCGCGCCGCGTTAAGCGCGCCCACGGCTTCAAGCAGATTCGTTTTGCCCTGCGCGTTTTTCCCGAAAACCCACAGCGACTCTCCCGCGGCGGCGATTTCGGCAAACTCCGCATTTCTAAAATTTCGCAATCTGATAAAATTTAACTTCACAAAACAAAACTATGCGTATAGCGTCTAACTTAATCGGCATAATGTAAAGATTTTTATGGAAACGGGAACCGACTATTTGCAGGACGCGCTCGAACGCCGCGACGACGAAACGGATTTGTCGTTGCGCCCCGTCGGTTTCGACGCCTTTACGGGGCAGGAAAAAACAGTCGAACGGCTGAAGATTATGGTGGGCGCGGCAAAGCGCAGGGGCGACTGCCTCGACCACATTCTCCTCCACGGGCCTCCGGGGCTGGGCAAAACAACGCTTGCTTTCATTCTCGCCAACGAAATGGGCGTGCAGGCGCGCGTGACGTCGGGGCCGGTCATAGAGAAGGCTTCCGATTTGGCGGGGTTGCTTACTAATTTGCAGGAGGGCGACATTCTTTTTATCGACGAAATCCACAGAATTTCGCGCACCGTCGAAGAGTTCCTCTACAGCGCGATGGAGGATTTCCGCATAGACATCATGATTGACCAAGGGCCAAACGCCCGCAGTGTGCGTCTGAACGTGCCGCGCTTCACCCTCGTTGGGGCTACCACGCGCACGGGCTTGCTGACTGCGCCGCTGCGCAGCCGCTTTACGCTGCAGACGCGTCTCGACTATTATTCGCGCGCGGAGCTTGTGAAAATCGTGATGCGTTCGTGCGGATTGCTGAACGTGGAAATCGACAAGTTCGGCGCGGACGAAATCGCCCGCCGCGCCCGAGGAACGCCGCGAATAGTCAACCAGCTAATCCGCTTCGTTCGCGACTACGCGCAGGAAAAAGCCGACGGCAAAATCACGCGCGAAATAGCCGTGCGCGCCCTCGAGCTTCTGGAAATCGACGAAAACGGGCTTGACGAAATGGACAAGCGCGTGCTTTCTGTCATGGCGAAAAACTACAAGGGCGGGCCCGTCGGCTTGGGGACTGTTGCGGTTGCCGTGAACGAAGAGGCCGACACGCTCGAGGAAGTCCACGAGCCCTACCTCATTCAGGAGGGATACATTCGCAGAACGCCGCAGGGAAGGGTTCTCACGGAAAAGGCGTGGGAGGTTTTGGAATTGCAAAACAATTCCGAGCAGGGGTTTCTTTTCTGAGTATGCGCGTCGATTACATCGTCGCGGGGCAGGGTATCGCCGGTTCTAATTTGGCATACGCGCTTGTCTCGCGCGGCAAAAAAGTGGCGGTTTTTGACCCGTCTTGGCGCGACGCCGCCTGCCTTGTTGCGGCGGGCGTGATAAACCCCATAACGGGGCAGCGCCTCGTAAAGAGCTGGCGCAGCGCGCTTGCGCACCCGTTCGCGAAAAAATTCTATGCGTCGCTCGAATCTGCGTTGCACGCAAAGTTTTTCCACGACAGGAAAATCCTCCAGCTTTGCAAGTCGCCCGAAGAGCACGCGCTCTGGAGCAGGCGCAAGGCGGATTCGGAGTATGCCGAATTCATCGGCGAAGGCGCGTCGGAACCGGTTTTCGAGTCGCTCAACGACGGTTTCGGGCACCACTTCATAGAGCGTTCCGCTTGGGTCGAGCCGTCCGCCATTATGCCCGCGTTCGCGCGCTTCTTCAACTCGCTCGGCATTCTGCGCAACGAGCGGTTCGACTATTCCCGCCTCCGTCTTCTCCCCGACGGCGGCGCAGAATACGGCGACATTTCCGCGCGCGCCGTTGTTTTTTGCGAAGGCTGGCAGGCGGTGAACAATCCGTATTTCAACTGGCTTCCGTATCGATGCGCAAAGGGAGAAATTTTGCAGCTTCAGTCAGACACGGCGGATATTCCCGAGCACATAATCCACCGCGGCAACTGGATTATGAAGTGCGCCGAAGACCAATTCAGGATAGGCTCTACTTGGGACAGGGAGCACCTCGACACTGTGCCGACCGCCGCAGCGCGCGCCGAGTTGCTCGGTGCGGTTGGCAACATTTTAACGAATGCGGGCGAGTTGCGCGTTGTAAACCACAGCGCGGGTGTGCGTCCGTGCACGGCGACGACGCGTCCGCATTTGGGAAAGCACCCGAAATTCGGGGCGTTGTATTCGTTCAACGGATTCGGGTCGAAGGGGTATGCGTTAAGCCCGTATTTTGCGGAGGAGTTTGCGGAGTATTTGGAGGGAGGGAAGCCTCTCGACAGTGAAGCGGATATAAGTCGGCACGTTCGTCGCTTCTTTTATAGCGCGTGAAATTGGCTTGATGCTACGTTTCAAAAAAAATTTGCAGTGGGGCAGTAGGCTAACTACAGCCGCCACCGCAAATTTTTTTTGAAGCCTCGCCTGAAGCTCAATTTGTATTCGCTCGCACAGTGGTGCTCGTCTCACCCCTGCGGGGTAATTGCTACGCAATTATACTTCCCAAAAGCTTGCCTACGGCAACTTTTGTGATGACGCGTTCTCAAGAGGGACGGGCTTCAATCAGTAATCAAAGGCGGGTTGAGCAAAGCTCAATCGCCGCCACCTTAGGAAATGTAAAAAAACCAGCGCAACAAAAACGTGAAACTTTGCCTAAAACTACGTTTGACGCGCTATAAAAGGACACAGGCTTTAACAAATAATCAAAGGCGGATTGAGTAAAGCTCAATCGCCGCCGCTTTAGGAAATGTAAAAAACTTCAACAAATAACCAAAGCGGCATTGGCTACGCCAATCGCCGCCCCTTTAGGAAACATAAAAAATTTAGCGGAGGATTTTGAGAATGTGGGCGAGTGATTTTGCAAAGTAGTCAACTTCGTCGAGCGTGTTGTAGAACGCAAGCGACGCCCTGCAAGTGCCCGATACGCCGAGCGTTCCCATTAGCGGTTCGGCGCAGTGGTGGCCCGTGCGGATTGCTATGCCGTAGTTGTTCAGCATTACTGAAATGTCGTTCGGGTGCACGCCGTCTACGGCGAAAGACACTACTGAAACCTTGTTTTTTGCCGTGCCGAAAATCCGCAGCCCCTCGAAATTTTCAAGCTCCTCGGTGAGGGCGTTTAGAAGCTGCGTTTCGTGCGCGTGCACGGCGGCGCGGTCGAGAGAGTTCATATACTTGCATGCTTCGGCAAAGACTATGTTGCCTGCGATGTTCGGCGTGCCCGCCTCGAAACGTTCGGGCGCGGGGCGGAAAGTAGTGCCGCTCCAAGCGACGTTTTCAATCATGTCGCCGCCGAATTTCCACGGGCGCATTTTGTCGAGAATCTCGCGCTTTGCAACAAGCGCGCCGCTGCCCGTGGGGCCGAAACATTTGTGGGAGGAAAGCGAGATGAAGTCGATGTCGGCAAGGCGGAGGTCGTCGAGAAAGTGCGGCGAAGACTGCGCTGCGTCGACCGAGAATTTTGCGCCGAATTTTTTCGCCTTTTTGCAGAGCAGGGCGATGTCGTTTACAGTGCCGAGGACATTCGAGGCGTGGGCGATTGAAACGATTTTCGTTCTTTCCGAAAGCTTGGAGTCGAAGTCGTCCAAGTCGAGCCCGCCGTCGGGCGCGATTTTCGCGACGCGGATTTTTGCACCCGTTTTCTGCGCTACGAACTGCCACGGAACAATGTTTGCGTGGTGCTCCATTTCCGAGAGCAGAATTTCGTCGCCGGCGCGGAGATTGTCTGCACCCCAGCATTGAGCCACTATGTTGAGGGCTTCGGTTGCGCCCTGTGTGAAGACCGCCTCGTATTGGTCGTGAGCGTGCAGGAATTCTTTTAGCGTTTGGCGGGCATGTTCGTAGAGGGTTGTTGATAGGTCGCTTAGTTCGTATGAGCCGCGGTGGATATTGGCGTTGTCGTTGAGGTAGAACGCGGCTGTGGCGTCTATTACACGCTTCGGCTTTTGCGCGGTTGCGGCGTTGTCGAAATAGACAAGCTGCTTGCCCGATTTGAGCTTTTGCGAAAGAATGGGGAAGTCTTCCCTGATTTTGTTTACGTCGAATTCCATTGTTTACATAGTGGGGTTTCGGGAGCGCGTTTACAATGTTTTTTTCTCCCGAGGCGGGGCGTTCTTTTGCACGGTTGCCGCGCGCCGATAAAAAGACACCGCCCGAAATAATTTCATTCGGGCGGTGCTATCTATATATGATGGGGGAGGAAATTTTTTGTTTTATGCTCCTATAATCGGAGATATTTTTAAAAAATCAAGCTTTATTTTCGAGTTTTTTATTTAGGAAGTTTGCGCATGTTTTGGCAGTAGCCCAAGCGGCGTGCAGATTGTAGCCGCCCGTGATTGCGTCGATGTCAAGACATTCGCCGAGCGCAAACAGGTTTTCTATCCGCCTGCTTTGCATTGTCGCGAAGTCGAAATCGGCGCGGTCAAGCCCCCCGCAGGTTACGAATTCTCCCTGTTCTGAGGCGCGTCCGAGTATTTGCGCGTCGGCGGCGCAGAGGAAATCGGAGATTTTTTTCTCGTCGGTCTTTGAAAGATTGGCGTAGTTGCATTGCGCGTTCGCGCCCGTTTTGCAGAGGACATATTCCCAAAAGGCAATCGGGATTTCGGGCGGTCGGAAATTTTTCATCAGTTTTTTCGGTTCTGTTGCGCGCGCCCGCGCGAAAAAACGCGACAGGCTTTCGGGGCTTCGGACAAACGATATTTTTACGTCGGCGTTGTATCCGCATTCCGCCAATTCGCGCGCGGCAAACGCCGAAAACTTGAGAGCGGCGGGGCCTGTAAGGCCGAAGTGCGTAGTAAGCAGCGCACCCGCTGCGGCGGTTTTGCCGAGCGAAATTTCGGCGTTGAGCGTTATTCCGCTTTTCCAACCCGCGTCGCTTGCCAAGTTGCAACGCAGCGCGAAAAGCGACGGGATTTCGGGGACGAATTTGTGCCCCAGCTGTTCCAGCGATTTCTTGAGAGAGCCGCTCCACTTGCCGCCGCAGGCAAATATTGCGGCGTCGAACACCGCAACGCCGTTCTGGGTTGTTATGCGGAATCCGCCGTCGAATTTCTCGATGCGTTCTGCGGGCGCGGAAGCCGAAATATTCGCCCGAGCGGCTTTTTTAAGCAGCATTGAGGCGATTGTGCGGGCGTCGTCGGAGACGGGGAACACGCGGCCTTCGTCCTCCGTTTTTGAGGGAACGCCCCATTCGGCAAAAAGAGCGCGCACGCCGGCGCACGAAAGGTTGCGGAACGATTTTTTCAGGTTGTTAGCACCGCGCGGGTAGAAGTTTTTCAAGTCTTGGGCGTCGATGTTTTCGTTCGTGAAATTGCAGCGTCCGCCGCCCGTAAGCAGAAGTTTTTTGAGCGGTTTGTTTTGCGCTTCGAAAATTTCGACTTCGAATTTCTCCGACAAATTCGCCGCACAGAAAACGCCCGCCGCGCCCGCGCCTATTACCGCTATTTTCACTTCGCGCCCCTTTCCGACAATGCCTCACCCACTCTGTTGAGCGCGAACAGCGTTGCGCAGAAAAATGCCGACGGGAAAACGAGCAGCCACGGGGCGTCTTCCATAAACTCCGCGCCGTCTTTGATGAGGCTTCCCCACGATGGCAGCGGCGCCTGCACGCCCAAGCCCAGAAAACTCAGGAACGCCTCCAACATCATCACGCTCGGCACCGTAAGCGCGGCGCACGCGAAAATCGGCGAGAGCATATTCGGCAGAATATGTTTGAAAAATATTCCGCTTTTCGACTGCCCCATGCACTCCGCCGCCTCCACGAACTGCCGCGATTTTATCTCCAACGCCGACGCCCGCGAAATGCGCGCCATAGTAAGCCACTCCACCGCGCCGATTGCCACAAACACGAGCACAATCGACCTCCCGAACGCCACCATAAGCAGTATCACGAAAATCGTAAACGGCAGCGTGTAGATTATGTCAACAAAGCGCATCATAAGCGAGTCCACCGCGCCGCCGCACATTGCCGATACCGTTCCGTAGGCGACGCCTATTGCCACCGCCACGAACGTTGCAATAACCGCCACCGCAAACGACACTCTCCCCCCGTAGAGAATGCGCGAAAACACGTCGCGCCCGAGATTGTCGGTCCCGAAAATATGGCGCGCGCTCGGCGGTTGAAGCCCGACCGACAGGTCTTGGGCGACCGAGTCGAAAGGCGCTACGAAGTCGGCAAGAAAACAGCACGCCGCCACGGCAACCACGAATACCAGGCAGACCGCGGCGAGTTTGTCGGCGAAAATCTTTGCGAAAACGCGGGCGATTGTCGGGCTGCGGGGCGTCATTTTTTCAGCTCCTTTGCTATGCGCGGGTTCATCAGCGCAAGGATTATGTCGGAGAGCAGGTTGAAAACTATTATGAACGCCGCGTAGAGCATTACACAGCCGAGAATCATAGTGTAGTCGTTGTCGAGCGCGCTCGAAATGAAAAATTTTCCGAGACCCGGAATCTGGAAAATGCTTTCCACAACAAAAGACCCCGTAAGCAGTCCCGCCGCCGCGGGGCCCAAATACGACACCGTAGGCTTCAGCGCGTTTCTTAAAATGTGCACGAACAAAATTTTCGTTTCTCCCACGCCCTTTGCGCGCGCGGTTCTGACGTATGCCTTGCCGAGCTCGTCGGCAACCCCGCTTCGGGTGAGGCGGGCAACCCAAGCCACGTAAAACAGCGCAAGCGTAATCGAGGGCAAAACTGCATCGGACGGGAATTCGCTCCAGCCCATCGCGTTGAACGCTCCGAATTTGAGCGAAAACACCAAAATTAAAACAGGTCCAAGCACCATTGACGGCAGGCACACCCCCGCCAGCGAAACCGCCGACAACATGCTTTGCGCCGCGCCGCGCAGCGTAGCCGAAAGCACGCCCAAGACTATCCCGAAGACAATCGCAATCACAAGCGCGACGCTCCCCAGTTGCAGGGAGACGACCGCCTTTTGCGCGAGTATTTCGGCCACGCTCCAGCCCTTGTATTTATACGACGGCCCGAGGTCGCCGCGCGCGAGGTTTTTGAGAAAATTCAAATACTGCGCATACATCGGCTTGTCCAGTCCGTAGTAGGCGTTAAGTGCGGCTATTGTCTCCTCGCTTGCGGGGCGTTCCCTATCGAAAGGTCCTCCGGGAACGAACCTTACCATCGTCCAAACAGCCGTTATTATGAAGAGGAAAACGGGGACTGCCTCCAAAAATCTTCTTACAACAAATTTCATCGTTTTACGTCCTCCAGTGATACTCCCTTGAAATCGTGGTAGTCGAGCAGGTTCGAATTCCAGCCCCTGACGAGCGGGCTTATTTGGTAGACTTTGGAGTAGAAGTAAATCGGCATAATCGGGGCTTCGGCCATCATCAACGCCTCGGCCTCCGAAAGCAGTTGCAGACGCGCGGCGCGCGTTTTTGCGTTGCGCGCGGCTGCGAGCATGGCGTCGAATTTCGGATTCGCCCAGCCGCTATGGTTCATTGCGCTTGTTTTGGAAAAGATGTCGAGAAAACTTTCGGGTTCGGCAAAGTCGCCAATCCAGCTGGAGCGCGCAACTTCGAAGTCGCCGTTGCGCCGCGCGGCAAGATACGCCGGCCACGAGAGGTTGTAGAGTTCGGCGTCGATTCCCAGCGCGGTTTTCCACATATTCTGGATTGCCTCGGCTATCGGTTTGTGCTGAACCGACTCGTTGTAGGTTATTTTGATTTTCGGGAAGCCCGCGCCGTCGGGGTATCCCGCCTGTGCGAGCAGTTTTTTGGCGCGTTCCACATCGCGGGCTTGCGCTATTTTAGCCGAAGTTTTCATTGACCCGCAGCCGTCGGGCACGAACGAATACGCCTCCGACTGGTTCGCCTTCAGGAAATTGTCGATTATCGCGCGGCGGTCTATTGCCAGCGACAACGCCAGCCGGACGCGCGGGTCGTCGAGCGGCTTTGCGCGGGTGTTGAACAGGTAGTAGTATACGCCCAGCCACTTCGCGCTTCTGAAAGTCTGCGGCGCAGTTTGTTTTATTTTTTCTATTCTGTGCGGGCAGATTGAATCGGTTATGTGCAGCTGCCCCGCGCGGAACGCGCGGTCTTCGGTATTGATGTTCGAGATGGGAAGGAAATCGACGCCGTTTAGTTTTACAAGTTCGGGCGCGCGGTAATGTGGATTGCGGCGCACCGATACTTTGTTGTTTATCTCCCAGCTTTTCAGAACGAACGCCCCGTTTGAAACAATGTTCTGCGGCTTCGTCCAGACGGCGTTCGGGAATTTGTCGGCCCCGAATTTTTCGAGCGTTTTCTTGTGAAGCGGGAAGAAAACCGAATGATACAAAAGCGAGAGAAAATACGGGCACGGTTTTTCAAGCTCCACAACAAGCGTGCGCGCATCGGCGGCTGTTGCGCCCAGCTTGGAGAAATCCCTTTCGCGTCCCGACGCCAACGCCTTGGCGTTTTTTATCGCCGCCAGCATAAACGCGTATTCCGACGCAATCGTGGGCGACAACGCCCTGCGCCACGCAAAGACGAAATCGTCAGCCGTCACCGCAGAGCCGTCCGACCACTTAGCGTTCTCGTCGATTTTGAAAACATATGCGAGCCCGTCGGGCGATACCGCCCAGCTCTTTGCCACGGCGGGCTTTACTTCCAGCGTTTGCGTGTCCGCGCCCACAAGCCCCTCGAACAGCGCGTTGAGTATGCGCGATTCCCCGAAACCCGTGGCAAGCGACGGGTCGAGCGATTCGGGGTCGGCGGAGTTGCCGACAAGCAGTATACCGGCGCGCGCGGCTTCCTCGGCGTGCGTCCGCCTTTTCGAGCACCCGAAAAGGCACGCAACCGCAACCGTCGCGCAAGCGGCGGTTTTCAAAAATTTACGGAAATTTTTCATCAGAACTTCGGCACGGCGTCGATGAGTTTTTGTGTGTATGGGTGTCGCGGGCGCGCGCATATTTCTTCGGCGTCTCCCTGTTCGACTATTTTCCCGTTTGTCATCACGAAAATTCTGTCGCTTAAATATTCCACAACGGCGATGTCGTGCGCGACAAACAGCATTGCAATGCCGAATTCCCTGCGCAGGCGCTCGAGCAGGTTTATTATTTGCGCCTGAACGGAAACGTCGAGCGCGCTTACGGGTTCGTCGCAGATTAGGAATTCGGGTTCTACGGCCAGCGCGCGCGCTATGCCGATACGCTGTCTCTGTCCGCCCGAAAATTCGTGCGGATAGCGCGAGAGAAAGTCGGGGTTAAGACCGACGGTATCCATCAGCTGCGCGGCGCGGTCGCGCTTTTGCGCAGACGTCATTTCGGGGAAGTGGATATCGAGCGGTTCGGAGACGATTTTGAGCACGCTCATGCGCGGATTAAGCGAATTGAACGGGTCTTGGAAAATCATCTGGATTTTCTTCCTAAACGGCTTGAACTGTTTTTGCGAAAGCGATGTAAGCTCAGTATCTGCGTAGAAAATTTTCCCCGACGCCACGGGCGCAAGCCTTATTATTGCCCTCCCCGTAGTTGTCTTGCCCGAGCCGCTTTCGCCCACAAGCCCCGCAATTTCGCCCCTGTTTATGCAAAACGAAACGGAATCGACCGCGTTGAAAAGTTTTTTCCCGCGCCCGAAAAGACCGCCCGCAACGGGGTAGGACACCGTTAGGTTCTCCACGCGCAGAAGCGGCGTTTGCGCGCAGCCGCAACGCGCGGGGACGTCAGATTTTTTGTTCGAGCCAGTCATAGTTTATGGGTTCGAGTTTTTGCGATTTGTTGTTCAGGCGTGGAATGCACTTTATCAACGCCTTTGTGTAGGGGTGATGCGGGTTTTTCAGAACGTCGGCGCAACTGCCGCGCTCGACAATTTCGCCCCTGAACATCACTATGACGTTTCGGCACAGCTCCGAGATTATCCCGAAATTGTGCGTGATAAGCAAAAGCGACATTCCCGTTTCCTTTCTGATTGTTTTCAGCAGCTCTATTATCTGCTTCTGAATGGTGACGTCGAGCGCGGTTGTGGGTTCGTCGGCGACAAGCAGCGACGGCCTGCACGCCAGTGCCATAGCAATCATAACGCGTTGCTGCATGCCGCCCGAAAGCTCGTGAGGGTAGCTGTCGTAGCGCGTTTCGGGATCGCGTATGCCGACCTGCGCAAGCGAGCGAACCACCGCCGCGCGCACGTTTTTCTCTTCGGGAAAATGCAGCTTTACCGCCTCCGCTATCTGGTAGCCCACAGTAAACACGGGGTTTAGCGAAGTTGACGGCTCCTGAAAAATGTAGGCAATTTCGCGTCCCCTTATTTTGCGGAGTTCGCGCGCCGACATCGCGTTTACGTCTTTGCCGCGGCAGAGGATTTCGCCCTCCACCGCGCACGCGGGCGGCGGCGGAAGAAGCCTTGTAAGCGACATCGCCGATACCGTTTTGCCCGAGCCGCTTTCGCCCACAATCGCGACCGAGTCGTTTTCGCCCACGCAGAAATCCACGCCCTTTACTGCGCGCGTTTGGCCGAACGAAATCTTCAGCCCGCGCACTTCCACTATGTTTTTAGCGGCTTCCATTTAGTTTCTTTACCATTGTTAATTTGTTTTTGCCGTCGGCGTATCGGTAGGAAACGGAGTCCATTTTTTTGACCACGAAAAATATCCCCAATCCGCCCACTTCGCGCTCCTCAACGCCGAAGGAAAGCGACTGCGGCGCGCCCATCTCCAGCGGATTAAAGCGCGGGGCGGAGTCGGAGACCGTCATCACGACTTCGTCGCCGTTGCGCGAAATTTCTATTTCAACGCTGTTTGCCGAATCCATTTTATAGCCGTGCTGGACGGCGTTCGTGAAAAGTTCGTCGGCGGCGAGGTTCAGCGCGAACACGTCGCGTTCGGGCACGCGGTTGTCCCTGCCGAAGTTTTCTATGTCTTCGGCTATTTCGGAAAGTTTGTCCAGCTGTGCCGCGTAGATTTTTTTCATCTTATTTGAGGATGATTTCGCACATGGAGTAGTCGTCCTTAAACTGCTCCGAATTTTGCAGCTGCGCCGCGTATTCGAACATGCCGCGCAACTTCTGCCCGTCGGCGACTGTATTCGACACAAGGCGAGCCTTAAAGTCGTCGAAATCCTCCATTTTTTTCGTTTCGGCGTTTTCCACTTCGTAGACGCCGTCGCTGAAAACGTAGAGTTTGTCGCCCGGCCGTGTATCCACAGTTTTTTCCGAAAATTTCATATCGGGCATTCCGCCGATAATCATTCCGCCCGTGGAGAGTTCGCGCGCCGCGCCGTCCGCCGAAAGGAGAATCGCGGGGGGGTGCCCGCCCGAGGCAAACATCAGCGTTTTTTCGGCGGCGTTGTATACGCCATACCAAAGCGTGAAATACATGTCGTTTTGTTTCTCCATGTCGAACGCGTTGTTGAGCGCGCCAAGCACCTGCGAGGGCTTCTTGAAATCGACGCCGGGCAAGCTTTGAGACCTCAGCACGTTCACCACCGACACCGACAGCAACGCCGCGCCAACTCCGTGCCCGCACACGTCGAGCAAATACACGCAGAAGTTTTCCGCGTCCATTCTGTTGTAGCCGAAGCAATCGCCGCCGAGTTCGTTGGAGCTTTTGAAAATCCAGTCGGTTTTTACGATGTCGTCGTCGAGCTTTTTCGGCAGAAGATTTTCCACATACTGCTCAGCCTGTTCAAGCTCCTGTTTCAACGCGGCTTGGCTCTCCTGCAATTTCCGCATTGCCAGATTTTTCTGGCACAGGTTGTTATACGCCGCCGAGTGGTATCGGATTCGCGCGATAACCTCGAGTTTGTCGGGGAGTTTCACCATGTAGTCGTTCGCGCCGTTTTGGAATGCCCTGTATTTCGTGTCGGCGTCCTCTTTCGACGACAACACCACAAGCGGCATGTCTTTCGTAGCCGAATTCGCCCTGAAGTATTTTACCAGCATCAGCCCGTCCACGTCGGGCATGACAAGGTCTTGCAGGATAACCGTGGGCTTGACTTCCGCCGCCGTCTTCAACGCCTCAAGCGGATTTTGACAGTAGAAAAACGACACGTCTTTTTCCCCCTCGAGCATTCGCCGAATTGCCTCCGCTATAATAGGCTGGTCGTCCACCAGCAAAACCCTTACTCTGGTAGGCAAAGACGGCTGCAACGGCGACGTCTGACTCTCTTTTAACGACATATCTTCAATATATCGCCATTCCCCCCCATTCGGTCAAGTTTTAAAAGCGCGAGGACGCGTTTGCTTCGACGACGAGTTTATTTTTTATTGATAAGGCGAAACTTTGTTTCGCCTTTTGTTTTTATAAATTCGTCGAAGCAAACGCTCTCGGGCATCACTTGGTTTGTTCGGGAGGTCTGTGCTCAAGCACTATCCCTCCACTCACAAACACAAGTCCTGCCTCGAGCCTCACGCTTTTAAACTTAAAGCGGCGCGGGATTGAATGAAATTCAATTCCGCTTTGTCTTCTGGTTTAAGTCTTTTATTTTTTATGTTTCCGAAAGTGGCGGCAATCGGCGCAGCCGATGTGCCTTTGTTCTTCGATTAAAGTAAAGCAACATTGGCTTTAGCCAATTTGCGCCTCTTCACAACATACAAAAAACGTCGGTGCACGTCTATGGAAACCCGCCCTGCGGGTCAAGGGGCTTCGCCCGAAAAACTTTTCGGCTTAGAATATTCAAGCCATTGAACTTTGTTCAATGCGGATATAAACAGAAAAGGCGTTTTTTACATGTTTGTAAGTGGCGGCGATTGGCTTAAATCCAATACGCCTTTAACAGTCATTTAAGAAACGCCGAATAACACAGCGAACGTTCTGCGAACGTTCAGGTCAAGGGGCTTCGCCCGAAAAGTTTTTCAACTTAGAATTCCCAAGCCATTGCGAAGCAATGCGCATACAAACAGAAAAGGCGCGGTGTTCAACCGCGCCGAATAATACAGTGAACGTTCTACGAACGTTCAGGTCAAGGGGCTTCGCCCCTTGCGCCCCTTGTTAGTAGGATTTTGCGAATATTGCGCGATACTTGGCGGGTTTGCCCGTGAAGATGCAGTTGCCTTTGGGCTCGCCGCCTTCGAGGGGAATGCACCTTACGGTAACCTTGAGGTCCTTGCGGAGCATGTCTTCTACTTCTTCGCTTCCGTCATAGTCGGCAATCGCGAAACCGCCGTGGATTTCGGGCTTTTTCTCGTTTTGCGGAGTGAAATACTTGTAGAAGTCGTCCTTTGAGGAGATTTCTACAGTGTTGGCGTCGCGGTATTGCGTCGCGCGGGCGAGGAGGTTGTCCTGAATGCTTTGGAGAGTGTCGGCGAGGGTCGCGACAAATTCCGCGCGGGCGACCGATTTCTTTTCGTCGTTGTCGCGGCGGGCAACGAAGAGCGCGGCGTTTGCGATGTCGCGCGGACCGACTTCGATTCTGAGCGGGACTCCCTTTTTAATCCAGCTCCAAGTCTTTTCGCCGCCGCGCAGGTCGCGCGTGTCGATTTGGACGCGGACGTCTTTGCCTGCGAATTTTACTTGAGAGATTTCGTCCTTGAGTTTTTCGCAGTAGGCAAGCACGTTCGCCTTTTCCTCCTCCTTGTGGAGAATGGGCAGAATTACGACGTGCAGCGGGGCGAGCTTCGGGGGGAGGACAAGCCCGTTGTCGTCGGAGTGGGTCATAATCATGCCGCCGATTAGGCGCGTCGAGACGCCCCAGCTGGTCGTCCAGGCGTATTCCTCTTTGCCCGCTTCCGAGAGGTATTTTATGTTGCTTGCCTTTGCGAAATTCTGTCCGAGGAAGTGCGACGTCCCCGCCTGCAGGGCTTTTCTGTCCTGCATCATGGCCTCTATGCAGTAGGTATTGACCGCTCCGGGGAATTTTTCGCCCTCTGTTTTGCGGCCGCAAATAACGGGCATTGCCATGTAGTTTACGGCGAAATCCTCGTAGACGCGCAGCATTTTTTGCGTTTCCTCTTCGGCTTCCGCGCGCGTGGCGTGCGCAGTATGCCCCTCCTGCCAGAGGAATTCGGCGGTTCGCAGGAACAGTCGGGTTCTCATTTCCCAGCGGACTACATTCGCCCATTGGTTGACGAGAATTGGCAAGTCTCGGTATGACTGCACCCAGCGCGAATACATCTCGCCGATAATTGTTTCTGAGGTGGGGCGGACGATGAGCGGTTCGTCGAGGGGCGAAGCTGGCACGAGCTTGCCTTCGTCGTTAAGCTCCAAGCGCGAGTGCGTTACGACGGCGCATTCCTTCGCGAAGCCCTCCACGTGTTCCGCCTCCTTTTCGAGATAGCTTACGGGAATGAACAGCGGAAAGTAGGCGTTTGTGTGTCCCGTGTCTTTGAACATTTTGTCGAGCGACGCCTGAATGTTTTCCCAGAGCGAATAACCCCACGGCTTTATCACCATGCAGCCGCGGACGGGACTGTTCTCCGCCAAATCGGCGGCTCTGATTACCTGCTGATACCACTCGGGATAGTCCTGCTGTCTTGTGGGTTCTATTGCTGTGCGTTTTTCTTTTGCCATTGTTTTTAGAAGTTTAAATTTTCCGTATGATTCTACTTTGACGGCGCGCTTTCAAGCCAATTACAACGCCGCCAAAACTTTTTTGGTGGAGAAGCAGACTATGCGTTTGCCCTCGTAGTTGGGGTCGCCGAAAAACTTTTGAATGTCGAATTCGGCGTCGGGGAGGATTTTTTTTGCAACAAGCTCGGGTTCGAGTTCGCCGCCCTTGAAATACACTACCCCGCAGGGCAGATTCCCCTTTGCCCCGTGTTTTAGGCGTTTTTTTACGAACGAAAAAAACAGCGGCAGCGCGCATACCGAACGCCCCGTGGCGTAGTCGAAACTGTCTTTGAACTCCTCTATGCGCACGTTGAGCGCGGCGGCGTTTTCGAGCTTCAGCTCCGCGATGAATTCGTTAATCATTCTGATTTTCTTCCCCACGCCGTCGAACATAAACACTTGTGCCTGCGGAAACAAAATGGCCTCCACAACCCCGGGAAGCCCTCCGCCCGTGCCCACATCGGCAATCTTCGCGCCCGCGGCGGGGCGAAAAAATTCGCCAATCGACGCGCAAAAGGCTATGTGTCTGTATTCGACCGCGTCCATATCCTTGCGCGAAAGCAGGTTTACTTTCGCGTTTGCTTCGCGCAGCAGCGATGCATAGTGGTTTAGCTTTTCGATTGTCCCTTTGGGGAAATCGAACTTTTCATACGGGGTCATCTGAAAATTTCTTCCGAGCCGAAAAAGCGCGCTATTTCGGCCTGTGCATTTTCTGCGCTGTCGGAGGCGTGGGCGATATTTTCGCGCGTGTCCAAACCGAAGTCGCCGCGTATTGTGCCCGCGGGCGCGTCAAGCGAATTTGTGCAGCCCAGCAGTTTGCGAACGCGCGATACGGCGTTGTCGCCCCTGAGCACCGCCATGACAACGGGTTTGCGCTTCATGAATTTCACAAGCGGCGGGTAATACGGTTTATCGACTATGTGCGCGTAGTGTTCGCGCAAAATGGAGTCGTCGAGTCTCGTCATTTTACAGGCTATTATTTCCAGCCCCGCGCGGAGGAATCTGCCCAGAACTTCGCAAAGCAGGTTTTTCTCCATGCAGTCGGGTTTGAGAATGATAAAGGTTTCTTCTTCCATTGTGGCTCGTTATATAAAATTTAAACGCGTCCGTTCAACACATTTTTAGACATATTTTCGTTGCATTGCGTCCAGATATGTCCTTTTATATCGGTATGAAAAAGAGAAATTCCGCGGCGTTTTCAATCTTGGAAGTTGTATTGTTTCTGGCAATTATCGGTCTGTTGGCGGCGGCATTTGTGCCGGCGTCGATGAGGGTCAAGGAGAAGGTCAGGGAGGATATGATTGGGGCGCAGCTGGGTTTGATAATTGCGGCGGGCAATAAGTATAT
Source organism: Verrucomicrobiota bacterium (assembly GCA_023450935.1). Lineage (GTDB taxonomy): Bacteria > Verrucomicrobiota > Verrucomicrobiia > Opitutales > Intestinicryptomonadaceae > Merdousia. The sequence goes on along the minus strand of JAEXGH010000016.1, from coordinate 108,194 downwards.
GTTGGAAAAAGACGTGTCGCAGGTAAGCTACAAGGCGTTGCTGCAGGAAAGGCTGATTCAGCCCGCGATTCCCGTGGACGGAGAGAAATATGACGACATTGTGATGAAGGGCGAGGGCGGCACTATTACGTTGAAGAGGGCTGGGGGAAAAGAATATTCTCGCACTTACTGAAGAACGCGTGAAAACGGGGTTGATACTTCGTTTTGTAAAAATTTTTGCTTGGTCACGTAGGCTAACTACGCTCCCTGCGCAAAAATTTTTCAAAGCCTTGTCTGAACCCCGTTTTGACGTGTTCTTAGAATTTATTGGCTTAAAAGAATAGTCAAAGCGGCATTGAATGAAATTCAATACGCGCCGCTTTAGGATTTATAAAAAACTCAATTCGCGCCAGTGCACGTCTATGGAGACCCGCTCTGCGGAGGTCAAGGGGCTTCGCCCGAAAGTCTTTCCGACTTAGAACGAATAAGCTATTGAACGAAGTTCAATGCGGATATAAACAGAAAAGGCAGTGTGGTTAACACTGCCGTATTATATAGACCGCCGCAGAGCGGCGGAGGTCAAGGGGCTTCGCCCCTTGTTAGAAGACGACTTGGAGTTGGGCGAGGACCGTGTTGTTGTCTACTTCTTTGTAGGCGGCGTCAGTGCCCGAGGTATACATTGCGTATTCGTAGCCGAGAGAAGTTTTTATCGACTTTGTTGTATACCAGTTTATGCCGACGTATACCGCCTTGGCTTGGTTGAATGTGGCGTAAGTGCCGTCGTCTTTTTTGATGGAGTTTACACCGAGCCCGCCCGAAGTCACGTATGAGAAACGCGCTACGGGTTCTATTGCGCCCATTGTATCGTTCAAATCGAACTTGTAGGCTACAATTGCGTTCATGCCGAGCGGCGAAGCCGTCTTGTTTGTGGCGTTTGATTTTTCCACGCTTTGGTAGAACATTTCCGCCATTGCGGTGAATCCGCCGTATTTGAGTTTGAGATAGGGGTTTAACCCGTAGACTTCGCCCTTGTTGTTTGCGGCGTTTTTGAATCCCTTTGAAGCGTAGCCGGAGTTTATGCCGGTGTTGAAGACGAGCGATTCGCCCTCAAGCTCTATTACATTTTTATATCCTACCGCGACGTAGTAGCTAAGGCCGCTGTCGGCTGAGATGTTGTTGATGATGTCCTTTGAGCCTTCCGTTGTTTCGGAGGTGACCGCCACGCTGTAGTAAAGCCCTTCGATTTGCGAAATTTCGCCGTCCCAGAAAACGCCGACCGTGCGCCCGCCGAAATTCTTTTCGCCGAGTTGCGCGTGGTTGGGGGAGGTGAAGAAGTCGGTAGAGACCGAGCGTGAAATCGCCAACAGGCCGAAGTCGTCGGTGATTTGCTCCACGCCCATATTGGACTTCCTCAAGCCTATTTCGATTTTCCCGTCGATGTATTCGATGTCCACTTTTTTCGCGACAACAACCCTGTCGAGATAGTTGCGCTTGCTCGCTTCCGAGCCGAAATCCATAACGATGTTGGCCGACCAGCCGCTGCCGATGTCGGCTTCCATGCCGACTTTTATGTATCTTAACTCGAAGCCGCTTACGTCGTCGATTGAAGCCGAACCGCTCGAAACGTCACTGCCCGCCCATTTGAACCAGCCCTGCATACCGCCCGTAACTTTAATCGACTTAGTCGCTTTTGCTTCGGGTGTTACGACTACGGAGGCTTTGGCAATTTGCGTTGCTTCCTGCTGGGTGAGCATACCCTTCTTGACGAGGGTTTCGAGCAGCGCCTTGTCTTGGGCAAACGCCGAAACAGTCAGAACCGAAATAAAAATGCCTACAAATAGCTTTCTCATATTATTGTATAAACAATACTGTAGGCGGATTAGAGTTAAAAATCCGCAAAAAGGCAAGTATTTTAAAAATTTTTTAGTTTTTTCCCAAATCCTATGAGGAATTCGGTATTGCCGTCGCCGCCCTTTATTGGCGATTCAATCACGCCGAGTATTTCAAGCTCGGGGAAAGCGCGTTCGGCGAACGAACGTATTTTTTCGACCGCCCCGAGTATCGTTTTTTCGTCGCGCAAAACTCCCTTGTTGCGGCGCATAATTTTTGCGGAGGTCTCGAACTGCGGTTTTATCAGGCAGGCCATTTTGCCGCCCCTTTTCATAAGAGGCACCAAGAACGGCAGTGTTTTTTCGAGAGAAATGAAAGACAAATCGGCGCAGATGAAATCGAAGAGCTCGCCGCCGAAAAACTCGGGAGAGAGCGAGCGCACATCGGTTTTTTCCAAATTTATAACGCGTGCGTCGTTGAGCAGTTTCGAGTGGAGTTGTCCGGACCCTATATCGACGCAGACCGACTGCGCCGCGCCGCGCTGCAGAGCGCAGTCGGTAAAGCCGCCTGTGGACGCGCCCGCGTCGAGAATGCGCATATCCTGCAGCGAAATTTTGAAGTGCTCCAAAAACTCTTCGAGCTTCAGCCCCGCGCGCGAAACGTAGCGCAGGGCGGCGTTTTCGGCGTCTATTATAAAAACCGTGTCTTCGGGGAATTTCCGCGAGGGTTTGTCAACCGCCGCTCCGCCCACAAAAACTTTTCCCTCTTCTATAATCGCGCGCGCTTTCGAGCGGCTTTTTACAAGCGACGCGTTCACAAGCAGTTCGTCGGCTCTTCTCATCGCAGGTTTTTGGGTCTGAAAATGACTTCGACGTGTTCGAGTTTTTGGGGCTTCGACTTTTTTTCCGCCAAGTCTTTGCCCACCGACACCAGATTTACAATCAGGATAATCGTCCCCGCCGCCAACGACACCGCAAGGCATACTCCCACCGCAATTCTGAAATAGTCGAGCGCGCCCAATTTCTTTTTTGCGCCGAACTTCGGGACGACTCCCTTGAAGCCTCCCATTAGCGATTGCGATTTTTTGCGAACGTCGTTTTCGTCTATCATCATGGTAAATCCCCCCTATACAATCGGAATTTTTTTGTGTTTTCAAGCCATTTTGTGAATTGACAAGCGCGCGCGTGTGTGCGATTATTCGGAACAACCCGACACTTCTGTTGGGAAAATTTTTATGTGGAAGGATACGTAGTATATGGTTAGAATTGCATGTCTGTTTTTTGTGGCAGCGATAGTTTCGCTTTCGGCATCGGCGGCTGTAAAAATGCCGAGAATTTTCGGCGACAATATGGTTTTGCAGCAGCAAAAGCCCGTCGCCGTCTGGGGGACGGCATTGCCGAACGCCTCGGTTGAAGTCGTTTTCGGCGAAGATTCCGCCAAGACGAAAGCGGGGCCCGACGGGAAGTGGAAAGTGTTTCTGCCCGCGCAAAAGGCGTCGTTTTTCCCGCGCACACTGTCGGTATCCGAAAACGGGGCAGTCGGGGCGGAGTTCGGCAACGTGCTCGTGGGCGAAGTCTGGATTACGGGCGGGCAGAGCAATATGGAATGGTATATAAAAAATACCGACGCGTTCGAGCGCGCCCTGTCCGACGCGCGCAACTATAAAATCCGCCAGTTCACTCAGGTTATTTTGGCCAGCGACAGCGTCCGCGACGATGTTGTAGACCGCAAGGCGCGCTGGATTGAGTCGCTCGACAGGTCGAACGCCGGCAAGTGGTCGGCCGTCAGCTACTATTTCGCGGAGGAAATCGCAAAGGCAATGAACGTTCCAGTCGGCATTTTGTATACGCCCGTGGGCGGTGCAAGTATGATGCCGTTTACGCCCGGCGATGTTTTGGCCGAGTCGAAAGGATATTTCAAAAAACGCTACGAAGAATTTTTGGAGAGATCCAAAGGCGACACCCACGAAAAATCCGTTGCCCGCTGGAGAAAAGCCCGCGCGGAATTCGAAGCCAAACAAAAGGCCGACGAAGCCGCGGGCAAAAAACCCGCCGTAATGCCGCATTACCTGAGAGCCGCTCCGTGGCGGGGCGTTCCCTTCCCCTTTTACTGGCGTTCCACGCCGACGCTTCTGTATAACGGCTCCGTGCTGCCCATTCTGCCGTATTCCACGCGCGGAATAATCTGGTATCAGGGGTGCGCCGATTCGAGCGCGGAAGCCGCCGAAGTGTTCGACGATATGCTCGAAAAAATGGCGGGCGCGTGGCGCAGGGATTCCGGCGAAGCCGACAAACCCTTTTTGATTGTCCAGCTTGCGTCGTTCTCCACGAACCATAAATTTGCGGAGGTCCGCGAGGCTCAGTTCAAAGCGGCAAACAAAATGAAGAATTCGGGGGTAATAAACATTGCGGACACGGGCGAACAATGGGATATCCACCCGCGCGACAAGGACATTGTAGGTTCGCGTTTGGGGAAACTTGCGCTGCAGAAAGTCTATAAAAAACCCGGAGTTTTTGCGCAGTCGCCCGAAATGAAAACGGTGTTGTTTAACGGCCCGAAAGCGGAAGTGAAGTTCGAAACGTTCGGGCGCGGCCTCGAGGCGCGCGGCGAGGTTCGCGGTTTCGAAGTGCTTGCGGGAGGCAAATGGCTGCCCGCTTCGGCGAAATTAAACGGCGAAACCGTCGTTGTTAAAAATCCGGACGGCGCGGAAATACGCGGCGTGCGCTATTTGTGGCACAGCTGGGTGCGCCCCGATGTCTGCCTGTTCAACAAAGACGGTTTGCCCGCATTCCCTTTTTTAAAAACAAAATAAAATAACATTATGAAAAAATATTATATATCCGTCGTTTCGCTTGTTGCCGCGTGCGCGGTGTTCGCGGAAATCAAACTTCCCGCCATATTCGACAGCAATATGGTGGTCCAACAGCAAATGCCCATAAACATTTGGGGAACAGCCAAGCCGAAGTCTGAGGTTATGGCGAATTTCAACTCGAAATACACGAAGACAAAGGCCGACTCCGACGGCAATTGGAAGATGACGCTGCCCGCCGAAAAGGCGTCGTTCAAGGAGCGGTCGCTTACGCTGTTCGAAGACGGCGTTCCGAGTCTGGAGCTTAAAAACGTGCTTGTGGGCGAGGTATGGATTGCCGGCGGCCAAAGCAATATGGAATGGCGCGTCTATGCTTCGGCCGACAAGAAAAAGGCGGAGGCGAATGCGGAAAAAAACAGGGGGAAGTTCCGCTATTTTGCGCAGTCTTCGCACTGCGCCGCTCTCAAGCCGATGTCGGAGTTTCACAAGGATTCCAAGTGGATTGTAGTTGACGGCAAAAACGTTGGCACGGTTTCGGCAGTCGGCTACTATTTCGCCGAAAGATTGCTTGCCGACTTGAACGTGCCCGTCGCGCTCATTTACGCGGCGCAGGGCGCGACGGAAATGAAGTGCTGGACTTCGCGCGAAGACTTGGAAAAACTCGGCTGGCTTGCCGAGCTCCTTTCGAAATTCGAAAAGGAAACCGCCGCCTACGACGAGGCCGCCTACCAAAAAATGCTCGCCGAATTCAAGGCAAAGGAAGCCGCCTACCAAAAGGCGGTGGAACAGGCAAAAAAAGAGGGCAAGCCGACCCCCGCGCGCGCAAGGTGGGAAGACCGCGTCCGCCCCAACAAGCTGACGCCGTGGTTTACTTTCCGTGCCCCGTATTTGAACTTCAACGGATTTATCGCTCCGCTTAAAAACCTGTCGGTTCGCGGCGTAATTTGGTATCAGGGCGAAAGCGACGCAAACGCGACTAGGGCGCCGCATTACACGGAAAGCTTCGGCACAATGATTAAGTCTTGGCGCGAGTCCATGAAAAATCCCGACCTGCCGTTCATTCAGGTTCAGCTTGCCTCCTTCAAGAACGGCGGCAAATGGGAACGCTGGGCGGACGCGCGCGCCGCACAGTTCGAAAACACAAAAGCCTACAAAAACGTGTTTATGGCGTGCATAATCGACTGCGGCGAAAAGCACCAAATCCACCCAGCCGACAAAACAACCCCCGGATCGCGCTTGGAGAAAGTCGCTCTGGAAAAAGTCTACGGCAAAAAAGGACTTCTTTCCACAGCTCCGTCGCTCAAAGAGGTTGTATACAAGGGCAGTTCGGCGGTCGTGACGTTCGACCTTTTCGGCACGTCGCTTACGTCGAAGGGCAAGCCGCGCGGCTTTGAAATTCTTGTCGGCGAAAACTGGGTCCCCGCCGAAGTCGAGTTGCTCAACGAGGTCGTTTTGGTGAAGTCGAAGGGCGGCGCGGAAATAAAGGGCGTCCGCTACCTGTGGAAAGACTGGGCGCGTCCCGACGTTTGGTTGTTCGGCAAACAGGGCTTGCCCGTAGTCCCGTTCCAGTCGGTTGCAAAAGACGCCTCAAAATAGCGCGGTTTTTTCGGACGTGAAAACTAGACGAAACGGCGGGAGTTTGTGCCCGCCGTTTTTTGTAGCGAATATAAAAGATTGCAAAACGGGAAAACTTTGATTTCATTTCCGCAATATTAAAAATTTCAGCAAAATATATTTAATTTACACAAAACGGAAAAACGCATAGTTATGTCGGAAAAAGACTTTAAAAACACACTAAATTTGCCCTCGACAAAGTTCCCCATGAGGGGAGACTTGGTAAAGCGCGAACCCGCCCGCATAGAGCATTGGAAGAAGATGGACCTCTACGGGGCAATCCAGCGCAAAAACGCGGACAACCCCAAGTTTGTTTTACACGACGGCCCCCCGTTTACAAACGGCGACGTCCATATCGGAACGGCGCTGAACAAGATTCTCAAAGACGTAATTTTGCGCCACAAGTCCATGAAGGGCTTCTATACGCCGTATCTGCCCGGTTGGGACTGCCACGGTCTGCCAATCGAGCACAAAGTCGCGAAAATGCTGCGCGAAGAAAACAAACATTTGCCTACCGCCGAACTGCGCGAAGCCTGCGCGAAATTTTCGTCGGAATTCATCGAAAAACAGCGCAGGCAGTTCGTCAGACTGGGCGTTCTTGCCGACTGGCAGCGCGAGTATAAAACGAAAGACCCCGCCTACGAAGCCGACATTCTGCGCACCTTTGCGGCGTTTGTGCGCAGGGGGTTGGTCTACAGAAGCAAGAAGCCCGTATACTGGTCGATTCCCTGCGCCACCGCGCTCGCGGAGGCGGAAATTGAATACAAAGACCACACAAGCTCCTCAATCTGGGTTGCGTTCAAACTCGACGAAGAATCGAACGCGCGCTTGGGCTTGAAAGACGCCGAAATTGTCATCTGGACGACAACCCCGTGGACGATGCCATCAAACTTGGCAATGGCGGTGAACCCCGACGTGGAATACGTCGCGGTTTCGGCGGGCGCGCGCACGTTCATTGTGGGCGAGCCGCTTGTTGAAAGTTTCGTGAAGGCGTGCAAAATAGAAAATCCGCAAGTAAAGCCCGTGGGCAAGGGCAGCGAGATTGAGGGAATTTCGGCGTTCCACCCGTTCTGCAACCGCAAAAGCACCGTCTTCTGCGCGCGCTATGTCACGACCGACTCGGGCACGGGCGTTGTCCATATAGCCCCCGGCCACGGTTTGGAAGACTACCAAGTAGGTTTGGAGCACGGTTTGGACATCTACAGCCCCCTCGACGACGAAGGCAAATATGTTGACGACGGCCAAGTCCCCGCCGAGCTTGTCGGCATGAGCGTCCTTGAAAACGACAGCGGAAGAAGTGCCGCCAACGGCGCAGTCTTGGAGCTTTTGGACAAAAAGGGCGCGCTGCTTAACATCGAAAAAATTTCGCACCAATACCCGCACTGCTGGCGTTCCAAAACGCCCGTAATCTTCCGCGCAATGGACCAGTGGTTCGTCGCCCTCGACAAGGACAATCTCCGCAAGCAGGCTCTCGACGCCATTTCCACGGTCAAGTGGCTGCCCGAACGCGGCGAGAACAGAATCCGCGGCGCGGTGGAATCGCGCCCCGACTGGTGCATCTCTCGCCAACGCGCGTGGGGCGTGCCCATTCCCGCGTTCTACGGCAAAAACGGAGAGGCGTTCCTCGACGCCGACGTGATTGAGGCAATAGCCGACAAAGTCGAAAAACGCGGCACGAACTTTTGGTATACCGACAGCGAAAGCCAAATACTCGACGGCGTAAAAATTCCCGCGAGCTGGGGCGATGTCGCTTCGCTCAAAAAGGGAACGGACACGCTCGACGTCTGGATTGACTCGGGTTCGAGCCACTTGGCGTGCCTCGCCCGCCACCACGACCTCTCTTGGCCCGCCGACCTGTATTTCGAAGGCAGCGACCAGCACAGGGGTTGGTTTCAAAGCTCGCTTTGGACGGCAATCGCCGCGAAGGGCAAAGCACCCTACAGACGCGTAATCACGCACGGATTCATCGTTGACGAAAACCGCAAGAAAATTTCCAAAAGCGACGGCAAACCCCAAACCGCCGACATGTATGTCGGCAAGTGGGGCGCGGATATTGTCCGCATGTGGATAAGTTCCGTTGACTACCAAAACGACATGCCCATTTCCGACGGAATTATGGCGCACGTTGCAAACGCCTACCGCGGCTTCAGAAACACCGTAATGTATCAGCTGGGCAACCTCGCCGACTTCGACAAAGCCGACGCCGTTGCGGTGGAAAAGCTCGATCCCATCGACGCATGGGCGGTTGCAAAGGCTGCGGAATTCGCTTTGGAAGCCGATAAGGCATACAATGCCTACGAATTCCACAAAGTCTACAAGCTCATCGACAATTTCTGCGGCGTGACGCTCTCGAGAGTCTACCACGACATTCTCAAAGACCGTCTGTATACGTTCGGGGCAAAGTCGTTCCAACGCCGCTCTTCGCAGACGGCAATCGACATCATAAGCGACATTCTCCTGAAAGTCGCCGCGCCCATTCTCACCTTCACCTGCGACGAAGCCTACTGTTTCAAGCACGGCGCGGAGTTCATGCAGGATTCAATCCACTTGCAGGACTACCCCGACGTAGCCCCGCTGCTTGTCTGCGCGCCCACCGCCGCGAAAATCGACAGAATTTTGCAGATACGCGACCGCGTGAACGAGTCGCTTGAAAAGCTGCGTAAAGACAAGGTTATCGGCAAGAGTCTTGAGGCGGAAGTCGAAATTATGGTTTTCGAAAACGGCGACGACGCAAAACTTTTGCGCGAATTCGAAAAGAGTCTCGCCGAAATTTTCATTGTTTCGGGCGTTTCGATTGTCGAAGGCAAGTTTGAAACAACCTCGGTGCAGGCGTCGAAGGCCGAAGGCGTGCGCTGTGTGCGTTGCTGGCGCATAGTAAAAGATGTCAACGCAGACGGAATTTGCTCGCGTTGCGAGGAGGCCGTAAAATAATCGGAGGCGATATGGCTACAAAAAAGACAGTTCCCAAAAAGGCGGCGGTTGCCGCAAAACCCGCTTCAAAGCAGGCTAAATCCCAAAAGCCCGCGTCAAAGCCCGCACCCAAGGCGGCGTCAAAGTCCGCGTCGAAGAAAATCGTGGTTTCGGCGATGAAGTCCGAAAAGAAGATGGTCATTTCCGTAAAGAAAACATCGAAGCCTAAAAAAGCGCAGGGAAAGTCGCAAGCGGCGGCTAAGAAATCCCCGAAAATCGTGCTTTCGGCGAAGAAGCCGGTCGGAAAATCGGACGCCAAAAAGGCGGGCGTAGTAATTTCGCTGTCTCCCGTCAACGAGCTTCCCGCCGCGGAGCCTCCCAAAAAGGACTCCGACAAAGACAGGGACGACAGACCCTCGCACCACATAGCATTTTCGCTCGAAGATTTGGACGCGTTTTTCAAAAACCGCCAAAACAACGTCCAACCGAAACTATCCAAAAAAGAAGCCGCGCCCGCGGCAAAAAAGACGGCGGTTGCGCCAAAAAAGACGGCAAAGGGCGGGACGGTAAAACTCGAAAACAAGTCGCGGGGAGTCGCAACAATCTTCGACATTCTCGGCTTCAATCCCGTGGAAACGCCGAGCGTGGAAAAGCTCGAAGGCAGGGACGTCCCCAAAAAATGGAAAAAATATTATAACAAACTTGTCGAGCTGCGCCAGCACCATACCGACGGCGTTGCGACACGCTCCGAGGAGGTTATGAAGCGTTCCGCAAAAGACGACGCCGGCGACTTGTCGTCATACGGACAGCATTTGGCTGACGCGGGTTCGGGCAGTTTCGAGCGCGATTTGGCATACAATATGATTTCCAACCAGACCGAAATTCTCGCGGAAATCGACGCCGCCATCAAGCGAATCAAAGACGGCACATACGGTATTTGCGAGGTTACGGGCAAGCCAATTCCCGAAGCCCGCTTGGAGGCTATACCCTTCGCCCGCTACACGCGGGAGGGGCAGGAAATACACGAGCGCGAACTCAAACGCCAAAAGGCGAGCAGGCGCGACAGCATGTTTGAAATGTGCATGGAGGAATCGTCGTCGCAGCAGAAATCCGACGACGAGGAATCCGACTCCAATTCGTAATATGAAAAATCGCGGTCTCATATTTTTTGCGAGTCTTGTTCTCACGTTCCTTGTGGACCAAGCCACAAAATACGCGGTTTTAGCCAACATTCCGTGGGAGGTCGGCAGACCCACCTACCATTTCGCCGGCGACAGCCAACCAATTCCGATTATCGAGAACTTCCTGTATCTTGTCCACATCACCAACGAGGGCGCGGCGTGGGGGATTCTCTCGGGACAGACGTATTTGCTTTCATCCATAGCGATAGTCGCCATTGCCGCGCTTTGGCTTTTCCGTTCCTACTTGGGCTTTTCAACTGCGCTCGGGCAATTCACGATGGGTATTTTTGCGGGCGGCGTTTTGGGAAATTTATTCGACCGTATTTACTACGGGCATGTCATCGATTTTATCGATATCCACCTGCCGCTGATAAACTACCGCTGGCCCGCCTTCAACATTGCCGACTGCGGAATATGCATAGGCGTGGTAATCTACATTGTCTCCGTTCTATTTGAAGACTTTTTTGTCGCCCGCAAGTCAAGCCGCTAATTTTATAATTCGGGAAACTGCGCCGATTCTCTTATAATTTGGGAAGCGGCGTCGATTTTTTTTATGATTCGGAAAGAGGCGGCGATTGGCTGAAGCCAATTCGCCTTTGGTATGGGGTTAAAGTTTATGTTTTGAAATTCTTGCCTGCGCAACGGGGCGCGATTGGCTAAGGCCAATACGCCTTTGGTATGGGGTAAAGTTTGTTTTTTGCGCGTAAAAAAAGGCGGCCGAATTTGCATTCGGTCGCCTTTCTTTTTAATATTGTTTTTTGATTTTTTCGGCGATGTTTTTACGCTCTATATCCAGTTTTATTTCACGCTTTATCGGCGATTTCTTCAGTTTGTTTATTTGTTTATAGGCGTTTTTGAGGTCGTCGATGATTGCCTGTTCGCGCTCGTCCAATTTCGGTTCGAGCGACTTTTGGGGTTCGTCGTCAATGTTCATAATTGCATCTCCTTTTTGTAATATTCTTTCTGGGTTTCCTCGCGCAGGCGTTTGATTATGCGATGCACGCTTTTGTCAACCTTTGTGCGCGGCACGTTCAGCTTGGCGCAGATGTCTTCAACGGGCATTTCTTCAAGCATTCTAAGTTCGAAACAAAGGCATGTTTTCGGGTCGAAACTGTGGCGTATCGTCTCCCAAATATCCATAATCACCGACATTCTGTAGGCGTTGGCTTCGTCCTCTTCAAGCCTGTCGAAATACGAAACGTCGTCGGAGTCGCACGCCGTTTTTTCGACAATTTCGATGACGTCTTTGCTCACGGTTTGTTCGGAGTTTTGCGCGCGGATATAGTCGAGCGTTCTGCGGTAGACTATGCGCTTGAGGAATCCGCGGAAGCGGTATTTTTCGGGTATGTAGGTTTTGTTTTCGAACGCCTTTTGCAGCGACAAAAACGTTTCCGAAATTATCGAGCCCACGGCGGTTTCGTCCACATTGTGCCAGCCGATGGCCTTGAACGAGTTTACCGCCATTTGCCTGATTGTGATTATGTAGGTGTCGTAAAAAATCTCCCACGATTTCTGCCATAGTTTTATATCGGCGTTGTCGATCATTTTCCCTATGACGCTGTTTGGTGTGTTAGGACAATTCATCATACTTATATTTTCGCTGTGGTAAAAATTTTCTTCCGCGTTTTTTATTGAAAAATAAAGAAATTTGTTCGAATATAATCCCGATAATTTTCGGACGCAAGCTGCATTTTCACAAACTTCTCCATCGAAGGCCGCCTCGTCCGACTCCCTCTTTCCCTATGGACACATCGTTTTTAAACGGCAAATATAAAGTAATAAAAACAATCGGGTCGGGAGGTTTCGGCGAAGTCTATTTGGCGGAATCTCCCGACGGCGCATTTGTGGCGTTGAAAAAAATCGTATCACCCAAAGGCGTCGAGCGCGAACTTGAGGCTGTGCGCAAATATGCGAAGATTTCGGCGAAGTTGTCGGACGCGAATGTCGTGAAAATTTCCGACATTTCAGTTTCTGACGGCGCGTTGTTCTACGTTATGCCGCTTTCCGACGGGATCGGCGGGCTTCGGCCGCTCGACGAAAACTGGCGGCCCGACACCCTGCAGGCCCGTATAGACGCCCGCCGCCGCGGCGACAAGTGGTTTTCGCGCGCGGAGGTTGTAGACCTTTTTCTGCCCGTTGTTCGCGCGGCCGACGCGCTCGGAAAAGCGGGAATGTTGCACCGCGACATCAAGCCGCAGAACATTCTGTTTTTCGGAGGCAAACCGTTCCTTGCAGATGTCGGGCTTTTGACCGAAGACCGCCTTTCGGCTTCTTCCGCAGGCACGCCGTATTACAGCGCGCCCACTTGGTATTCCTCCAGCCGCGGCAATCCGGATATGTGGGGAATTGCGGCAACCTTCTTTACTCTTCTTACCGGAAATTTGCCCGACCTCATCGGGCGTTCGGCGTATCTTATGCCTCCGCAGGGCAAAGACACAATGTCCACGCTCGACATTATCGCATGGGACGGTTTTATGGCGGTCATAAACCGCGCCACCGACGAAGAGATTACGGAGCGTTATTTGCGCCTTTCCGACATCGCGCGCGACATTTCCGCCATTGCCGCAAATCCCTCCAACTCGCTTCGCGAGGCGATTGCCACTGCCAAATCCAAGCCGCGCGAGCGCGCCAAAATGCCGCCCGCCGTAGGGATTGCCGTTGTCTGCGCCGCATTGCTTTTTGCGGTTGCGGCGGGAGTGTTCTTTTTCGGAGGGGGAAAACAGGTGCAATTAGAGCCGTATTCCACTGCGGCAGACGAAACAAAATCGACGGGAAAGCCTTCCGAACAAACTAGTCCGCGGGGCTCGGTGCAGCCCGCGCCCGCACAGTCCGAAGCTTCCGCCCCGATTCAAACGTCCGACAATTCCGTCGTGTTAGCCGCCCGTTTGGCGTTTAAAAGCCTCAATAAAATATTCGACGGAACAATTCCCGAAGCCGACGTAGCTTCTGAATTTGATTCCGCATTGCTCAATATGACAAAAGCGGAATTCGGCAATGTAGCCGACGCAAACTATCAAATCGGCCAATCGCTTTGGAGGGACGACACCAAGCCCTTTGTCGGTTTTGTAAAAATTGCGCGCGCCTACCGCAAACGTGGTCTCGACGCCAACGCCCGCAGGCTGGCGGACATTTTCGCCAAGGCGTGCGCCACGGGGCGGCCTGTTTTGGCGTTAAACAAAGACTACGCTCTCGAGCTGGCCGAATACTTCGAGGCGCTTGGCGACAAAGAGGCAATGAACGCGCTCAAAAACGTTGTCTGGAAATATATCGACCAAAGTACCGAAAAGCACAAATTGGAAGGGCTTTTGAAAGTGCGCGACAGCTTCGCCGCTGTCGGGAATAATACGCCCGCGTCTGTGGAAAAAGAAATCGGCGAACTGAACGAAAAAATCGGCTCTGAAACGGCTGTGCTTGCCGACATTTCAAAACGCGCCGAAAAGATAAAGTAGGCGCGGACTGTCTTTGGCGCGGCGTTTCTAAATGCGCTTTTTTTGCCCGTGCGGGCGTAAAAAATCGGGGACTTTGCAAAAATCTCCGATTTTTATTTTGCCGTTCCCGCTTCGGCGTCCGTGCATTTTGTACATTTGAAGCGGCTCGTGGCGCGTCTGCCGCCTACGAGAAACGGCAGATTTTTTGAATTTTGCCCAAGTCGAGTTTGCCGCTGCCGAGAATCGGAATTTCCTCCACTTTCACTACGGTTTTGGGTATCCACAAATTCGGCAGTCCCGCCTCGGTAAGCTTTTGGCGAAGCTGCGCCATATTGACGTCTATCGTGGTAAGCATTACCAACGCTTCGCCCTTGGATTCGTCGGGGCGCGAACCTATGGCAATCACGGGCTTTTCCTCCTCCGCCAAGCCCAATGCCTTTACGACTGCGTTTTCGACAGTTGTATGCGGAACCATTTCGCCGCCGATTTTAGAGAAGCGCGAAAGACGCCCCTTGATGAAAATGAACCCATCTGGGTCGAGTTGCGCCAAGTCGCCCGTGTTGAGCCACCCGTCAACGAAGCGTTTGGCGTTTTCTTCGGGTTGTCCGTAATAGCCTTTAAAGACGTTGCCGCCTTTAAGGTAGAGCAGCCCCGTTTCTCCCATCGGCAGAAGTTCGCCGGTTTCGGGGCTTGCTACCGCCGCCTGCATGCCGGGGAAAAGTTCGCCGACCGACGTGCGTTTTGTGCGGCTGGGCTGGGGGCAGAATTTGCCGCGCGCAAGCCCTTCGGGCAGGTTTGTGGAGACTACGGGCGACATTTCCGTAAGCCCGTATCCTTCGAGGTAATGGGTTTTGGGGAATTTTGCCTCCCAGGCTTCGTCGAAGCCCTCGGGAGTTTTTTCCGCTCCCGCGATGACTACCTCGAGGTGTTCGAAATCCGCGGAGGTTGCGCGTTTGAAGTATGAGCGCAGGAAAGTGGGCGTGCTAATCATCAGCGTAGAGCCGCCGTCGCGTATTGCCTTGACGTTTGATGCTATTTCAAGCGGGCTTTGAACCGCCACCTGACGCACGCCGTCGATTGCCGAAAACCAGATTTGGATTGTCTGCCCGAAACTGTGGAACAACGGCAGATTGGCATGCAGAACGGTATCCTCCGTTATTATGCCGAGATTGCGGAACTGCAAAATGTTTGTCATCAAATTGCGGTGCGAAAGCATTGCCGCTTTCGGTGCGCCCTCCGAACCGCTCGTAAAAATTATGCTCGCTTCTTTGTCGCCGCCTTTTGTCGGTATTTTGTAATATGTTGCGATTGCCGCGGCAGGCAGCGTTTTTACCATCAAAAGCTTGGGCAGAATCGCCTTTTTGCCGAGCGATTTGAGGATTTCGCCGATGTCGCGGAAGTCGTCCGTCCACGGGAAGTCGGGCGAGCGGTCGGCGACTTTTTCGCGCACTTTGTTTGAACCGATTACGCATTTAAGCCCGATGCGTTCAAGACCGCTTCTTGCCGCGTCGGCACCCAACGTGAAGTTGATGTTTACCGCCGACTTGCCCGCCATGATGATTGCCAGATTCAATGCAACCCCCGGAAAACATGACGGCAACCCGACGCCGATTCGCTCTTGGTCCGGAAATTCGCGCTCTATGTATTCCTTAAGCGCAAGCGCAACGGCGAGCGTCGTGCCGCGGTTGACTTGCCGGTGCAGGGAATAGTCGTTTATGTGGAGCTTGGAAGTGTTTTTCGACAGCCCCAAAACGGCGGCGTATGCCAGATTGTAGTCAAGCTCCGGGCTCTTCGAAAATTCGTCGAAACCGCTGTCGAGCATTTTTTCATTCAGCACTTTCATACAGGTTAAATCGGGTTGTTGTCGGGTTAATTATGTTTGTTTTAGGTTGGCAGAACGCGCCGCGCGCGTCAAGCATATACCGCGCGCTCAGCCGCGCCATGTGCGCCGTTTTTTTTGACGAAAAGACTTGAGTTCACTTTCGGGTTGTCGAATAATATCGATAAATTTCAAAACAAAGAACTCATTATGACACCTCCGTTTGAATACCAGAAAATGTTCCCCCTCGGGAAGGACGAAACTACAAAATACCGTCTTCTCACCAAGGAATACGTCTCAACAGCCGAATTCGAAGGCAGGAAAATCCTCAAAATACAGCCGGAAGGTCTGGCTGTTTTGGCGAGGGCGGCAATGCGCGACGTGTCGTTCTTCCTGCGCCCCGCCCACTTGGAGCTTGTGGCGAAAATCCTCAAAGACCCGGAAGCGAGCGACAACGACAAAAGCGTTGCCCTGACCATGCTCCGCAACGCCGAAGTGGCTGCAATGGGCAAGCTCCCCTTCTGCCAAGACACGGGCACTGCAACAATAGTCGCCAAGAAAGGCCAGCGCGTATGGACCGACTGCTGCGACGAAGAATACCTTTCAAAGGGAGTATACGACTGCTACACGCAGGAAAACCTCCGCTACTCGCAAAACGCCCCCCTCACAATGTGGGACGAAGTCAACACGGGCTGCAACCTCCCCGCGCAAATCGACATTTTCTCGACCGATACCGACAAATACGAATTCCTGTTTGTTGCAAAGGGCGGCGGTTCGGCGAACAAGACCTACCTCTATCAGGAAACCAAGGCAATTCTCACTCCCGAACGCCTCATTCCGTTCATGATTGAGAAAATGAAAAGTCTGGGAACTGCCGCGTGCCCGCCGTATCACATCGCTTTCGTAATCGGCGGAACAAGCGCGGAAGCCTGCCTGAAAAACGTGAAGCTTGCCTCGACAAAGTATCTCGACACCCTCCCGACAAAGGGCAACAAGCTCGGACACGCCTTCCGCGACGTCGAGCTTGAAAAACGCATTCTCGAAGAGGCTCGCAAGCTTGGCATAGGCGCGCAGTTCGGCGGCGCAAATTTCGCCCTCGACGTTCGCATTATCCGCATGCCGCGCCACGGCGCAAGTTGCCCAATCGGGCTGGGCGTTTCCTGCTCTGCCGACAGAAACATGAAGGCGAAAATCGACGAAAACGGCATTTGGCTCGAACAGCTTGAATTCGACCCCGGAAAGTATATCCCCGCAGAATATCGCGGCGTAAACACCGCCGACGGCGCGGTTGCAATAGACCTCAACCAGCCCATGAAGAATATTCTCGCGGAGCTTTCAAAGTATCCCGTAAAGACGCGCCTGAAGCTCACGGGCACGATTATCGTAGGCCGCGACATCGCCCACGCCAAGCTCAAGGAACGCCTCGATAGGGGCGAGGGCCTGCCGCAATACATCAAGGACCACCCCATCTATTACGCGGGCCCCGCAAAGACACCCGAGGGTATGCCGTCGGGCTCGTTCGGCCCTACGACCGCCGGCAGAATGGATCCGTATGTCGATTTGTTCCAGTCGAACGGCGGAAGCATGATAATGATTGCGAAGGGCAACCGCTCGCAAGTGGTGACCGACTCCTGCAAGAAACACGGCGGTTTCTATTTGGGCTCGATTGGCGGTCCTGCGGCGTTGTTGGCGAAGGAGAACATAAAGAAGGTGGAATTGCTCGAGTATCCGGAGCTGGGTATGGAGGCGATTTGGAAGATTGATGTGGTCGATTTCCCCGCGTTCATTTTGGTTGATGATAAGGGGAATGACTTCTTCAAGCAACTTTAGAACGCGTGAAACGCAGCTTTATGCTGCGTTTCACTGTTTATTGTTGCTCGGTCACGTAGGTTAACTACGCTCCCTTCGCAACAAAAACGTGAAGCCTTGCCTAAAACCACGTTTGAGCCCCTTGAGCTGAGCGTTCAAAGAACGCTCACTGTGTTATACGGCGTTTCTTAAATGTTTGTTAAAGGCGTATTGAACAACGTTCAATCGCCGCCTCTTTCGAACATGTAAAAAAACGCCTTTTCTGTTTGTATACGCATTGGCTTTTGCCAATAGTTTAATTTCCTAAACGCAAACTTTAATGAAAGGGCAAAGGCACATCGGCTGTGCCGATTGCCGCCGCTTTCGAAATTATAAAAAACACGCTTTTGAAGTGAGGAAGTAGATGAGGGTAAAGTGCTCGGGCGGGGTGTTGTCTTTTTGCCAGAGAATTTCCAAGCCCATTTGGCGGGCTATGGCGGGAATGTCGTAGCCGAGGGCTTCGGGGGAGGGACGCATTTTTTCGGGCGTCGGGCAGGGGAGATTTTTTACCCGTGGACAATTCGCGGCGTGCGGGCAAATGCAAGTTCCCGCCAAGAGGGCGAGCGAGTGCGGGACGCGCTTTTCGAGATTCAACAAAATGGGGTCGAAAATTTTTCGGACGGAATCGGTGTATTGTTTCGCCGAAAGGTTCGCGCGTAGCGGACGGAATCTGACGGATATGATTTTTGCGGATTTAATTTGATATTTTTTAAGCTCGGTATCGGCGAACGGCGGGCACGCCCAGATTCTGCCGAAATTCGGACAGTTCCCGCATTGGGGCGCGGGGAGCTTGAATTGTTCGAGGGTATCGGCGGAGAAAGAATGCGTGCGGATTTCGAAAATTTCGGCAGTGTCGGAAACTGTCATATTCGGCTTAGAATGCAGAATTTTCACGGCTTTCGCAAATAAAAAAGGCGGTTTTTGCAAGAAAAAATGAAAAAAATAGTTGACGCGTCCCCGATAAGTGTTCACTCTACATCACTTTCAATAAAAGAAACGCCAGACAACTGGCGGCTTTTAAGTGTCGCCTCGGTAGCTCAGCAGGTAGAGCACGTCCTTGGTAAGGACGGGGTCGGCGGTTCAAATCCGCTCTGAGGCTGGCTCACTGAAAGTCATCAAATAAACCTAAAAAAAGAAACCGAAGAACCATGTCGAAAGAATCATTCGTCAGAACAAAACCACACGTAAACGTAGGTACCATCGGCCACATCGACCACGGTAAAACTACTCTCACAACTGCAATCTTGAAGGTTCAGTCGGACAAGGGCCTGGCTCAATTTAAGTCCTATCAGGACATCGCTAAGGGCGGCACTGTTCGCGACGCTACCAAGACTGTAACAATCGCCGTAGCGCACGTCGAATACGAAACACCGACCCGCCACTATGCGCACGTTGACTGCCCCGGCCACGCCGACTTCGTCAAGAACATGATTACGGGTGCTGCCCAGATGGACGGTGCAATCCTCGTTGTCAGCGCGGCGGACGGCCCGATGCCCCAGACGCGTGAACACATCTTGTTGGCTCGTCAGGTAGGCGTTCCGCAGATCGTTGTTTTCTTGAACAAGTGCGACTTGTTGGACGATCCGGAATTGCTCGAACTCGTCGAAATGGAAGTCCGCGAGCTCCTCTCGAAATACGACTACGACGGCGACAACATCAAGATTATCCGCGGTTCCGCCCTCGGTGCTCTTAACGGCACGGAATTCGGCGTAAACAGCATCAACCAGTTGATGGACGCCATCGACAGCGAAATTCCCGAACCCGAACGCCCCATCGACAAGCCTTTCATGATGTCGGTTGAAGACGTGTTCTCCATCACGGGTCGTGGCACGGTTGCTACGGGTCGTATCGAGCGCGGCGTTGTCAAGGTTGGCGACGAAGTTGAAATTGTCGGCTTGGGCGACACGCGCAAAACGACTGTTACGGGTGTTGAAATGTTCCGCAAGAGCCTCGATCAGGGGCAGGCAGGCGACAACGTCGGCTTGTTGCTCCGCGGCGTTGAAAAGGACGACATCGAACGCGGCCATGTTTTGGCTAAGCCCGGTTCGATTACTCCGCACTCCAAGGCAAAGGCTCAGGTATACGTCCTCACCAAGGATGAAGGCGGCCGCCATACTCCGTTCTTCACCAACTACCGTCCGCAGTTCTTCTTCGGCACGGCAGACGTTACGGGTGTTTGCAAACTCCCCGAAGGCGTCGAAATGGTTATGCCCGGAGACAACATCGAACTCGAAATCGAACTCCAGAAGCAAATCGCTATGGAAAAAGGTCAGCGTTTCGCTATCCGCGAAGGCGGCCGCACAATCGGTTCGGGTCGTATCTCCGAAATCATTGCGTAGTTTTTTGAACTAACACATCGCCAGAAGGCAGAAAATGCCTTCTGGCTTTGGCGTCTTAAGATTTTTTCGCGTTTTTGTTCTTGACAAAAGCGATTTTTTTGACAGAACGTTCAATCTTTTTCACAGGGGAATAGTTCAATTGGTAGAGCAACGGTCTCCAAAACCGTGTGTTGGGGGTTCGAGTCCCTCTTCCCCTGCGTTCTTTAAAACAGGGCGTCGCCGGCGGTTGTCGGTGCGGTATTCGTTCCCGCGTTGCGCTGTGGGAGTGGGGTATCGGGACGTCGGAAAATAAAAGCGCGCACGCGCCAAAGAAAATGACAAATCCCGTTAGCAAAATTAGACAATTTTATAAGGAAACCGTAGTCGAGCTCAAGAAAGCGTCGTGGCCTACGCGTTCGGAGCTTTATAGCTACATCTTGGTGGTTTTCGTTGCAATCGGTCTGTTGGGCATATTTGTTAGCTCGGCAGACTTCGCCATATATAACGTGGTCGATTTGCTCACATGGCTTGTAAAGGGCGGGAAATAGTTATGGAAGAAAACCAGACACAGACGGACGGCCAACAAGATCCGTTGCGCAGATGGTATACCGTTCAGACGCGTTCGAATATGGAGCGCAAGGCGGTTGACAACCTCAAGCGCACAATCGATCGGGAGGAGATGGGCGAATACATTTCGAAGGAAGATGTGCTTGCGCCCGAAGAAACGGTTTCAATGCTGGTTCAGGTAAAGCGCAAGGGCAAGTTGGAGCAGCAGCAAAAACAGGTTTCGAGAATGCTCTACCCCGGATATATTTTCGTGAAAGTAAAGCTTTTTGACGAGGACGCAAACTTTTTGGAGAAGCCGTGGTATTTCATCAAGGGAATCAACGGCGTGGTAAATTTCATAGGCGGCGACAAGCCGATACCCCTCAGCGACGCGGAAATAGAAAATATCCTTGCGCAGAAGGCGCAGGCCGAGGGTGCGGTTCGCCCGAAAGTCGTGTTTGAAGTGGGCGAAATGGTCAAGGTTACCGACGGGCCTTTCTTCGGTTCAGTCGGCAAGGTCGAGGAGATCAACGAAGAGACCTGCAAGCTCAAAGTCAGCGTCAATATGTTCGGCCGCTATACCCCCGTCGAGTTGGAATACAATCAGGTGGTCAAGTCCGAAGAGATAGAGTAGATAACTTTACGCACAGCCTCAAGCAAAGTAAAACAATTCTTATAAGAAAAATAAAATGGCAAAGAAAGTAGTAAAAGAAATTAAGTTGCAGCTCCCCGCGGGCGCGGCTAACCCCGCTCCGCCGGTAGGTCCGGCGCTCGGCGCAGCCGGCGTCAACATCATGGGCTTCTGCAAAGAGTTCAACGCCCGCACGAAGGATCAGGCGGGAATGATATTACCCGTGGTGATATCGGTGTATCAGGATAAGTCGTTTACGTTTATCCTAAAATCACCTCCGGCGGCAGTTTTGCTGAAGAAGGCGGCGAAAATTGAAACAGCCAGCGCGAAGCCGAATGTGGATAAGGTCGGCAAGGTGACGAAGGCGCAAATCAAAGAAATCGCCAAGATTAAGGAAAAAGACTTGAATGCAACATCGCCCGACGCGGTTTGCCGTATTATTGAAGGAACGGCGCGCTCGATGGGCATAGACGTTGTAGACTAATTTTTCGAACGGGGTGTTCGTCCAAATGGGCGAATGCTCCCTTTGGTAAATGTCGGAGACGATTTTTACCGAAAAAAACGATAAAACCGAACTGCAATTACGCAGGAGACAAATAAATAAAGTCATGGTAAAAAGAAGCAAAAGATACAATAAGGCTCTTGAAGCGGTAAAGCAGAATCCCGTTTCGCTGGCCGACGCAGTAAACGCGTTGCAGTCGATGCCCAAAGCGGGCTTTGACGAAACTGTAGAAGTTTCGTTCAAATTGAATGTCGATCCCAAGCAGAGCAATCAGATGGTTCGCGGAACGGTTCGCCTCCCCAACGGAAGCGGCAAGAAAGTCAGAGTTGTCGTGTTTACCGACCACGCCGATGCGGCGTTGGGAGCGGGCGCAGAC
The DNA here is from genome assembly GCA_023450935.1 of Verrucomicrobiota bacterium. GTDB lineage: Bacteria > Verrucomicrobiota > Verrucomicrobiia > Opitutales > Intestinicryptomonadaceae > Merdousia. The sequence continues at coordinate 86,403 of JAEXGH010000016.1, read as the reverse complement.
AAGGCGGGCTTGGACGACTTGGTTAAGGAAATAGAAGGCGGCTGGATGGATTTCGACGTGGCAATCGCTACAACTTCCGCAATGAAGGAAGTCCGCAAGCTGGCAAGAATCCTCGGCCCGAGAGGCTTGATGCCCAACCCCAAAAGCGGTACCGTTACGGACGACGTTGAAGCCGCAATCAAGGAGGTCAAAGGCGGCCGTGTTGAATACAAGATGGACAAAACAGCCAACTTGGTTGTTGTTGTCGGCAAGCGCAGCTTTGCAAACGATAAGCTCCTTGAAAACGCCAAGACGGCTTTGGCAAGCGTTGCCGCAGCCCGTCCCGAAGCAATCAAGGGCAAGTTCATCAACTCAATTTCAATCAGCTCCACAATGAGCCCCTCCGTCAAGGTTGCGCTCAGCGAAGTTGCCGAATAAGGGAGGATTTTAATACAATGAGACCGGAAAAGAAATATCTCGTAGAAGAAGCGCGCAACCTCTTGGGCGCGTCCGAACACCTGTTTTTTGTAAATTTCACGGGCGTTACGGTTTCCGACGCAAGCGCATTCCGCAAGGCTTTGGCGGCGGTCGGCGCACAATTCCATATCGCGAAGAACTCGATTATAGCAATCGCGGCAAAGGAATTGAACCTTCCCGATGTCAGCTCCGTTTTGGCGGGTCCTACGGCCGTAATCAGCGGCGGCACGGACGCGGCGGCAGTTGCAAAGGCGGTTGTCGAATTCTTCAAAACGCGCGAAAATGCCGACATTAAACTCGGCTTGCTCGGCGAAAAGGTAATGCAGAAAGCCGACGTGGAATACTTGGGAAGCCTCCCGACGTTGCCCGAAATGCGCGCAAAGTTCCTGTCGTTGCTCAATACGCCCGCCCAGCAGATGGTTCGCGTGGTGTTTATGCGCTGCGAAAAGCTCGGCGGCGGTTCGGAAGAAGCAGCCGCGCAATAGTCGTTTTGCCGTCGGAAAGGCGGCGGAACTTTCGGAAAACAGATTTAAACTCCGTCGGCATAGTGTTTGCGTTGTCGGCGGAAAACAAAAACAACTAAAGAACAAGCTTAGGAGGGGAGCCCTCTTAAATGTCCCGCAGGGGACGCTAAGCGTTCAAAGGAGAAAAATAAAATGGCAGACATCACAAAAGATCAGGTTATTGAATGGCTCAGCGGCTTGACAGTCGTTGACGCGGCGGCTCTGGTAAAAGAGCTGGAAGAAAAATGGGGCGTTAGCGCAGCTGCTCCTGTCGCTGTTGTAGCGGGCGGTGCTGCCGCGGCAGCCGAAGAAGAAAAGGACGCGTTCGACGTTATCCTCAAGAGCGTTGATGCTTCCAAGAAGATTGCAATCATTAAGGAAGTCCGCGCTATCACGGGTCTCGGTTTGGCTGAAGCCAAGGCGTTGGTCGAGGGTGCTCCGAAGGCAGTCAAGGAAGGCGCTACAAAGGACGAAGCCGCCGAAATCTCCAAGAAGCTCAAAGACGCCGGCGCGGAAGTCGAAGTCAAGTAAGTTATTTTGGATATACCGGAATAAGTTTTCGCGGAAAGTCTGCGGCGTTTTGCGCGCCGCAGATATTCCGCTTTTCACGCTTTACAGGCTTTGAGGCGGTAAAACAACCAAGGCAAACACAAAAAAATCCGCAAAAGGCGGTAGTTATAGCAGAAACATCTCACGAATATGTCAGAAAGAGTAAACTTTGGAAAACTAAAGGAAGTCTTGCCGATTCCTAACTTAATAGAAAATCAGGTAAAATCTTACGCCGATTTTCTGCAAAAAGACGTTCCTCCATCGGAGAGGAAGATGATGGGTCTGCACGCGGTTTTCAGCGAGATTTTCCCGATTGAGAGCTATGACAATAAGAACAAGCTTGAATACGTAAAATACGAGCTTGAGCAGCCCAAGCTTTCCGAAGTGGAGTGCATAAAGGAGGGCGAGACATACGCCGCCGCGCTTCACGTCACTTTCAGAATTCGTCAGGGCGACCAAGCCCACGAAGAGACAATCTACATGGGCGACATCAATTTGATGACCGAAAGCGGCAGTTTCATTGTAAATGGTGCCGAGCGCGTTGTCGTCAGCCAGTTGCACAGAAGTCCCGGAATATGCTTCGAAGAAACGATGCACAGTTCGGACAAAATTCTTTATTCATACAGACTCATTCCCGACCGCGGCACATGGGTTGAAGTGCAGTTCGACCAGAACGACCTGCTCTACGTTTATATCGACCGCCGCCGCCGCCGCAGAAAGTTCCTTATCACTACGTTGCTTAGGGCGTTCGGGCACAGCTCCAACCAGCAGATTATCGACCTGTTCTACAAAGTCGAAACGTGGAAGGTGAGCGCGGCGTTGAAGCGCGAAGACCTCTTCCGCTACGTTTTGGCGGAGGCAGTCTACAATGTCCGTTCCGACAAGAGCGTTGTTTTGCTCAAGGAATACGAAACGCTCACAAAAAGAGCCGTCAACGAATTCAAGGAGGCGGGCATCGAGGAAATCAAGGTTATCGATACAACCGTTGACGACGGCGCGATAATCAGGGCAATTAAAAAAGACAAGACCCATAACGAAGAGGAGGCTCTAAAGCACATTTTCATGCAGATTCGCCCCGGCGAGCCGGTGAATGTGGAAAATTCCAAGTCGCTTTTCCGCCGCACGCTCCGCGACGAAAAGCGTTATGATCTGGGCAAAGTTGGCCGCTTTAAAATCAACCAGCGTTTGGGTCTGAAAACTCCGCTCGACGTGAGAATTCTCACGAGCGAAGACATCGTAGCGGCCACAAAACAGCTTTGTAAACTCAAGAAGGGCGAGGGTGTTATCGACGACATCGACAACCTCAGCAGCCGCCGTGTGCGCACAGCGGGCGAACTTCTCGCGGGGCAGTGCAGAATCGGTCTGGCGAAAACCGAAAAGAATATCCGTGAAAAGCTCACTTCGTCGGATCAGGAGGACGAAATCAAAATTTCGCGTCTGGTAAACTCCAAGACGATGACTTCGCAAATTCGCGACTTTTTTGCAAGAGACCAGCTCTCGCAGTTCATGGACCAAATCAATCCGCTTTCCGAGCTCACGCACAAACGCCGTCTGTCGGCTTTGGGCAAGGGCGGTTTGAGCAGGGAGCGCGCGGGTTTCGAAGTTCGAGACGTTCACGCTTCGCACTACGGCAGAATTTGCCCGATTGAAACGCCCGAAGGTCCGAATATCGGTCTTATCAATTCGCTGTCGTCGTATGCGCACATCAACGAATTCGGCTTTATCGAAACGCCCTACAGAAAAGTCCAGAACGGCAAGGTTCTCGACAAGATTGAGTATCTGTCGGCGGACGAGGAAGAGGGCAAGACAATCGCGCAGGCAAACAGCGAAATTAAAGACGGCAAGCTTGTCGGCAGAATTACCGCGAGACGTTTAGACGAAGTAAGCGAAGTAGACCCCGCGGAAGTCGATTATATGGACGTGTCGCCGAAGCAGCTTGTTTCGGTTGCGGCGGGCTTGATTCCGTTCTTGGAACACGACGACGCAAACCGCGCTTTGATGGGTGCGAACATGCAGCGTCAGGGTGTTCCGCTTTTGCAGACGCAGGCTCCGCTTGTGGGAACGGGCATTGAAGGCAGTGTTGCGAAAGACTCCAAAACGGTCGTGCTTTCGAGAAGCAAGGGCAAGGTTGCCTCGGTTGACGCCAAGAGGGTCGTTGTCACGACCGACGGGGCGATGCCCGCAAAGAAGGGCGGCGAAAAGCTCAAGACCGACGAAGCCAAGGGTATCTACGTTTACGAGCTTAGAAAATTCATGCGCTCCAACAACCGCACGTGTTTCACGCAGAAGCCCGTTGTAAAGAAGGGGCAGTTCGTGAACGTGGGTTCGGTAATCGCCGACGGCGCGGCCACGGAAGACGGCGAATTGGCGTTGGGCAAAAACGTTCTCGTGGCGTTCATGCCTTGGAACGGCTACAATTTCGAAGACGCCATTTTGCTCTCCGAAAAGCTCATCAAAAACGACGTGTTCACTTCAATCCACATTGAAGACTACGAATGCACCGCGCGCGACACAAAACTCGGCATGGAGGAAATCACGCGCGATATTCCGAACGTCGGCGAAGAGGCTCTGAAGAACCTCGACAGCGAGGGCGTCATAAGGGTCGGCGCGGAAGTCAAGCCCGGCGACATCTTGGTGGGTAAAATCACCCCGAAGAGCGAAACGGAGCTTGCGCCCGAAGAAAAACTTTTGCGCGCGATATTCGGCGAGAAGGCTTCGGACGTCAAGGATTCGTCCCTGACAGTTCCGTCGGGCGTCAAGGGCATTGTAATGGACGTGAAGGTCAACAGGAAGTCCGAACACGAAAACGAAAAGCAGAATCCCAGCGACCGCCGCCGCCGCATCAGAAAAATCAACGAGAAGCACCGCACCGACACAAAGAATTTGCACGCGGAATTGACGGAGGCGCTCTCCAACATTCTCTTGGGCGAAAAAATTCCGCTCGATGTCCGCAATTCGGAAACGGGCGAAGTCATCATTCCCCAAAACAGAAAAATCACGAAAACGCTTTTGAGAAGTCTGGCTTCCGTTCCGAACCAGATTGCAATAGACGCGTCGCCGGTTCGCAACAAGATTATGAACATTGTCGAGCAGTTCCAGTCGAAGTTCCAGGACATCGACAAGGAGCGCGACCGCCAGCTGTATTCGGTCGAAAGCGGACTTTCGGTTGAAAGCAACATAATCCGCTCGGTAAAGGTCTACATTGCAATAAAGCGCAAGATTCAGGTGGGAGATAAAATGGCGGGACGCCACGGCAACAAGGGTATCGTGGCGCGCATAGTTCCCGAGGAGGATATGCCGTATCTGCCCGACGGCACGCCCGTTGAAATCTGCCTGAATCCTATGGGCGTCCCCTCCCGAATGAATGTTGGGCAGGTTCTTGAAACCCACTTGGGCTGGGCCTGCAAAAAGCTCGGCATCAAAGTCGCAACGCCGATTTTCGACGGCATCAGCGAAAAGCGCATCCGCGAATACCTCGTTCAGTCGGGTATGCCCGAAAGCGGCAAAGTTCGCCTTATCGACGGCCTGACGGGCGACTACTTCGACCAAGACGTCGTTGTCGGCTACATCTATATGATGAAGCTCAACCACTTGGTCGCCGATAAAATCCACGCGCGTGCGGTCGGTCCATACAGTCTCATCACGCAGCAGCCGCTGGGCGGTAAGGCTCAATACGGCGGCCAGCGTTTCGGCGAAATGGAAGTTTGGGCGTTGGAGGCATACGGGGCGGCGTATATTTTGCAGGAACTGCTCACGGTCAAGTCAGACGACTTGCAGGGCAGAACGAAGATATACGAACAGCTCGTCAAGGGCGACGGTTCGTTGCAGGCGGGAACGCCGCAGTCGTTCAACGTGTTGATGAAGGAAATTCAGGCTCTCGGCTTGGACGTGAAGCTCGGAAACAAAGACGACATTGTTGCGGAATAATACGGAACGCTAAGGAGTTTTTATATGGAAGAAAATAACACCACAAATCAGGCGAACCAAGCCAGAGAAATCTTGGGTTTTGACAACGACAAGAGATTCGATTGCGTGTCGATAGGTCTTGCGTCGCCGGACACGATTTTGTCGTGGTCGCACGGGGAGGTAAAGAACCCCGAAACCATAAACTACAGAACGTTCAAGCCCGAAGTCGGCGGCTTGTTCTGCCAGAAGATTTTCGGCCCCGTGCGCGACTACGAGTGCGCGTGCGGAAAATACAAGAGAATCAGATTCAAAGACCAAGTTTGCGACCGTTGCGGCGTGGAAGTTACGACAAGCCGTGTTCGCCGCGAGCGCATGGGGCACATTGAGCTTGCCGTTCCCGTAGCCCATATTTGGTTCTTGAAGAGCCTTCCCAGCCGTTTGGGTCTGATGCTCGATATGACCTCCAAACAGTTGGAGGCGGTTATTTACTACGAACGCTACGTCGTCTTGGAAAAGCGCAACACGTCGTTCGAATTCCGCCAGTTCCTTACCGAAGAGGAATACAGAAACGCCAAAGACCACGGCGACGATTTCGAAGCCAAAATGGGTGCGGAGGCAATCTACGACTTGCTCGCGGCAATCAATCTCGAAAAGCTCGAAACGGAGCTTGTAGAGCAGATGAAGGTCACGCGCTCGAAGCAGATTAAAAACAAGCTTTCCAAGCGTTTGAAGCTCGTTCAGGGCTTCATTCACAGCAATGCGCGTCCGGAATGGATGATTTTGACGGTTCTGCCGGTTATACCGCCGGACTTGCGTCCGCTTGTTCCGCTCGAAGGCGGCAGGTTCGCCACAAGCGACCTCAACGACCTCTACCGCAGAGTTATCAACCGCAACAATCGTTTGAAGGCGCTGAAGGCCATGAAAACGCCCGACGTAATCCTCCACAACGAAATGAGAATGTTGCAGGAGTCGGTCGATGCGTTGTTCGACAACGGCCGCCACGGCCGCCCCGTAACGGGTGCGGGCAACAGGGAGCTGAAAAGTATCTCCAGTATGCTCAAGGGCAAGCAGGGGCGTTTCCGCCAGAACCTGCTCGGCAAGCGAGTCGATTATTCTGGCCGTTCGGTTATCGTAATCGGTCCCGACCTAAAGCTCAATCAGTGCGGTTTGCCCAAGAAAATGGCGTTGACGCTGTTCGAGCCGTTCATCATTCGCCGCTTGAAGGAATTGGGCTTTGTCCACACCGTCCGCAGCGCGCGCAAGATGATTGAAAAGAAGTCGCCCGAAGTTTGGGACATCTTGGAGGAGGTTACAAAAGGCCATCCGGTAATGCTCAACCGCGCGCCCACTTTGCACCGGCTTTCCATTCAGGCGTTCGAGCCCGTTCTCATCGAAGGCGACGCAATCCGCCTGCACCCGCTCGTTTGCGCGGCGTATAATGCCGACTTCGACGGCGACCAGATGGCAGTCCACGTCCCGCTTTCAATAGAGGCAGTTATGGAGGCGAAATTGCTGATGCTTGCAAGCAACAACATTTTCTCGCCCTCTTCGGGCAAGCCTATTTTGACGCCTTCGCAGGATATTATTTTGGGCGTATACTTCCTCACCTACGAACCGAGCCTCAAGAAAGAGCCCGGCGAACGCGTTCCGCTTTTGGTCTCACTGCACGAAGTGGAAGCCGCCCACGCGGAGGGAATGCTCCACTGGCACGACTGGATTGACTACGTAAACCCCGATTACGGCAAGGAAACAATTCACGGCGACTCCACAAAGAAAATCATCAGGACGACTCCCGGACGCGTAATCTTCAACACGATTTGGCCGGAAAAGATGGGCTTTGTAAACGAACTCGTCTCCAAGGGCAAGTTGTCGGAACTGATTTTGGACACGTTCAATATCTGCGGCAGAATGGCGAGCGCGCCCGTGCTCGACAGAATGAAGGCGTTGGGGTTCCGCACGGCTACATTGGCGGGTATTTCAATCGGTATCGGCGACATGAACATTCCCGCCGAAAAGAAGGATATCATCGCCGCCGCCCGCGCGAAAATCAAGGCAGTCGAAAACGAATACAGCATGGGAACAATCACCAAGGGCGAACGTTCCAGCAAGGTTATCGACATTTGGAACGTCGCAACCGAGGACATCGCAAAGAAGGCGTTTGAAAACCTCAAGAAAGTTCCCGAAAAGACTTTCGGCCGCCAGCACATCAATCCCGTTTACGTTTTGATGGATTCTGGTGCCCGCGGCAACAAGGCGCAGGTTCGTCAGCTTTGCGGTGCGCGCGGTTTGATGGCAAAGCCCAACGGCGACATTATCGAACGCCCGATTCTCTCCTCCTTCCGCGAAGGTTTGAGCGTTCACGAATACTTTATTTCAACGCACGGCGCGCGTAAAGGCTTGGCGGATACCGCCCTTAAAACGGCGGACGCGGGCTATATGACAAGAAAGCTTTGCGATGTCGCAATGGACGTGATTATCGCGGAGGAAGACGACGGCAACCGCGACGGCATTACAAAGCGCGCAATATTCGACGGCGACGACGAAATTGTTCCGCTCAGAGACCGCATTATCGGCCGCTGCTCAAGCAAAGACGTCGTTGACCCGACCAATCCCTCGCAGATTATCGTCAAGGCGGGCGACATCATCACCGAGGAAATCGCCGACAAGATAGACTTGGTAGGCCTTTCGGAAATCAAGGTGATGAGTCCCATTACGCATCTCAAGCGCAACTCAATTTCGGCGAAGGCATACGGGATAGACCCGTCTACGCAGAACCTTGTGGAACGCGGAACGGCTGTCGGCATCATAGCCGCCCAGTCAATCGGCGAGCCCGGCACGCAGCTTACAATGAGAACCTTCCACGTTGGCGGTGTTGCACAGGCGGTCAAAGCTCCGGAAATCAAGGTCAAAAACGACGGTATAATCCGCTACGAAGGCCTGCGCAGCGTTCAGCTTCAATACCAAGACCCCGCAACGGGCAAGGCAGTTTCCACAAATGTCGTGCTTAACAAGACGGGTATGGTCAATATTCTCGACGCCGATAACAAAGAGCTTGAGTCCTACAAGATTGTTCAGGGCGCAATGATTTCGGCGAACGACGGCGACAAGGTCAAGAAAGGCCAGTTTATCGCGCGTTGGGATCCGCACAGCGTTCCGATTCTGTCGGACAAGGCGGGTGTGGTCAAATATATGGATATGACCGACGGTATCACATACCGAAGCGACTTCGACTCGGCAACAGGCAGAAGCACAATCGTAATTTCCGACCACAAAGAAGACCTCGACCCGCGTATCGAAATTTGGGATACAAAGGTAAACAAGAGCGAGCCTATCGGTATCTTCAAGATTCCCACAGGCGCGCAAGTCAGCGTGGAAGACGGGCAGAAGATTGTTTCCGGCATGGTTATCGCGAAAATGCCGCGTTCGGCGGCAAAAACGCAGGACATTACCGGCGGTCTGCCCCGAGTTTCCGAATTGTTCGAAGCGCGCCGCCCGAAGGACGCCGCCGAAATGGCGCGTTCGGCAGGCAAGGTCGTCGAGGGAAAGACAATCCGCAAGAAGAAGATTATCGAAATCAGGGGCGACAACGATCAGGTAATCGAAAAGCACCTGATTCCCGCGAACAAGCGCATAGTAGTTCAGACGGGCGAATACGTCGAGGCGGGTCAGCCGCTTACCGACGGCGGTTTCGACCCGAAGGAAATCTTGGAAATCAAGGGCAGGGAGGCAGTGCAGGAACACATCTTGTGCGAAATCCAAAAAGTCTACCGTTCGCAGGGCGTTACGATTAACGACAAACACATCGAAGTCATCATTTCCAGAATGCTCCGCAAAGTCAAAGTTGTGGACACGGGCGACTCCGACTACTTCTGGGGCGAACAGGTTGACGGCTACGAATTCGAGGAAAACAACAAGCGCATTGTCGAAGCGGGCGGTAATCCCGCCAAGAGCGAGCCGATTCTTTTGGGTATCACGAAAGCGTCGCTCGAAACCGAAAGCTTCATAAGTGCCGCGTCGTTCCAAGAAACAACAAAAGTTCTAACGGAAGCGGCAGTTGAAGGCAAGGTTGACGATCTCACGGGCTTCAAGGAAAACGTTATCATGGGCAACCTTATTCCCGCAGGAACGGGTTTGGCGGCGTATCGCCGTTTGAAGGTTGTAGAAAACGTTCCCGAAATAGAGCCGGAGGACGAAAACGTGGCGTTTGTTTCGGAAAATCCCGCCTCCGCCGAGTAGTGCTTCCCAGTTCGGCGCGCCGCATTGTTTGCGCGGTCCGCCGAACTTTGTTTTTTTGCGATTTTTCGCGCAAGTCGGACAATCGCAGAAAAAAATGAATAAAAAACTTGCTAAAGGGAAAATGTTCAATACACTCCCGACTCTTTCATTATTAAAAATCAGAAAATATGCCTACAATAAATCAATTAGTTCGCAAGCCGAGAACCCTCGTCAAATCGAAGACGAAGGCTCCCGCGCTCAAATCTAATCCGTTTCGTCGCGGCGTGTGCGTTCAGGTTATGACCAGAACGCCGAAAAAGCCGAATTCGGCGATTCGTAAAGTAGCGAAGGTCCGCTTGACTTCGGGATATGAAGTTATCGCTTACATACCCGACGAAGGCCACTCTTTGCAGGAACACAGCGTGGTGCTTGTCCGCGGCGGCCGTGTGAAAGACCTCCCCGGCGTCCGCTACCACATAGTCCGCGGTTCGTTGGACTGCATGGGCGTTGAAAAGCGTCGCCGCAGCCGCTCGAAATACGGCGTAAAGCGTCCCAAGGAAAAGAAATAGTTTTTAACAATTAAATAAGGCGAAATAATATGTCACGCAGACACAGAGCTGAAAAAAGAGAACGTATTCCGGATTCCCGCTACAAGAGCACATTGGTAAGCCACCTTATCAATATGGTGATGAAAAGCGGCAAGAAAACAGTTGCAGAACGCATCGTTTACGGAGCCATTGAGCTCGTTAGCGAAAAACTCGAGAAGGGCGATCCTATTGATTTGTTGTTAGGCGCATTGGAAAATATCCGCCCCAAGCTCGAAGTTAAAAGCCGCAGAGTAGGCGGCGCAACATACCAGGTTCCGGTTGAAGTATCGTTTGACCGCCAGCAGACACTCGCATTCCGCTGGCTCATTGAAGCGGCAAACTCCAGAAAGGGCGTTTCTATGGCTAAGGCGCTCGCGGCCGAATTGGTCGATGCCTACAATAATACGGGCACAGTCGTTAAAAAGCGCGAAGATGTCCACAAGATGGCGCAGTCCAACAGGGCTTTTGCGCACTTGCGTTGGTGATATCCTTAACCCAAGAAAGCTTACTATAAAATGGCAAACTTATCTCCGAAAAACTCTCCCAACCGCGTAAAGCCGTTGGAGTATACCAGAAACATCGGTATCTCCGCGCACATCGACGCGGGTAAAACCACTTGCTCGGAACGTATTTTGTTTTACAGCGGCGTTGTCCATAAAATCGGCGAAGTGCACGAAGGCACTGCCGTAACGGACTGGATGGAACAGGAACGCGAACGCGGTATTACAATTACCTCGTCGGCTATTACCTGCAACTGGAAAACCAAGGACGGCCCTTTCAAGGGAATAGAACACCAGATAAACCTCATCGACACCCCCGGACACGTTGACTTCACCGCAGAAGTAGAACGTTCGCTGCGTGTTCTCGACGGTGCAATCGCGGTATTCTGCGCGGTTGCGGGCGTTCAGCCCCAGTCGGAAACGGTATGGCGTCAGATGAACAAATACCACGTTCCGCGTATCGCTTTCATCAACAAGATGGACAGAACTGGTGCCGACTTCTACGGCGCGGTTGAAGACATCAAAACAAAGCTCAGCGGAAACCCCCACCCGTTGTTCCTGCCCATCGGCGCGGAAGACAAGCTCAAGGGACTCATCGACCTCATCGCGATGAAGGCATACGTCTACGACGAAAACGACCCGCAGGGCGTGAAGTATGACGTCGTCGAAATCCCCGCCGAATACAAGGAAAAAGCGGAACAATACAGAGCCGAACTTATCGAAGCCGTTGCCGACTTTGACGACGGCATCATGGAACGCTTCCTCGAAGGCGAAACAAACTTCACAGAAGACGAACTCCGCCTCGGCGTCCGTAAGGCTACGCTGTCGTTGAACTTCGTAGGCGTCGTCCCCGGTTCGGCGTTCAAGAACAAGGGCGTGCAGATGCTGCTCGACGCAGTTGTGGACTATCTCCCCAGCCCGCTCGACGTTCCCCCGATCAAGGCTTACGGCGAAGACGACGAAGACACTCCGTCTTTGGAAATCGTCCCCGACGACTTTGCTCCGCCGACCGCTTTGGCGTTCAAATTGTGGTCAGACCCGTTCGTCGGGAAGCTCGTGTTCATCCGTGTATACAGCGGTTGCATAAAGAAGGGTATGACAATCTACAACCCGCGCTCGCGCAAGAGCGAACGTATATCGAGACTGCTCGTTATCAAAGCCGACAAGCGCGACGATATCGAGGAGGCATACTCGGGCGCAATCTGCGCAATCATCGGTGCGAAGGATATCGTAACCGGCGATACTCTCTGTGAAAGAGACCACGAAGTTCGTCTCGAGCCTCCGACATTCCCCGAGCCCGTTATAGCAATGAGTATCGAGCCGAAGAGCAAGGCGGATCAGGAAAAGCTTTCAATCGCCCTGCAGCGTTTGGCGGAAGAAGACCCGACGTTCGTCGTCACGACAAATCAGGAAACGGGTCAGACGCTTATCGCGGGTATGGGCGAGTTGCACCTCGACATCATCAGAGACCGACTCTTCAGAGAGTTCAAGGTAGAGGCCGATTCGGGCAAACCCCAAATTGCATACAGGGAAACAATCACGAAATCCGCGCACGGCGTGGGCAAATTCGTCCGCCAGTCGGGTGGTCGCGGTCAATACGGCCACGCGGAAATCGAGCTGGAACCCCTCGAAAAGGGCAAACACTACGAATTCGTCAACGAAATTGTCGGCGGCGTAATCCCGAAGGAATACATCAAGCCGACGGAAGACGGTATCAAGGAGGCAATGATAAACGGCGTTGTTGCGGGTTATCCCGTTGTCGATGTCAAGGTCCGCTTGGTGTTCGGTTCGTTCCACGAAGTTGACTCTTCGGAAATGGCGTTCAAAATGGCCGGTATTTTCGCGTTCAAAGACGCTATGAAAAACGCGGGCCCGATTTTGCTCGAACCCATTATGAAGGTTGAAGTGACGACCCCGAATGAATATCAGGGCGACGTTATGGGCGATATCAACCGCCGTCGCGGACAGGTTCAGGGTATGGAAACAAAGGGCAACGATACAATCATCAAGGCCAATGTTCCGCTCGAAACAATGTTCGGTTACGCTACGGATATCCGTTCGCTCTCCAGTGGTCGCGCTTCCTACTCGATGGAACCCAGCCACTTCGAACAGGTTCCCGCGGCAGTCCTCAAGCAGGTGCAGGAAGGTGCTGCGCGTAAACCCCAGAGATAAAAATTCAAACGAAAAATATTATGGCAAGTCAGAGAATTAGAATTAAGCTCAAGGGCTATGATTTCCGCACGATAGACCAAAGTGCAAGCGATATCGTGGAAACGGCTAAGAGAACGGGCGCAAGAGTATCGGGCCCCGTTCCGTTGCCGACGAAAATCGAAAAATATTCGGTCAACCGCTCCGTCCATGTCGATAAGAAGAGCATGGAGCAGTTCGAATTGAGAACGCACAAGCGTTTGATTGACATCGTCAACCCGACTCCCACGACGGTTGACGAGCTCAAGAAGCTCAATTTGCCCAGCGGCGTCGATATTACAATCAACGTCTAATTGGCGGCAGCCGCAGGCGCGCAACGCGCCGCGGCGATTGCGTTTGCCCCGTCGGGGCGGGCGGAAAATTTTCGGCGCGGGAAGAATCTTGCGTCTTTAGTCTAAAACAAGTTTGCGTAAATTTTTTGAAGCATTCGTTTGGCGGAAATCCCGCAAAAAAACGAAGAACCGAAAAGTTTACGCGATATTTGTTGAAAAAAATAAGCAAAAAATAAAAAATTTGTTGACAGCACTTCTACTATATTCAACATAGAAGCCTTTACAAATTTTCTAAACAAAAAAACCTAAAGCAGGTTAAAAGGAGTCGGAGATTGCGATTCGGGCGTTGAACCAAGTGTTTTACTGGGTTTGCGTCGGCGAAACGGGGTTGAAAATTCCGCCTGCCGCTTAGATATGAGTCAAATACTAATAGGAAAAAAGCTGGGTATGACCCAGATTTTTGACGGAGACAACAGTCTTGTGGCCGTTACTGTCGTTGAGGCAGGTCCGTGCCCCGTCACGCAAGTAAAAACAGCTCAGAGCGACGGATACGAAGCCGTTCAGATTGGCTTCAATGCGCAGAAACAGCAGCGCATGTCCAAGCCGGAACTCGGGCACTTAAACAAAGCGGGAGTATCTCCCGTAACCGAATTGGTTGAATTCCGCGTTGAAAACGCTTCGGAATACAAAGCCGGAGACGTTATGACGGTTTCTAAATTCTCGGAAGGCCAGATGGTCGATATCATCGGCACGACAAAAGGTCGCGGCTTTCAGGGCGTAATGAAACGCTACAACTTTGACGGACAGCCCGAAACGCACGGTCATATGATGCACCGCCGTCCCGGTTCCGTAGGTTGCCGCCAGACCCCCGGCCACGTTTACAAGGGCAGAAAGATGCCCGGCCATATGGGACAGGTTCGCTGCACGACGCAGAATCACGCCATCGTAAAGATTTTGGAAGACAAAAATATCCTTTTGATTAAGGGCAGTCTCCCCGGCGCGAAGGGCGATATGGTTATTGTTCGCACTGCCAAAAAGGTTAAGAAAGCACAATAAGGAGAGTCGCCGATATGAAACTTAAAGTTTATACAAAAGACGGTTCAAGCTTTGCCGAACAGGAATTTGAAAACATTCCGCAGTTCGAGGCAGACAAAGGTCTGTTCGCATTGAAAGAAACATTGGTTGCCTATCAGGCAAACGCGCGTCAGGGCAATGCCTCCACGCTCGACTACGGCCACGTTAGCGGAACATGCCGCAAGCCGTTCAAGCAGAAGGGCGGCGGTCGCTCGCGTCACGGAACGATGAAGAGCCCGATTCACCGCGGCGGTGCAGTCGTTTTCGGGCCGAAACCCAGAGATTGGTCGAAGAAAATCAACCGCAAGGCCAGAATTTTGGCGTTCGCAAGAGCTTTGTTCGACAAGTGCGTTGAAGGCGGTCTTTGCGTAATCGAAGCTTTTGAAGCTCCCGAAAGAAAGACGAAGGCTGTTGCGAAGGTTCTCTCGAACATCAAGCCCGACGGCAAAGTGTTGCTAATCGACGATATGTTTGAAGACAATTTCATTCTCGCCAGCCGCAACCTCGCAAGGGTAAACTTCTGCGAAAGCGCGGTTCTCAGCGCAATGGAACTTGTGCAGTTCGACAATATCATTGTTTCCCGCAAGGGTCTCGATACAGTTCTGTCGAGAATTAACCAAGACTAGGAAAGGTAAGTCATGATACAGCCTGAAAAAATTATCAAGGGGTTCCGCGTGACTGAAAAGGCGGCGAATTTGCAAGTGTCGAATAAATACACTTTCGTTGTCGCCGAAGACGCCAATGCGATAGCAGTGTCGCAGGCGGTTGAAAAGCTTTTCAACGTCAAAGTCGAACAAGTAAACGTCCTCAACGCAAAGGGCAAGGTCAAAGTTTCGCGCATGCGCAAGGCAAACCCCGGCGTTAAGGGAAAAATGAAAAAGGCAATCGTTACGCTCAAAGCAGGCGACGCCATTCAGTTAGCGTAAGCGAGGAGATTTGAAAAATGGCAATTATTAAAAGAAGACCTTTAACTCCTGCCCAGAGATTCATGGAGTTGAGCCGTCCGGAAGTGGACAACAAGCGTCCGGAACGCTCTTTGACGGAAAGCAACCACCGCGCCAAGGGGCGCAACTGCTACGGCAGAATCACGTCGCGCCGCCGCGGCGGCGGTCATAAAAGACTCTACCGCGTTGTCGATTTCAAGCGCGAATTGGTCAATGTGCCCGCAACGGTTGTGGCTATCGAATACGATCCGTATCGCACGGCATATTTGGCGTTGCTCAGCTATGAAAACGGCGAAAAACGTTATATCATCGCTTTGGACGGAATGAAGAAGGGCGACAAAGTTATGACGCTCGACAAACGCCCCGACGAATTCCCCGTAGGTTTGTGCATGCCGCTTAAGTTCATTCCGGCTGCCACGAAAATCAGCTCCATCGAAATGCAGCCCGGCAAGGGCGCGCAGATTGCCCGCGGCGCGGGTGCGGGCGCACAGCTTGTCGCGGTTGAAGGCGATGTCGCGACAGTCAAGATGCCCAGCGGCGAAATCCGCCTTATCAATGCGGAATGCCGCGCGGTTATCGGCGTTGTAGGAAATTTGGAGCACCGCAACCAGAGCCTCGGCAAGGCCGGTAGAGTTCGCTGGTTGGGCAGACGTCCGAGAGTCCGCGGCGTAGTTATGAATCCTGTCGACCACCCGATGGGTGGTGGTGAAGGACGCACTTCGGGCGGCGGCCACCCGGTATCTCCGTGGGGTCAGCTGGCAAAGGGTTATCCGACGCGCACAAAGAGCAAGCCTTCCAATTCCATGATTCTGTTGCGTCGCAACGGCAAAAAGGCGAAGAAATAGTAAACAGGAGAATATTTAATTATGGCACGTTCAATTAAAAAAGGACCGTTTGTTGATCCCAGTCTCCAAGACAAGATTGACGAGGCGCAGAAGACGAATTCGCACAAGCCCATTCAGACTTGGTCGAGACGTTCCACTGTTACTCCCGATTTCATCGGTTTGAATTTCAACGTCTATAACGGCAAGAAGTTTTTGCCCGTGTATGTGACCGAAAACATGGTAGGCCACAAGCTGGGCGAATTCGCTCCCACCCGTTTCTTCAAAGGACACCAACCGCACACCAAAAAGGCGACTATGTAATATGGCGAAGGCGGGCAAAGTTTTGTTTTTGTCGATTTTTTCGGCGTTGACGTGCTTTGCCTCGTCTCCCAAGTGGATAACCAAAGACAACAGTTTCAGCAAAGAGAATATGGGACGGGTGGTCGAGGTTATTCCGGCGGAGAATGCCGATTTGGTGGTAATAGACACGGGTTTGCGGAGCAATTTGCGCATCGGCGCGGTTTGCTCTGTAGATTGTCCCGAAAACAAGACCGCGAAAGTGGTGGTAGTAGAGGCGAATCGGCAAAAAAGCGTGGCGCTCGTGATAACGAACAACGAAATTCCGCAGGGAGCCGCCGTTTATATAACAGCAAACTAAAAATAGAAAGATAACAATGGAAGTTAAAGCTTTAACAAAGTTTGCGCGCATGTCAGACAAGAAGGTGCGCGAAATAGCAAGGGAAGTGCAGGGCAAAAACGCCGCAGAAGCGTTGGAAATCCTGAAGCTCGTTCCCCGCAAGAGCGCGAAATTGGTAGCCAAGACGCTCGCCAGCGCGATTGCAAACGCAGAAAACAACAACGGTCTTGCAGCCGCGAATTTAACAATAAAAAGCGCGATAGTCAATCAAGGTGTGGCTTTCAGACGTTTTAGACCCGTTGCCAGAGGCAGCGCGCATCCGATTCGTAAGAGAACAAGTCATATATTGGTAGTCCTTAGCGACCAAAAATAGAAAATAGAGGCAGATAATATGGGTCAAAAAGTAAATCCTAAAGGTTTCCGTCTCGCAGTTCGCCGCGACTGGGAGTCGCGCTGGTTCGCGAATAAAGGGGACTATGCAACAGCAGTAAACGAAGACTACCGCATTCGCGAGTTTCTCCGCAACAGGCTCAAGAGCGCGTCAGTTCCGCGCATTTTCATAGAAAGGGCCGGTCAGAGAATCAGAGTCAAGATTTTCACGGCGCGTCCCGGCATGGTCATCGGGCAGAAGGGTGCTTTGCTTGAAACGTTGAAGGCCGACTTGGCGAAGTTTATCGGCAAGGAAGTTCTCGTCGATATACAGGAAGTCAAGAAGCCCGATTTGGACGCTTTCTTGGTTGCCGAAAACATTGCGTTGCAGCTTGAACGCAGAATTTCGTTCCGCAGGGCCGTTAAGAAGGCAATCTCCACTTGTATGGCAAGTGGTGCTGACGGCATCAAGGTTCAGGTATCGGGCCGTTTGGGCGGCGCGGAAATCGCGCGCACGGAGTGGCAGAGAAAGGGCAGAATCCCGCTTCATACCCTCCGCGAAAATATCGACTACGGCTTCACCGAAGCGAATACCGTTTACGGAAAAATCGGCGTCAAGTGCTGGTTGTGCTTGAAGTCGGACGACAACATGTAATTTAGGGAGAGAAAACAATGGCAAATATTCTTCCAGCAAAGACAAAATACCGCAAGATGCACAAGGGCCGTAACCGCGGCTTGGCAAAAGGCGGAGATACAATCGCTTTTGGCGACTACGCCATTCAGGCAATCGAACGCGGCAAATGCTCGTCGTCGCAGCTTGAAGCGGCGCGTGTTGCAATCAACAGGCACTTCAAACGTCGCGGCAAGGTATGGATGCGTGTATTCCCCCAGAAGAGCGTAACCAAGAAACCCGCCGAAACGCGTCAGGGTAAAGGTAAGGGAGCGGTCGAATTTTGGGCTGCAATAATCAAACCCGGCAGCATACTGTTTGAAGTATCGGGTGTTCCCGTCAGCATGGCGCGCGAAGCCATGAGACTTGCCGACGGCAAGCTTCCGTTCAAGTGCAAGTTTGTCGTTCGCGAAGGCGTGGAAATTCTGTAAGGAGATTTAAAAATGAAATCGAAGGAAATTAGAGAACTTTCGGCCGAAGAGTTGGCGAAGAAATTGCGCGAGACGCGCGAAGAATTGCTCAATCTCAATATTCGCAAGGCGTCGGCACAGGTTGAAAACACGGGGCGCATTAGGCAGTTGCGTCGCGATATAGCCCGCTTTGAAACAATTAAAGCACAGAAATAAGGCAAAACGATGTCGGAAAATACAAGAAAGTCACGCAGAAGTCTCGTGGGAATCGTAACGTCGAAGTCCGGAGACAAAAGCATAAAACTTACATATTTCTATAAAGTTCCACACCCGCTCTACGGTAAGGAAATCCGTCGTAAGACTGAAATTCACGTTCACGATGAGAAGAATGAGTGCGCAATGGGCGACAAGGTAGAAGTTACCGAAACGCGTCCGATAAGCAAGCTCAAGAGGTTCCGCGTGGTTCGCATAATTGAAAAAGCCCCCATTGTGGCCGGAGAATAAGGAGATAGCGATATGATACAAATGCAGACAAGGCTCGTTGTTGCGGACAACACGGGCGCGAAGGAAGTAACGATGATTCGCCGTCTCGGTCAGCACAGCAGAACGGCGCACGTAGGCGACGTTATCGTTGTCGCGGTCAAGACCTCCACACCCGATGCGGCGGTCAAGAAGGGCACGGTTGCCAAGGCGGTCATAGTCAGAACGAAAGCTCCGATTCGCAGAAACGACGGTTCGTATTTGCGTTTCGACTCTAACGCGTGCGTAATTCTCGACGGCACGGGCAACCCCAAGGGCACCCGTATCTTCGGGCCGGTCGCGCGCGAGTTGCGTTCGAAAAACTATATGAAGATTATATCCCTCGCACCGGAGGTTCTGTAAGATGAAAAGATTTGTTAAAAAAGGAGACGAAGTAGTGGTAATTTCGGGGTCTTCCAAGGGCAAACGCGGCAAGATTTTGCAGGTTTTCCCGAAGGACGAGCGCGTTCTGGTTGAGGGCGTCAACGTCCGCAAGCACCACGAGCGCAAGAGTGAGAAGAATCCCGAAGGCGCAATTGTGGAGCGCGAAGCTCCCATACACATTTCAAACGTAATGCCTGCTGGGCGTTTCGATTCAAAGAAGAAATAGGAATCGGCGTAATCAGAGGCCATAGAAAATAAAGAAAATGAGCACACCCGTATTAAAGAAAATATATATGGAGAAAGTGGTTCCCGAATTGAAAAAGAATTTGGGAATCGAAAATCCGCATGTTGTGCCCAACTTGGAGAAGATAGTAATCAGCTCCGGTATCCGAAGCGAGAACGCCAAGGGTTGGGCGCAGGAAGTTGCGAAGGAAATCGCGAAAATCGCGGGGCAGCAGCCCGTCATAACCAAGGCGCGCAAGAGCATTGCGAACTTCAAGCTGCGCGAAGGTCAGGAAAACGGCGTGAAGGTAACTTTGCGCGGCGCGACGATGTGGGAATTCCTCTACAAGTTTATTGCGGTCGTTCTTCCGTCAATCAGAGACTTCAGAGGCGTAAGCTCGAAGCTCGACGGGGCCGGCAACTATAACTACGGCATTGCCGACCACACAATCTTCCCCGAAGTCACGGTTGACCCGGGCAGAAAGAACATCGGCATGGACATCACAATAGTAACAACAGCGACCGACGACAAGTCGGGCAGAGAATTGCTCAAGCTTTTGGGTATGCCGTTCAGAAAATCGGCCGCCGAACAAGCCGCTAAATAGCCGGAAAGAAACAGAAATATGGCAAAGAAATCATCCATACAACGCAATTTGAAACGCAAGCGCTTGGTTGAAAAATACGCGGCCAAGAAGGCGGAACTGAAAAAGATTTTGAAGGATCCGAATACGAGCGACGAAGACTTCTTCGAAGCCCAGCGCAAGTTGTGCAAAATTCCGCGCAACGCCTCCAAAATCAGAATCCGCAACCGTTGCTCCATTACGGGACGTCCGAGAGCGTATATCCGCAAGTTCGGTCTGTCTCGTATCACGTTCAGAGAGTTGGCTCTCGACGGGAAATTGCCGGGCGTAACAAAATCATCGTGGTAATGCGAAAGGAAAAATAAGATGGCAACTCACGACACAATAGGCGACTTTTTGACGATAGTCCGCAACGCGAGCAAAGCTGGGAAAGAGTCCTGCTCG
Source organism: Verrucomicrobiota bacterium (assembly GCA_023450935.1). Classification (GTDB taxonomy): domain Bacteria; phylum Verrucomicrobiota; class Verrucomicrobiia; order Opitutales; family Intestinicryptomonadaceae; genus Merdousia. The sequence continues at coordinate 66,129 of JAEXGH010000016.1, read as the reverse complement.
GCCCAGTGGTCCAAGATTCGCGAAGGCATCGCGTCGATTCTCAAAGACGAAGGCTATATCGCTTCGTTCGAAGTCAAAGGCGACGTTAAGAAGGAAATCACAATCACAATGAAATACGTTGACGGCATTCCCGCAATCACGGGCATCTCGAGGGAATCGACCCCGGGCTGCCGCCAGTATTTCGAATACCGCAGTATTCCCCGCGTTCTCAACGGAATGGGCATCTCAATCTTGACGACCTCCAGAGGCGTCCTGAAAGACGCCGATTGCCGCGCCAAGAAAGTCGGCGGTGAAATGCTTTGCAAAGTTTGGTAGTAGGAAGGCAGAATATGAGCAGAATAGGTAAACTTCCGGTTAAAATTCCCGCGGGCGTGAAAGCGTCGGTAAGCGACAACGTAGTAAGCATTGAAGGCGCGAAGGGCAAGCTCTCGCAGTCTTTCAACAAGGCAGTTGCGATTGTCATGGAAGGCGACGAAATCAGGGTAACACCCGCGTCGGCATCGCGTCTTTCGGGCGCAATGCACGGCACAGCGCGCAGCATCATTCAGGGAATGGTCAAGGGCGTGGTAGAGGGCTACCAAAAGGTTTTGGAAATCAAGGGAGTCGGTTTCAAGGCCGACCTCAAGGGCAAAACGCTCACGTTGGCCTTGGGCTATGCGCACCCGTGCATTTATGAATTGCCCGAAGGCATAACGGTGGTCATCGGCGAAACTCCCGACAGAAACCCGCTTTTGACGGTTTCGGGCGCGAGCAAGCATATGGTCGGGCAAGTCGCCTCCGACATCAAGCATTTCTATCCTGTCGAGCCTTACAAGGGCAAGGGCGTCAGAATCCACGGAGAATACGTCCGCCGCAAGGAAGGCAAGAAGACTGCGTAATTACCCAGTTGAAAGGAAAAAATATGAAATTTCTCAAGAAAAAAGAATTGGAACAGAAACGCCACTGGAGAGTGCGCCGCAAGGTTCGCGGCTGCGCGGAACGTCCGCGTTTGTCGTTGTGCCTTTCGAACAAACACATCTATGCCCAATGCATAGACGATGTCGCCGGCAAGACGTTGGTTTCTTTGTGCTCGACGTCGAAAGAGTTGGCGGGCGAAAAACTTCTTCCGAACGTTGCTGGAACGCAGGCGTTGGGGGCGAAGTTCGGCGAAAAGCTCAAGTCGGCCGGAATCAGCGCGGTGGTTTTCGACAGGGGCTCGCGCCGCTATCATGGTTGCGTCAAGAGCTTTGCCGACGCGGTTCGTTCGGTTGGAATTAACTTCTAATAGGAAAAATAGATGAGTAGAGAATTTAAGAATAAGCAGGCCGCGTTGGAAAAAGACGCGGGGCCCGAGCTCATTGAAAAAGTGGTTCATATCAATCGTTGCGCCAAGGTGGTAAAGGGCGGTCGCCGCTTTACCTTTTCGGCCCTGGTGGTAATCGGTGACGGTGCCGGCAAGATTGGTTTGGGCTACGGCAAGGCCAAGGAAGTTCCGGACGCGATTAAAAAGGCGTCGTCCAGAGCTCGCAAGGTTATGAAAGCAGTCAGCCTCAAAGACGGCACAATCCCGCACGAAGTTGTCGGCGAATTCGACGGCGGCGTTGTTATGCTGCGTCCCGCCAGTCAGGGAACGGGCGTTATTGCAGGCGGCGGTGTCCGTGCCGTTCTCGAAGCGGTCGGCGTGAAGGACGTTCTGAGCAAGTCGCTCGGATCGAACAACGATATGGCTATGGTAAATGCGACGCTGAACGCTTTGTATCAGTTGCGCACGGCCGAAACCATTACAGCCTTGAGAAGCTAATAGGAGATTTATAAAATGAAATTGCATAAACTTTCAAATCCCAGTGGCGCGAAGCACGCGCACAAGCGTTTGGGTTGCGGAGTTGGCAGCGGCCACGGCAAAACGTCGGGTCGCGGCCACAAGGGCGCGAAGGCCAGAAGCGGCGGGCACGTTCGTCCGGGCTTCGAAGGCGGCCAGATGCCGTTGTATCGCAAGCTGCCGCACCGCGGATTCAACAACTTCAAATTTAGAACCGAATACGCGGTTGTGAATGTCGGTTTGCTCGAAGAGCTGGGTCTCGACGAAGTAAAGCGCGAAGATATGGTTGTTGCCGGTTTGGTGAGAGCCAAGGACGCGTTGGTCAAGGTTCTCGGCTTCGGCGACTTGACAAAGAAAATAGTCGTTCACGCCGACAAGTTTTCCGCGTCCGCAGTCAAGAAGATTGAGGCGGCGGGCGGTAAGGCCGTTGTAAACGGCGCGGAATAACGCGAAAAGACAGGTAAGATATGCTTAGTGCTTTCACAAATTGCTTTAAAATTCCTGAATTGCGTCAGAGAATATTTTTGACGCTGAGCTTGATATTTATAGCGAGAGTGGGCGCTGGCATTCCTCTGCCGGGTCTGGACCCGACCCCGTTGCAGAACTATTATGCCTCGGCGGCGTCCGACGCGGGCGGCCTTGCGGGACTGTATAATATGTTCACAGGCGGCGCAATGATGAACGGCGCGATATTCGCGTTGGGCATTATGCCCTACATCAGCGCGTCGATTATATTGCAGCTTATGGGGGCGGTTATGCCAAGTCTTGCACGTCTGATGCAGGAGGGAGACTCGGGAAGACAGAAGATTGCCCAGTATACACGTTATTTGACAATAGTCATAGCCCTTATTCAGGGGACTATGATTACATACGCGTTGACGTATTCTCCCGAAACGATATTTTCGGGGTTCGACAAGGCGCAGTTCGGCTCGATAATAGTTGCGGGCAATCCGGCGGTGTTCTTCATCGTGAGCGTCGTTTTGATGACGACGGGCTGTATGATTTTGACGTGGCTGGGCGAACAAATAACCCAGCGCGGCATAGGCAACGGCGTTTCCATAATCATAACGGTCGGTATTATCGACTCTCTTCCGGGGGCTGCCACGCAGGCGTGGAATATGGTTTTTGCCAGATCGGTCGGCGCGGAAAGCGCGACGATAGGTGCTCCGCAGGCGGTTGTGATGCTCGTGTTGTTGACCGTGGTTACGGCGTCGATAATCATGATATTGCAGGCGGTCAGGAAAATCCCCGTGCAGTATGCAAAGCGCGTTGTCGGAAGAAGGATAATGGGCGGACAGAGCTCGTATTTGCCGTTGAAGGTCAACTATGCGGGAGTTATGCCGATTATCTTCGCGAGCGCGTTGTTGTTGTTCCCGCAGCAAATATTCGGGCAGTTTAACATTTCAACATACAGTTTGTGGTATGGCGGTTTGGTTTTTGCATTCAGCTATTTCTGGGTGTCGATTATGTTCAAGCCGCTGCAGATTTCGGACGAGCTTAAACGCAACAGCGGATATATTCCCGGAGTTCGCCCCGGCGAAAACACCGCAAAATTCCTCGACTACGTTATGACGCGATTGACTTTCGCGGGGGCGTTGTTCTTGGTTGTGATAGCGGTCCTGCCCCAAATATTGATGTCTTATTGGGGAATTCCGCCGAAAATCGCAAACTTCTTCGGCGGCACGGGCGCGCTCATCGCGGTCGGCGTGTCGTTGGATACAATGCGTCAGGTGGAAACGTTCCTGTTGCAACGCCACTACGACGGCTTCCTCAAGAAGGGCAGAATCCGCGGGCGCAGTGTAGGTCAGACGCGCCAGATGCTCGATTCGAGCGAAGTTAAAAACATTTGGTCGCTGTTGTCGGTCATGATTGTGTTCTACATGGTCGGGCTGGCGGCATGGGCTATTCGTTCGTTCGCCTAATCCGAAAGGGTCGGGACGGAAGGAACACATTGTTCTTTAGAGAAAACAAATATTGGTAGATTTGTATGATACCCATAAAATCGGAGAGGGATTTGCGTATTATGCGAAAGGCCTGCGGCGTTGCGGCAAAGGTTCTTGACAGACTTTGCCAAATAGCGCGCGAGGGTGTTTCCACTTGGGAGCTTGACATGGCCGCCAAGGCGTTTATGGAAGAATACGGTTGCAGAAGCGCGTGCTACAAGTATAGGAACGGCTCGCTTAGGTTTCCGTCGTATATTTGCATATCCGTCAACGACGTGGTAATACACGGCATAGGCAGAAAGGATATCATACTGAAGTCCGGCGATATAATTAGTATGGACGTCAGTGTAATCTATCAGGGTTTTGTCGGCGACAATACGCGCACAGTCTGTATCGGAGAGGTTTCGCCGGACGTAAAACGTCTGGTTGAAGCGACCGATAAGGCACTCCATCTGGGAATTGCGCAAGCAAGGCAGGGCAATAGAGTCGGAGATATTTCGGCTGCTATCCAGAAATATGTAGAGTCTTGCGGGTATGGTATTGTCGAGGAATTTACGGGGCACGGCGTCGGGCGACATATGCACGAAGACCCCGCAATTCCCAATTACGGCGAGGCAGGAAAGGGTCCGCTTCTCAAGGCCGGTATGACGTTGGCAATAGAGCCGATGATTACTATGGGAAGCGCCGAAATATTTGTTGGAGATGACGGCTGGACGGTCTACACGGCAGACGGCAAACCGAGTTGCCATATCGAACATACGGTGCTCGTTACAGATGCAGAACCGGAAATATTGACGCTTCCGTCGAACTTCGAACAATAGCGGAGTTGGCGTGCGTGTTGTTTTCGGACAAATAAAAAATATTTATAAAGAGATAAAAAAGTCTTTTCAAAACGAAAAAAGTTGTCATTATAGACAGTCTTTTTTAACAGAAAAATAAAAATATGCCAAGATTACTCGGAGTAGACATACCCAACGAAAAGCGTGTGGAATACGCTTTAAGATATATCTATGGTATTGGCCCGTCGCGCGCGAAAATCATCTGCGCGGAATGCGGCATACCTGAAGAAATGCGCGCCAACGAGCTCACGGAGGACTTGATTAATAAGATCATGACATTCGTAGCCGAACGCCAATACAAACTTGAAGGCGACCTCCGTCGCGAAGTTGTAAGCAACATCAAGCGTCTTACAGCAATCAAGTCGTATCGTGGTTCGCGCCATGCAAAGGGCCTGCCCGTTCGCGGCCAGCGCACGAGCACAAACGCAAGAACGCGCAAGGGTGCCCGCAAAACAGTGGGTGTTGTAACCAAGAAATAAAGGTTTTTAGATGAGCGAAGAAGAAAAGAAAGCACAAGAAGTAGTAGCCGCCGAAGCTGAAGTCCAGTCCGAAGCCAAGCCTTCCCAGCCCAGCGCAAGCGATTTGCTTTCCGCCGACGTAGGCGAAATCAAAGTCCGCAAGGCAAAGGGGAGCAAGAACGTCCACTCGGGCGTCTGCCACATCAATGCTACGTTCAACAACACAAAAGTTTCGTTTACGGACGCCCAAGGCAACGTAATCAGCTGGTCGAGTGCGGGCAAAATGAGCTTCCGCGGTTCGAGAAAGAGCACCGCATACGCCGCTCAGGTTGTCACGCAAGACGCGGGCAAGGTTGCAATGAGCCACGGCATGAAAGAAGTTCAGGTCGATGTAAAGGGTCCCGGAATGGGTCGCGATTCCGCGATTCGTTCGCTGCAGGCTTTGGGGTTCATCGTAACATCGATTACCGACGTTACACCCGTTCCGCATAACGGCTGCCGCGCTCCGAAGCGTCGCCGCGTATAATCAGTAGGATAGGAGAATTTAGATATGTCTCGTTATACAGGACCAACTACAAAAATCAATCGTCGTTTCGGCGTGGCATTGTTCCCCGCGAGCAAGGCGATGACAAGAAAGCCCTACATTCCCGGACAGCACGGCCCGCGTTTGCGCCGCCGCGTTACGGACTACTCGATGGGTCTTTGCGAAAAGCAGAAACTCCGTTTCATGTATGGCTTGAGCGAAAAACAATTCCGCCTGACTTTCGAAAGGGCAAAACGCCAGCGCGGTGTTACCGGCGAAATTTTCATGCAGCTGCTTGAAGTCCGCTTGGACAATATCGTATATCTTTTGGGCTTTGCCTCGACGCGCAAGGCCGCCCGCCAGTTCGTTACGCACGGGCACGTTCAGGTAAACGGCAAGAAGGTCGATATTCCCAGCTATACTTGCAAACCCGGCGACGTAGTGGAAGTTCGCGATAGAACGTCCTCGCGCCAGCTCGCCCAGAAGGCTTTGGACGAATCGCAGTTGCGCGCGGCTCCCGCATGGATGGAAAGAGTTGATGAAGCCTACCGCGGCACAATCAGCCGTTTGCCGATTCGCGATGAAATGGACCAGTCGATAAACGACCAGCTCATCGTAGAATTCTACTCCAGATAGTAGCAACCTTTAGAAACGGAGAAGACAATGGCAAAACGACTCGGAAAATTTGAGCTTCCCAAACGTCTTGTAAAAGACGATGGGAGCGCGACAAACACTTATGCAAAGTATGTGGCAGATCCTTTTGAGACTGGATTCGGTCATACAATAGGAAATGCGCTGCGCCGCGTTCTTCTTAGTTCGATAGAAGGTGCCGCTATCAGCTCGATAAAAATAGACGGAGTTGATCACGAGTTTCAAAGCGTTGATGGGATAGTCGAAGACGTAACCGACATCGTTTTGAACCTCAAAAAAATCAAGCTCATAAGCCACAATAGGGAAGGCAAACGCCTGATGATTGACGTGGAGAAGGAAGGCGCGGTAACAGCCGCCGACATTCAGGAAGACGCCGACATCAAGGTTGTAAATCCCGAACAGGTTATTTGCACGCTTGACTCCAAGCGCAAATTCCATGCCGAAGTCGAAATTTCGTGCGGCAGGGGCTGGCGTCCGGCGGAAGAGAACAAAGTTGACGACCAGCCCATCGGCGTGATTCCCGTTGACTCGCTCTTCAGCCCGATTGAGTTGGTGAAATACTCCGTCGATGCAACGCGCGTCGGCCAGATGACGGATTTCGACAAGCTTACGCTCGAAATCTGGACGGACGGCAGAATTACCCCCGACGAAGCCCTGAAGGAAGCGGCGGTGATTCTCAAACACCATATTGACGTGTTCGACAGCGTCAACCAGCAGGATATAGAGTTCGAAACCGTCGGCAAGGAAGTGAGCGAGGAACAGAACAGACTCAGAAAATTGCTCAATATGAGCGTCAACGAAATCGAGTTGTCTGTCCGTGCCGCGAACTGCCTGAACAATGCAAATATTACGACGGTCGGCGAATTGGCAATGAAGTCGGAACAGGAGATGCTCAAGTATCGCAATTTCGGCAAGAAATCGCTGAACGAGATCAAGAGCAAGCTCGAACAGTTGGGATTGTCGTTGGGTATGAAAATCGACGGCAGCCTGATAGATTCCACAACACTCTAATTTTAGAAATTAAATAAAATGCGTCATCAAAAACACAGACATCAGTTGGGCGTAAAAAAAGAACACCGCCAAGCCATAATGGCGTCGTTGGCGTCGGCTCTTTTCCGCCACGATAAAATTCAAACAACGCTCGGCTACGCCAAGGCATTGCGTCCGTTTGCCGAGAAAATGATAACATTGGCAAAGAAGGCCGCCGCAACGGAAGATACGGCCAAGAAACTGCACTTCCGCCGTCAGGCTCTCTCCCAAATCAGGGACGTGAGCGCGGTTCACTTCCTCTTTGCGGACAAGGTTTCCAAGTTTCTCAAGCGCGAAGGCGGTTATACGCGTATCTACAAGCTCGTTCCCCGCGTGGGCGATGCCGCAGACATGGCGATAATAGAGCTTATCGAAGCCGACGACAAGGGTTATAAGGCGCCGCAGCCCGCAAAGGCTGAGCCCAAAGCGGACGAAACGCCCAAAGCCGAAGCCGCAGCGCCCGAAGCGGAGAAAAAAGCCCCCGCCAAGAAGGCTGCCGCCAAGAAAACTGCAACAAAAAAAGCGGCTGCAAAAAAGGCGACAAAGAAGGCCGAAACAAAGGAATAACAATCTTTGAGCGGTAATTTCAGACGCACTCGCCAATAACGGGTGCGTTTGTGTTTTTTTATAATGGAGTTGACGGCATATTTTTGCGTAATACTTTGCGTCGTCATAGCGGCGATGTTGGCGGCGTATTTTCTTTGGGCGCGTCGTCATTTCGGCGTGTATGAAAAAATGCTGAAAACTTCCACGTTCCATTGTCTTAAGTGCGATTCCGTCTACGTTTCGCGCGGCGGCGAAAAATCAAAGGCGTGTCCGAGCTGCGGATACAAAAACGCCGAGATGAAATTTTAACCACCCTAAATATTATGAATCAGAAAATAGCAGTTTTGGATTTCGGTTCGCAGTATACGCAGGTAATAGCGCGTAGAATCCGCGAATGCAGCGTGTATTCGGAAATAATGCCGTTTAACACGAAGGCTTCGGTTCTTAAAAAACAGGGCGTTTGCGGCGTTATTCTTTCGGGCGGGCCGGCGAGCGTCCTTTCGAAGGGTTCTCCGCGCCCCGACCCCAAAGTTTTCGAGCTCGGCGTCCCCGTTTTGGGAATTTGCTACGGCCTGCAGCTGATGGGCAAAATGCTCGGCGGCGTTGTCGTTTCAAGCAAACAGCGCGAATACGGATTGGGCAAGCTTTCGTTTAAATCGGCAAACAGCGATTTGCTCAAGGGGATAGAGTCGCCAATTCAGGTTTGGAATTCGCACGGCGACAGAATCGAGAAGTTGCCCGAAGGCTTCAAGGCAATCGGCACGACCGAAAATTCCGAATACGCGCTCATCGAAAACAAGGCGAAGCGTTTTTACGGAATGCAGTTCCACCCCGAGGTTGCGCACACGCCGCGCGGCATTGAGATAATAAAGAATTTTCTCTACAATATCTGCGGCTGCACGGGCGACTGGAAAATGTCAGACTACGTGGAAAAGGCGGTTGCCAATATCCGCGAACAGGTCGGCGACAAGAAAGTCATTTTGGGGCTTAGCGGCGGCGTCGATTCCTCCGTGGCAGCGGCACTCATTCACAAGGCAATCGGCGACCAGCTCACCTGCGTGTTTGTCGATAACGGGCTTTTGCGAAAAGACGAGCGCAAGAAGGTTGAAGAACTTTTCAAAAACAACTTCAAAATCAAAATGAAGACAGTCCGCGCCGAAAAGCTCTTTCTTGGCAGACTCGCGGGCGTGAAAGACCCCGAGCGCAAGCGCAAGATTATCGGCAAGACGTTCATCGAAGTGTTCGACAAGGCCGTTAAATCCATCGGGAAGGTCGATTTCCTCGCGCAGGGGACTCTCTATCCCGACGTTATTGAAAGCGTGCCGATAGCGGGCAATCCCGCGTCTTTGATAAAGAGCCACCACAACGTGGGTGGGCTTCCCAAGAAAATGAAACTGAAGCTGCTCGAGCCGCTGCGCGAACTCTTCAAAGACGAAGTCCGCGCGCTCGGCAAGGAGCTTGGGCTTTCGAAGGAAGTGTTGTGGCGTCATCCTTTCCCCGGACCGGGCTTGGGCGTGCGCGTCGTGGGCGAAGTCAAAAAATCGTATTGCGACATTCTGCGTGAAGCCGACGCCGTTCTTATGGAGGAGATGTATGCAAGCGGGCTTTACTACAATTTGTGGCAGGCGTTTGCGGTTTTCGTTCCCGTGAAGACGGTAGGCGTCATGGGTGACGAGCGCACCTACGACAACGTTATCGCGTTGAGAATAGTGGAAAGCCAAGACGCAATGACCGCCGACTGGGCGCATATTCCGCACGAAATTCTCGCGAAGATTTCCAATAGAATCATAAACGAAGTCAAAGGCGTCAACCGCGTGGTGCTCGATATTTCGTCGAAACCTCCGGCAACAATCGAGTGGGAATAAACGTTTTTGCAAAGGGCGCGGCGCGGGTCGCGCCTTTTTTGTTGCGCGAAGGAGCGGGCGGTGTTTAATTCGGCAGTTATGGAATCTGAATGCAAAATTCTGGACTGCACGCTGCGCGACGGCGGGCTTGTAAACGACAGCCGCTTTTCGGTGGAGTTCGCGCGTGGCGTCCTTTCCGCCTGCGACGCCGCGGGCGTTGACATCGTGGAAATCGGCTTCAGAAACGACGACAAGTTTTTCGCGCGCGACAGTTTCGGCGCGTTCAGGTTTTGCGACGAAGACTTCATAAAGCCGCTCGTAGAGGGCGTCCGCGCCAAGATAGCCGTTCTTGCAGACGCCGGCAAATGCGATGCGCGAAAGTTCCCGAATTGCTCCGAAAGCGCGGCCGATTTGGTTCGTTGCGCGTTTTATGCGCGCGACGTTTCAGCCGCCCTCCAAACGCTTTCCATCGCGAAAGAAAAGGGCTACGAGACGGCGGCGTGCATGATGGCGGCTTCCTCAATCGGCGGCGCGCTGTTCGAAAACGTCCGCCGCATTGCGGAGTCGGACGCGGTTGACATTGTTTATTTGATGGATAGCTACGGCGCGCTTTTGCCGCGGCGGTTTTCTGCTCTTGCGCGCGGGTATGCGGAAATTTGTGCGGAATGCGGCAAGACGTTTGCCGTCCATGCGCACAACAATCTCCAGTGCGCGCTTGCGAACGAACTTGCTGGCATAGACGCGGGCGCGCGCGTTGCCGACTGCACAATTGGCGGGCTTGGCAAAGGCGCGGGAAATTGTCCGAGCGAACTGCTTGTGTCGGTTTTGCGCGGCGCAAAGAACGCATTGCCGATTATTGATTTTTGCCAGAAACAAGTAGAGCCAATCAAAACGCAATTCCACTGCGGGCAGTTCCCGCAGTATATGCTTACTGCCGCCGAAAACCTCCACCCGCGCCCCGCGATGGACTTTTTCAAGCACGGAGATACGCGCGACATTTTCGCGTTCTACGACGGGTTGAAGAAGTAGCAGTCGAATCACGGCGGCGCGGATTGTTTTGTGATGCGCTGATTACTTTTTTGTAGCTCGTTGTGCGGCTTGTGCCCGCAAAAAAAGACGCCGTTTTTCGGCGTCTTTTAGTTGTGCAATTTTATTTGTAGCTTTTGACAAATTCAACGAGCGGGGTTAAGTCCAACTCTCCCACAGCTTCAATGTGCGTTTTCAAAACGTCGCCTTCGGCAAACGTCCAGCCGCGCATTTCCTGACGTTTGCAGCATTTTAGATACGCCTCCATCAACCCCGAAAACGCCGCCATATTGGGCGGCAGCTGCTGCGCGTTCGCGCCCGAAAAAGCAAGCCCGTCGTAGTAGAATTTTGCCACGGCATTTTGCGGGACTTTAAGCGATTTGAAGAACTCCGTTTGCGGAAATTCGCCTTTGCCTGATATGCTTTTTACTGCCGCGTCGCGGTCTTTGGGGAAAGGCGAGAGCACAACCGAAATATTGTCTTCCGCCGTATTTATAACCGCCGCCACGGGAGAAACCTTGCATTTTACGCCGCCGATTTCCCCGTCCGCAAACATCGACTGTCTCATTATTGCTGAAACTTGCGGCGTAGCCAAAACGGCGTCGGCATTGTCAACGCCGCAGTTTACAAGCGACACCCCAATCTTGTCTTTTTCGGGATAGAAATTGTTTACCGAATATTCCACCGATTTCAGCTTTTTCAGCACGGGCGCGAATATTGCCGCCATCGGGTTTGCCGCCAACTGAACAAGCATTTCGTCGGAGAGAGCGAACGCGCTTTTTATATACATTTGCGAATTCGGCAACGCGCGCGTTTCGTTCGGGTTTTCGAGCTTCAGCAATTTTATGAAATCAGCCGCCGCGCCTTTCTTGAACGCAACGTCGAATTCCGCAGTTCCGCTTTCAAGCGAAGTGCTGTCGGACGCGAGGGCGAAGTAGTCTACGTTGGCGGAAACCGTGTCGAAATTTTCGCCTTTCGGGAAAATTTTCGAGTCTATAAACAATCCTGCGGAATGTGATTTTGCATTTTTAAATGCTTTTGCAAATTTCGGCGCGTCTAGCACCGATTCCGCCCCGCCGTTTGCAATTTTTGCGAGCGCGTCTTTGAGCAACCCGTCGTTTGCGGCTATTACAAAGTATTTGCCGCTAAAGCCGAAGACGATTTTTTTTGTATCCGAAATTGACAATTTGTAATTTTCGCCGTCTTTTGCCAACTGTCCCTTTGATTGTTCCATCGCCTTTTTGGCGGCTTGACGAGCCTTTTCAACAAAACGTTCTTCTTTTGCGCGTATTACCGCCGTCCAGTTGAAATCGTCGGAGGCGATTCCCGCGGAATCTGTGAATGCGGCAAATTCGTCGAGAAAATTGAAAGCCAAGTCTTCAAGCGAACCCACTGCATCTGTTTTGGAAACGAACAACGCCGAAATTCCGTTCGACTGTTTTTCAAACTCTCCGAATTTTTCCGCAAGCAGTTTTGTTATTTTTCCGTTTTCGCGCAACGCCTGTATTAGTTGTTTGTAGTCGGTTCGCGCTTTCATTTGTTCCGACAGCGCGCCGTCGGCTTTTACCCACACAACGGCTGTCGCGTTTCTAGGCGCGCACTCAAGCGGCGAATTTTCGGCTTTCGGAGAGCACGCGCTCAGAAGAAACGCGGAGCACGCAAAAACCGCTAACAATAGCGATTGTCTTATTCTCATAAAATGTCCTTTCATTTGCGGGTATGCTAGCCGCTCGCGGGCGGTAAATCAACCCCAATTTACAAAAAAGCCCGACTCCGCGCGGGGCGAAATCGGGCGAAAACCGAAAAAACTTTTACATTTTTTCAAGGTTCCAAATGTCTTTGGCGTATTCGCGGATTGTTCTGTCGGAGGAGAATTTTCCCATGCGCGCCGTGTTGAGAATAGCCATTTTCGCCCAGCGTTTTTTGTCGCGGAAGGCGCGGTCGGCCTCTGCCTGGGCGTCGCAGTATGACTGATAGTCGGCGCACACCATAAACGGGTCGCCCCAGTCGAGAATCGACTTTCTAAGCGGCATGAACGCGTCGGGGTTTTCGGGCATAAAGTATTCGGAAACGAGCCAGTCGAGGATTTCCTTGAGCTTTTTGTTGTGCATGTAGTAGTCCCACGGGTTGTAGCCGCGCCCCTTGAGGTGCTGGACTTGTTCGACAGTAAGCCCGAAGATGAAGATGTTGTCGTCGCCGACGCACTCCTTTATTTCCACGTTTGCGCCGTCGAGCGTACCCATTGTAACCGCACCGTTGAGCGACAGCTTCATATTGCCCGTGCCCGAAGCCTCCTTGCCCGCCGTCGAAATCTGTTCCGACAAGTCAGCCGCGGGAATGATGTTCATTGCGGAGCTTACGTTGTAGTTGGGAATGAACACGACTTTGAGTTTGTCCTTTATGCGGGTGTCGTTGTTGATTTTTTCGCCGACTTTGTTAATTGCGTAGATGATGTTTTTTGCAATGTCGTAGCCGGGAGCCGCCTTTGCGCCGAAGATGAACACGCGCGGGGCGATGTCCATGTCGGGGTCGTGCAGCAGGTCGCGGTAGAGCGTGAGAATGTGCAGCAGGTTCAGGTGCTGGCGTTTGTATTCGTGCAGTCTCTTTATCTGGACGTCGAACATCGCTTCGGGGTTTATTTTCACCCCGCACTGTTTCCAAACTATGTCGGCAAGGCGTTTTTTGTTTTCGAGCTTTACCGCCATAAACGATTTTTGGAACTCGGCGTTGTCGGCGTATTTTTCAAGCTTCTTGAGTTGGTCGAGGTCGGTCACCCAGCCGTCTGCGATTTTAGAGTCAATCAGGTCTGAGAGCCCGCGGTTGCAGACTTTCAGCCATCTTCTGGGAGTTACGCCGTTTGTTTTATTGTTGAATTTTTCGGGCGACATTTCGTAGAATTCGCGCAGGACGCTGCTTTTGAGCAGTTCCGTATGAAGCGCGGCAACTCCGTTTACGCTGAACGAAGCCACTACCGCCAGATACGCCATTCTCACCATTTTCGGCGAAGACTCTTCTATGATAGACAACGCCTCCCGTTTTTGCGGATTGTTCGGGAATTTCGCGGCAACCTGTTTGAGCCAGCGCGAATTGATTTCATAGATGATTTGCAAGTGGCGCGGCAACAGTTTTTCGAAGAATGGCACCTGCCACTTTTCGAGGGCTTCGGGAAGCAGCGTGTGGTTCGTGTAGGCGAAAACTTTCGTGCATATTTCCCACGCGGCGTCCCAATTCATTGAGTGGACGTCCACAAGCAGGCGCATGAGTTCGGGCACTGCTATTGCCGGGTGGGTGTCGTTGAGCTGGATTACAACCTTGTCCACAAACTCCGACCAGTCTTTGTGGTGCTCCAAGTATCTGCGTATTATGTCCTGCAGCGAGCACGAAACAAAGAAGTATTGCTGCATAAGGCGCAGGAGTTTGCCGTTTTCGGTTTTGTCGTTGGGGTAGAGAACTTTCGAGATTGTCTCGCTCATTGCCTTGTCGTGAACCGCCTGCGCGTAGCCGCCCTCGTTGAAGGCGTCGAGGTCGAATTCGTTGGAGGCTCTCGATTCCCACAGACGCAGGAAGTTGACGGTTTTCGCGCCGTAGCCGACAACGGGAATGTCCCACGGAACGCCGAGGAGCTCGCCCTGCGGCTTCCACATCGGCGCCCAGTCTCCCCTGTCGTTTACGGAGTTTTCAACCGTGCCGCCTATTGCTATGCGCATTGTAAATTCTGGGCGGACAATTTCCCACGGCGAACCGTAGCGCAGCCAGTTGTCGGGAGATTCAACCTGCTTGCCGTCCTTGAAGCTCTGCGTGAAAAGACCGAATTCGTATCTTATGCCGTAGCCCACCGCGGGGTAGTCGAGAGTGGCGAGCGAATCCTGAAAGCATGCGGCAAGACGCCCCAAGCCGCCGTTGCCCAAGCCCATATCGACTTCCGCGCCGATAACGTCGTCGTATTTCAAGCCGAGATTTTGCAGTGCCTTCTTTGTGGTGTCGAGCAGCCCGATGTTCACGAGCGTGTCTTCCGTGAGTCTGCCCACGAGGTATTCAAGCGACATATAGTAGATTCTGCGGGCGTCGCCTTCGTGCTGGCGGCGCATCGTCTTGATGAAACGCCCCATGGTATGGTCTCTTATCGCCAGAGCCGTAGCCACCCACCAGTCCCTTATCGACGCGCTTTCGCGTTCGCGCGCAAGAGACGTTTCGAGATGTCTGAGAATGCTTTCTTCCATTCCCTTTACCGTCTCCGAAACGTAAAATTCCGGAGCCGCTTTCGCCGAGTGTTTCTTATGTGTCCTTTTGTCCATAACAACGATATTTTTGCTACTGTTTCTTAAAAAAGAATTTGTTCATCTTTCGATATTTTTTGCACTTTGCAATATTTTTATGTTGCTTTTGTTTGCGTTTGTGTTGCTTATTGTATCGGTTTCGGGAACGTATGGGTAAGCTCGACAAATACATATTCAGGCAGGTCTTTGCGGCGGCTTTTATGACTGTCGCGCTGTTTGTTTTCGTGCTCGTATTGGGCAACATTTTCAGGGCGGCTCTCGGCGAGCTTCTGGCGGGGCGTCTGGGGGTGTCGCTGTTTATGTATTTGGTTGCGTTGTTAATCCCGAGCGTTGTTCCATACGCCCTGCCGATGGGCATGTTAACGGGCATTCTGCTTGTGTTCGGCAGAATGTCGGCGCAAAGCGAAATTGTGGCGATGAAGTCTTGCGGGAGGTCGATTTACGCAATGACCGCACCCGTATTGTTCTTGGCAATGGGCGCGTGCGTGTTGTCGTTTTTTATCAATTTCTATTATTCGCCGTCGTCGAGCTATGCGTATAAAAACGCCATCAAAAACGTCATTCGCGAAAATCCGCTGAAATTCATCAAGGCGGGTGCGTTCGTGAAGGATTTCCCCGGCTACGTCATCTATGCCAACAAGGCCGACGAAACAAACAACGAACTGCTCGGGTTCAGAATATGGGAACTCGGCGCGGACGGCAAGGCAAGCGCGTTCATCAAGGCCGACAAAGCCAACATTACTTTCGACAGGGCTTCCGACGAAATCGTGTTCGTCCTCAAAAACGGAGCGGCCGAACGTATGCCCGCCGACGACCCCGAAAAACTCGACAAGCCCCTCCCTTCGGCGAAATTCGAAAGCCTGCTTGTGAGAATGCCGCTTGCGCGCGTTTTGGGCGAGACATACAAGGCATACAAAAAGCCGGGGGTTATGACGTTTGACGAACTCATAGTCGCGCGCGACACTTGGCACAAAGATCCCCTTGAAAACTTTCCGCCCGAGGAGCGCGCAAAACGCGCCCGCCGCGACAGAATCGAGATAAATTTGCAGATACAGGAAAATTTTGCGATGGCGTTTTCGATTTTTTCTCTGGTGATGATTGCAGTCCCGCTCGGGATAAAGGCTTCGAGGAGCGAAACGTTTGCGAATTTGGCGATAGCCGTAGCGCTGGCGATGACGTATTATATGATGACGGTCGGGATTTCATGGCTGAAGAAGTATCCGGAGATGAGACCGGATTTGCTGATTTGGATTCCCAATTTTCTCTTCCAGGGGGTTGGTGTGTTTTTGATTTGGCGTTCCTCCAAACATTAATAACGCGTGGAGAACGCGTGAAACGCAGCTTTATGCTGCGTTTCACTGTTTATTGTTGCTCGGTCACGTAGGTTAACTACGCTCCCATCGCAACAAAAACGTGAAGCCTTGCCTAAAACTACGTTTGACGCGTTCTCAAGGGACACAGGCTTAAATGAATAATCAAAGCGGAATTGAATGAAATTCAATCCGCGCCGCTTTAGGAAATATAAAAAATCCTTCGCAACAAAAACGTGAAGCCTCGCCTAAAACTACGTTTGATGCGTTCTCAAGAGATACAACAACTCACGCGTCAATTCGTGTTTTGAAACTTTAATCGGAGAGTAAAGGCGTATTGGCAAAGCCGATTGCCGCCGCTTTCGGAAACGTAAAAAACGCCCGAGAGCGTTTGCTTCGACGAGTTTATAAAACAAAAGGCGAAACAAGAGTTTCGCCTTATCTGTAAAGTAAAAACTTTAATTTCAAAGCAAAGTCGGATTGCCTTAGGTAATCGCCGCTACTTTATAATAAAAATGCTGCCGCCGAAAGAAACGCGCCCTAGCGCTTTTTTAAAAAATTTGGTTGCAAGCGGGGGGGATTCTTTTTGAATTAGGGGATATGCAAAAATTTTCAGGTGTATGGACGGCTTTGGTCACGCCAATGACGGAGCTGGGCGTCGATTTCGACGCGTTGAAAGATTTGGTTGAGGCTCAAATTAAGGGCGGTGTTTCGGGTCTTGTTTCTGTCGGAACTACGGGCGAATCCCCCACGCTCGACCCCGTTGAGCACATCGTTACAATCCGCAAGACGATTGAGTTCGCAAAAGGGCGTGTTCCCATTTTGGCGGGCACGGGCGCAAACTGCACAAAAGAGGCAGTCCACCTCACGCGCGAGGCCGACGAGGCCGGCGCGGACGGCTTTTTGATAGTCGCCCCGTATTACAACAAACCTTCGCAGGAGGGCGTTTATCTGCATATGTGCGAGATTGCAAAGTGCACGAAAAAGCCGATTATGCTTTATTCAATCCCCGGCAGGTGCGGCATTGAAATTTCGAACGACACCGCGCTCAGACTCGCCAAAGAGTTCCCGAATTTCAAGGTAATTAAGGAGGCGGGCGGAAAGGTCGAAAAGGTTGCGGATATGGTGGCGAAAGCGGACGGACTTATCGACGTAATGAGCGGCGACGACGGCTTGACTGTCGAGTTTATGAAAGCTGGCGCGGCGGGTGTGGTGAGCGTTGCGTCGAACCTGATTCCGGAGACGATGGTCAAACTTGTCGGCTACTGTAAAGCGGGCGACTGGGCGAAGGCCGAAGAACTTAATTCGCGCTTGGCTGGCTTTTTCAAGGCGTTGTTCATTGAGCCGAATCCCGTTCCCGCAAAGACGGCGATGGCCTTGACGGGCATGATTAAAAGTCCGTATGTGCGTCTGCCTCTTTGCAAGATGGCCGACGAAAAGCTTGCGGTGCTTAAAGACGAACTCAAAAACATAGGACTTTTGTAATGGTAAAGATTCTTTTGAACGGGGCGAAGGGCAGAATGGGAATGGCTATTGCCGCCGCTGCCGCCGCCGAAGACTGCGTTATTTCCTCCGCCTGCGACGTCGGCGATAACCCCGCCGCAACAATAGACGGTTGCGACGTTGTTGTGGATTTCTCGTTTAGAGACGCAACGCTGGCGGTCGCCAAACTTTGCGCCGCGCACAAAAAGCCGCTTATCATCGGCACTACGGGGCACACGCCCGAACAGCGCGCCGAAATTGCGGAGTGTGTTGAAACAATTCCCGTTGTATGGGCGGGCAACTATTCGCTCGGGGTGAATCTGCTTAACTTCCTCACAAAAGTTGCCGCTCAGATTTTGGACGACTCCTACGATGTCGAGATTGTCGAAATGCACCACCGCATGAAAAAGGACGCCCCCAGCGGCACTGCCGAAAAGCTTAAAAGCATAGTCATGCAGCAGCGTGGCGTGGGCGAAGACAGCGTTGTCTACGGGCGCAAGGGGCTTGTGGGCGAGCGTCCGCGCGGCGAAATTGCAGTGCATGCGTTGCGCGGCGGAAGCGTAGTGGGAGACCACACAGTGATTTTTGCAGCCGACGGCGAACGCCTCGAACTTACGCATAAAGCCGCCGACAGAAAGGTTTTCGCCTCGGGCGCGTTACGCGCGGCGAAGTGGATTGTCGGCAGACCCGCGGGGCTTTACGGCATGGACGACGTTCTCAATCTGAAGTAGCCATGATTGCAGGCATAAAGGGCAAATTGGTTTCTTCAACCCCCGTTTCCGCAGTAGTGGAAGCGGGCGGCTTGTTCTACGAGGTCAACGTTCCGCTTACGACTTCGGAAAAATTGCCGCCCAACGGCAGCGATGTTATGCTGTATACGCTTGCCGTCTACCGCGAAGACTCGCAGTCGCTCTACGGATTTGCGAGCGCGGGCGACAGGGATTTCTTCAAGCTTGTCGTGGAAAAAGTTTCGGGAATAGGCCCGAAAATCGCCCTTAATATGATGAGCAGAATGTCGGTTCAGACGTTGCAGGGCGCGATTGCCGCAGGCGACGCCCAGCTGCTTTCGAAGTGTCAGGGTATCGGCAAGAAAACGGCGGAGCGTCTCGTTCTTGAATTGCGCGGGGCGTTTTCCCCCTCGGTTGCGGGGGTAGCGCAGTTTTCGCCCGCAACCGAGGCTTCGTCAATATCCGATGCCGTTGCGGCCCTTTGCGCGCTCGGAATGAAGCCCGCCGAGGGCGACAAGCTTGTGCGCAGGGCATGCGAAGCCATCGGCTCTTCGGCAACAGTGGAGCAACTCGTGAAATATGCATTGACTAAATAATATGACAAAAGACGAAATTTTGGACGCTTTGCGTTCGGTGAAATATCCCCCGTATTCCAAAGACATTGTGGCTTTCGGAATGGTGAAATACTTGAAAGTCGACGGCGATTGCGCCGAAATTCGCATCTATACGGGCGGCGAAAAAACGGTTGCCGAAAAGGTCGCGGCGGAGGCGGCAAACGTGCTCAAAGACAAGTTTCCTTCGGGGCAGTTCAAAGTTGTTCTGCTTTCGGAGATGCCCAAAGCCGCGCCCGCGCCGACAGCGAAAAATCCCGAAACGCTCAAGAATGTGGGGCTTAAAATAGCCGTGGCGTCGGGCAAGGGCGGCGTAGGCAAAAGCACGGTTGCGGTGAACTTGGTGCGCGCGTTCGCCAAAATGTTCTCCAAAGATTCGGCGCGGGTGGGACTTATGGACTGCGACATTCACGGGCCAAGCGCGACAATACTTTTCGGCAAAGAGGTGTTCCCGAGCGTTGACGAAAATCAAAAAATAATCCCGCCCGAAATAGACGGAATAAAAGTGGTTTCAATGGGAATGCTCGTCTCCGACGACCAGCCGCTGCTTTGGCGCGGGCCGATGGTTACAAGCGCAATAAAGCAGTTCGGCGAAGACTTCAAATGGGGCGAGCTTGACGTTATGGTGTTCGACCTCCCCCCGGGAACGGGCGACGCCGTTTTAAGCACCGTCCAGCTGATGCCGCTTGACTGCGCCGTAATCGTCACCACACCCAACGCGCTCGCCGCAAAAACGGCGTTGCGCGGGGCGATGGTTTTCGAAAAAAGCGGCGTAAAGATTGCGGGCGTTGTGGAAAATATGGCGTATTTGCAGGTGGGCGATTCGCGCGAATACGTTTTCGGCGAGGGCTGTGCCGACGAAGTGGCCGCAAAATTGGGCGTTGGGAAGTTGGCCGTCGTTCCCATCGACAAAACGCTCCATACCGATTGCGTCTCGGAAAGCTCCGCCGCTATTTTCGACGACTTGGCGCGGAAGCTCGTCGAATTCGCAAAGGTTCGGGCGTAGTAAAAACCTCTCGCGCGCACAGGAACTTTGCCCGATGCGCGTTTTTTGTGCCGGTATTCGGGAAATCCGCCAATCAGTAGGGGACTACGGTTATTTTGTATTCTCCGTCGGGAACGTCGAGTTTTGCGGCGTTGAGCGTCTCGAAAACAGCACCGTCTATTTCGTCGCTGCCCGAGGAGCTTTTCTTTATAGGCGTGGAGGTTTGCGAATTTTTTACCGACACGTAAAATTCTGCGATGTTTAAAATTCCGTGAGCGGGCAGTGAAATGGGAGCCTCCAACACCGTTGCCCCCGAACGAAGGTCTTTTATCACGACGCGGTCTCCCGTTTCAAACGCGGAGGCGGGTTGCGGTTTCTGGGCGAATCCCGCAAACGCCGAGCGCATAAAAATTGCGCGTTTTAAGTCGGTTTTTTTTCGGGGCTCTGTCGGGGGAAGCGATGTCTCGTCGGCGTCCGCCGAAGCGCGTTCGTTGCGCGGATTCCAAGTGGAGGTTGTCGGCAGTGGTTTTGTTTCGGGTTTGTTATTCCATTTTGTGGGAATAAAAATAGGCGCGGAGTCGTATAATTCGGGCAATTCCCCGTCCTGCCGCGTCTGCCGCTCGCGCAAGGAAACAAACCCCTCCGATTCCGCCGTTTTTGGCGCGGGGGTTTGAATGTCGGGCGCGAACGCGAGAAAACACGCAACCGCCGCCCCCGAAATCAGGGCGGGCAGGGCGTATTTGTTCGCGTTGGCATTCCGATTTTTCATTTAGGTTTTGCCGCCAGCTGTATTTTTTTGTATCCGCCCGCCTTCGCCGCTTCGGCTATTTCCACAAGCGACTGCACGGTCAGGTTTTTGTCGGCTTTTATAAGCAGAGTCGTGCCCGCGGGTTTTTGCGCGGCGATTTTCTTTTCGAACGACTTCATATCGTAAATCGCCCCGTCGAAGATTAGCATTGCAGTGCCCGTAGCGGTAAGCACGCTAAGGTCGGCGTCGGGCACGGCGTAATCGGGCGCGGAAATTTTCGGGAGCGTTTCCGAGGAATCCAAGTCAATCAGCAGTCCCGGGGCAACAATGTATTTGCCCGCCGCGAAAGAGAATATGAACGCCAGCAGCACGATATCGATTAGCGCGGGCACGCTCAGCCAAACGCGTTCGCGTTCGGTTTTGGAAAACACGTTGACGGTTTCAATCATTGCTCCGCCTTTTTGTTGCCTTTTATGTAGAGGTCTTCGTGCTCGGGCTGACCGCGTATGATAAAGAGCATTGTTTCGTTCGCTGCCCAGTCGATATCCTGCGCGAGAGCCTTCAGTTTGCTGTTGAGAAAGCTGTATCCGAGCCAACTGAGAACCGCCACGAACAATCCGAACGCCGTCGAAACAAGAGCCTGTTTTACCGACGCCGCCATTTCGGAATACGAAACGTAGTCGTGGGCGACTCCCATCGTCCCGAAAATTTGATACAGCGCCAGCACCGTTCCCATCAATCCCACAAGCGGGGCAATGCGCGCAATCAGCGCGAGGCTCGCTACTCTCCTACTAAGCAGGGCGAACTGGTTTACCGCCGTCGAATTTACCGATGCCGACATTATTTCGGGCGAATTTTCCGAATTGAGCAGTGCTTCCTTTACTACGATGGGAACGGGGCCGAAGCTTTCGTCGCAGATGGTTATGGCCTCGAGAAGGCGGTGTTTTTTAAGCGACTGCTTTATGCCCTCGACGAATTCGGTTGCGTGAGTTTTGCCCCTGTGCAGGTAGAGCAGGCGCTCCAGAAAAATCACGCACATTAAAAACGCCAACAACGCCAGCAGATACATTGTCGGTCCGCCGACCTCAAATAGTCCGAAAATGTTTTTTAGAGATTGCATAATTTATTTATCCTTCAAGTTTTTGATTTTCGATTCGGCGAGCCTATAGGCGGGCAGCCTGTATTTTGCAATCAACGCGTATGCCGCGCGCGCGTCCGCGTTCAGCGACTGTTTTTCGAGCGACTGCGCCAAAGACAGGAGGTTTCTGCTCAGCCAGTATTTCGCCACGGCGTCTTCGCCCGCCGATTTCAAAATGGTATTGGCGGTAAGCCAGCTAACTTCGTCGGCCTCGCTTGTTCTGCCCGTTTTCTCCAACGCCAGCCGCCACTTGTCGGCGGCTTCCGCTTTTACCGACACGGGGACGTTCGGCAGCGAGAACAACCGCTCGAAATACGCGGCGGCTTCGGCGTATTTCCCCTGCGCGGAAAGACAGTCGCCGTAGCGCAGTTGCGCGATATGCGCTTCGGGGTGTTTCTCGAATTGCACGGCGGTGTCTGCGTAGAGCTTTTGGGCATCGGCAAAGGAGTTCATAAGCCTGAGAATATCGGCTTGGGAAAGTTTTGCGTAGAAGTTGCGCGGGTCGTCGGGGAATTCAGAGCAGAGCGTGCTGAGAATTTCGACTGCGTTTTTGTATTCGGCCGTAGTCCCGATTCTTTTTGCGTATTCGGCTGCCTCGAAAAGCGCCGAGTATTTCAGCGCTGGGTTCTGCGCGGAGCGGGCAAGTTCCATACAGAGGTTTTTTGCGGCGTCGAATCCTCCCGTTCGTGCTTCTGCGCGCGCCTGATACAAATACGAGAGCGGGGAGGCCTCCGTTTGCGGGTAGTCGCGCCTGATGGTTTTATATGTTTTTACGGCGTCCGCCACCGACACGCGCCCGCCGATTTTTTCGAGACATACAGCCTTCAGCAGCAGGGCGTTTGCGGCTATTTCGCGCGCGGTTTCGGGGTCTTCGGTTTCCTCGGCGTTTGCCATGTCGGCGATGTTGTCGCAGTAGGCGGCGGCTTTTGAATACTGTCCCGCCTGTTCGGTTATGGTAGCAAGCAGCCACATCATTCTGAGCTTGAGTGCCGACGAATTTTCCGAAGTCGCCGAGACGGCGTTTTCAATTCTTCCCAACGCCTTCGATATTTTGCCGTTTGCGCGCAGGAATGAGATAAGCTTCCACTCCGCGCGCCAGCGTTCGGTATCGCTCACCGCCCTGTTTTTAAGCGTTCTTTCGATAAACTGTTCGGCTTTTGACTCTTCGGAAAGGGCGAGGTATGAGTCTATTATTTTGTCGAGAATGAAATTGGCTTTTTGCGGGAGCTCGTCGAAAATTCGGGCGAAGATGCCGGCGGCTGTGGAGAAGTCCTTGTCGCGGAAGTAGCAGTTCGCCGCCAGATACATCAGCATATCGCGTTCGCCCGCCGAAGTTTGCAGGTCGGCGAGTTTTGTCAGATACGACGCCGCCAATCGGTATTGCGGGGTTTTGCCGCCGTCTTTCGAGAGCGCGCCCCACGCCAGAATGCGCAATGCGTCGGCTTGGCGTTTGGAGTTTTTGAAGTTCGATATTATGCGCTGGGCGTAGTCAACCGCCTTTTCGGGGTTGTTTTCCTTTACGGCGTTCAGGGCAAGCTCGGCAATGATTTTGTCTTTTATTGCAAGCGAGCTGTTTTCGTTGATGTCGTTTAAAAACGCGTCGAGCTTTTCGGGCGCGACAAGTCTGTTCGAAGAAATCAGCTCTATTGCAAACTCGGCGACGTTTACGGAGTTTGTCTTTTTGAGAATCCGCCCGAGAATGTCGATTTGTTTTTCGGGGTCTTTTGTCATCGCCGCGACGATGAGATTGAGCTCGTCTTTGTCGATTTCGGGCGCGAGCGATATTTCAAGCTGCTGTTGCAGCACGTCGAGGGCTTGGTTTACCTTCCCCTGCCTGAACAGCACGCCTGCGTATTGCTTGGCAAAGGCGAATCCCTGCGGCGTGCCCATATATGTGTTTACGTTTTCGGCGAGCCGATTTTCGAGAACGTAATTGTTGTCCGAACCCGAGGGCCGCGTAAGTTTTGCAAGCGAAAGCCCGATTTCGGCGTCGGCCGCCGCCGAGGACGTTCGAGCAGTTTTTTTCGCCGTTTCAAACTCCGCGATTGCTTTGGCGGAATCGCCCTCTTCGAAAAACGCGTATGCCTTAGCTATGTGAAACCACGCGCGCAGCGTTTCGGGCAGATCGTTTTCATCTATTCCCCCAAGCGAAGTTTTGGCGATGTCGCCGCGCCCGAGCCCGCACATTATCACGGCTTTTCTGAGCTTGTCGGCGGGCGTTTTACCCGAAAGTTTTGCAAGGCGCGCGAGGGCTGAGTCGTAGTCGCCCAGTGCGATGAGGGAATCGACGTATGTTTCGTTGAGCGCGCGCGAATCCCCGTTTTTGGCGTTTTTGGAAATGCTGTTTTCTATAACCGAAACCGCCAGAGCGGGCATTCCCGCATTGAGAGCCGCCTGCGCGCCCTCTTCCACCGCGCGGGCATCGTCGGATACCGAATTTGTTGCAAACGGAACGTCGGGAGTTGGCGTTTTTTGCGCGCCGTTTTGCGTTTGGGCGCATACCACCGCGCACGCCGCCGCGAAAATCGACACTGCGGCAATCTTGCGA
The DNA here is from genome assembly GCA_023450935.1 of Verrucomicrobiota bacterium. Lineage (GTDB taxonomy): Bacteria > Verrucomicrobiota > Verrucomicrobiia > Opitutales > Intestinicryptomonadaceae > Merdousia. Next base: position 41,645 of record JAEXGH010000016.1, on the reverse strand, counting down.
TAAATAAACATGATTTTACTATTCCAATTCGGAACGCTGTTTTCAAGTTTTTTTCTTGCAAAGTGGGGCGCGAAATGCAATGCCAAACTATGCCGTTTTGTCTTGCGCAGGCGTCGGCGAACCGTTAGGCTTGCCGCGGATTTTTTACAATGAAAAAGATTGCATTGTTATTTTTGGTTTTTGCGTTGTCGGCGGTTTTCGGGCAACAGCGTTCGGAGCGCACGGCGAAGCCGTGGACATTTTGGTGGGTGATGGGCCCCGCAATGGAAAAGCCCGATGTCTGCGCGCAGCTCGACAAGCTTGCGGCGGCGGGAATGGGAGGCGTGCACATAATTCCGATTTACCCGCAACGCGGCGAGCGCGGAAAGGCATTGCCGTTTTTGTCGGACGCGTATATGGATATGCTAGATTTTGTCTGCGCGGAGGCCGAAAAACGCGGTATGGGCGTGGATATGACAATGGGAACGGGCTGGCCGTTCGGCGCGCCGTGGGTTACGCCGGTTTTTTCGGCGAAGAAAATCGGGCGCGGATTTTCGGTTTCGCCCACAAAGCAGAAGGTAAAGCGCGCGGCGGTCGGCGGCGCGGGGCTTGTGGTAGACCCGTTTTCGAAGCCGGCTATGGAGGCGTATTCCGAGCCTTTCGAGAGGGCGTTTGCAAAAAGGGGCGGCGGCGTGCGCGCGTTTTTCAACGATTCTTTCGAGATTTTCGGCGCGAATTTTACCCCGACGTTTTTCGAAGACTTCAGGCGTCTGCGCGGCTACGACTTCAAGCCCCACGCCGATGTTTTGTTTTCGGACGCCGACACGGAAAAATCTCGGCGGCTTTGGCAGGACTACCACAACACGCTCGCCGACCTTCTGGAGGAGGGAATGTTTGGCAGATTTACGCATGCGGCGCACAAAATGGGCATGAAAACGCGCAATCAAGCGCACGGTTCGTGCGGAAACCTGCTCGACCTCTACGCTACCGCCGACATTCCCGAAACCGAAAGCTTCGGCTCGAGCGCGTTCCCCATTCCCCTTGTGCGCGTCGATGCCGACTACCAGCAAAAACGCTTCGGGCGTCCCGACAAGCTTCTGATGAAGTTCGCCTCTTCCGCGGCAAACATAGAAGGCAAGCCGCTTGTCTCCTCCGAAACGTGCACTTGGATTGCCGAGCACTTCAAGGAGGCTCTCAGCCAAGTCAAACCGCAGCTCGACCAACTGTGGCTCGGCGGCATAAACCACGTTTTCTACCACGGAATGGCCTATTCGCCGCCGTCGCAGGCGTTCCCCGGTAAGATTTTCTACGCGTCGGCAAACTTCAACCAGAATTCGCACTTTTTCGACTACCTGCCGGAACTCAACAAATACATAGCCTTTTATCAGTCGAAATTGCAGGACTCTGCGCCGCAAAACGACATTCTGCTGTATTTCCCAATCCACCAATTTTGGAAATCGTCGGGCGGCGCGAACCTGACGCTTATGTTCGACGTCCACCACGGCGAACAGTGGCTTTCGCGCTGTCCGCAGTTCGAAAAACTAATGCGCTCGCTCGACGCGCACGGGTATACTTTCGACTTCTTTTCCGAAAAAATGCTTTCGCGTTTCGCCTCAGAAAACGGGATTGTCAAAACGCGCGGGGCGTCATACAAAACGGTGCTCGTGCCCGATGTTGACGAACTTCCGCTGTCGGTTTTCGCCGACTTGCTGCGCCTTGCGCGGGGCGGGGCTAAGGTGCGCTTTTTCAAAAAAATCCCCGACTTGCCCACGGGATTTGCCGACATTGAAAGCGCAAAGAAAACCGCGAAAAAATTCGCCGCCGAACTTGCCGCCGAAAAGAACGTGGCGGTTATAGACGCGTTGCCCGAGCTTGCCGCGGTCGGTATTTTGCCCGAGCCGATTGCCGAAACGGGTTTGCAGTTTATCCGCAAGAAAACGCCGCAGGGCGGTATCTACTTTGTCGCGAATCTTTCGGCGCGCGATTTCGACGGGGAAACCTCCGTTTTGGGCGAATACGCCCGCGTAGATTTCGACAACTTTCAAGCCGGAGTTTCGGGCAGGCTGAAGTCGGTTGCAGGCGGCGGCGAAACGAAGTTCCGCCTTGCGTTGCGCGCGGGCGAAAGTTGTCTGCTAAGCGCGGGCGAAAATGCCGGAACACCGAGGGATTTTGTCGATTTCAAGAAGTATTCAAAAAGCCGCGCGTTGCGCGGTTGGCGCGTAGATTTCATTGCAAATTCGCAGCCGCTTCCCGCTTCGCAGGCAATGGATATTCCGCGTTCTTGGACGGAGACCGACGACGAGTCCGCCCGATATTTTTACGGCGACGCCGACTATTCGTGCAAATTCGACATCTCCGATTTCTCCAGAAACTACGCTCTCGATTTGGGCGATGTCCGCGACTGCGCGACTGTGTTTTTAAACGGGCGCGAAATTTCCAAAGTCTGGTGCGTGCCGTTTGTCGTGCGGCTAAAGCGGGAAATGCTTGCAAAGCACAACACGCTTGTTGTGCGTGTGAGAAACTGCTCGTTCAACCGCATAATCAAAATGGACAAAGACGGCGTAAAGTGGAAGATTTTCGAGGACGCAAACGTAAAGGACATTCAATACAACAACTTCGACGCCTCGCAAAAGCAGCCAGTGCCGTCGGGGCTTGCGGGCGAAGTAAAGTTGTTGTCGGACTGATTTTGCCGACGCCACGACCGCCGTGAATGCGGGTTCCGATTTGCAAAAAAACGAAAAACCGCCGAGCAAAACGCAGGGCGGTTTTTTGCAAAGCTTGTTGCTGCTTCGCGCTATATGCGCATGGGCATAACAACGCAGAGGAAGTTGTCGAGCGTCTTGAAAACCCCGGGGGTGTTTTCGTCTTTGAACTCGAAGTAGATTTCGTCCTTTGTGAGGTTGCGCAGGGGGCTTTGGAGGAATTCGGGGTTGAAGCCGATTTGCACTTCGGGGCCGTCGTATTCAACCTCAATCGGTTCGCTGCCTTCGCCGATATCCGCGCTTTGGCAGGAGATTTCGAGGAAGTTTTTCGACATCTTCAGGCGCACGAGTTTCTGCTTGTCGCTGGCCATAATCGAAATACGCTGGATAGCCTCAAGCATAAGTTCGCGCTCGATTTTAATGCGCTGTTCCGCTTCCTTGGGGATTACCGACTTGTAGTTGGGATAGTTGCCCTCCAGAATTTTGGAAACGAGGTATATCGAGCCCGTAAGCCCGTTGCTTTCCGATTCCTCGCCGACTTCAATGTCGAACGCAACCTGCCTGTTGTTGAAGCTGATTTTTACCGACTTGCCCTGCGTGAGCAGTTTTTCAAGTTCCGCCACTGTTTTCGCGGGCAGGATTATGCTGCCTTCGTCTTCGCGGTCGAGCTTGATTTCGCGCGAGATAAGCGCAAGTCTTTTTCCGTCGGTTGCCACGAGCGTGAGCTTGCCCTCGGCGAAGTTGAAGTATACGCTGTTGAGGACGTATCTATTCTCGTCGGAGCTTTGCGCATAGGAGACGGAGCGGAGCATATTCAGCAGTTCCGCGGGATCGAATTCGTAATTGTGCTGGTCAACAAAGCTGGGCAGCGGGGGGAAGTCTTCGGCTTTCAGCCCGTTGAGCTTGAAGTTGGAAAGCCCCGAGCAGATTTTCGCCGACATGCCGTCGTTGGACTCGAGCGTTATTTCCTGACGGGGCGCAGCGAGAATGATTTTGGCAAGCGTTTTTACGGGAAGCGTAATTTCGCCCGCCGATTCCACTTCCGCCTTGATTGCGCATCTGATTGCCAAGTCGAGGTTTGTTGTCGTAAGCGAAACCGTGTTGCCCTCAGCCTTAATCAGGACGTTCTTCAAAACCGCAATTTGGCTGTTCGAGCCTACCACGTTTATCACCTGACGCAGACCCGTTGCAAAATGTTCTTTATTGATTTTAAATTTCATAAATTTCAGAATTTCTTTTTTGTTACAAGACATTGTAGGGGCGTTTGGACGAAAATCCAGACAATTTTTCCGTTTTCTGCGCGGTCGGGCGCACAGAAGCCCCTATTGCTGATCCGCGAGGAATTCCAAGCCCTGCGCTTTGCCGTCGGCAATCTTTATGCGGCGGTAGTAGCAGCCGCGTCTTGCAATGCCGTCTTTTGTTTTTGTGTGGCAGGAGCCTTTGCCCTTCATATTGACTTTGTAGACAATGGAGTTTTGTTCGCAGTTGACGAGAATATCGACAATTTCGAGGAAGTCTCCGCTTGTTTTGCCCTTAATCCAGAGCTCGTTTCTCGACGTGCTCCAGAACGTCGCCATTCCCTCTTTTATTGCCGTTTCAAGCGCGAGTTTGTTGACGTAGCCTACAATGAGCACTTCGCCCGTTGTTGCGTCTTGGGCTATTGCGGGGATAACGTCTTCGGAGCAGTTGGCCACTTTTCTCAATTTGGTGTAGTCCAACGCCAGATTCAAACCTTCTTCTATTTCTTTACTCATACTGCGCCATATTGGAGACTTGCTCCGATTTTTCAACTGTTTTTTATTTGAAAAAGCGATACGCCAGCCAGCATTCGTATGCGAAATACGCCGCCGCCAACGCCAGCATTACAAGCGCGAGTTTCCAGAGCGCGCGCCAGATTTCGCCCTCCACCGAAAAACGCCCCATTTCCCCGCGCGTCGATTTTTTGAATTCAGACAGCGGGTCTTTTGGGCGGACGGATTTCGCCCGCTTGTTTACGAAAAGGTTTTTTCTTCTGAAAAACATCACTTTTTGGAGATTTCCGCGGCGAAGATTTTGTGGATATTGTCAAACGAGCCGTTGCTGAAGAATACGCACACAACCGCTCCGCTTTCGTTCGCGGTGTCGGCGCGCAGTTTTTCCAGAAGCGCGGCGTTTGTTGGGAACGACTCGAACTTGTCGGGGTGGCGCGCGGCGGCCGCGGCGGTGTCGAACCTCCGCTCTCTGGAGATTTTCTTCGCATTGACAAAGCCGAAGTATACTTTGTCGGCGAGCGTCAGCGATTTTTCGAACTCCGCCTGAAGCACGTTTGTTTTCGCCGTGTTGCTGCGCGGTTCGAAGCACGCGCAGATTTTGGCGTTCGGATACTTCTGCCGCAGCGACTGTATTGTGAGCTTTATGGCGGTCGGGTGGTGCCCGAAATCCTCGACTACCGTTATGTTTGCCGACCTGCCTATTACCTCCTGCCGCCTTTTTACGCCGCCGAAGCGCGCCAACGCGGAAAGGTCGATGTCGAGAAGTTTTCTGCCGAGCGTAAGCGAGACACCCGCCGCCGCCATTGCCGCGTTGCGCGCGTTGAAAAAACCCTGCATTTGCCATTCCACGGCCTTTTCGACTCCCCCGCAGACGAGTTTAAACGACGAACTTTCGCCGCTTTGGACGAAGTCTTTTATGCGCACGTCGCACGCGTCGGATTCTCCGACGCGGACGCGGCGCGTCCACGGGGTAGGCTCCAGCAGCGCGATGTTGGGGTCGTCGCCGTTTTCGACTATCGCGCCGTCGGGGCGGACAATTCGGCGGACATGCGTGAAGGTGCGGCGCACGTCGATTATGTCGCGGAAGATGTCGGCGTGGTCGAATTCGATGTTGTTTACCGCCAAGACGAACGGGCGATAGTGCAGGAATTTACTGCGTTTGTCGAAGAAGGCGGTGTCGTATTCGTCGCCCTCTATCGCGAACGGGGCGTCGGGCGCGCCGAGGTTGGAGCCGCCTTCGGGCAGGTCGGCGGGTATGCCGCCGATGAGCCAGCCGCAGTCGATTCCGTTTGCGCGCATCAGAAACGCCGAGAGCGTCGATGTTGTTGTTTTGCCGTGCGTGCCGCTTATTACAAGCGAATTTCTGTCGGCTATGAGCTTTTCGCCCACGAGGTCGGGCAGGCTTGTGTAGCGGTATTTGCGCGAAGAAAGCACGAACTCAAGTTCGGGATTCATTCGGCTTATGGCATTGCCCACAACAACCAAGTCGGGCTTGAACGCGTCGAGCCTTTCGGGCGACCACCCCTCGCAGGCGTCTATTTGCGCCCGTTCGAGCGCGCCCTTCATGGGTTCATACATTCCGGTGTCGCTGCCTTTTACCGTGTGCCCGAGGCGTTTTGTGAGTATCGCCACATTGCCCACGGCCGTTCCGCATATTCCGATAAAAAATATTTTCATTTCCGTTCGATGTTTTGTTTGAAGAAGTCGGCAATGCGGGCGGCTGTTTCCCCGGCCGAGTGTTCGTCGCATGCATTGCCCGCTACTCCCCATAAGAATCCGGTTTGCGCGTTTGCGCCCGCCGCGCGCGCCTTGCGCGCCAAGTAAAGCGATTCCGTCGCGGGAATTTCCGCGTTGAAGGCAACGTTCAGAAGGAGCGTGGGCGGCGTATTTTTGCCGAACGACGCTTCCGCCGCAAGGGCGTTTTCTACGTCCATTGCAAAGAGTTTGTTGAAGCGGCGCGGCGATGTCGTTCTATATCCGCCGTCCACGCCCGCGCACGCCGAAATTTCGGGCAGCCCGAGCGGATTGCCGTCGGCGGATTTCGCGCTCCGCTTTGCGGATTCGGCGGCCATTTTCACCGCGTAGTCCGCGCAATATTCGCCGATGCCCACAAGGACCATCGGAGAGGTTGTGTTTTGCGTTTTCACGAAGTTTTTCAGGGCGGCAACCGCGTCTTCGAAAGTGTCGCCCGACTTAATTAGGGCGACTGCAAATCCGCGCGCGGCGAATTCTTCGGCAAAGGGCGAAAGCGTTTCGGGGGTTTCGCAGAGGACCGCCGCGAGCGGCGCGCGTTCGGATTCGCCGGCGGGTCGGTATGTGTTCGTTTTTGCGTCGAATTTTACGGGCTGCTTATTTGTGTGCGGATATGACGGGTGCGGCACTTCCACAAGCTCGTATTTATGCGTTCGCGGTTTCGCCAAGCGGTATGCCTCTTTTATTGCGTTGTCTGCGCGTTTTTGGAAGAGGGCGGCGTTTTTGTAGTTTTCGACGTAGAACTTGAACGAATTAACGAGCGATTTCGAAAATTTCGGGTCGGCGAGCTTGCGGCGGGCTTTTGCCGCGCGCGCCTCGACATCGCCTATTTCGCACACGCGCATAATGAACTCGGTGCCGAACAAGTCGCGCGTAAGGCGCGTGTTTTCGCGCCAGATTTCGACCTGACGTTCCACTTCGCGCGACTGTTTTGCCTGCGGAGTGAGCGTGTTTAAGGCCAGATTTACGCCCTTCCCCAACTGCTGCGAGCTGAAATAGTCAACAACTTCGCCGTCTATTTTCAGCGCGTATGCGTTTTTTTCGGGAAGTCCCGTTATTTTCAAAATCTGACTGTCTTTGAACTCGCACCACGCCATGTTGGCGGCGGCGAAAGTGGCGTCGGTAAGCGGAAAGGGCAGCGCGCGTTCGACAAGCTCGAACTCAAGCCCCGACGGGGTCTTTTTGACGTTTGTTATCTCCGCGCGCACGCCTTTGCCGCCCAGCGTGTCGGCGTTTATTTCGACGTCGTAGACGAGCGGTTTACCCTCAACCGCCTTTAGAAATGCGCTTGCGGTGAAGAAGCCGCCCAAATCGAACGGGTGGACGCGGTTGCGCCCTATTGCGGAGGAGCGCGGGTTTTCGCCCACAATCATTTTGTTGGCTTCGTTCGTTACCGCGAAATTGTCGGAGAACTGAACGCCGAGTTCCGCCGCCAGCGACTTCACCCACTGCCCGTAGCGGTTAAGCTCCGCGTTGACGAATTTGTTGGGCTGCGACTGCGGAACAGGCACTACTTCGAAGTTCCGTAAAACGGCGACGGGTTTTTCGGGGTTGCCCAAATCGTCGTAGATTGACGACGACATAAGCACGAGTTTGCCCTCCGCCTTCAGGCGTTTGGCCAGTTCGGTCATATTTTTTTTGTAGGTGTCGAAATGCTTCTTCTTGTTCGCCTCGTGAAGCTCTTTGTCCGCCATGTTTTTCGGCGAGAAATTCCACATTCTGATATCGTTCATTCCGAGCATGAGCGTGTAGACGTCGGCGTTCTTCGTCTTGACATCGTAGCCGAAACGGTCGAGTGTCGTGCCCGCGCTTCCGCCTTCATAGCCCGCATTTTTGAACGATATTTCGCAGTCGGGGAAGTGCGTTATGTAAAACAGTGCTATTTGCTTCGGGTAAAAGCCGTGGTGCGTGATGCTGTCGCCCACGAAACATATCGACTTTTCGCCGTTGCCGAACAGTTCGGGTTTTTGTGGGTCGGCAAATGCCGCCGTTAGGGTTAAAACCGAAAGTATTGCGGAAATCGTTTTTTTCATAGTGTGCGGTTGTTTAATTTCCTAGTATTCCGTTCGCGCGCGGAAAGTCAATTTTTTCTTGATACGCTCGGGGCGATTGGCGATAATTTGCGCCGATATGAAAAAGCCCCCGCCGGAAATCCGCATTCTGCCCGAAAACGTCGCAAACAAAATTGCGGCGGGCGAGGTTGTGGAGCGTCCTGCGGCGGTGGTAAAGGAGCTTCTGGAAAACTCCATAGACGCGGGGGCTACGAGAATCGACATCGAATTCAAGCACGGCGGCAGGACGTTTATGAAAGTGGCCGACGACGGCTGCGGCATGACGCGCGAACAGGCGTTGATGAGCCTCGAGCCGCACGCAACAAGCAAAATCCGCGCGCCCGAAGACATCTTCAAGATTTCAAGCTACGGCTTCCGCGGCGAGGCGGTTCCGTCAATCGCGAGCGTCTCCGATTTTTCGCTAAAAACCCGCCCCGAAAGTTCGCCTTTCGGAACGTGCGTGAACGTGGCCTGCGGAACTGTGGAAAGCGTGCGCGACTGCGGTATGGCGTGCGGCACGGAAATTTCGGTGGAAAACCTCTTCCGCTCCGTCCCCGCGCGCAGAAAATTTCTGAAAAGCGACAACGTCGAGGCGGCGCACATAATAAAGCTTTGCCGCCTTTACGCGCTCGCGCTTCCAGAGCTTGCCATAACACTTGCGGAGAACGCGCGCGTGCTGTTTAGGTCGGCGCGGAACTTGCCGACGCTTGAGCGAATCAGGCGGATTTTCGGCGCGGAACTTGCCGATAAACTCGTCGTTTTGCCGAAGGTCTGCAGCGCCGAGATGTCGGTTGAGGGGGCTATTGCGCGCCCCGCCGAGGCGTTCGCTACAAGCCGCAACATTTGCGCTTTCATCAACGGGCGTCCCGTGGAAAGCAAGGTGGTTTTTTCCGCCGTGAAAGAGGCGTATTCGGGGCTTGTTCCGAAGGGGAAGTTTGCGGCGGCGTTTTTGTTCATAACGCTCCCGCCAGAAAACGTCGATGTGAACGTCCACCCCGCAAAGCGGGAAGTGCGTCTGCGCAACGAGTTCGGCGTGCGCGACTTCCTGCTGAGCGCGCTCGTGCGGCGGCTCGGAGAGTTTTCGCCCAATTTCGACCGCGCAGAGGTGAGAGGGTTTCCGACGAATGCCGAACCAGAATTCAAGCCCGCGTTCACTCCCTCCCCAACGGGAATGGCCTCTCCAGAAACTGATTTCGGCGGCGGTTGCACCGTGCGCGACAGCCGTCCGAAAATAGAGACAATCGCGGTTAAAAGAGCGTTCCGTCCGAGCATTGCCGATTTTGCCGACGAAACTGTTGCGGCGGGAGAGGTTCAGGCGGAAAATCACTACGCTTCGCAGTCGGAGTTGGAGGACGGAACCGCCGCCGACAATTTTTCCGCTCGGCGCGGGGGGAACGGAAGCGTCTTGTCTGCGGGCGCGGACAAAGAACAAACGCGCGCCGCTTTGCCGCCGTCCGATTCGGCGCGGGCGGGGACTGTTCCGCGCGGCGGTTCGGAGGGCGAAAAAGAGCCGACGCCGATTTCGTCCGTTTCTGCGGTGCAAAGTTCGTCTGCTCTCGAGGGTTGGAGGTATGTGGGCTGCCTGCAGAAAAAATTCGCCCTGTTCGAAACGAAAACGGGGCTTGAGCTTGTGAATTTGACAGCCGCGCTGCGCCGCGTGCGCTATGCGCGGATAATGGAAAACCTGCGCGGACGCCCGCCCGAAAGCCAGTTGCTGCTTATCCCTGTGAATCTGCGCTTCGACCGCGCTGACTCCGAAACGCTCGACGAAAACGCCGAAACGTTCTCTTTGTGCGGCTTTAAAATCGAGAAGTTCGGAACGGGATTCTACCGCGTGTCGGCCGCGCCCGCGTGGCTTGAATTTCCGCAAATAGGCGGCTTTGTGCGCGACTTTGTGGAGACCGCGCGCGACGATTCCAAAACGCTGCGCCGCCGTAAAATGGCCGACGAATTCTTCGCCCGTGCCGCCTCCAGAGGGGCTACCGCGCAGGGCTTCCCGTGCGGCGAAACGGCGGCGGTTTCGCTTTTGCGCGAGCTGCTTTCGTGCGAATCGTATATGGCCGACCCCGACGGCAAACCCACCCTGCGCGAAGTCTCCACTGCCGACCTGTCGAAAATGTTCGCCCTCGGCAGATAACCCCCGATTGGCGTTCTACGCGTTATTGGAGTAGAGGTAGAGGAGGTCGGAGAGGCGGTTGATGTATTTCAGCGGAAGCGGGCGCGGCAGTTTTTCGGTTTCGTTCAATGCCGCCATTTCCCTTTCCGCTTTTCTACACTGCACGCGCGCCATATTCAATGCGGCGTCAAGCTGTGTCTGTCCCGCGTATTTCCACCCGCTAAAGGTATTTTGATTATTTTCAAATTCCTCTATTTTTTTCTCCACTTCCGCCAAGTCCGACTCCTCCAAAAGCCGCACCTTCTTTTCGGAGAGTTTTGGGAAATCTTCGTTGGCGGTTGCAAGTTCCGTCATTAGCGGGACGAGTTTTTTCTGAATCGCCAGCAACTCCTCCGCGAGTTCTTCGTCGGCCTGGGCGCGAGCGCACCCGATCCACGCGGAGAGTTCGTCGATTGCCCCATATGCGCCCACGCGCTGCGACGCCTTTGAAACGCGCCGACCGAACATCAGCGAAGTCGTCGCGTTGTCTCCCGTTTTTGTCGATATTTTCATTGTGCGTCCTACATCTTTTTCAGAGGTTCTATGCCCAGCAGCCGCAGCCCCGCCTCCAAGATGCGGAGCGTGCGCGCGCAGAGCATAAGACGGCGTTGTTGCACGCCTTTGTCTTCCACAATAACCTTGTCGGCATTGTAGAAAGTGGAGAAAGTTCCCGCCAGTTCGTAGAGGTATGCGCAGAGGTAATGCGGGCGCAGTTCCGAGAGAGTCAGCTCAAAAACCGACGGAAGCGCGATGAGTTTGCGCGCAAGGGCAAGCTCCTGTTCGGTCTGCAATTCCGACGCTTCGGGGAAGTCGCCGTCTATATCCGCGCCCGTTTTTCTGAATATCGAATGTATGCGGGCGGCTGCGTAGAGCAGGTAGGGAGCCGTATTGCCGTCGAAGGCGAGGAGTTTGTCCCAAGAGAAAACGTAGTCGCTTGTGCGGTTTTGGACGAGGTCGGAATACCTGATTGCCGCAACGCCGATTGTTTCGGCAATCGCGCCCGCCTCTTCGTCGGAAATGTCGGGGTTCTTCTCTTTGACGAGCGTTTTTGCGCGCGCGACGGCTTCGTCGAGAAGCGATTTCAGACGGACGGGCTCTCCGCTCTTGGTCTTGATTGCCTTGCCGTCTTCGCCCAGAATTGTGCCGAACCAGACGTGGCGCATGGAGGGGATTTTATATCCCTTGGCGGCGAACCATTTTTTTACTGTCATAAAAAGCTGCTGGAAGTGATCCTGCTGGCGGCCGTCGGTAACGTAGATTACCTCCTCCGCGCCGAGGTTTTCCACGCGGTTGAGGATTGTTGCCAAGTCGGTGGAGGCGTAGTTCGACGCTCCGTCGCTTTTTCTGATGATGAAAGGCTGTTTGCAGAAGCGTTCGTGCTCTTTGTGGAACACTACAAGCGCGCCCTGATTTTCTTCGGCAAGCCCGATTTCCGTGAGCTCTTTGTAGACGCGCCCTACCTTGTCGCGGTAGTATGACTCGCCGAGAGTCATGTCTATTGTAAGCGACATTCTTTTATACATTCTCTCGAAAGCCGCAGTGCTTACCTTGTTGATTTCGTTCCAGAGCGCGACGTTTTCGGGGTCGCCGTTTTGAAGTTTGACAAGCTCCGCTCGGGCGGCTTCGGCGGCTTCGGGGTTCTCCTTCGCCAGCGCGCTGCCGCGCTTATACATTTGCTCCAGTTCTTCGAGCGAGTTGGGGTTGTCGGCGTCGAGCTTGTAATTCTGCGTTTTTATGCCGTAGATTAGTATGCCGAAGTTTGTGCCCCAGTCGCCGATATGGTTGTCGGTTTTGATGTCCGCGCCGCAGAATTTAAGCAGGCGTTTGACCGCCTCTCCGATTACCATCGGGCGCAGGTGTCCGACGTGCATTTGCTTTGCGGTATTCGGCGAAGGGTAGTCTATGATGACTTTTTTGCCGTTGTAGAATTTGCGCGCGGCGTTTGCAAGTTCAGCTTCTCCCTTGTATTTTGCAAGCCACGCGTTCAAAAATTTCGGTTTGAGCGAAAAGTTCACGAACCCAGGCCCCGCGATGGAAACGCCCACGAGCCGGTCGTCGAGCGCGCCCGAGTTTTGGAGTTCGTCAACTATTTTCTGCGCCAGCGCGCGCGGGTTTGTCTTCAGTTCTTTTGCGCGCGGAAGAACGCCGTTTGCCTGAAAGTCGCCGAAGCGCGGGTCGGCGGTTTTGATTTGAGGGTCGAAATTTTCCACGCCCGCTTTTTGCGCGGCGTCTTTTAAAATTGCGGAGATTTCCGTTGCCGGGTGAAACCAAATGTCCATATCGAAAAAAAAGTTGTTTGTTTCGTTAGCGAACGACCGCTTCTTTCGGGAAACGGTCGCGCGGGCTTTGAAATGTTTTTACTGGAGTCCGATAAACGCCTTTATGCGCGCCGCCCAGTTCGATTTTTCCGCCTCCGTGGCCTCGGGGGCGGTTTCGTCGTCCCACCACTGCGGGGGTTCGGTGTTCAGGCGGACGCTGTTGCGCAGCATATACACAATCTTGTTGACGACCGCCTTTTTGTCTTCGGGCAGTGTATTTTTGAAGATGATGTCTATCTGGTGAATGTAGTTTTTGGGAGAGGGCGCGACTGCCGGAACGGAGGTTGAAGCGTAGGCTTCGGGAATGTTGGCTTTTATTTCGGCGTCGGTGATTTTCGCCATTACGCGCTTTGCATTGAGCAGAGCCGATTCTGTGGGGGTATCGAAAATGAAAGTAGCGGAAATGTAGTTGAAGGTGTCGTTCTTTGCCGGGCACGCAACTTTGCAAAGCCCGTCGAGTTCGCTGTCGCCGTTTTCGTCGAGTTTTTTGAAGTCGAAGAAGGCGAGGAATTTTTCCCGTTTGATGATTTCCAGAATTTTGTTGTCTTTATTTCCCATACAATATTGCTTATTCGTCGGACAATAAAAACAAATAACATCTATATTTCAAGAACTAAATGGAAGCAGGGGTATTCGAATTTTTCATGTGCGTATTTGCATACACGCTGATGTTGGTCGCGTTTTTCGGGTGTGTTGTGCCGTTTCTGCCGGGGCCCGCACTTGCGGCGTTTGCGGTTTTGCTTGCAAAACTGGGCGGCTGCCCGATTGGGTGGCTCGACGTCGCGGTTGTTGCGGGGGTTATGTGCGTAATACAGGTTCTGGATTTCGCGTGTTCCTGGGCGGGGGCGAAAACGTTCGGGGCTACTTGGCGGGGCGGAGTAGGCGCGGTTTTGGGTGTGTTCGTGGGGGCGTTTACCCCGCCTGTCATTGTCTGGATTTTTTTGATGCCCTTTGTGCTGGCGTTTTTGTTCGAGCTTAGCGGCGGCGGCGAGGTCGGGCAATCCTTGAAGGCGGGCTTCGGGGCGTTTTTGGGTAATGCGGTTTCTGCGGTGCTAAAACTTGCGTTTGTTATCGGCGTGATTGCGTTCGTTTCAATGCGGTTGCTCGGGCGGGCCTGATTTTTGCCGAGTTTTTTCGGAAAAATTGCGACTGCGTAAAAAATACGAAAAATAATCTTGCAAGGGGAAATCAAAACTGCCAGAGTCGTCATCTTAATTTAACGGGCCGGTAGCTCAGGGGTTAGAGCAGGCGACTCATAATCGCTTGGGCGGGGGTTCAATCCCCTCCCGGCCCACAATTTCTCCCCGATGGTGTAATGGTAGCACATGTGATTTTGGTTCATATAGTTGGGGTTCGAATCCCTATCGGGGAACATTGAGTTTTTAGTAAGCCGCACAAAACGTGCAGTTTTTCTTTTTATGCGTTGTGCGGCGCACAGTGTGGTCGGGTGGCGGCGTAAAAGCCGATTGATTCAATCAAAAGACAAAACTTTACGCTTCCGTTTTCGAAAAAAGAAAAAGTATGCAATGTTGTTGGCGGAGAATGCGTCTTGACATTTGGGGGTGTGGGGAATCGGTTTTTTTGACTTTGATTGCGGCGCGAGCTGTTCGTCGGTGCGCGATTTGCGCGGGGCTTTTTGTATAATTCGGCACTTCCATTATGTTAGGCAACTTGGTTGCGGTGTCCGAAACTTTTTTTGAAGAAAAAACTTGCAAATTTCTTGGGGGGGGGTAATTTACGCGGTAGAAAATTAAGGGTTTTCTATCACTAAATCTGATTAACGCGTTAAATAAATAATGGAAATGAAAAAACTACTAATTACATTGTCAATGGCGGCGTTGGCGTCAGTCGGCGCGCAGGCGACTACAAACTTTACTGACTATTCCTTGGAGGTCCAAGACGCTTCCCCCGAAAACAGAATATCGACGGGCGTAACGGGCGCAATGGGTTCGGCCACCCACTTGTCGTTCCGCCCGGGAGCGGCAGACGGCGCGGCGGCGATAATTATCGATAAAGATGTCGCCTTCACCGGTTTTCTGCAAATAGGCGGAGGCTCTACTTCGCCTCAGGACGTCAACATAACGTTCGAGGATTCATATACACTTTCCGTAAAGAGCATACAGACAGTTGGCTCGCGCACAAAACCCTCCGACATTACAGTTTCCGGCAACGGTAATGTGATTGTTACGGGAGAGGCGAACTTCGCAGTTGAGCCGGCGGGCAAAACTACGGCGACGTGGCTTTTCGAACAGGGCGGAACTTTTACCACAAACACGCTTTCCGTCGGAAGATTGAGCACCGTTACAATCAACAACTTCGCTTCCAACTCAAATATTACAGTATCCGACGACGGCGATTTGACTTTGATGGGTAGCGCGGTCAATGCAAAGGCTTTGACAGTTGCGGCAACCTCCAAGTTCGCGAGCGAAGCCGCAATCAAGGTTACCTCTTATAATTTCGGCGGCGCAATGAAGGGCAACGGAAGCATCCTGTCTTTCACTTCGTGGTCTTACGACGGCACTGCAAAGACGGCGGTTTTCAACTTCAAAGGTTTCAGCGGCGGCCATACTTTCAATTTGGACGATGAATACGACGTTACTATTAACGGAGGGAACAACACTCAGCAGTTCGAAGGTTCGTTCACGCTGGGGGCTGCGTTGAAAAACTTTACCGTCAACGCCCAGCTTATGATTGTCGACGGCGGCTATTTGACCGTTTCGGCGGCAAAGGGGGCTGTCAAGACCAACACACTTATAACGGTTAAAAGCGCGACTGTTACTTTGAATACCGACGCTCTTGAAGGGCAGGATTTCAATGTTGCCCGCGCGGGCGCAAAGCTCATCATAAATGCCGACAATAAATTGGGTGCACTTGCTCTCGCGAAACAGAACACCAACCCCAATTTGCAGGTTACTCTCAACGGACATTCGTTGGAATTTGCGTCAATCGCTTTCGGAGATTTGGACAACAACTATGTTGAATTCCTCGACTTCGAAGAAGGCAAAGTCAGAGTTGCCGCCGACTTGGTCAAGAACGAAGACGGCACGCTCAAGAATATCTTTGCGGGCACGGGCGTAGAACGCCAGTCTCTCTACCAGCTTGAATCTGGCTATCTGAGCTTGTCGAACGTTCCCGAGCCTGCAACCTATGCGGCAATCTTCGGCGGTTTGGCTCTTCTTTTAGCACTCGTGAAGCGTCGCCGATAGGCGGTAGCCTATGCGGCTCTGGCAAGAGTTAAAGAATTGATTTAAAAATTACAAAGACCGCGCGGATACGTCAGTATACCGCGCGTTTTTTTTCTCAACTCCTCCTTGCCTAATTCGCAAAATCAATTTTTTTGACTTTCCTAAAGTGGCGGCGGCGGGCAAAGCCCGTTCGCCTTTGATTGTTTACTAAAGTAAAAATAACTTTACTTTAATAAAAGAGTAAAGGCATATCGGCTATGCCGATTGCCGCCGCTTTCGGAGAGCTAAAAAATGCCCGAGATCGTTTGTTTCGGCAGTTTTTATAATCAATGGAGATTGAACAAATTTCAATCTCCACTACTTTTTAAATAAAAACTTCAATTCTCAAGCAAAGGCGCATTGCCTGCGGCAATCGCCGCCACTTTAGGAATTATAAAAAACACGCTTTTGAGATGGAGAGGAGGTGGGGGAGGACAGACGCGTAGCGTTTTTGGACGGGTAGAATTTCGGCTATGAATTTTGCAAGCTCTACCGCTACTTTGGGACGGCGCAAAATGGCGGAAAGCGAAAACATCTTGGCGGGGTTTACCGCGCCCGTGCGCCTGTCCATAACGGAGTCGAGTAAAGACGCGGGCAGGCGCGATTTTTTGGAGTCGCTCACACAGCGGACGTGCAGGAATTTTGCGCCGCGCGTCTCGGCAATCGGCTTGAAATATTTTTTTTCCATCTCAACGGCGTCGAACCCGTCGTCGGAAAGTTTTTGCTTTTCGGCGGAGTCGGCGGTGGCGTCAACAGAGGCTATTTTCGCGCGGCGGCAGCCGAGGGTTTGCTCCGCAAAGGCATCAATGCGGGGGTCGCCGCAGGGTTCGAAAATGAAGTCGCCGTTTTCGAGGGAGGGGTTGCACGCGCCGCAATAGCCTATGAGAACAATCAGGTCGGGGACGAAATTTTCCGTTTCGTCCTTGAGCCGCTTTGCCGCCGCCCCGCAGCCGATGCCCGCAACAAACGCGCGGAAATTCGTGGAAAAGTCAGCCCGCGCGCCGAGCTTTGTTTTTGCGCCGAGCTTTGAAAACAGCGGAGCGGCCTCGAATTTGCTGGGAAAAACTGCGAGGGTTTTCATTTGTCGAGGGGGGTATCGAACGCCGATTTTGCCGCGCTTTCCATCGTGCAGGGAAGGTCGGTCTGAAGCCAGTCGCCCACGGGGCGGAGATTGGGAATTTTGTTTGAGAAAAAGCTTTGCGCGGGGCGCGCGGCTTCTGTCGCGGAATCGGCGGAAATTGTGGCGTCGGCAAACTGCACGGGGAGGACTTCGCCGATTTCGACTTCGCCGAAAATTTTGGAGAGTTCGCGCCGCAAAAATTCGCGCGCGGCGTCTTTGCTTTTGACGGCGGTGCAGTCGCTGATTGTGGCGGAATACAGGCGTGTTTGCGCGCCGTCGGGGAGCTTGCGCGTGTGGTCGAAAATCCAGTGGATTGGCGAGTCCACAATGCACGCGTATTCGGACGGAATTATTTTGCGCGGTGTCTGGAAATATATGTTGAGTATTCCCGCCGTCAGAATGCGCGAAAGCCGTTTCGAAATTTCGGCGTCGCCGAGCAGCTGCGCCAGCTGTTTGGCGGGGACGGCGGGGAAGAACCAGTCGGCGCGCGTTTGCCCCGATTTCGACGAAACAACGGAGACCGCGCTGCCGTTTAAAATCTCGATTTTCTCCGCGGCGTCGCCGAAGCGGACAGTGCCGCCACAGCCGCGAATGTATGTGGCAAAGTGCTCGAAAGAGTCGGCAATAGGGCGCGTGGGAAGGAATAAAACGGCGTTGTCGAAGCCGCGAAGAATAGACTTGCGCAGCGTTTTAATCATCAAATTTGCGTCGGCGCGGGCGGTCGCGGTGTTGAGTGCCGACACGCAAAACGGCTCCCAGAAGGTGTCGATTACGCGTTGCGGTATTTTTTTGCGCCGCAGAAATTCCGCCGCCGTTTCGTTCGGGTAGGTGCGCAATCCGAGCTTTACGGAGAGCAGCAGGGCGATGTTCTTCGCGCAGGCGAAGCTTTCGAGCTTTGCGTAGCTCAACGCCGAAAACGCGCGCGAAACCAGCCCTCCGCGCTTGGGATACTTCACCGAAACAGTGCCCGAGTCGGGCGAGATGAAGTCCATTCCGGAGACTTTTTCGAAGCCCGCGGCGACGTCTCCGCCCGTCAGCTCGACGGCCCGAAAAAAGTTTTCGTAGCAGCCCATTGCCGCATGGGAGGCGTTATCGATTTGGGTTTGGAACGCTCCGATTTTGCAGACGCGCCCGCCCGCCGACTTGCGCGCTTCGAACACGTCAACGTCGAAGCCCTCCAGCGAAAGGCGCGTTGCCATCGCCATTCCCGCAACTCCGGCTCCGACTACAACCGCGCGTCCGAAGAGTTTGTTTTGTTCGTGCGGGCGTTTGGCGTCGCGGATTGCAGCGAGCGCAAGGGCGATTTTTTTCGGCTTCGAGATTTTCAGCGGTTTTTCGGTTATGTCGAAATCGCGCTCTTTGAGCGATTCGAGAATGCGCTCGTAGATTGCCCACATGATGAAGGCGGGCGTGAGGGCTTTTCTGTCTTCCTCCGCAATCAGGCGGCGGGCTTTGTTGAAAAAGTGTTTTGCCCTGAAATAAAGGAAAGCGAAAAGTTTTTTGCAGGCGGGGTTGGAGCGGGGATTTTTCAGGTCGCCGCGCGAAACGCCGAAGGCGTCGAGTTCCTCCTGAGGAATATAGACGCGGCCGTGCGAAACGGCGTCGTCAACGACATCGCGGAGAATGTTTGTAAACTGGAGCGCGTAGCCGAGCGCTTCGGCGAAAAGTTTTGTGCGTTCGTTTTTGAATCCGAAAATGTGGATTGAAACAAGCCCCACCGCCGAAGCCACTCCGTAGCAGTATTTGCGAATGTCCTCGAACGTTTTGAAGTAGGGCGCGAACGTGTCGGTCAAAACGCCGTCTATGATGTCCTGCACGTATTGCTGCGGAACGTTTCTGCGCTCTATCACCCCGCGCATTTCCTCCGCGAGCGGCGACAGGTTTTTTTCGCCGCGGTAGATTTTGGCAATCTCCTTCTTCCACTCGGCAAGCAGGGCGCGGCGTTCGGGAACGGGGCGGACTTCCTCGTCGGCGATGTCGTCCATGAGGCGGCAGAAGGCGTAGAAAATCTCCATATCCTTGGCGCGGTCTTTGTCCATGCAGAAGAACGCGAACGCCAGATTCGATTTTTTGCGTTCGGCGGCGTTGTGTTCGCTTTCCGCCGACTGTCCCTGAAGTGTATCCATTTTTAGAAGAGCGATTTTAGCAGGATTTTCAGTTTGTCGGCCGCGCCTAAATGCGGACGCTTGGCGAGGGTGTCGTAGTTCTGCGCCGCTATTTTGCCGAGAACGGCGCGCCCGCCAGCGAGTGTCGCCCGTATTTCGAGCGAGAGCGGAAACGGCAGCTTTGCGGGCAGCCCCGCGCCTTCGTCGAACATTTCCGCCGTGCGTTCAACCTGTTTTTTGACGACTTCGCGGACTGCCGGCGAAGCCGATTCGGCGAAGAAGTCGGCTTCGGAAAGCCCGTTCCAGTCGGATTGCGGAATGTATATGCGGTTTTTGAGCTTGTCTATGCGCATATCCTGCCAGAAGTTCGCAAGCTGCAGCGCGGTGCAGATTTTGTCCGACATAAAAAAGCGTTCGGCGTCGCCGAACCCGTGCAGCAAGAGCACGAGCCTTCCTACGGGGTTCGCGCTTCGGCGGCAGTAGTCGAGCAGTTCGCCGAAGTCGGCGTAGCGTTTCTTTACCACGTCCTGCTTGAACGCGCTTACGAGGTCGCGGAAGAGTTGTTTGGGGATTGAAAATTCGGCTATTGTGCGGTCGCAGGCGGTGAAAATCCAGCGCGT
Organism: Verrucomicrobiota bacterium; assembly: GCA_023450935.1. Taxonomy (GTDB): domain Bacteria; phylum Verrucomicrobiota; class Verrucomicrobiia; order Opitutales; family Intestinicryptomonadaceae; genus Merdousia. The sequence continues at coordinate 21,868 of JAEXGH010000016.1, read as the reverse complement.
TGAGGGGTCGCGTTCGGCGTCGGGGAGGTCGAGTTGGGCCTCGAATTTTTCGAGGTTTTGCACGCGGACGGGATCGTCTTCGGCGATGGTATCGTGGTTTTCGTCTGCGATGTCGTCGGCGGTCCGCGCGAAGGCGTAGACGGCAGCCACGTGTTTGCGCAGACGCCGCGGAACCATTTTCGCGACGGGGAAATTTTCGTAGTGCGAGCTCGCGAGGGCTTCGCACTTTTCATACGCCTGTTCAACCTGATTGTTCATTTGCGGTGAATGTAGCGCGTTTGTGCGCGGGTGTCGATATTAAATTATCTCCCAAGCGGGGTCGGCTTTTAGCGTGTGCGCGGCGGCGGGGCGCATGGCATCGGGACGGGCGAAGGCCGCAAAGGCTATCATTGCCGCGTTGTCGCCGCGGTATTGCTTCGGAGCCGCGACGAATTTTGCGCCGCGCTTTTTTGCGAGCTTTTCAAACGTTTCGGCAAAGTGCGCGTTGTTGGAAACGCCGCCCGAAATGCCCACCGACGCGTATTGTTTGCGCGCGGCAAAGAAGTCGGCGCGGCGGCGCAGCTGTTCGACCACCGCAAACTGGTATGACGCGCAGATGTGGGGCATTTGTTCGCGCAGGGCGTCTTTGCCGATTTTTTCGAGGCGGTAGCGCAGGCTCGTTTTCAGCCCCGAAAAGCTGAAGTCGGGGTCGTCCTCTATTTTTCTGTTCTGTCCGTAGGGGAACATTGTTTTGTCGATTTTTCCGCCTCGGGCGAGTTTCTCAACGACTGGCGCGCCCGGATAGGGTATGCCGAGGAGTTTCGCCCCCTTGTCGAGGGCTTCACCCGCGGCGTCGTCTTCCGTTTCGGCGAGAACCGACATTTTGCGCGATTGATCTATTTCAAGCAGAATCGTGTTGCCGCCCGAAACGGTGAGGCCCAAGTGGGGAAGGAGTGCGGCGAAGTTGGCGTCGAAATTTTCGGGGTCTTGCGCGTGCGTTTGAATGAACGGCGAATACGCGTGCCCCACAAGATGGTTCACTCCGAAAAGCGGTTTGCCCAATGCCATTGCAAGCCCGCTTGCGGCCGCCACGCCCATTGCAAGGCAGTTGGGCAGCCCCGGCCCCGACGTGCAGGCGACGAAGTCGGCGGAGGCGATGTCGCATTTTCTTGCGGCGGCTTCGATTAGCGCGGGGAGTTTCTTGAGGTGCTCGGAGCTTGCCAAGTCGGGCACTACGCCGCCGTAGAGCGCGTGCAGGTCAATCTGCGAGTGTATCAGCGAGCACACCGTTCCCACGGCGGAATCGAAAAACGCCACTGCCGATTCGTCGCAGGAGCTTTCTATTGCAAAGATTTTCATAACAATTTTTCGAGACTGTCGGCCGTTTTGTATGCGCGCGTTCCGCAGCCGTGCACGGTTTCGTCGTAGAGGTCGTCGATGTGTCCTTCGCGCCGGAACGAGAAACACGCCGACTTCGCCACAATTACGTGTTCAATCAGGCTTATCGACAGCGTTCTGCAGGTCTCCGCAAGGCGGCGCGTAAAACGGACGTCGTCAAGCGAAGGGTGCGGGTCGCCGCTGGGGTGGTTGTGCGCAATGGCTATGGAAGACGCCCCGCGCTTTATTGCAACTTCCACTACCTTTCTGATGTCCACGTTCGCCGAGCTTACCGTGCCCTCCACAAGACGCACGGAGGAGTCGCCGATGATGCGCAGTTTGGTGTCGAAGCAGATCATTTCGAGCACTTCGTTTTGTTCCGCAACTATTTTCGCCTTGAAATATTTTATCAGTTTTGTGATTGTGGGAATTTCCATTCCCTCGCATTTGAGTTCGTCGGTATGGTAGACGGTTATTGCATCCTTAACGAATTTCAGCGCAAGAGCCGTATTCTGCCCGATTCCGCGGATTTTTTCAAGCTCCTCGCGCGGGGCGTCGAGTATTCCCCTGAGGTTTTTAAATTTGGTAATCAGGTCTTTGGCTATCGGCTTTACGTCGATGCGCGGAATAAGGAGCGCAAGCAGCATTTCCACTATTTCGTAGTCCGCCATGCCGCACGTCCCCGAGCGCGCGTAGCGTTCGCGCATTCTTTGGCGGTGCCCGTTATAGTAGTCCTGTTTAGCGTCGGGTTGCATTTCTTTTCGGAAAGTGGTTTATGAATTTTTTCCCCGCAACCCTAACGGGATTTTCCATTCCCGCAACCAAATATTCGCGCGCTTTAAGGCACGCAGTTTCAAGGGCAAGCCCTTTGGCGAGGTTGGCGGTTATCGCCGCGCTGAGCGTGCAGCCGCTGCCGTGGGTATCGACCCCCCGTATCCGAGGCGAGGACACTGCGCGCACGCGGCCGTCGGGCGTGCAGAGCGCGTCGGTAATTTCGTCGGAGTCTAAGTGCCCGCCCTTGACGAGGAACGCGACGGAGTATTTTTCGGAAAGTTTTTTTGCCGCGTCTTCGGGCGAAGTGATTTTTTCGCCCAGCAGCACTTCGGCTTCATCGATGTTCGGGGTGACGAGCGTTGCAAGCGGAATGAGCTTTGTTTCAAGCGCGGCCACGGCGTCGGGTTTCAGGAGCTTTACGCCGCTTGTGGATACCATTACGGGGTCTACGACAAGCGCGATTTGCCTGTTTTTGCGCGCAAATTCCGCGGCGTCTTCGACCCGTCGGGCGTCGAAAAGCATTCCGGTTTTCGCCGCGCGCGGCCTAAAATACGAATTTACAGCCTCAAGCTGCGCCCCGAAAAAACCGTCCGAAAGCGTCTCTACCGCCGACACTCCGTCGGGGTTTTGCGCCGTTGCCGCCGCCAGAACGGTTGTGGCAAACACGCCGTTGGCGGCGAACGCAAGCATGTCGGCCTGAATTCCCGCCCCGCCGCCGCAGTCTGCGCCCGCTATGGTAAGGGCGCACGGAATGTCGTGAAAGTCGTCCATAATTTATTTTCGCCGGTATGATTGCATTATTTGACAAAACTTTCAAGAAATGCTTTAGTAGCATCGATATTTTATCTTATGGACGCAAATGCGGAATTCAACTTCGGGGCGGACGACCGCCGCCCGACGGCCGACGCCCAGGCTCCCGTTTCGGCTGCGGCTCCGCTTGCCGTGCGCATGCGTCCGCGCACGCTCGCCGAGGTTGTTGGGCACAGGCACATTTTGGGGGAGGGGTGCCTGCTTCCGCGTCTCGTGCAGACAAACAATTTCGGTTCGCTGATTTTCTACGGCCCCCCCGGTTGCGGAAAAACGACGCTTGCGGAGGTTGTGGCGCGCCAGACAAATTCGCGGTTCGTGAAAATAAACGCGGTTCTTTCGAACGTGGCGCAGGTTCGCGACGAACTTTCGATGGCGCGCTACCGCCGCAGCGAGCGCACCATTTTGTTCATCGACGAAATCCACCGCTTCAACAAGGCCCAGCAGGATTTGCTCCTGCCCGACGTGGAGGACGGCAACGTGCGGCTTATAGGCGCCACAACCCAGAACCCCGGTTTCTACATCAATGCGCCGCTGCTTTCGCGCAGCCACCTGTTCAAGCTCGAGCCGCTTTCGGGCGAAGACATAGCCCTTGTTTTGCGCCGCGCGCTCACCGACTCTACGCGCGGTTTGGGCGCGTATTCGTGTTCGGCCTCCGACGAAGTTCTCGCGGGAATTGCAAAGCTTTGCGACGGCGACATGCGCCGCGCGCTCAACGCCCTCGAGACAATGGTGCTTGCCAAGGGCGGAAATTCAGAGCTCTCCGAGGCGGACGTGGAAGTTTTCGCAAAAGAGAGGCGCGTCAGATACGATTCCGACGAGGACGAACACTACGACACCATTTCCGCCTTCATCAAAAGTGTCCGCGGGTGCGACCCCGACGCAGCAATGTATTGGCTCGCGAAAATGCTCGCAGGCGGCGAAGACCCGCGTTTCATTGCGCGCAGGCTCGTCATTTTGGCGAGCGAAGACGTCGGCTTGGCGGACTCGCGCGGGCTGCAGGTTGCCAACGCTGTGTTTGACGCCGTGGAGCGCGTGGGGCTGCCCGAATGCGAACTTAATTTGGCGCACGCGGTGCTGTTTCTTGCAACCGCCCCGAAAAGCAACAGCGCAACTATGGCATTGGCGCGCGCAAAAAAATTTGTCGCCGAAAACGAGATTCAGCCGGTTCCCGTTTGCTTGCGCGACGCGCATACCTCCACAAACCGCAAGCTCGGCAACGGCGGCGGATACATCTACAACCACGACTGCCCCAACCACATAAGCGGGCAGGAGTATTTGACGAAGCCACTGCATATTTACTTCCCCTCGGAATACGGCGCGGAAAAGCAGATTGCCGAGCGGCTCGACTTTTACAAACAGATAAAAAAGAGAATTCAAAATGGATGAAAATAACGATTATTCCGCAAAGACGAAAGTCAGGCTCACAAGACGCGTGGAGCTTAACTTCTGGAAGAGCTGTTGCCTGAACGCGCTGGGGCTTCTGCTTGCAAGCGCAACGACATCGGCAATCGGGTTCAGCAACCTTTTCTATTTCGCGGCGCTGGTGGTTTTGATTTGGTTTATGAATTGGCTGATAAAGCCCGTTTTGGTGCTGTTTGCGCTGCCGTTTATAATATTTACGATGGGATTCGGAATGCTGTTTATAAACGCGTTCATAATCTACCTGAGCGCGCAGATTATTCCCGACGGAATAGTGGTGAAATCATACTGGGCGGCGGTTTGGGCGTCGTTTTTGGTGTCGGTTTTGTGGTGGTCGCTCGAGCTGTTCAGGAGCGAGCGCATTTCGGTTTTCAGGACGAAGATTTCGGGCAAAAAAAACGGCGGGGACTCTGGCGACAATGACGACGTTATTGATGTTTAAAAGGCTTGCGGTTGCGCTGCTCGTTCTGGCGGGCGCGGCGGTTGCGGCATTCGGGGAAGAACAGAAATCGTCGATATTTTCGGCGTCGTTCGATAACTCGATGTTCTTTTCGAACGCCGACGTTCTCGAGGCGTATTGCGGCTCTTGGACGGGCATGCAGCAGGTGCGTTTCGGCGACATAGTTTCGGGCGGGCGCGTAAGCATAACGTATTCGAAAATCTCTCCCGACAAGCTCGCGGGCGTGGGCAGACTCACCTCCAATTCGGGGCGTTCGGTGTCGGTTTTGTGCTACATCTACGAGGACAGGGGAACGCTCGTTCTGGAAGTGTGCACGCCCTCGGGGGTCTCCAACTTCTACAAGGGGACAATCGAAAACAGGAGCGTTGTTTGGACTCCCATCTACGCTTTCCTTAAATACGATTTCCAGCAGGACTTTTTCTACACCGAAAATTCCAAACGCATGATGAATTCAATCGGCGCGCGCGAATTCGAGGACGGCGGCAAAACGGGCTTGTTGCGGCAGAACGCAAAGCTCGAGTGTCTGCGCGGCGCGTATGGGGCGTCGGAGGTCAATTCGGCGGCTGAGAAGTCCCTGAAGATTCTCGACGGCTCTTTCAAACTCGACGACTAACGCTCAGCGCGTCCGCGCTTTCGTCCAAATGCTCCCCATTGAAGAAATTGAATCCGGGCTTTACTCCGCAATAGACGGCGGGGAGGAACGCTTTGTTGTGTCCGCGCCAACGGGCTCGGGAAAATCGACTGCGCTTCCGGTGATGTTGCAGCGCAAGCTCGGCGGGCGCGTTATTGTTTTGCAGCCGCGCCGCGTGGCGGCGAGAATGCTGGCGTTTTCCATAGAAAAACTTTTCGGAATGCGCGGCGAAGTCGGCTGGCATATCCGCTTCGACAAACACTACAACGAGCGCACGAAAATAATTTTCCTGACAGAGGGCATTCTCGCGAGAATGCTCCTTTCGGACTCGCTGCCCGACGACGTTTCGGCGGTGGTTTTCGACGAATTCCACGAGCGCAACATCTACGCCGACATCTCGCTTGCGCTCGCGCTCAAGCTCCAGAAAAAGCGCGGCGCAAAACTGCGGTTGTTTGCGTGTTCGGCGTCGATGGAATCGGAGGCGCTGGCGCGGTATATGAGCGCGCGGATTTTTTCGTGCTCTTCGCGAATGTTCCCGATAGATATCCGCTATTCCCCTCTGGCGGGGAAGGGGCTTGCCGTGTGGGATTGCGCGGCAAGGGAGTTCGCCCGAACGGCGTCGGAAAGCGGAGGAAACATTCTTGTTTTTATGGCGGGCGTCTACGAAATCCACAAGACGGTTTCGCGCATTCTCGAGACCCCTCAGGCGCGCGGAATGCAGGTTTTAAGCCTCTACGGCGATATGCCCGCCGAAATGCAGGACAAAATTTTGAACGCCTCCGACTCCCGCAAGGTGATTGTGTGCACCAATATCGCCGAAACGTCGCTTACAATAGAGGGCGTCGATACCGTGATTGATTCGGGCTTCGCAAAAGTTGCGCGCTACGATTTCGCCCGCGGGGTGAACACGCTGCTTGTGGAGCAAATATCGCTTGCAAACGCCGCCCAGCGGGCGGGCAGAGCGGGCAGAACACGCGCGGGAACGGCGATAAGGCTTTGGCGCGAGGCCGACGAACGCTCTTTCGCGCGCCAGCCGACTTCGGAAATTTCGCGCATAGATTTGTCGCAGACAATGCTTTGGCTGAAGGCGGCGGGCGCGGATTTCGATTCGCTCGATTTCTTCGAAACACCGCCCGAAAAATCGGTTGCGGCGGCGCACAGAACCCTTCTGCTTCTGGGCGCGGTTGACGCGGAGGGGCGCATTACGCCTCTCGGGCGCAAAATGGCTCGCTTCCCGTGCTCGCCGAGGCTTGCGCGAATGTTTGTCGATGCCGCCGCGCGGGGCTGTCTTGCCGATGCGGCAATGCTTGCGGGTACAGTCGAGGCGGGGCGCATAAAACTCGACGCTCCCGACGAACGCCGCGAGCGCGAACGCGCCGAATTTGCCTCCGCCGAAAGCGAGCCCGAGGAAATTATGGCGTTGTGCGCGGTTGCAAAGCAGAATTCGTTTTCACAAAAATTCTGTTCGGAGTTCGGCATACACGCGGCAAACGCGCGCAAGGCTTTTGTATACGCCGCCGATTTCTACAGGCTCGCGCGGGGCTGTCTCGACGCCGAGCGCGAATCGGCGGAGGAAAACGCGCTTGCAAAGTGCGTTCTTGCGGCGTTCCCCGACAGGGTGGGCGTGCGCCTAAACAAGGGGACTCTTGCGTGCAGAATGGCGGGCGGGGTAGGCGGCGAAATCCGCAAGGCGTCGAAACGCTATGCGCCCGACGCGGGAAGCGTGTTTGTTGCAATGTCGCTTATGCAGACAAATTCGGCGGCGGGCGCGGCGGTTTCCGCCTCCGACATTTTCCCGATTTCAAGAGATTGTCTGCGCGAAGTCTTTCCCGAAAAATTTTCCGTGAAAACGTCGGCGGGGTTCGACGAAAACCAGAAGCGCGTCTGCTCCGTAACGGAGGAAATGTTCGGCGATTTGCCCCTTTCGAAAAAAGTCTCCTACGACGTTTCGCCCGACGAAGCCGCCGATTTGCTCTACTCCAAAATAGCCGACGGCGGCATTGTTCTGAAGAATTTCGGCGACGCCGAACGCGGGTTTGTGGAGCGCGTGAACTTCGTTTCCCGCGCCGCGCCCGAGCTTGAAATTCCGCCGCTCGACGCCGACGCGCTTGAGGTCGTTTTCCGCCAGATGTGCGCGGGGTGCGTGTCGTATTCGGAAGTGCGCGACGCCGACGTTATGGCGGCTCTGCGCGACTGGCTTTCGGCGGGGCAGCTGGCGGCGGTGGAGTCGTTCGCGCCGCAGTTTGCGGAGGTTTCGGCGCGCCGCCGTCCCGTGCGCATACGCTACGACTCCTCCGCAATGCGCGCGGTTGTTGCGGCGTCGTTTAAGGACTTGTTTTCGTTCAACCAAAATTCGCTCAAAATTTGCGGCGGAAGGATAAAGCCAACGTTCGAAATTCTCGCGCCCAATTCGCGCCCCGTCCAGACTACGCAGGACTTGGCGGAGTTCTGGAAAACCTCATGGCAGGCCGTCCGCAAGGAATTGAAGGCGCGCTATCCAAAGCATTTCAAGCCGACCGACCCGTATTGATTCCGCTTCCGCGGCGGCGGTAAAGCTACAGAAGCTCCACGGCGACGTAGTCGGCAAGCAGGCGGCCTTCGAATGTAAGGCGCAGCGTTCCGTCGTCTCGCTCGAGCAGGTTTTGCGCGCAGAGCCGCCGAATCGGCTCTTCGTATTTTTCGGCGTCTGCGGAGGGGAAACGGGTTTTGAGCGTCGGAAAATCTACGCCCGCGTTTGTGCGCAGCCCGAATATCAGAGCCGAAGAAAACATTTCGGCGTCGTCGAGCGGCACGATGTCTTCGCGGGCGTGCCTGCCGCATTGCAGCGCATTCGCCCACTCCGCCATGTTCGGTTTGTTGCGGTATCTGAATCCGCCGAATTGCGACGCCGCGGACGGACCGAACCCAACCCACTGCGCCATTGCCCAAGTCGAAAGGTTGTGCGCGCAGCGCGCCGACTCGCTTTTTGCATAGTTCGAAATTTCGTATTGGGCGAAGCCGAGTTGCGGCAGGCGGCGCATTGCAAGTTCGAACAGACTCGCGTCTGTCGCGTTTTTTTCGAGCTGGGCGTCGGTTTTGAGCCCCGCGCACGCGCTCGTCCCGCTTTCGAACTCTAGACAATACGCGCTGATGTGATCAACCCCGCAGGCGGCTGCGCGTTCGAGGTCGGCGGCGAAATCCTCCGCAGTCTGGGTTTTCGAGCCGAAGATGAGGTCTATCGAAAAGTGGGCGAAGCCCGCGTTTTTTACAAGCTCTATCGCGGAAAGCGTGGCCTCAAGTGTGTGTGCGCGCCCGAGCTCGCGCAGCGTCTTTTCCGAAAAACTTTGCACTCCCAGCGATATGCGCGTTGCTCCCGCTTGTTTGAGCGCGTCCAGTCTTTCGGCGTCAATCGACGACGGCGACACTTCCACTGTCCATTCCTGCGCGGGTTTTAGCCTACCCAAAATTTCCGCGGCGCGCATTATTTGTTCGGGCGAAAGAACCGACGGCGTGCCTCCGCCCCAGAACATTGTATCGGGGCGCGGGGCGTCGGGGTTTTCGGCAAAGAAAAGCCCCGCTTCAGTTTCGAGCGCGCGCAGGTAGAATTCCACGTCTTGTTTCGACGGAATTTTCTTGTAGAAGCGGCAGTATCCGCACGGTTTCGCGCAAAACGGAACGTGGACGTAGACCCCGAATTTTTCGTAAAGCTTTGGCATTTTTCCGATTCAGACAATGTATGATTTCCCGCTCGGTTTGTCAAAAGAAGATTTTTTCGGGCGGCGTTTGCGGCGCGTTTTCGGGTGCGGAATGCGCAAAAAAAACTTGCAATGCGCGCGGGGGAAATTATAAGGGGGAAAAGATTAAAAATAATGAATATGAAAAGTGTAAAATTTGCATCAATTTTGGCGGCGTTTGCGGCGTTGCTTTTCGGCGGCTGCTCCTCCGTCAAGAACACCACTCCCGAAGTAATGCCCGAAAACCCCTCGCGCACATACACGCTTTCGATGAAAGCCGACGTCAAGGACCGCGATGTCAACGAGGATTCCTTCAAGCCCTACATTGTAATCGACGGCTCCGTTCGCCCGATGAAAAATATGGGCAACGGCGTATATACGTATGACTACGTCCTCCCCGAAGGGCGCGACAGCGCAAAGTATTTCTTCCAGTTCGACTATTCCGTAAACAAAATAGCGAGCGGTCAAAAGCTCAAAAACCGCATCAAAAGCTCGGAAGTTTACGAGTTCAGAACGCAGTCGAAGTATGTTGTGAACATGGAAAGCCAGAGGGGCAATGTGGGGTCGAAAATAGCCGTTTTGGGCAAGGGCTTCTCGCCTTCAGATAGAATTCTTTTGGGTGGGGTCGAGGCGGAAACGCAGTTCGTCTCCAAAACGAACCTCAGTTTCACCGTCCCGTCGGTGGAATCGGGCAAGGTGTATCCCGTGGTTCTTATTTCCGACAGCGGCAAGATAGACATCGGCAAGTTCAAGGTTGACGACGCTTCTTTGGGCGTTTACCCCCGCTATCTCGACTTGGCAAGCGGCCAGACGGCTATTTTGAAGTTCAATATCGGCTTCAAAGCCCCCGCTGAAGGCTATGTAATAGACGTAAAAACGAACATTCCCAGCTCGCTGATTATGGACGACGTCGTTGTTCCCGCAGGCAAAAGTTCGGTTAGCGTTCCCGTCAAGGCGGGCGCAATGGGCAACGGGTTCATCTACATAAACGGGTTCGGGTTCAAGGAAGTTGTAATTCCGCTGAACGTCCGTTAATCAGGTTTTTTGGGCGCGTTCCGCAGGGGACGCGCCTTTATTTTGCCAACCAAAAACGTTTTTCTCTGCAATATGAAAAAAAGCACCAAAAAAAGCAGCTCGGTAATTAAAAAATCGGAAGTATTTTCCTCCGAAGGCCAACCCATAGAATGTGTGTTCTCCGATATGTCGGAACGCCTGTTGAAAATACAGCGCGACCTGCTTATGCCGGCTTTCATTTTCGAGAAAAACAAAGTCCAGCACACAATAACGTTTTTCGGCTCGGCGCGCATCAAGTCCGAACAAGAAGCCGCCGAAATACTTGCGCGCGTCAAGCAGAACCCGAACGCAAAAAACTACGCCCAGAAGCTCAAGGCTGCCAAAAAAGCGGTTGCCATGTCGAAATACTACACCTGCGCCGAGGAACTTGCGCGCCGTATTCAGGAATGGGTCAATTGCAGCGGTCTGCCCGACGAGGAAAAATACTACATCATGACGGGCGGCGGCCCGGGAATTATGGAAGCCGCAAGCAAGGGCGCGTATACCGCGGGCGGCAAGTGCGTGGGCGCAACCATACACATCGATTCCGAGCAGACTCGCAACGAGTATGTTGACAAGAACGTTTGGTTCAACTTCAACTACTTTTTAATGCGTAAGTTCTGGCTGCTGTTTTTTGCCAAGGCGGTAGTCGTTTTCCCCGGAGGCGCGGGGACTTTCGACGAGCTTTTCGAAGTCTGGACGCTCGTTAAAACAAGCAAAACGCGCGGGCGCGTTCCCCTAATTCTGTTCGGCAAAAAATTTTGGAACAGCGCAGTGAACTTCAAGGCTCTTCTCGATGCTGACGTAGTTGTAGAAGACGACCTAAAGCTCATCACGTTTGTCGATTCCGTAGACGAAGCCTACGACAAAATTATATCCATTTTATAGTTTTTTATGCTTCCCAAAGTGGCGTTTTTTAACTTTCCGAAAGTGGCGGCGATTGCCGCAGGCAATGCGCCTTTATCTTTGGTTTAAGTTTTTTTACAATTTCGGAAGTGGCGTCTTTTATGATTCCTGAAGGGGCGGCGATTGCCGCAGCCAATGCGCCTTTGCGCTTAGTTAAAGTTTTTTTTAATTATTGAAATGCGTCTTTGTTTTAGGGCTAAGTTTTGTTGTTTCAACCCCAACGGCAACTGGACATTCTTTAATGTGCTTTTTAGGTTTTGGGGTTGGGCGTTTCTTCTTTTTCGTGCCAGTGTTTTCGGCGCGTTCCCCGACTCTTTATTAGAGCAAAAAAAACTTGTCTTTTAGCGGGGCTTAGATTGTATAGTTTTGCGTGATTTTACTAATAAAATTTGGTAGGCTGTTTTTGTGCGCGTGTCTTGCCGCATGTCCGGCGGGAGCGTGGGCGAAACGGTCTTCGGAGAACAGGGCCGATGTCCCGTGGGTGTCTTTGGCGCACCAGCGCAAGCTCGACGCCGAACGCGCCCAAAAAGAAGCCGATGCGCGGCGCGCTGGGGACGGCTCCAAAAATGCGAAAACCGCGGGCGGCTCGGAACCGAAAAAATCAGACAAGCCGAAATCCAAGCCCAAGAAGGGAATTGCCGCAAAGCTTGCCGAAGGCGGGCGTCCGGAGCTTACCGCCGACAAGTTCGACTATGCCGCCGATGGTTCGGGCGTTCTATACGGAACGGGCAATGTCAGGCTCGGCTCGAAGTCTTTCGAAGTCAAGGCGGGCAAAATTTCGTTCGCGCAAAAGAGCAATTCGGCGCGCGTGCTTGACGATGTCCGCATTTCAATAGACAAAGCGCGCGTGATAACTTCCGCCGCCGACATTTCAATAGACGGCAAAACGGGCAATATGGACGCAACGCGTTTCGGCACGTTCCCGCTGTTCGTCGCCGCCGACAAAGTTTCGGCGAAAGACAACAAATACGTTTTGGAAAATTCCACGGCATATTTCAACGAACCCGCTTTCGGTTCGTTTTCGGCGAAAGCGTCCAAAATGACATACAACGCGCAGACGCGCAAAGTTTCGATGCAAGACACTGTTTTCCGCGTAGGTCCGGTGCCGTTCTTGTATCTGCCCGAGGTGGAACTTTCCGTAGACATGGACGTGCCTTTCGACATAGAAACCCGCGTGGAGTCAAACGGCGACTACGGCTTGGCTTGGCGCAATACTGTCCACTATACGGGCTTTGAGGATTTCGCCCCCGGAATTCTTCTTGACGGCTACACGAAAAGGTCGGTTTTGGCCGGACCCGCGCTGCGCTACGAAATGGACAAAGCCGAAAACAAAATGTTGGGTTTTATGCAGTTCGGCTACATCAACGACACCGGCTCGGCAGGCATTCTGGGCGTGGATTCGCTCGGGCGCAGGATTGACAGAAACAGGTATTTCTTCGAGATGCGCCACAACCAGCTTGTCAACGATCGTATCGGGCTGAACGCCTCTGTCAGCGCGTGGAACGACGAATTCGTCACGCGCGACTTCCGCGAGGATTTCTTCTACGACAACCAAATTCCCGACAATTTCGCCGAGGCCACATACTACGGCGATATGTGGACGGCGTCGCTTTTTACGCGTTTTGCGCCGAATAATTTCGAGCTTGTCCAGCAGCGTCTGCCGGAGGCGCGTGTCGATTTTCAGCCTATCGAACTGGCGGCTACGGGCGCGTATTTGCGCGGATATGCGTCGGCGGAATACCTGCGCCAGTATAATCCCGACCCGTCGTATTTCGTATATTTTCCCGCCGACTCCATAACAGCTGCGCGGTTCGACGGCTATGCGGGGCTCGACCGCCCCATGCAGTTGTCGGATTGGGCGAAATTTACTCCCGTTGCGGGCGTGCGGCTTACAAGCTACGCTTCGCAGGGCGGCTACGAATCCTACACGCGCGTTCTCGGGCAGGTAGGTTTCGACGCCCAAATGGACGTGTGGGGGCAGTTCGATTTCCAAAGCAAAACAATGGGCATTGACGGAATCCGCCACCACCTGATTCCGATGGTAAGCTACCGCTACATTCCGTCGGCGGGGCAGAATCTGAACAGGGTTGCGCCCATAGACATTCCCTACTACACAACAAGCCCGTCTGTTCTCGACTTGGGCTCCATGCGCGACACCGACTATATAGACGAGCTAAACACAATGCGTCTGGGCGTGCGCAACGTTTTCGAAACGCGCGACGGCGAATTCGGCTCGCGCGAGCTTGCCCGCTTGGACGTTTTCGAGGACCTGAACTTCAACCGCCGCGTGCCGCCTTTGGCGCACAGGTATTGGTCGAATCCGGCCGACGAATTTTTGCAGAGCCGTTCCGACCTGTTTGTAAACGCGCAGGTTTCGCCCGCGCGCTGGCTGAATGTGGGCACAATTACGCGCTTCAGTTTCGAGCACTCCTGCGTGCCCGAAATCAACAACTACATTACGCTTTTGGAAACCGACATCTTCTCGCTCACGGTCGGTTCGGCGTATTTGAAGGACTATTTCGAACAGTATTACGCGCAGGCGGAATACAAAATTTCCGAACGCTACCGCGTGCGCGGTTCGTGGCACTACGACGCCGAGCTTTCCGACTTCGTTTTCCAGCGTTATGCCTTCCAGACGAGAATCGGCAACACTTGGCTTACGGAGTTCTACATTTCGCACAGAGTCGGTTCCACGCGCGAAGACAATACGTCGTTCGGCGTAACGGTCAGAATTTTGGGGTTGTAAAATGGCGGTGGACATCGACGACGGCATAATTTTGTCGCCCACGGAAATGGCGGTAAAGCTCGACATTTTCGAGGGGCCGCTCGACCTGCTGCTGTTTCTTATCCGCAAGAACGAAATCGACATCTACGACATTCCCGTGGCTGAGGTGACGCGCCAGTATATGGAGGTTTTGCGCTCCATGGAAAAGCTTTCGCTCGACGTTGCGGGAGAGTTTTTCGTGATGGCGGCGACGCTCATGTATATCAAAAGCCGAATGCTGCTGCCCTCCGACGAACGCCTCAGGCAGGACGACGGCGACGAGCCCGACGCCGACATAGACCCGCGCTGGCAGCTTGTGGAGCAGCTTCTGGAATACAGGCGCGTAAAGCAGGCGGCGGATTCGCTCGAGGATATGATTGACGCGCGGCAGAACTTCGGCGAACGCATTTTGTCGGGCAAAGACGAAACGCCCGCCGAGCGTCCGCTTGCGCCGTCAGACACGATGGAAATCTGGAACACGTTCAACCTCATTCTGCGCCGCCTTGCCGAAAAGCTCGTCCACGGCGAAATCAAGGGCGAGAACGTTACCGTTTCCGACAGAATGGAGTATATTTTGGCGGTCGGGGAGAAGTCGTTTACGTTCTCGTCGCTTTTCGAGGGCAAAAGGGCGAGCGTGGTCATGATTATGGCGACGTTCCTGGCGATGCTGGAGCTTACGCGTTTGAAACGTCTGCATTTGCGGCAGGACGCGGAGTTCGGCGAAATATACTGCGAGAAAATCGCCCCCGAGCAAAAGACAACCGACGCATCGGCGCAAACGGAGGTAATTTCCGCCGACGCCGCGCAAACGGAGGGAATTGAAAATGTCTGAAAACCGCGGGAAATCGCGCCTGTTCGGGCTTGGGCTCGACGGCGACGGGCAAAAGCGCATTACGCGCGCGGAGAGATTCTCAATAGTGGGCGGCTCGGAGGAGACGCACGAGTGCATGACCGAAACCGTAATGAAAACCTTCGAGGATTTAAAACGCAAATGCAAGGATTTGGACGACGTTTCGCCCGAAGAGCTTACCGATTTAATCAGGAAAAATACACCCAAAAGAAGAAAATGAAATACTTTGGCACAGACGGGATAAGGGGAACTTACGGCGACGCGCACATTCGCGAGCCGTTCTTTTACGCTTTGGGAAGAGCCGCCGCGGAATGGACGGCGGAAAATTTCGGCAAAGACGCCCTGATTGTTGCGGGCGGCGACACCCGAGCCTCGACCGATTCGCTCAAATCGGCGTTCTGCAGGGGCGTTGCCGAAGGGGCTGCCGCGTTTTTCGACGCGCAGGTTCTGCCCACTCCCGCGCTTCCGTTCTGCCTGCTGAAAAAATCGGCGGCACTCGGCGCGATGATTACCGCCTCGCACAATCCGTTTTGCGACAACGGCATAAAATTTTTCGACTCCAGGGGGCTTAAAATCGGCGACGAAACCCAGACCGCGCTGGAGCAAAAACTCGAAAAATTTTTGGACGGCGGCGCGTATTCGCCCGAAAAATTCGGGCCGCGCAAAATAGAAGTCGGCGCGTTTGCAATGAACGAATACGCCGCAAAAATGGCGTCGATTTTCCCGAAGGACTTTCTGCGCGGAAAGAAAATTGCAATAGACATGGCAAACGGCGCAACAAGCCGCGTTTCTTCGGGGGTTTTGCGCGCATACGGCGCGGAGGTTTTCGAGCTTTCGTGCGACCCCGACGGCTTCAATATAAACGCCGATGCGGGCAGCCAGCACCCCGAAAAAATCGCGGAATTCTGCCGCAAAGTCGGCGCGGACGCGGGCTTTGCCCACGACGGCGACGGCGACAGGGTTGTTGTTGTTGACGAAACTTCGTCGGTTCTCGAGGGCGAAGAGGTGCTCGGGTTGATTGCCGTAGACGCCAAACAGCGCGGCGTGCTCAAGTCGGGGAAAATAGTTACAACGTTGCAGTCGAATCTCGGTCTGGACGAATCGCTCAAGGCGGAGGGCATAGAAGTGTTGCGCTGCGGCATTGGCGACCGCCTTGTAATGCGCATGATGATTGAAAACGGCTGCAATGTCGGCGGAGAAAATTCGGGGCACTTCATTTTTTCCGAAATATCTCCGTGCGGCGACGGTTTGGCTTCGGCGTTGTCGGTGCTGTCGGTTATGGCGCAGAGGGGCGAAAAGCTCTCGAAGCTGCGCGGCGGCGTGAAGATGTATCCGTCGATTTCCCGCGCGCTTAAAGTGGGACGCAAAACGCCCATCGAACAGACGCAGAACCTCTCGGCGGCCCTCGAAAAATGCAACGCAATTCTGGGCGCGCAGGGACGTCTGCTTGTGCGCTATTCGGGGACGGAAAAGAAAATCAGGCTCTTGGTGGAGGGTAAAGACCCCGCCAAAAACGCCGAGTGTATGGCTCTTTTGGAAAAAGCCGTAGGAATTGACTTGCAGTAGAAGCGTTTTGTGTTAGGATAAGTCTAGTTTTCAACTTATATTTATTTATGGCAACACAAGAAATACAGCAACAGCGGGAAATTCCGATGGCGGAACTCGACCCGCGTTTTGTCCGCCAAATTGAGAATGCGGAAAAATCCATTGTAAAGAATCCCGAATACGTAATCGACATTTGCAATACTGTTTTGGGCAAGTATCCGAATTGTGTGGAAGTCCGCAGGCTTTTGCGACAGGCGCAATACAGAAAATACGGGAAGGGCAATCCAGTAGCGAAGATAATGGCGGCGGTGAAGTCGTTGGGGCTTTCGCTTAAGGCGGCGTCCATGATAAAATCGGGCAGGGCGTTGGAGGCTATAGCGCAGGCGGAATCGCTTTTGAACCAGTGCCCCGACAATCCCTCGGCGGTGAAGGTGTTGATTTCGGCGGCGGAATCGCTCGGCTATTTCGGCGTGGCGGCAACGGGCTATATGGCTTTGGTTCAATACCACCCCACCGAACAGAATTTGCTTGCGCTTGCAAATGCGTATTTGAAAAACAAACAGCCCGACGAGGCCATGCAGGTTTGCGAGACAATTCTCGATAAAAACCGCGCAAACGGCGACGCACAGGCTCTCGCCCGCTCGGCTTCGGTAATGAAGACAATGAACAAGGGCAAGTGGGAAGAGGAAGGCAGTGCGAAAGACAAAGTCAAAGACGCAAAGGCGCAACTCGAACGCGAACGCCAGACAAGCTCAGTCAACGACGCGGCGACGCTCGAAAAATTCGTCGCCGACCTCAGGGAGAAAATCGCCGCCGATGTCCAGAACGTCAATCTCTACCGCGAAATTTGCGGTTATCTGCGCGCGCTCAACCGATATTCCGAGGCGTTGGAATACGTTCGTCAGGCGCGCAAACAGCCCCTCGGTGCGGGCGATACCACTTTCGAAAAGCTCGAAAACGACTTGGTCGTTTTGGAGGTCGAAAAGAATATCGCCGACCTGCGCGAACAGCTCAATGCCGACCCCGACAACGCGGAACTCGCCGAAAAGCTCAAGCAGGCGCGGAAAAACGAACACGACATACGCTTGGCAAACGCCAAGGAAATGGTGGAACGTTATCCCAACGACTTCAACTACCGCTTTGTGCTCGGCTCGATTTATTTGGAGGACGGCGTTTTGGACGAGGCAATCAAGCAGTTGCAGATTGCCCAGCGCAATCCGAAAGTGCGTTTGCAGGCTTTGCTCGGCTTGGGCAGGGCGTTCTTCAGGGGCGGCAAATTCGACTTGGCCGTAGAGCAGCTTTCGACGGCGAAAACGGAGTCGAAAATCATGAACGACGCCAAAAAGGAGATAATTTACGAGCTCGCCTCGGTATACGAAAAAATGGGCAAGAAGGATTTGGCTTTCGCCGAATACAAGGAAATCTACACGGCGGACGCCTCCTACAAGGACGTTTCGGCAAAGGTCGATTTCTACTACAGCCAAAAAAATTCGTAATCCGAAAACGCTTTCGGGCAAAGGCATCGGCGGAGGCGTCGGTGCCTTCGTTTTTTAATCCGAATACTCTGCAAGATGAAAATTGGAATAGGACAAATCGATACCGCCGCGGGCGACTTCGAAACGAACGCGCGGAAAATTTTGGATACCGCCGCAAGGCTCGCCGAAGCGGGCGCGGAGCTTGCGGTTTTCCCCGAATGCGCAATTTCGGGGTATCCGCTCAAAGATTTGACGCGCTACAAAAAATTCGTGGAGGCGGCGCAGCTGAAGTTGCGGGAAGTCGCCGAGGAAATCGCCATTCCGGCGGTTGTGGGCTGTCCGCGTTTGACCGACGGCGCGGTAGGCGTCGCAAATTCGGCGTATTGGCTCGAAAACAAAACGGCGAAACTCGCGGCGGACAAAATGCTTCTGCCCAACTACGGCGCGGCCGACGAGCCCCGCAATTTCGACGCCGGCAACAAACTTGGATTCTTCGATTTCAAAGGCCGCCGCATTTGTGTTACGATTTGCGAAGATATTTGGACTGTCGATTCCGTCGAGACCGCCCGCAGGTATGCCGACCGCCCAAAGCCGCTCGAGCTTTTGGCGCGCGAAAATCAAAACGGCGGCGGGCTTGACCTGCTTGTAAACATTTCCGCAAGCGTGTTTTCGTCCGAAAACGACAACGTTCGTGGGCGCGGAAAACTGCTTTACAAAGTTTCCGAAACCGTGGGCGCGCCGCTTTTGTGGTGCAATCTTGTAGGCGGCAACGACGATTTGGTTTTTGCAGGCGGCAGCTGCTATATAGACGCCAAAAAAGGCGTATGCAAAACATCGCCCAAATTCGCGGAATCGGCGGAAGTAGTGGATACAGACGAGCTTTCGGGCTTCGATGGCGATGCGTTCGACTTCGCGGGGATTGCCGATATCCGCAGGGCTCTCGTTATGGCTACCGCCGATTTCGTCAAAAAATGCGGCGCGCGCAAAGTTCTGCTGGGGCTTAGCGGCGGGATTGATTCCGCAGTTGTAGCGGCGATAGCCGTTGAAGCGTTGGGGCGCGAAAACGTAGTCGGCGTTTCAATGCCGTCGAAAATTTCGAGCCAGCACAGCAAAGACGACGCCGCCGCTTTGGCGCGCAATTTGGGAATTGAATTCCATACGGTTGGCATCGCCGAAATTGTCGCCGCCACGGAGGCGTCGCTCGCGCCCGTATTTGCGGGGCGCGCTCGGGACGTTACGGAGGAGAACATACAGTCGCGCGCGCGCGGGCTTGTGCTTATGGCAATTTCCAACAAGTTCGGCGCGCTGGTGCTTACAACGGGCAACAAGAGCGAATGCGCCGTCGGCTACTGCACGCTTTACGGCGACACCTGCGGCGGCTTCGCGCCCATTTGCGACGTCTACAAAACCGACGTCTACAAACTTGCGCGCCTGATTAACGATTCCGCCGCGCGCGAAGTCATTCCGCAAAATACAATCGACAAACCGCCGTCGGCGGAGCTTCGCCCCGACCAGAAAGACGAGGATTCGCTGCCGCCATACGATTTGTTCGACGCCGTTTTGCGACTGCATATCGACAAGTTTATGTCGGTTTCCGAAATCGTGGAACGCGGCTTCGACAGGGCCGTTGTAGAGGACATCGCGCGGAAGGTAGCCCGCGCAGAATACAAGCGCAGCCAGTATCCTATTGGCCCGAAGGTAAGCGCGGTTGCATACGCCGCCGACAGGAAAATTCCCGTGTCGGCAAAAAGGGGAACGGAGTAATTATGGATTCAAAACAACTTTTCGAAGAATCGAAGAAATACATTTCGGGCGGGGTAAATTCGCCCGTGCGCGCGTTCGGCAACGTGGGCGGAACGCCGTTTTTCACATCGAGTGTGGACGGCGCGCACATAAATACCTGCGACGGCAAAACGCTTGTCGATTTTGTCTGCACTTGGGGGCCCGCCCTCTTCGGGCACAACAATCCCGCAATCAAAGAGGCTGTCGCGCGCGCTCTCGAAAACGGAACGTCGTTCGGCACGCCGTCTGAGGGCGAGCTTGAAATGGCGAAGCTCATTACGGAGATGATTCCATGCGCCGAGCTTGTGCGAATGACAAATTCGGGCACTGAGGCTACAATGTCGTGCGTGCGTCTTGCCCGAGGCTGGACAAACCGCGATATAGTGGTGAAGTTTTCGGGCTGCTACCACGGGCACTCAGACAGCCTGCTTGTAAAAGCGGGCAGCGGCGCGCTCACCTTCGGCAACCCGGATTCCGCAGGCATTCCGCGCGACGTCGCCAAGCTTACGATGGTGCTGCCTTTTAACGATTCCGACGCCGTTACGGCGTGTTTCGAAAAGTTCGGGGAGAAAATCGCCTGTGTGATTGTTGAACCGTATCCCGCAAACGCGGGGCTTATAGTCCCCTGCGCGGGCTTTCTGAAACATCTGCGCGACACATGCACAAAATACGGCTCGCTGCTGGTTTTCGACGAAGTTATAACGGGCTTCCGCGTGGCGGCGGGCGGCGCGCAGGCGCGCGAAAACGTTTTGCCCGACCTGTGCGCGCTCGGTAAAATCATCGGCGGCGGTCTGCCTGTGGGCGCATTCTGCGGAAAGCGCGAAATTATGGAATACCTCGCCCCGCTCGGTCCGGTGTATCAGGCGGGAACACTCAGCGGCAATCCCCTTGCAATGGCGGCGGGTGCTGCGGCGTTGCGGCTTGTGAAAAGCCAAAATCCGTATGCGGAGCTTGAGCGGAAGTCGAAGTTCATAGCTTCGGCTGTGCTTGAAGCCGCGGAGAAAAAGGGCATTGCGCTGCAAGTGCCGCTGGCGGCTTCGCTGTTCTCGTTCTTCTTCAACGAAGAGCCGATTGTCAATCTCGACGCCGTGATGAGGTCGGACAAAGAAGCATATAAAAAATTCTTCTTCGGCTGTCTGGAGGGCGGCGTGTATATTGCCCCGTCGCCGTTCGAAATAGCCTTTATGAGCACCGCCCACACGGCCGACGACCTCGCCCGAGCCGCCGAAGTTATGCGGCATAGCATAGCGGCCATATAAAACAGTAAAGTTTTGTATTGATTTTGTTCGGTCTTTTTCGTAGAAATCGAATTCCTATGAAAAAGATAATTATATGGTTGGGGCTTATTCTTTGCGTTTTCTTGGGAAGTGCAAATGTATTTGCCATTACAGATTCGGTAAAGATTGTGCTTAATTTGGAAGGGGGTAAAACTACGTCTTATGAGGCGAAGCTTCAGAAGACGGGCGAAGACACGCGCAGGCTTGTCATTCCGTTCAATAAATTGGGCGCGCGCTGGTCGGCTATAAAGCGTCTTGATGTCATAAATCCCGATTCCGTCGCGGCGAAAGGCGACGATGGCTACTGGGTTTTGTCATACGGAGGGCTGGGAACTTTCCGCTTCGACAACGGTTCATTTTCGCTTAAGTGCAACAGAATGCCTCTTTACGGATTTAAAAAGGGCGACGAGGCTTTTGTGGCGATTATGAAAACCCTCAAGTATGAGTTTTCGACGGAAATCAGGGTCGAAAACGGTGTTTACACAGTCTTCCCCGCCTTTTACATCAACGCAATCGGAATGCCGCCATACGAAGACATCGTGATTGACTACACCTATTTCAAGGGCAAAAAGGCGAACTATTCTTCAATGGGCAAAGCCTACCGCAAGTATCAGCTCGAGCGCGGCGAGGTCGTTCCCCTGCGCGAAAGGGTGAAGGGAAACCCAAAATTGCAATACACGGCGGAAGCCCCGTTTTTCAAAATCAGAATGGCGTCTTTTATGCGCCGCAGCGAAACAAAGCTCAACCGCGGCTACCACTGGAAAGACGTAGACGCGCCCAATATCCAAAAATACCACACTTTCGACGAGATGAAAGTTCTCCTCAAGAAAATGAAGGACGCGGGAATCGAAAAGGGCGACATCATTTTAACCAACTGGAACTGGCGTTCCAACGGACGCTGCCCGATTTACGGTGTTGCCGAACCCGAACTCGGCGGGAATGCCAAATGCCGCGAGCTTACAAAATTCGGAAAGGATTTGGGATACCAAATCGGCGCACATATTCTGCACACCGAAAACTACACGGTTTCGCCCGCGTTCAACAAGGAGGACT
>JAEXGH010000032.1 GCA_023450935.1 Verrucomicrobiota bacterium | reverse complement strand
GCTCATTGATGGGCTTTTCGTCGCGCCCCACGCGGGCGCGTGAATTGAAACCCGAATTGGACGTTTAAAAAAAAGACGCGAGCTTGTCGCGCCCCACGCGGGCGCGTGAATTGAAACCTCCGACGACAACGTCGATTTTGTCGAGTCCTGTGTCGCGCCCCACGCGGGCGCGTGAATTGAAACGGCGTAGTTGTGCGTTTCGCGCGCCTGTATTTCGTCGCGCCCCACGCGGGCGCGTGAATTGAAACAAGGTTGCTACTCATTGACCGCCTCCTTTTGCGGTCGCGCCCCACGCGGGCGCGTGAATTGAAACAAAAAAAGTATTGACTTTTAGAAAAGAAAATACGAGTCGCGCCCCACGCGGGCGCGTGAATTGAAACAGGCGGCGGCGCGCGTGCGCGCGTTTGTCGATTATCGTCGCGCCCCACGCGGGCGCGTGAATTGAAACCTACAATTTCCATTTTTTAATCCTTTCTATTTTTGTCGCGCCCCACGCGGGCGCGTGAATTGAAACAAAAAAACTCTTGACTTTAGAAAAAGAATATACGGTCGCGCCCCACGCGGGCGCGTGAATTGAAACATATTTTGATATTCATTGTTTTGATTCCTGCCAGGTCGCGCCCCACGCGGGCGCGTGAATTGAAACAAAAAAACTCTTGACTTTGAGGAAAGAATATGGGAGTCGCGCCCCACGCGGGCGCGTGAATTGAAACTTCGATGAAATTCGACAAAGATATTTCAAGGTCGTCGCGCCCCACGCGGGCGCGTGAATTGAAACACTACACATTGACTGAAACGCCACATGTCGTCGAGTCGCGCCCCACGCGGGCGCGTGAATTGAAACAAAAAAGTGTGCAAGTATAGGCTACATAATCAAGCGGTCGCGCCCCACGCGGGCGCGTGAATTGAAACGAGCTCGGCGCACTTTTGAGACTTCGGCGCGTAGTCGCGCCCCACGCGGGCGCGTGAATTGAAACAAAAAAACTCTTGACTTTTGGGGAAGAAAATACGATGTCGCGCCCCACGCGGGCGCGTGAATTGAAACGCGCCTGCGCGTCCGCCCGAAGTTTTGCGTCAATGTCGCGCCCCACGCGGGCGCGTGAATTGAAACTTCGTTATCATCAAAAACTAATATTTCCAACATCAGTCGCGCCCCACGCGGGCGCGTGAATTGAAACGAGATTTTCGGCTTGCTTCGGACAAATTCCACGCGTCGCGCCCCACGCGGGCGCGTGAATTGAAACTCTTTAAGCTTGCCGTCGGGCAAATCGAGTTCTACGTCGCGCCCCACGCGGGCGCGTGAATTGAAACCGTTGAATTGGAGGGAGTGCGAGGGCGACTGCGCGTCGCGCCCCACGCGGGCGCGTGAATTGAAACCTGGTCTGAATGAATTTTTAGACAAAAGAATGTCGTCGCGCCCCACGCGGGCGCGTGAATTGAAACCAGTCAAACACTCCCGCGCGGTCTCCAATGCGCCAGTCGCGCCCCACGCGGGCGCGTGAATTGAAACAACATCAATGATTTAAAGCAAGTTTTTTTTGGCTGTCGCGCCCCACGCGGGCGCGTGAATTGAAACATTTTTTGATTCCTTTGGCAGCTAGATTAACTTTTGTCGCGCCCCACGCGGGCGCGTGAATTGAAACAAATCGGCGGGAATCGACTGCCGCCCGATTAAACGTCGCGCCCCACGCGGGCGCGGGAATTGAAACGTCTCCGCCTGCGGCAAAATCGCAAAAAGCGTGCGTCGCGCCCCACGCGGGCGCGTGAATTGAAACACACTTGGCTTTCGTCGGCATTTTCGCGACCGTGGTCGCGCCGAAGAAGCAGAATTGTATTCAACAGTAAAGTTCACAACTGAAGTGAGCGGATATAATCCACAATACGAATGGAGTGTATCAGACGACTTTGGTGAAACTTGGAATGTGATTGCAAATTCAAACTCAAACGAATTGTCAGTATATGTTTCCTATAAAGATATAATATTAAATTCGTATCGTTGCCTAGTTTGGAATGATAATAGCAAATATATTTTCAAGGAAGGTAAAGACGTTTATATTGAAAATACAATTGAATCAAAATCACCATACAATAAATGGGCAAATAATACAGGTTTGACAGGCGACAACGTACTTCCAAATGCAACACCGCACAATGACGGCATAACAAATCTTGAAAAGTTTGCATTTGGGTTGGATGCGTCGAAGGCTACATCGTATGACGCTAATGCTTCCTTCAAGCATACGTCAGACGCAACTGGTGTAAGTTTGCAATTCCCAGTCAGCGTAGACGCAGAGGGCGTTGTGAATGTCAAAGCGTTGAAGTCGGTTGACCTCATCAACTGGACAGAAACAACTGCAAAAGCCACGGGCGAAACATCGTCGGATGGCAAGTTCAAGATTTACAAAGCAACAGCTCCAGTTGGCGAAGAAGGTAAAGTCTTCTTGAAACTTCAAGTCGAAGAAAGTAATAACGCTTCTAATAAAAACAACTAATAATTCTTTTCTCCAAAGCCCTGATTTCTTCAGGGCTTTTTGCTTTTAAAATACTAAAATCTTTATAGCCCGCTATTTTACTGGGTTTACAGTCATTTAAATTCTTGGGACAAAATGGGACAAAAACACTCAAAAAATTGCAGTTTTAAGCTGAAATTTGGTGCTGTGTGCCCGAAAAGTAGGACAGACTTGCAAGGGGTAAATTGATTTGCAAAATAGGAAGGCAAATCAAATGGGCAATAGACGCAAAAAATACACGGAAGAGCAAATCACGCAAATACTCAAGGAGCCGGAGGTGTCGAACAACGTTTCGGATACGCTACGCAAGTATGGGGTCAACGATTAGTCGTATTACCGCTGGAAGGCAAAATACGGCGGAATGGACTCAAAGAGCATACAAAGGCTTCGAGAGCTTGAACGCGAGAACGTGCGTTTAAAGCGCATAGTCGCCGACCAGATGCTCGACAAAACGCCAACTATTTGCGTTTACGCCAAACGGCAAAGCCGAGCGCGAGCACAGAGAAGGTCACTGCGTAGATTGAAGGCTCGGGAATATTAACAGTGAGATATATTTTGGAATCTGCATATGAAAACGACGCCGATTCTATTGCGTTCCCGTGCGAATCAACCGCGGTAAAATAATCGTCGATATTTGCGGGATCTATTCCGGTTATTGTCGGAGTTTCGATTATCGAATATTCATATATGCCGCCGTTTCCGGTAAAATTCTCCAACTCCAATTCGACAGTCGTTATTGCGGCGACATTTAAAGAATCTGAAAAAGCGACAACATCGCAGGAACTTGCGCTAAAAATATCTACGGACAGAATACCGCCGTCAAAAGTGCCGGTCGAGAATTTGGCAATTCCCCCCGTTCTCCCATCCGCGCTTGCCGCTCCGAACTTTCCCGAATTTAAAGCGAGCGACTGAAACGCCGAACCGCCGTTGAACAGCTCTAAGTTTCCGGCTTCAACCGAAACCGAGGAGGCGGTTAAAGCGACGTCTTCATTGCGCAATACGAGAATTTGTTTTCCCTCGCCGCTCTTTACAACGCTCAATTTATTGGAAGAAGTCGCGCCTAGGTTCATCGTGCCGTCGAATTTGAAGTTGTCGCCGGCTTGCGTCGCAAGTTCGAGTATCGTATTGAAATCTGCAAAGCCCGAAGTCAGATTGTTCTTTACCGCACCCGAGCCGTCTATTCCACGCCCTTTGACGTATGTGTTTACGCCACTTGTTCCCGAATATGTACGATTCTCGTAAGCCAAAGCGTGGGCGACATTCCGTTTAAAGCGTTCATTTTGATTACACCGCCTATTGAAACGGAAGGAGCGGACGACGTCCCCGAAAGATTCGTGTTGAAACCGAGCGTGGAATTCCCGTAGAGAACGGTGTTTCCGCCTATCTCTACTTTTTGGCAGGGGCCGATTGCACCGCCGCTGCTTCCAGCGCCCACGTTGCTGTTCCCGCCTAAAACAAGAACGCCTTTCATTGCGGAAGTGTCGGAAACCGAACCCATTTGAACGGAATTTTGAATCGAGATGTTTGCGGGCGTTGCAGAATCTCCGCCGCCAAGCCACAAATAGTTGGGGTTTTCGCCGTTTTCGTAAGCGAGAGACCTCATTGAAATATTTCTGCCGGTTCCCTGCGAAATGAACTTGTCGAGTATATCGGTAGAGGGCAGATTAGTGTTGATATTTTTAAAAGTTGTATCGCCCCAAGCAATATCCGAACCTAAAAAAGTTATAATCTGACGGGCATAGGGCGCGCCGCTTTCGGTCGTCGAATTTTGAAAATCCATCTTTACCGTATCCGTTGCCGACGGTTGAACGGCGGCGATTGCTCCCGTGGTTTCGTTAAGCCACGCTGCGGGGGTATTTACCGAATTCCGGTTGTTCCCCTGCCAAAGAAAAGTATCCGCAAACGTAAAATTAGCCGCGCTAAACAATATAATTGAGCATGTAATTATGTTTTTATGCATATAAGTTCCTATTGAAAGGTTTGTTTTGGCGTTTTTAACACAGTCGTTTTTAATTGGCGACAATGCTAATAATGTGAAAATCTAATGTCAACTCTATATAGAATAAATCTAACGTCAACTCTATATAGAATAATTGACAAATTATTGCTTAACGATGACAAGAATATTTTAAATACCGTACTGCGACATATTCGGCTTTGAAACTATTTTTATCGTTTCCAAAGGCTTTCGCGCAATGTGCGATAAAGACACAAAAAAAGCTCCGCAAGGATATGCGAAGCTTTTGCTTTTTATTATTAATATTTGAATTAAGCCCAGAAAGCTTTAGAGGGCAGGAACTCCTGCTTGTAATTGTAGAGGCTTCTGATTTGGTCGTTGACCTCGGCGCAGTTTGTAAATTTCAAGTTCTTCGAATCGTACGCAAGCTTTTGGTTCGGGAAACTGATTGAAATCATGCTAAGCAGGCACATTTCCGTAAACGGCGAGGCGTAATCGAAATTTCCGGGCGGAAGAGTTCCGGCTATGCAGTCTTTTGCCCATTCCAAATGCGGATTTCCGGGTGTGATTGAGCGCGCGATTTTCTTCTCGGGCAAGGCTTTCGATTTTGCCATATCCCTCATTCTTTCACGCGGATAAACCCACTGAAGACATACTAACCCAACTCATTGGATGCGCCGGAGAGCCTACATTTACGTTATATAAAAAACATATTCTTATAACTTACTATTTCATCCATACAAAACGATTTATTATTTTTGTATAGCTTTGAATTATTTTTACAACTTTTACCGACACATTATCATCTTGATAATCTGTAGCAAGATATGTCTTTTCAGCATTCTCACGCATTGATACTGCCAATTCTATGGCTTGTTCCACATCGTTTCCTGTTATTCCACCAACAACCACAGTACCCTTATCTAAAACTTCTGGACGCTCTGTCGATGTTCGCAACAATATTCCGACAAATCCTAACATTGCACTTTCTTCCGACAACGTTCCACTATCACTAAGCACACAGAAACTATTCTTTTGCAATTTATTATAATCTAAAAATCCAAATGGTTTTAATGATTTTACCAACGGATGAAATTTAAAATTGCGCGCTTCTATAAACTTTTTGCTACGAGGATGCGTAGAATATATAACGGGCATATTATAACGCTCAGCTATATTGTTTATAGCGTTCATCAACGACATAAAATTCTTCTCGTTATCTATATTCTCCTCGCGATGAGCCGACAATAATATATATTTTCCTTTTTCAAGTTTCAAATCTTCAAGAACATTGCTTGCATCAATCTTATCCATATGTTCGCGCAGCACTTCTAACATAGGCGACCCCGTAACAAAAATATGCTCCTTACGAACGCCTTCGCTTAACAAATATCTTCGCGAATGTTCTGTATATGGAAGATTTATATCTGAAATATGATCTACTATTTTACGATTTATTTCCTCTGGCACATTTTGGTCAAAACACCTATTTCCTGCTTCCATATGGAAAATCGGAATTTTCAAACGTTTTGCAGAAATTGCTGCCAATGCGGAATTTGTATCACCTAAAATCAATAAAGCGTCGGGCTTTTCTTCCAACATTACATCATACGACTTCGATATAATATTCCCCATTGTCTCACCAAGCGTTTTCCCAACTGAATCTAAATATTTATCTGGGGCGCGCAAACCTAAATCTTCAAAGAAAATTTGATTAAGCGTATAATCCCAATTTTGTCCAGTATGAACTAAAATATGGTTAAAATATTTATCGCATGCTTTTATACATGCTGAAAGTCGAATAATTTCTGGGCGAGTACCCACAACTGTCATAACTTTTAATTTTTCCATAATCTAAACTTTCTCAAAATATGTATCGGGTTTTTCGGGATTGAACGCCTCATTTGCCCACATTACCGTTACCAAATCTTCTGTACCTATATTTTCTATATTATGTGTATATCCAGTAGGAATATCAACAACTTCAAGTTTATCGCCACTTACGTTGTATTCTATAACCTTACTTTCACCGACTTTTCTAAAACGTATTACGGCCTTACCTTTTACCACTAAAAACTTTTCATTTTTTGAATGATGCCAATGATTTCCTTTTACGACATTTGGCTTCGTAACATTTATTGAAACTTGGCCTCGATCGATCGTTCGCAAAAACTCTGTAAATGATCCTCGTTCATCAACATTCATCTTTAATTCATACGAAAACTTATCTTGGGGAAGATAACTTAGATATGTACTATAAAGTTTTGCCTCAAAACTACCAACATTCATTAAAGGAACTTGTAAATCTTTGCGAGAATCTCTAAAAGAATACAACATATCGACAATTTCCCCCAACCTAATCTTGTGAGTGATTGGTACCATACAAAAATTTGATGATATTACTTTATCATCGCCTCGAGTAGGCTGGCCTTTTAATGCTCGAAGAATTTCTTCGGCAATATCGTCTATGTACACTAAAGTCATCTCCACCGATGGTTCGTTTACGGTAATGGGCAAATCGTTTGCAATATTATTACAAAAAGTTGCAACAGCACTGTTATAATTTGCTCGACACCACTTACCAAACACATTTGGAAGACGATACACTAATACTTCAACCCCAGTTTCTTTTGCATACGCAAACATATAATCCTCAGCAGCTTTTTTACTTTTCCCATACGGATTATCTAAAGCGGCTTGTATAGAAGAGGTTATCAATACAGGAGCCTTATTATTTGCCAATTTCAACTTACTAAGAAGTTTAGAAGTAAAGCCAAAATTCCCTTCTATAAATTCGGATACATCTTTAGGACGATTAACACCTGCAAAATGCAATACAAAATCGCAATCTTGCACAGCGTTATCGAGCGTTAATTCAGGCGAATCAACATCAAATTCTATTATATTGTCATACCCTGCATTACGCAAAAAAAGGCAAACGTTTTTACCAACAAAACCCTTTGCTCCTGTTACAAGTATTTTCATTTTTACATTTTATAATTTGACAATTCGTCTCTAATATACGAAAGCGTAAGTAATTTTTCTTTTACTTGATCAACATTTAACAATGTAGTATTGTTTGAATTATATTCTTCCAACGAAGCTAATTTCTCCTCGCCTTTTTCAAAATATTTATCGTAATTTAGATCTCTAACATCAGCTGGAATTCTAAAAAAGCCTCCCATATCTTCAGCCTTTACATATTCTTCTCGAGTTAGAAGTGTTTCGTAAAGCTTTTCACCATGGCGAACTCCTATTATTTTTATTTCATTCTTCGCCCCAAATAAACTTTTCACAGCTTCTGCCAAAACCTCGATAGTACATGCCGGTGCTTTTTGAACCATAATATCACCAGATTTTGCATTTTGGAAAGCAAATACAACAAGCTCTACTGCCTCTTCCAAGCTCATTATAAAACGAGTCATTGAAGGTTCTGTTATCGTTAAAGGCTTTCCTGCTTTTATCTGATCAATAAACAAAGGAATAACAGAACCTCGAGAACACATAACATTACCATATCGCGTACCACAAATTAAAGTTTCTTTAGTGTTGCGAGACTTGGCTACAAATACTTTTTCCATCATTGCCTTAGATGTTCCCATAGCATTGACTGGATATGCTGCTTTATCGGTTGAAAGACATATTACTTTTTTAACACCTTCAGCTATCGCTGCATTTAAAACGTTATCAGTACCAATTACATTCGTTTTAACAGCTTCCATTGGAAAAAACTCGCAAGAAGGAACTTGTTTGAGTGCAGCCGCATGAAAAACGAAATCGACACCATGAATAGCATTTACTATACTATTTGCATCGCGAACATCGCCGATATAAAATTTAATTTTATGATTATTATAAAATTTACGCATATCATCTTGTTTTTTTTCATCACGCGAGAATATACGAATTTCTCCTATATCGGTATTTAAAAAGCGTTCCAAAACGGCATTTCCAAACGAACCAGTTCCACCGGTAATCAACAATGTTTTGTTCTTAAACATAGTACCATTTATCCTTATTTTTTATTTTGAAGCAAACAAATTTTCTAATATTTCAACAGATGTCTTTGTTGAAAAATACTTTATCAAATAATTCCGTCCATTTTCTCCCATTTGTACGCGTTCTTGCTGATTATCAATCATATATTGTATATTTTTGAAAAACGCTTCATTATCGGCAGAATTCGACCACACGCCACATTTAGCCTGAGTTTCTATCAAAAGACGGTAATCTGTGTTTAAATCGGTAGCAGCCAATATTGGTTGCGCTAAATTCATATACGACAATGTCTTAGACGGGTAATTGGGTATCGTAAATCGTGGATCTAACGATACTATTCCAACATCACAATTTGCCGCAAATTTTTCGTATTCTTCTCGGGGTAAACGCTCAAAAAAACGCGCATTTGTTATGTTGTTTTCAGATATAAAATTCTTAATTTTTTTAGCTTCAGAACCAGAGCCAATAAAAACAAAGTATGCTTTTTTATTGTCTTTAAACTTTAAAACTGCATTTTGTATAAAAGGCAAATTTTGGGGTTTCCCCATATTACCTGAAAATATAAAAACACACGCATCTTGAGGTATTCCATATTTTTTCTCAAAATCCACCCTATCTTTAAGTGGCAAAATAGTAGCATCTTGCGTATTTGGGAAATATACAACCTTGTGTTTGGGTAAAAAAGTATTATGCTTTAAGATGAATTCAATGTTTCCTTGCGACATGCAACCTATATATGTTGCAGTTTTTAACATCTGTTTTTCCATAAAACGAAACATCAAGTAAGGGAAGCTCCATTTAGAGAAAAATTTTAAATCTACTGCGTTTTGTGGAAATATATCTTTTTGCATCAACATAGATTCTGCACCAAACTTCTTCATTGCATATCTAATTGCTGGATACAAAGTTACAGGAGGCGCTTCAAACAATACCAAATCAAAACTTTCGTTTGTTAGGTATTCTTTCATAGCGTTTTTTAAAATTTTCGGAAGAAATAAAAACGAAAAAGCCTTTTTTATGCTGCTCGTATTGAAAATCTGTTTCGACTTAACACGAATTATTCTGTACGGATTATACGAATCGGTGGTACGTTCCACTTTAGCATCTAACGAAATCACTGTAACAGAATGACCTGCTTGATTCAAAGCATATGCTAAATCGGAATATAACGACCCCCTTCCACTTTCAGAAAATGACGTTATTGAAATCTGAAGAATTTTCATATAAATTCACCTCACCCTTATGTTCTCATACGATGTAAAAAAAGCAACAAGAAAATGGAAAAAAAACAAATATATTTCTTAAAAAAGCTTGAAGAATACTATACGATGTTTTTTAATGATAACAATGAAAAAACGATATGTAGTTATTATGGCCAAAGAAATATTCCTGACTTCCCTTTGTATCAGTACCGTAAAAAACACGAAGCGCCATATGTATAACGCTACAACATGGCGCTTCTTAGTCAAGGCTTAGCGTATCTTTTAGTTCGAATCCAGCCCGTGGGTGAACGTTTCCTCCAACTTATCCCCGACCAGAATTAACTGTTTTGTGTAATAAAGAAGGTCTTCCATTTGTATTTTCTTACCCGGAATATGGGCACCGATTGAGAGTGTCGCAAAGTTCTTCGTCATCTCCAAGTCGGGCGAAATGGAATAATGGTATTGGGCAGTGGTCTCCAACAACCTGTGTAGAATGCTCAGCCATTCGCCCAATTTGGCATTCACCTCGTTGAGGCTCTTCCCCAGAATACAGGTAGATAGGCAAATATCGCGTGTATACAGGCATACTTCTGCATCTTTGTTTTCTCCCGCCGAAGGTGGCGGTAAATTCAAGCTTATTGGGATCCAACCACATCAAGTTCTCCACATTGGAGTGAAATACCAAGCTTCAAAACAAATCCGCGGGTTTTATGGCATATTCGTCTGTATGGACTATTTCCGGAGAGAGTAGAGGTGTAACATCCGTATTCAAGATTGTTCCCAATTTACGAAATTCCACAGAGGTATGAGTCTATTGTCTCATGTAGCGGTACTACCGCCGGAGAATGAAACTGCTGTGTGTCCTACTTTTCGGGCACACAGCACGGGGGATTTGCTAAACGAGGCTGTGGAAATGGAAAATCCGAGCAAGATAGACGAGCTTCGTGCGGCGTATCAGAAGTATTCGACTTCGCTCATCGAAGAGCCGAATGTCTCTTGGCGCGACACGGGCGAACCCACGGCTGCCGGAATTGCCGAGGCGCAGAGGCAGAAAGCCGAGGTAAAGGTCAAGTGGACGAATCCCGACGGAACGATGAAGAAAGGCTATCATTGTGCCCCGAATGGAAAGCCGAGCAGACTCACCGAAGAACAGTGGCTGGCAGTGCGGACGCCGAATTTCAAGAGGTGGTTTGGAGACTGGGAAAGCTTGGCTGAAGCGTATCCCGAAAACGAAATCTTCGACATAGACGAAGCTTATAAGTTTGCCCGCAAAAATTTACAGGGCGGCAGTTTTACCAGTAAAGACGGATACGGCGCAACGCTCGGCAGAGAGGGTATCGATAAAATGAATAGCGGGTTGGCTCGCGGAAAGACCG
The DNA here is from genome assembly GCA_023450935.1 of Verrucomicrobiota bacterium. GTDB lineage: Bacteria > Verrucomicrobiota > Verrucomicrobiia > Opitutales > Intestinicryptomonadaceae > Merdousia. The sequence goes on along the minus strand of JAEXGH010000032.1, from coordinate 150,365 downwards.
CCAACAACAGGCTTCACGCTCTTGCTTTTGCCAATATTGGAAAGTTGTTCGGAAATTCCGAACTGCTCGAAACTGAACCGCCGAGAGACGGAAATACCAATATCAAGCGGTATTTGAAGTTCTATGCGCCTCTGTATATGGACGGATTGTATGCCGTAAAAATCACGGTCAAAGAGCTTAGCGGCAACAACGGAAACAGACTGTATTCCATTGAGGGGCTCGATATAACGAAAGAATCCGAGTATAGAGGGCAGTCGCGTGGTTCAAAAGAGAACTCGATTCCAGCCGATTACTCGGATTCTGTAAATAATTTCGTAAAAAAGCTTCGCGAAGTCAAGGGAAATGTTTCAAAAGTTGTGGACGAGAACGGCGAGCCGCTTGTGGTTTATCACGGAACGGATTGGAAACCGCTTGCCGAAAAAGCGGGAGAGGCGGTTTTCAAGAGTTCGCTTATAAAAAATTCTTCGGAGGGGTTCGGATTCTATTTCACAAAGGACAAAACGCTTGCAAGCGGATTCGGCGAGCCTGTTGCGTGTTTCCTCAATTTGAGAAATCCGAAATATGCGTATGACAGACTCTCTTTGATTTCCACCGAAGAACTCGAAGACGGCGATGTTGACGTTGAAAACTTCGACGCCGAAAACGCGGCTCGGATAAGAAACGCGCTCGGTGAATGGAAAAATGCAATGGAGGCTAAGGGGTGGGATTTCTACAACGAAATCGACCCGTATTTGCTTGACGGTTTGCCGAAGGAAACAAACACGATTGAAAGCATTTTAGACTATGTTTTAAGTGCCGACAGTTTTCTGAAAGCGGAAGACTACAATGCGGAGGATTTTTACAACGACGCCCGCGAAGCAGCGGCGGACGTTTTCGGAATTGACGGATATATTTCGGAAAACTACGGAAACGATTCTGGGGTTTATGTCGCGCTAAAACCCAATCAGATAAAATCGGCGACGGACAATGTGGGCACGTTCTCGGACAATCCCGACATTCGATGGAGCATTCGCGAGGATTCCGACGCCGAAAAAATCGACAGGAAACACCGTGAGCTTTACGAACGCTACAAGAGTGGCGAAGTTTCCGCAGATGACTTACAGAGGGAAATCGACGACTTTATGAACGATTTCCACAGTGAGCGGACACCCGAACGAAAGATTATCGAACGCGCAACGCCTAAGGAAAGGATTTACGACATCGACGAAGCGGTCGATTTTGTGCGGAAAAATCTGTTAAACAAACCGATTCACAGCTATGTAGAACAGGAAGGCAAAATTGTATCGGCTACAATAAGCAGAAACTGTCTCGACAAAATCAACAGCGGCAACTCTCGCGGCAAGACGAACAACAACAGGCTTTATGCTCTTGCAGTTGCAAACATAGACAGGTTGTTTACGCTTTCACGCCGCTTGGAAAGCGAACCCCCGAAAAATGGAAGCCCCGAATTAAAGGCGGTGCACAGGCACTATGCGCCCTTGTTGATGGACGGGAAAATTTATGCGGTAAAGTTGACCGTAAAAGAGTTCGACGAAAAGACGGGCAACAGAATTTACTCAATCGAGGGAATCGACGTAAACGGAGAATCCGACCTAAGCGGGTTGTCGAAGAAAGAGGAAAATCCAAATTCAAGTGCGGCAATCCAGAGGTCGGATTCTGTTAAAGAGTTCATCGACGAAATAAGAAATGTCAATAAGAAATTCCACGATTTAGCCCGCGGGAAAATCTCGGAGAAAGCCTATGAGGAGGCCGCGAAGTTGGTTGCAGACTATGCCGAAAGCAAAGGCTATGACGTGAAGGTATACCACGGCACGGGGGCGGACGGGTTCAACGTTGCAAAAGCCGACGCTTCGGAAGCGAAAAATGGCGAGGGTGCGCAGGCTCACGGTATGGGGCTTTACATGGCGAAGAACAAGGCAACTGCCGAGGCGTATCAGAAAAATGCGCCGAAGCAGGATTTTCGCACGATAGGCGGCAGGACTCTTAAAGAATTGGGAATTACCCGCGAAAATTTCGACGGCTACCCCGTAGAGGGGCTTGTCCGAACTTTGAATTCTTTGGGTATTGATGATGCCAAGCGGATTGTAAACGAACGAATCAAAAAACAGGAAGAGCGTTTGAAAAGCTCGGAGAACGCTTTGGCAAAAACCGAAAACGACTTCGGGAAAAAATTGGCGCAGGAGGAAATCGACAACGCAAAACAGCAAATCGCAAACGACAAAAAGGCGTTATCCGCCATTGATAAACTTCTTTCCATATTGGAAGAAAACGGGTTGTCCATTTCGGACTACGAATACAGGATTTCCGACGGCAAACTCTTCGAATGGTTCACGAACTTGAAGCCCGAACGCCTCTTGTATGAAAATCGTTTAGCCATTGAAGAGGGAAGAACTTCTTTTGACGTAGATTTCTTTCAGTATGCCGTTAGGGAAAATCTCGACTTTTGGGACGCCGTTCGCGAAAAAATCGAGGAAAACAACAAAGGCAAATCGGAAGCGGAAATCGACAACATTTGCAATGAGACAGAGGAAGACTTCAATTATGAAGTTGGCGATACTTCATCGCTTTTAGACTGGTTGGGAAAAATCGGTTTTAGCGAAGCTGAAAAATCCAAGCTTTTATTGAAATGCGGATTTCAAGGAATAGCCTACGACGGCAGGCAGGACGGCAAGTGTTATGTGTCTTTCGAGGGCGGCGCGGCGGTGAAGCTTCAAGACCCGTTCACGTTCGACGACAACGGACAGCTCATTCCGCTTTCGAAAAGGTTTGATTCTGGCAACCCAGATATGAGGTGGAAAGACGATACGGATATTTCTGACATTTTCGCAAAGGTTGAGAAAATCATAGATTCGGTTTCGGACAAAAAGAACCAGCACATAGAAGTATTGAGAAAAGTGTCCGATGAGGAGGCGGATTTTCTTCTAAAAAAGACGGGGTTGAATTTAAAGGGATATTCGCATTCGATAGACAACTATTCGATACTGCACATTCTCAAAAAACACGGCTCGAAAAAGGAGCTTCAACGCGGGCAAATTCCCGTAACGATTGAGGATATTCGGAAATTCCCGACTATTGTATCCGACTATGACGATGTTGAATATGTCGGAAAGTCAAACATCGGAAGGGATACAATCCGTTTTGAAAAATCAATCGGCGGAAACAACGTCTTGGTCTTCGAGGAAATGCGTGTCGGCAAAAAGTTGCTCGCGCTTTCGACAATGTATATACAAAAAAGGAAGAAGTTGACGAGCAATGCGAATGCCTCCTCTAACACGTCCGAGACGCTTTCAACTTCTTCCGATTTTCAAGAATCGGAAAATGCGCCCGAAAATCAAGAAAAAAATTCGCGGTTGAGGTTTTTATTGAGGCAGGAGCGCACGGAAAATCCCGTAATATGGGCTTCGATTGTGCTTGCGCGGGAAATTCTCAACGGACGCGGGATTACGCGGGCAAAGGTTGAAAAGTTGTTGCCTACGGAGCAATTCGACGGCTCGAAGCAGAACTATGCCGTTGAACGCGCCCAGCGCATTGCCGAGAAGACGAAAGCCACGCAGAAGCAGTTTTCAAAAGATTTGGACATTGCCATACGCAAGGCGGAATCGAACTTATATTGGCAGGACGAATTTGTAGAAAACGCGTATCGAGCATTCAGCAAAGGCGGCGAGGAATACGGCTTTGCGAAGCAGCGTTTAATGCAGTATCTCAAAGACCTCAGAAACAAAGAGCTCAACAAAGTAAAGGGCTACGAAACGGCAGACTTTGACGTTGATTTGGTTGACGCCATTTTGAAAGCGCAGGAAGCCGAGCCAGAACGCGTTTCTGCCGACGAAAGCAAAACGGCGGGCGAGGAAGCCGAAGAGGAGCTTGAAGAATCGGGCGGGGCGTTTGAAGGCGACGAAGAACTTTCGGGCAAGAAAACGCCGCTTGCGCCGTCGAAGATTCGCGACGTAATAGGGGCAATCCGCAGGGAGGTTGTAAAGCGTGTTCGCGATTCCGACGGCGACCAGAAGACGCTTGACGAAAAATACCGAAAGACGCTTGTAAACGTGCTCACCGACGCGATGAAAGAACTTGTCTACGGCAAGGAGCGCGAAGACATAGGCAAAAAGATTGAGGAGCTTAAAAACGTCAAGCACGCCGTGATTACCGTAAAGGACGGCGAGCGCGTCGGGCAGAAGATAGACAACTTCACCCTGCGAGCCGAAAACATAGCCCTGCGCATTTTCAAGCGAGGCGTCCGGGATTCGAAGAAGTTGATGACTGAGAAGCTTGACGCGATTTTGAAGCGTAGAGGCAAGAAGCCGTCGCGAATGCAGCGCGACGACAAGCGTTCTATGACGGGGCTTGTCCAGCAGAGAATCTACAACATTTCAAGGTATGTTGAAATGGACGCGGAGGCTCTCGAAGATGTCCGCCGCGAAGCCGTCGAAAAGCTTGAAAACATCGACGAAAACTTTGTGCAGGACGCCGAGAAAGGGAAAATCCGCGAAGACGTTGAAGACGTTCGCGCTGAGGTTGTAAACGTTCTCCACGACATTGAAATGTTCGGCGGCTGGGACGACAAAAGCCGCGCGGAAATGGCGCAGGCGTTGGAGTTCTTGGAAAAGACAATCGACACCGAGACTGCCGCGCAAAAAGTGAATGTTATGTGGAAGCTGTTGACAGCTCCAAAAAACATTATGACGCAGGCAATCACCAAGACCCCCGAATTTGCAATCCGCAACTTTATCCGCTACACGGGAAGCAACACGATTCTCTTCGGCGGGAAAACGATTGCTCCGTATTTGGCGCATACGGCGAAAAATGCGGTAAAATCGGCGTGGAACACAGCCGATATGCAGTACAACCTCATTGAAGCCGTAAATACCCGATTGGGCAAAATCTCGCGTAAACGCAAGGCGTTGGGCGCAGACAGGACATTATCGACCGAAGAACTGATTCGAGCCGATGACGAACTTCTGGCGGAACGCAACCAACTACTTGCCGATGTGGATATTCTTATTGACAGGGTGGAAAAGGGTGATTTCAATGCCCGAGATATGAGAGATATACTCAAACGGATACGCAACGCAGACCGAGAGAAAAGGGATTCAAAGAAAGCGCGGGTAAGGCTTCGCGAATTGGCAAATATGAGGTAAGATTGAAGCTGAAAATTTGCGATATTTTTGCGATAAGAAGAAATCTAATTGCTTAACTCGCAGAAAATAAATAAATTAAAATCAATACTAAATGGCTCGAATCCACTCACCTCGACCAAAATAAAAGCCTGTAAACATCATAGTTTGCAGGCTTTTTTGTTAGTGTTTATCGGGGTTTGCGGGGAATTGTCTTGTGCGTGGTGCGTGCGTCGTTTGTGTTTTGAATATGCGTTTTTATGCTTGAAAAAATACCATTTTCTCTACAAGCGAATTTGACGGAGTAATTCCCAAGTGTGATTTTTGACACAAAAAAAGCGGGTCTTTCAACCCGCCTTCTTTTCAACAACCCTCTGGCGTCCCCACAGGGATTCGAACCCTGGTCGCAAGAATGAAAATCTTGTGTCCTAACCGGGCTAGACGATGGGGACATACCAAAGAATTATGGAACACTACTGTATGGAACTGTCTTCGCATTGCAAGCTTTTTTTCAACTTTTTTTCATTTTTATTTTATCGTTTTATCTTGCAACTATTTCTTACTCCAAAATACTCTCTCCACATATGCAAATCGACGACGTTGAAAACAGAATTATTCAACTACGCAGGGAAATTGCGCGCCACGAGCACCTCTACAGAATCGAACACACCCCCGCCATCTCCGACGACGATTTCGATTTACTCATGCGCGAGCTCCGCACTCTCGAGGAACGTTATCCCCAGTTCGCCTCTGACTCGTCGCCCTCTGCCCGCGTGGGAAGCGACCTCAACGCCGGTTTTGAATCGGTAGCGCACCTCTCTCCGATGTTGAGTCTCGACAACGTTTTCAACACCGCCGAGCTTGCCGAATTCGACGCGCGTCTGCACAAAATACTGGGTATAGACGGCGATTTCGTCTATTCGGTAGAGCCTAAAATCGACGGCGCGGGAATTTCGGCAATCTACAAAAACGGACGTCTCGAGCGCCTGCTTACGCGCGGCGACGGCGAACGCGGAGACGACATCACCCGCAACCGTTCCGTATTTTCCAACATTCCGCAAACCCTCTCGGGCAGCGGCATTCCCGAGCTTCTTGAAATCCGCGGCGAAGCCTACATGACCCGTTCCGAATTCGACAGGCTCTCGAAGCTCGCCGTTGAAGCCGAAAAGCTCAAGCTCGAAAACCGCCAGAAATCGCCGCTTACTCCCGAACAGGTCTCCGAAATGGAGCGGAAGCGTCCGTATGCAAACCCGCGCAATCTCGCCGCGGGCACGCTGAAGCTGCTCGATGCCGAAGTTCTCTCTCAGCGAAAACTGGAGGCGGTTTTCTACTCTGTCGGCGCGTCGAAAGGGTTCGAATTGAAACGCCAATCCGATTTGCCGCAACGTTTGGCGAAGCTGGGTTTGCCCTCTGTAAACTGGCGCGAAACCGCTGTCGGAACGGCGCAGGCGTTCGAGAAAATCTGCGCCCTCGAAGAAGTCAGAAACGATTTCCCGTTCAACACAGACGGCGCGGTTTTGAAGCTCGACGACTGTTCGCTTCACGCCGACGCAGGTTGGACAAGCCATGCCCCCCGCTGGGCGATTGCGTGGAAATACCGAGCCGAACGCGTCGCAACAAAGGTGTTGGCGATAACATTGCAGGTTGGAAGAACGGGGGCGGTAACGCCCGTGGCGGAGCTTGAACCCGTCTACGTTTCGGGTTCAACGGTGTCGCGCGCAACGCTGCACAACGCAAACTACATAGCCCAAAAAGACATCAGAGTTGGCGACTCCGTTATTGTAGAAAAGGCGGGCGAAATCATTCCCGCCGTCTTGGGGGTAGCCGATGCCGACAGGACTGGGAGGGGCGCGCCGTTCACGTTCCCGAACGTCTGCCCCGAATGCGGTTCGCCGCTGAAAGTCTACGGCGAAAAAATGCTTGCGCGGTGTCCGAATTTTTCGTGTCCGCCGCAGGTCAAGGGGCGCATAGAGCACTTCGCCTCGCGCGACTGCATGGACATAAAGGGACTCGGCGGCGCGGTGGTGGCGAACTTGGTTGACAGACTCGGCGTAAAAAGTCCCGCCGACTTGTATTCGCTCACAAAGCGGCGTCTGCTTTCGCTCGATAAATTCAGGGACAAAAGCGCGGAAAATCTTCTTGAATCCATTGAAAAATCTAAATCGCAGGACTTGGGTCGGCTGATTTTTGGCTTGGGAATTTTGGAAATCGGCGAACGCTATGCAAAGGAACTGGCTTCGCGCTTCGGCTCAATCGACGCGCTGATGAACGCCGAATTGTCGGAAATAATGGCGATAGAGGGGCTGGGCAAAAGCTCGCTTACTGCGCGCGGCAATGCGCAGCAGCAGTCGGTTCGTGCGCTTTCAATCCGCGCGTTTTTCGACGACCCCCACAACCGCGAAATGATTGAACAGCTTCGTGCGGCGGGGCTGAATTTTAAGGCGCAAATTTCTGCGTCGGAAAATTTCTTCACGGGCAGGCTTTTCGTTTTGACGGGCACGCTCAAAGCGATGGACAGAAACGACGCCAAACGCAGGATTGAAGCCTTGGGCGGGAAAATAGGCTCGTCGGTTACAAAACAGACCGACTACCTCATAAGCGACGGCGAAACGGAAGGCTCGAAAGCAAAAAAAGCCGCCGCGCTCGGCACGAAAATCATTTTGGAGGACGAATTTTTGGCGCGCCTTGCCGAGGCGGAATCAGGCTCGGCAAGCGGTGCGAAAACGGGCGGCGAATCAGACGGCGCAAATTCCGATGCTGGAGGCGGCTCGGCGGACGCAAAAATTTCCGATGTTCCCGATGCGGACGCGCAGCCCGACAATCCTGTCAATGGCAGTGTTCCCGACGCCGCGCGCAAAGCTTCGGCGGGCAATGCGGACGTTCCGCGGGGTATGGGCGAAGACGGCGCAGGCGCGGAGGAGCGGCCGCAGGGCAGCTCGGCGAAATCGGAAAAAAACGGTTCGCAAATGTCGTTCGATTTTTAATTGCCGCTTCTGGCGGTCGGCGCGCCGAAAATTGCGGCGTTGGGGCGCGGCGGAACGTCGGTGCAATCTCCGTGTTTTTTGTGTTGCCCGAACGCGCAAAAAAATCAATCATGCCTGCCGTATCGTTTATGATGAAAAAAGCAGTGATATTTGATTTCGACGGAACGTTGTCGGACACATTCCCCGTGGTGTTCGAGGCCATAAATTCGGCGTTCGATTCTCTCGGACTTGCGCGCCCTTCGCGCGAAACAATCTGCGCGAATTTCGGACCGCAGGAGCTGGGTGTTTTCAAACGCGTAGTTCCGGAACATGCCGAAGAGGTTTTTCGGGCGTATCTCGACGCCACAAAGCGCATAATAAAGCGCGACGGGCTTTTGCCCTGCGATGGAATAGAGCCGCTTTTGCAGTCGTTGAAAGCGCGCGGATTTGCGCTGCACATTGTCACGGGAAAGAGCAGGGAAAGTCTCGGCATAACTCTCGAGGCAATCGGAATGGGAAAGTATTTCGACATTCTCAAGTGGGGCGCGGAATCGGGTTCGGTGAAGCCCGAGCGCATGCGCGAAATTTTCTCCGAAACGAAAATGAAGCCCGAAGATTTCTACTATGTTGGCGATTCCGTTCAGGACGTGCTCGACTGCCGCAAAGTCGGGGTAGACGCACTTTCGGCGGCGTGGGCAAATTGCGCCGACATTGCGGGGCTTGAAAAAGTTTCCGCCAAAATTTTCCGTTCGCCCGAAGAGGCTGGGCGGTTTATTTTGGGGTAAACTCGCGCAGCCTGAACGGCGCACAGGTTGCGGCGGAGCGGGGACAGTCTCGACCAAATCCCGCCAGTGGTTCTTAGCCTCGGTTTCCCGTTCGCGCCGCGATTGCGCGGCGTTAAAAAACTTGACTCGGCGAAATTTGTCGGGTTGTCTATCTTTGGAGGAAGGCAAACGCCTTTTTCAACAACACAAACAGAAAACTAATCACTGATATGAAAAAACTCGCAATAATTATGTCGGCAATGTTTGCGGCAACGCTTTTTGCGTTCGACACCGCAACGGTTCGTCTGACCTTGCCGGACAATAAAATCGAAACAAGGAAAATCAAGTTGGAGGAAGTCGGGCAGGGCGTTTTCCGCGCGCGCGTTCCCGTCCGCGAAATTCCCCGCGAAACGGTATTTCTCGACGTTATCGCAGACGCAGCCCAAGCGCAGAAGGGCGAAGCGGGCTGGTATGTGCTTTCGGACGGTTCGTATATCGAATTCACCGAGGACAACGGCAAGTATGAAAGCGGCCGCCGCATGGCTTTGCTCGGTTTCAAAACTCCCCGCGGCGCGGCTGCGGCAATAGTCAAGGGGCTTGACATGGAAACCGTTCAGGTAGCGCAGGCAAAGAACGGAAAATACGAAGTTTTCCCGCGTTTTAAAATCAAGGACATTCAGTTCGACCCCTACGAAGACGTTATTGTAGACTTCCATAAACTCGAAGGCGACGACGCAACCTACGCGGGCGTAGGCAGGGCATACCGCAACTATCAGCTTTCCAAGGGCAAAGTCCGCCCGTTGGCGGAGCGCGTAAAGGGCAACAAAACGCTCAAAAAGACGGCGGAATCAATTTACGTGCGCATCAAGTTCTCCACTCGCGTGCGCAGGGGCGTGCACCACACAAAGTGGGCGGATATTCCCATGACTGTCCAATACACGTTCGAAGAGGGGCGTCAGGCTCTCGACCGCATCAAGAAAGCGGGTATGGACGATGTCGAATTCTGCTTTGTCGGCTGGCAAAAGGGCGGACACGACGGCCCGTATCCGGACTTGTTCCCGATTCCCGAGGAGCTTGGCGGCGAAAAGGGAATGATTGAAACTATCAATTTCGGCAAGAGTATCGGCTTCCAGATGACTACCCACGGCAACAACCACGACGCCGTAAAAACTTCGGCGCGCTACAACAAATGGGACGTTGCTTGGGACATCAACGGCAACGAATACAAATACACAATGCTCCCCGGCGGACAGGTCTATTTCACCTGTTTCCAAGTGGTAAACGACAGATGGATTGACGAGGATATTTTGGGACTGAAAAAGCTCGGGCTTAACGGCGTCCAGCACGTTGACGTTGTTACGGCGCGCATTCCCGCGCCCTGCCATAATCCGCTCCACCCCAACAACAGAAAGCAGATGGCAGAATGGCAGCGCAAGATTTCGCAGAAATACATCGACGCTTTCGGCGGCTACAGCTCGGAATGCGGCGTTGACCACATCGCCGATGTTACCGATTACGCCCTCTATGTAGTTTGGACGGGCGGCGACGCGCGCAACCCCAAGTTCGTTAAAAAAGTAGTTCCCGTTTGGCAGATTGCCTACCACGGTATAATGCTCAGCGGCGGGCCTTTCTACTCGACAATCGACGCTTCCTACCCGCGCGAAAACGAGAAGTTCTCCGACAGCAATAAGTCATACACATACCTCGGCGACACCGAAAAGCGTTTCCTGAAGATGATTGAGTTCGGCGGACGCCCGTCTTTCTACTATATCGACTACAAAAGCAAGGACTTCTCGCCGATGAAGCGCGCCTACGACGATTATATGAAACGCCGCCACCTCCAGTATTTCTTCATGGAAGACCACAAGGAAATTGCCAAGGACGTCTTCCTTACAAAATACTCAAACGGCGAGGAAATGGTCTGCAACTACACCGACAAACCCTTTGAATACAGGGGCAAATCGGTAAAGCCGATGTCCTACGAATTGTTCCCGCGCTCTTTCTGGGCGTGGCTGTTTTAAAATCGGTTTATGCAAAACAAAAAAGCGGAGTTATCTCCGCTTTTTTTTGTGCCCGCTCCCGACAAACTTTGCGCGGAAGAAGGCGTTGTTTGTGCCCGTTCGGGCTATTTCGATTTTTTCGCGCACTTTGCGGGCTTGCGGAAAATTCTGTCGTAGTTGTCCACGAACTTTTGAATGTTCGCGCCGCGTCTGATAGTTTCGCCCTTGCCGCATTCGCGCGATGTATCTTTTGGTTTTGAATCGTCTGCCATGGCTTAAAAAAATATTCGACACATTGTATGGCATTTTTTTATTTTGTCAAGAGGGGGGCAGCTCTTTCCGAAACATACAGCAATTCCGAAGATTTTGTCGCGCGCCGCTCTGAAAAATGTTGACAACGACCCGCGACAGTATAAAATCACTGCCAAATTAATGAAAGAAAGGACGTTTTTATGAAAAAAATTTTGATTGTATTTGCAATTTTCGTCTCCGCCGTTGCTGCAAACGCGGAGGACAAAGTGATAACCTTCGGCGAGCTTCCCCAGTCGGCACAGGATTTTTCCAACGCCACTTTCAAGGGGAAGAAAATAGCCTCCGCGCAGAGGGAAACAACTCTCTTCGGCGCGATAACCGACGGCTATAAGGTCGTGTTTACCGACGGCACGGAAATCGAATTCGATTCCGACGGAAACTGGACGGAAATCAGTGCAAAAACGTCGGCCGTTCCTTCGGAACTCGTGCCCGACAGGATTGCGAAATATGTTGCGGAAAACTTCAAGGGTTCTCCCGTGATAGAGCTTCAAAAGAAGTCCTACGGCTACAAGATAGAACTTGCCTCGAAAATCGAATTGAAGTTCAACCAAAACTACATTTTCATAGGTATGGATTAAAAGTTTTCTGCGCGGCGGAGAATTTTTCGGCTCGATTCCGACTTTGAAAGCGGGACGCTCGGCAATTCCGAACGTCCCGCTTTTTGTATTATTTTGTTTCGCGGACTACGTTACGAATTTTGCAAATTCGGCGTCGGGACGCAAACGCGGGTCGGTGAAGCGGCGCATACTTTGTTCGATACGGTTTTGCCTGTCTTTGATTACATCGTTTAAAATCTCCCGCATTTCGGCGATTTTCGAAGGTTGTTTTGCGGTGCGCTTAAGCTATTCAAGTTTTGCCTTTTTACGAAGCAATCGGATTGCGTAGCACCCGACAAAATCTTCGGGGACTGAATGGGACAAATAAAAAAGGACGAACCCCGCACGGATTCGTCCCAAATTTTTTTACAAATCGGAGAGGATGAGATTCGAACTCACGGTAGGGGTTTAACTCCCTACACCGGTTTAGCAAACCAGCGCAATCGGCCACTCTGCCACCTCTCCTTTTTGTAAAGCCTACATACCACACGAAAATTGCGTTCCATGCAAGAAAATTCTTCCATACGTTCAAAAAAAGTTTGTTTTTTCGGAACGCGCGGGTATTATCTGCGGCGTTGGTTATGAAGAAACGCTATGCAGTTTTGCTCCTGTTTCTCGCGGTTTTGTTTTGGCTGTGGGGAGTTGTTGTGGAACCCTATGTTTTGCTGGAAACGCGCAGGGTTGAAGCCGCGCTCGAGGGCGCGCCGAAGGGGCTTGAAGAAATCAAAATAGCTGTTGTCGCCGACATTCACGCGGGCGCAACACCGCAGGAACACTGGCGCGTAAAGCGCATTGTGGACGCCGTCAACGCCCGAAAGCCCGACATAGTCGTGTTTTTGGGAGACTACACCAACGGCTATTTCTATCGCGCCCCCGCGCCTGCGGAAAGACTTGTTGAGTATCTTTCGGCTTTTCGCGCGCCGCTGGGCAAATTCGGGATTTTCGGCAACCACGACATCAAATACGGCAAGGCGAAAATCGAAAAAATTTTGCGCGCTTCGGGTGTGGAAGTTATCTGCAACAGCAACCGAAAAGTTTCAACTCCGCGCGGTTCGTTCTATCTGGCGGGAATCGACGACCCCCAGACTTCCGACTACTCGTTTTCGGCGGCAATGCGCGGAATTCCCGCGGGCGCGCCAGTGGTTTTTTTGACGCACAATCCGAGCGTCTACCGCGAAATTCCAGAAGGCGTCGGGCTTGTTTTGGCGGGACACACGCACGGCGGACAGGTTCGGCTTCCGTTTTTCGGGAATATTATGCCCGTTGCAAATGTTCCGCGCAGGCTTGTTTCGGGCGTGTCGGTGGCGGGCGGGCGCACGTTCCACACGTCGGCGGGGCTTGGCGTAAGCCGCCTTCCCGTTCGCTTTTTTTGTCCGCCCGAGTTTAGTATTTTGACGATTAAGCCGAAAAAATAACCATGTTTAAGGCGAAAGCGACCGTTTTTTTAACTTTACTCCTCGCCGCCGATTGTTTTTCGGCTCGCCGAAACTACTTTTTGGACGACACCTTCGACGCCAACACCGAGGAACCCGTCGCCCATGCCGCGACGTATCGCGACCGAATCGGCACGCGCAAATATCCGTGGGATATGTCGTTTGAGGACTGGTTCAACGCCCCGTATGCAATGCCTATGCGCCGCTACCTCCTAGAAGACCGCGGTGTTGTTCCTACCGTTTCGTATCTGGGAAATTTTGCATCGAATCCCGTAGGCGGGCGCACGCGCGGAGCGGCGGTTGCAAGCAACGTGAATATGGACTTGGGTATCGACTTCGGCAAGCTCACAAGGCTGAAGGCTCTCGACGGTCTTTCCCTTGCGGGAACATGGTCGTGGCGTTTCGGCGACAACCTTTCGCGCGAATATGTCAACAACAATTTCACCGTCCAGCAGGTATACGGCGACCCAGTTATGCGCTGGCAGGCTCTGTATCTGTCATACAACAAGGACATTTCCGACGACTGGAGCGTGTTCTTGAAGCTCGGACGTTTCGCCGCCGGCGACAATTTCTGCGCAAGCCCCATCTACTGGCTCTATCAAAACAACGCCTTCGACGGCAATCCCGTGGGCATTTTTAAACAGCAACGTTGGAGCGCGTATCCCGCGGGAACTTGGGCGGCGTTCGCGCATTTGAAGCACAGCGGAGGGCAATACGTCCGCGCGGGCGTTTATAAAATCAACACCGCCGAACAGGATTCTCCCTCAGAGCACGGGCTTGACTGGAGCTTTGCGGGCGACGGCGTCAATGCCAACTTCGAAGTCGGCTGGGACTTTAACCACGACGACAGCCAACGCAATCCGGCGAGCATTTCCGCGGGCGTCGCTTTGGATTGGTATAACGTTCCCTATGTATATTCCGCCGCAACCGCCGCAACATTCAGCTATACCGTCTATGTGAGGGGCGATTATATGCTCTGGAATTTGGGCAACCCCAAGCTCTCTTCGCCGCACGGTTCGTATATCACGCGCAATACCTCAAGCTCATACCGCGACTTGCGCGGGCTGATTGTCTGGGGGGTTGTCCAGTTCAACCCGAACGAAGATACTGCGGAAATGCCCGTTTTTGTAAACGGCGGACTGATTTTCAACGCCCCGTTCGAATCGCGCGCCGACGACGTTTTGTGCTTCGGTGTAGCATACGGAAAATTTTCGGACAAACTTGTCGATGCTCGCAGGAATTCGCACGAATTTGCGCTGGAGCTGAACTACAAATTTCAAGTAAACCGCTTTTTCTTCGTCCAGCCGAATGTGCAGGGCATTCTAAACACGAACGGAGGAGAGTATCCCGACGCGCTTGTTTTGGGGCTTCAGTTCGGTCTGAACCTGTAAGGGTGTCCATAACCCCTTCGGCGCGCGTGTTTGTTCGGGCATAACGGACGCCGACGCGTGATTCCCGTGTCTTTCCCGTCGGGTTCAGCCAGACTCCATTCGGAGTTTCGGCGCAAAAAAAACGCACTTCAACGAAGTGCGCAAAGTAATACCGTTCGCCCGCTTTGCGGACGCGTTCCCATTAGGGACTATTTCTTGATTTCGAGGTGGAGCGTGCGGCGCTTCAACGAGGGGTTATACTTGAGCTTTTCAACCTTGTCGGCCTGCTTCTTGAAGTTGCGGGTCGTCATATAGCGCGAGGGCGATTTGCCTTCTTTGCGGGCTTCCGTACATTCGATGATAACTGTTTCTCTTGGCATTTTGATTCCTTTTTAAAAATTGTTAATCTCCGTATACTGCCGCATTTTTCGCAAAGTTCAACAATTTTTTTCGATGTCTTGCATTTTTCGAATTTCTTGACATGAACGCCGTTATTATATTGCATAGTCTGCCACTGGATTCGCTATGAAAAACCAATTCCACTACGAAGGCGCGCAACGTTCGGAAATCGTAGAATTTGCCGAAAATGCGCCGCTCGACGAACTTTGCGCGCTTGCCGATTCTCTGCGCAAGAAATATCTCGGCAATGTTGTGGACACCTGTTCCATTATGAACGCGCGTTCGGGCAAATGTTCCGAAAACTGCAAGTGGTGCGCGCAGTCGGCGCACAATCCCACGGGTTGTGCAGTCTACGGAGTTGTTTCGTCCGATTCCGCGCTGGAGCAGGCGCGGCGTTCCCGGAAACTCGGCATACGCAGGTTTTCACTGGTGACGAGCGGAAGGACGCTTTCCGACGCCGACACTCTGAAAATAGCCGAGGCGTTCAAAAAAATGCGCGAAATAGACGGCCTTTATCTTTGCGGTTCGTTCGGGCTTCTGCGCCGCGAGCAGTTCGACATTCTCTATGAGGCGGGAATGCGCCGTTTCCACTGCAATTTGGAAGCCGCTCCGTCGTTCTTCCCGAAGCTGTGCACAACCCACACCATAGCCGACAAAATCGCCTCAATAAACGCCGCCAAAGCCGCGGGAATGAGCATTTGCAGCGGCGGAATAATCGGCATGGGCGAAACCTTCGCCCAGCGCGCTGAGCTTGCGTTTGCCGTCGCCGACGTGGGGGCGGATTCAGTTCCAGTGAATATTTTACAGCCCATAAAAAACACCCCGCTTGAAAACGCCAAGCCGCTATCTAAA
Source organism: Verrucomicrobiota bacterium (assembly GCA_023450935.1). GTDB lineage: Bacteria > Verrucomicrobiota > Verrucomicrobiia > Opitutales > Intestinicryptomonadaceae > Merdousia. The sequence goes on along the minus strand of JAEXGH010000032.1, from coordinate 134,562 downwards.
GAGGAATTGTTGAGGGCGTTCGCGCTTTTCAGGCTTGCAAATCCGCGCGCGCACATTCGCTTTGCGGGGGGCAGGGCATTCGTGAAAGACTTCCAGCGCGAGGCGTTGCGCTCGGGCGTAAGCGGCGTTTTGATGGGCGATATGCTCACTACTGTAGGTTCGTCTGTGGAGGAGGATTTTGCAATGCTCGGAGACGAAGGCTATGAATTCTGAGGAAATTCTCGAATACGACCGCCTGCACGTCTGGCACCCGTATGCGTCGATGAAAAACCCGCTCGGCGTCTACGAGGTTGTGGGCGCGCGCGGCGTAAAACTCGAACTTGCTGACGGGCGCGAGGTAATCGACGGAATGTCGTCGTGGTGGGCAGTAGCCTACGGATACAACAACCCGCGCATAAACGCGGCGGTTCGCGCGCAGCTTGAAAAATTCGCCCACGTAATGTTCGGCGGGCTCACCCACGAGCCCGCCGTGCGTCTTGCAAAGCGGCTTGTGGATATGTCGCCGAAGGGGCTTGACAGGGTTTTCTTCTGCGATTCGGGTTCTGTTTCGGTGGAAGTTGCAATGAAAATGGCTCTCCAGTTTTGGCGGGCTAAGGGCGTTTCGGGGAAGGTGAAATTCGCCACGATAAGGGGCGGCTACCACGGCGACACTTGGAATGCGATGTCGGTTTGCGACCCTGTAAACGGAATGCACGCCGTTTTTACGGGCGCGCTCGCAGCCCACTACTTTGCCGACCGCCCGAAATGCGGCGTCCGAGACGCCTTTGACGAAGCCGATTTCGAAAGTATGCGCAAAATCCTGCGGGAGCATTCGCACGAAATAGCCGCCGTTATTGTCGAGCCGATAGTGCAGGGCGCGGGCGGTATGCGCTTCTACAGCCCCGAGTATTTGCGCCGCCTGCGCGCCGCCTGCGACGAGTTCGGCGTGCTGCTTGTTTTGGACGAAATCGCCACGGGCTTCGGGCGCACGGGAAAAGTTTTCGCCTCAGAATATGCGGGCGTTTGCGCCGACATAATGTGTGTTGGCAAAGCTTTGACTGGCGGGTATATGAGCTTCGCGGCAACACTTGCAACTGCCGAAGTGGCCGACGTAATTTCCGACGGCGGCGTGGGGCTTTTCATGCACGGGCCCACTTTTATGGCGAACCCGCTTGCCTGCGCAGCCGCCAATGCCGCCATAGACTGTTTCGAAAGCTTCGACGTCTGCGCGCGCGTCGGCGAAATCGAGCGGGTTTTGACAGAATCGCTTTCGCCGCTGGAATCGCTTGAAACGGTCGCCGACGTGCGCTGTTTCGGGGCGATAGGTGTCGTGGAAATGCGCGCGCCCGTCGATGTCGCGCTCGTTCAAAAACGCCTGCTGGATAGGGGGGCGTGGCTGCGCCCGTTCGGGCGGCTCGTCTACTGCATGCCGCCGTTCGTGATTTCCGAAGCCGACTTGAAAACGCTGTGCAATGCCGTTGTAGAAACGGTCAAATCGCTTTGAAGATGGACAAATTCGGACGGATACTCGGACAAATGGAGGACGTAGGGGTATACCGCTCGCTTGTTCAGTCGCGTCCGCGCGGCTCGCGCATAGGGCTGGACGGCGGGGAGGTCTTCAATTTCGCCACGAACGACTATTTGGGGATTTCCTCTGACATTGACATTCAAAACGAATTTTTGTCAAGTTTGGATAAATCTGAATTTCTGATGTCGGCGGTTTCGTCGCGCCTTTTGGGCGGCGACAACCCCGCGTTCGAGTCGCTCGAAAAATATTTTGCCGGTCTGTTTTGCGCGTTTGGCGAGCCGCGCGAATGCCTGCTTTTCAACGGCGGCTACCATGCGAATACGGGAATTTTGCCCGCCCTTGTAGACAAAAACGACGCAGTCTTCTGCGACAAACTCGTCCACGCAAGCCTGATTGACGCCCTAAAGCTTTCGCCGTGCAGGTTTTTCAGGTTCGCCCACGGCAATCTCGGGCACCTGCGCTCGCTTCTGGAGTGCGAGAGGGAGAATTTCGAAAACGTCTTCATCGTTACCGAAAGCATTTTCAGCATGGACGGCGATACCGCCGATCTGCGCGCGCTTGTAGCGCTCAAACGTGAATTCGGCGCATTTTTGTATGTTGACGAAGCCCACAGCTTCGGCGTTCGCGGCGGCGGGCTGGGCTTGTGCGCGGAGTTGGGAATTGTGGGAGAAACGGATATTATTATGTGCACGCTCGGCAAGGCGGTTGCCTCTCAGGGAGCAATCGCCGTAGTTGCGCATGAAATCCGAGAACTGCTTGTAAACCGCGCGCGCCCGTTCATTTTTACGACGGCAATGCCTCCAGTTTCCGCCCTTTGGTCGCGTTTTGTTTTCGAAAAAATACTGAAAATGGACGACCGCCGCGCCGCTTTGCGCCGAAACGCCGATTTCCTGCGCGGTGCGCTTTCGGGAGCGGGAGTTTTGGGAGATTCTCAGATTGTTCCCGTGGTTGTTGGAGACGAGTCCGCGGCGGCGCGTTTGGCGCAACTCCTGCTGGAGCGCGGCTATTGGGCGCCTGCGGTAAGGTATCCGACAGTCCCGAAAAATTCGGCGCGTCTGCGGCTTTCGCTAAACGCCAAAATGTCGAAATCTGAACTTGAAATTTTTGCGCGGGAATTTGAGAATCTGCGCGGAAAATGAAATACGAATGGCTGAACAAACGGGGCGGAAAAACCGCCGCCGTGTTTTTTGCGGGGTTTGCGTCCGATGCCCGCATTCTTTCGGGCGTTGCGCTTCCCCCCGCCGATGTGTGCGTTGTCTTCGACTATTCCGACTTCTCGCTTGCGGAGGAATTTTCGGCGTATGAAAAAGTCGTTGTTTTCGGGTGGTCGTTCGGCGTGAAGGTTGCCGATTGCATAACGGCGCGCTGGCGCAACGTGGTTTCGAGAACCGCAATTTGCGGCACGCCTTTCCCCGTGAACGACACACTCGGTATACCGCTCGGAATTTTCGAAAAAACGCTCTATTCGTTCGAATCAGTTTCGGAAAAATTCTTCCGCCGCGTCTGCGGGGGCGATGTTTCTTTGCGCCGTTTTTTGTGCGACAGACCCGCGGACGAACTCAAGGCGGAACTGGCCGCGTGCGCAGAATTTTTCGCGGCAGCCCCCGAGCGGCAGTCGCATTGGGATATGGCGTTTGCGTGCGAATCAGACAGGATTTTCCCGCTTGAAAACGTCGCGCGCGCAATGCCGAATTTGTCGGTCTGGACGGGCGCGCACCTGAACCCCAAACTGCTTGAATACGCGCTCAATTTTCCGTTCCGCTCGGGCAAAAAGGAGGCGGCGTTCGAACGCTATGCCGACTGCTACGACAGGTGCGCGACAGTCCAAAAAAACGCCGCGCTTTATTTGCGCGAAAAACTGTGCGAATTTTTCCCCGACCGCACATTTGAAAACGTGTTCGAATTCGGCTGCGGAACGGGCTTTCTTACCTCGCAGATAAAAAAATACCTGCGCTGCAAAAACTATGTTGTAAACGATTCAAGCAGGCTTTGTGCGGACGTTGCGGCAAAGTTCGGCGCGCAATTTTGCGCGGGGCCGATAGAAGACGTCGCCGTGAGCAATGCTCCCGATTTGGTCGTGTCGGCATCGTGTTTGCAGTGGGTGGAAAGCCGCGCCGGCGTCTACGCAAAACTAAACAAGGCAATGCGCCGCGGCGGCGCGCTTGCGCTTTCGTCTTTCGGGGGTGAAAATTTTTCGGAGATTGCGGCACTCTGCGGAAATTCGCTTGAATACGATTCTTTGGACGCATTCCGCGACGGGGTAGAATCGGCGGGGTTCGAAATCCTGTTCTGCGCGCAGGAGCGCATACGGCTGCTTTTCAAGTCGCCGCTCGACGTTCTGCGCCACATAAAAACAACGGGGGTAAACGGGCAATACGCCTCTTTCTGGACGCGCCCTAAGCTGGAAAAATTCGGCGCAGAATATCGACGGCGTTTTGCCGACTGCGGCGGCGTTTGGCTAACTTATAATCCGATGTATGTCGTTGCACGAAAGGCTTGAGTATGGTTTATTTTATCAGCGGAACCGACACCGATATCGGCAAAACAGTGGCTACGGGCTTCTTGGCTCGGCGTTTTGCGCAGCGCGGAATGCGCGTTGTAACGCAAAAGCTTGTTCAGACGGGTTGTGAAAAAATATCTGAAGACATTATTGTTCATCGTAAAATAATGGGAATTGATTTGCTGCCCGAAGATTTGGATTCAACTACGTGCGCCTACGCTTTCAAATATCCGTCATCTCCCCATTTGGCTGCGGCTCTCGAGGGCGCGCGCATTGACCCCGCAGAAATAACGCGGCGCACGCGCAGGCTGGAGGAGTTGTTCGATGTCGTTTTGCTCGAGGGCGCGGGCGGGCTTATGGTTCCGCTTGCCGACAACCTTCTTACCATAGACTACGCCGCCGAATTCGCGCCCGATATGTTTTTGGTGGTTTCGTCAAAGCTCGGCGGGCTAAACCACGCGCTGCTTTCGCTCGAGGCGTGCGGGGCGCGCGGAATCCGCGTAAAGGGCGTTGTATACAATACCTTTGCCGACGCTCCCGCCGCCATTACAGAGTCTACCGCCGATTTCATAAAAAAATATTTGTCAAAATATTTTCCCGCGGCAGAATTCATCACAATGCCAAAGATGTCGTTTTAACCATGCAAAACTCCGATTTCAAAGGCGCGCTTTTCGATTTGGACGGAACGCTTGCCGACAACTACACCGCAATATACCGCTGCACGAGCGCGGCGTTCGAGGCGTTGGGCATTCCCGCGCCGGGCTACGAAAAGCTCGTCAAGACAGTCGGCGGCTCTATTTTGATTACAATGAAACGCCTTTTGGAGGGCACGGAGTTTGCCGATATGTATGAGAAAACGGCGGAACTTTACATGCGGACTTATTCCGACTATGTTTTTTGCGGGCTCAAGGCAATGCCGTTCGCCGAAGACATTTTGAAGACGCTGCGCGCGAGGGGGCTGAAGCTCGGCTGCTTCACAAACAAACAGCGCGAGGGCGCGGACGCCGTGCTGCGGAAACTCGGTTTGTTCGAATATTTCGACAGCATTACGGCGACAACCCTCCATTCGCCGCGCAAGCCCGACGCCGAATTTTCGCGCGCGGCATTGGCGTCGCTGGGGCTTTCGGCTTTGGAAGTGGTCTGTGTGGGGGATTCCCCGTTCGACTACGCGGCAGCCGCCAACGTGGGTGCGGTTTCCGCGCTTGTGGCTACGGGCGGAGATTCGCGCGAAACTCTCGTGCAAAAGTGTCCCGACGCAATCGGGGTTTTCGATAATTTAAAACAGCTTTCGGCAGCCGTTTTCGGCGCGCCGCTCGAATGATGGAGGCGCCGGAATACGTCAAGGTAAGCGGCGTTGTGGAGCGCATTGTTTTCTTCAACGAGGAAAACTTCTATTGCATTGCAACGCTGCGCATGCGCGCAAAAGACGGTTCTGCGAAAAATATTACAATCACGGGTACAATGCCGTCGCTTCAATGCGGCGAGACAATCGACATTACGGGGCAGTGGGTGAGGCATTCGTCATACGGCAACCAGATTAAAGTGGCGTCGTTCGAGTCCCGCCTGCCTTCGGGCGTATACGGAATCGAGAAGTTTTTGGGAAGTCTTGTCGACGGAATCGGCCCTACCTACGCCAAGCGCATCGTGGACGTTTTCGGCGAGCGCACACTCGAGATTATCGATACAGCAAGCGCGCGGCTTCTGGAAATAAAGGGTATCGGGCGCGAGCGTCTTGCGCGCATACGCAAGTCGTGGGAGGAGCAAAAGGGGCTGCGCGACCTCGTAATCGCCATGCGCGCCTACGGAATAGGCGTTTCCATGTGCGTGCGCATAATCAACCGCTTCGGAGCGGACGCCGCGCGGATTGTGGGCGAACAGCCCTACAAACTTTCGCGCGAAATCGACGGCATCGGCTTTAAGACCGCCGACATGATAGCCCTCAACGGCGGCCTTTCCAACGAATCTCCCGAACGCATCGGCGCGGGGCTTTTGCATATTTTGGGCGAATGCGAGCAGGAGGGTGGAACGTGTATGCCCGTAGGAGAGCTTGTCAGCCGCGCGTCGGCGTTGCTGGAAGTCGATGCGCAAAAGTGCGCCGAGGGGGTCGGGCTTTTGACTCGCGAAGGGGCTGTAAAATACGTCGGCGAGGGCATTGTCCAGCGCGACACGCTCGACTACGCCGAGCGCCGCATAGCCTCCAATCTCAGACGCATAGCTTCCGCGCAGAGCTGCCTTCCGCCCATAAAAGTGGACGCCGCCGTCCGCTGGGCCACGCAGCGCGCGGGGTTTGAATTCGCACCCGAACAAATTCGAGCGGTTGCCGCCGCCTTGGAAAACAAAATCTGCGTTATAACGGGCGGCCCCGGAACGGGAAAAACAACAATTTTAAAGGCCGTTTGCGATATTCTCCGCGCAAAAAAATGCGCGCCCGTCCTCGCCGCGCCGACGGGCAAAGCCGCCCAGAGAATGGGAGAAAGCACGCTGTGCGAGGCCAAAACAGTCCACCGCCTGCTCGGGTTCGAAGACGGCAAGTTCGTATACAACGAATACCGGCCAATGAACGCGAAGTTTCTGGTCATAGACGAATCGTCTATGCTCGATACAAAGCTTGCCGCCGCCGTTTTCGCCGCGGTCCCCAGCTCCGCGCACCTTGTGCTTGTGGGCGACATCGACCAGCTGCCGAGTGTCGGGGCGGGAAACGTTTTGCGCGACATAATTGACAGCGGCAAGTTCCCCGTCGTGCGGCTCGACAAAATTTTCCGTCAGGGCGAACGCAGCGCAATAGTGAAAGTTGCGCGTGCGGTGCTTGACGGCAACACCTCAATGGACGGCGTTCCCGTGGCTTCGGCAGCGTCGATAAACCCCGACGACGACCTCGTTTTCATTCCCACCGACACTCCCGAAGACTGCGTTGAAACCTGTGTGGAGCTTGTAAAAAACAGGCTTCCGCGGTTGTTCGGCGCGGATTCCGTTGCGGACATTCAGGTTCTTGCGCCGATGCACAAAGGCAGCGGCGGAATCGCCAAACTCAACGAGGAACTCAAGCGCGCCCTGAACCCGCGGGCCGATTCCGTTTCATACGGCGGCGTAAATTTTGCCGTCGGCGACAAAATCATGCAGACGCGCAACAACTACGACTTGGACATTTTCAACGGCGATATGGGAATTGTCTCCTCAGTTTCTAAAGGAGGAGACTGCCCCGTTGAAGCCGATTTCGACGGCAGGCGCGTGTGGCTTCAAAAGCGCAATTTAATCGACTTCCAGCAGGCATACGCAATAAGCATACACAAGTCGCAGGGCAGCGAATTTCCGATTGTCGTCATTCCGCTTTTGCGCCAGCATTTTGTGATGTTGCAGCGCAACCTGCTTTACACGGCAATCACGCGCGGGCGCAAAAAAGTTTTCGTGGTAGGAAACCAAAGCGCGTGGAGCGGGGCTGTGAAAAACGCGCGTTCCGCCGAACGCAGAACATTTTTAAAGGAAAGACTCAAATGAGCATAAAACTTTTCGACATTCAAAAAAACTCGTTCACGCGGGAGGACGTTCCGGTGGAGTCGTTTATGCGTTTCCTTTACGGAAATCCGATTGGTGCGCTTTCTGTTTGGGCGTTGTTTAAGCGCGGTTTTTTTTCGCGCCTGTGCGGTATGTGGGCGGCGTCCAAGCGCAGCGCGAAGGCGGTTGTCCCGTTCGTGATAAAAAACGGCATAAATTGCGAGGAAATGGTTTTGCCCCCAGAAAAATACGAAACATTCAACGCCTTTTTCACGCGTCGGCTTGTTGACGGCGCGCGCCCGACCGAGGACGGCGGCAACGAAAACGCCGTTTCCTTCCCGAGCGACGGCAGGCATCTGCTTGTGCGCAACGTTTCAAAAGCCGACAAATTCTACGCCAAGGGACAGCGTTTCGATTTGTCCTCCTTCTTCGGCGACGCGGATTTGGCGCGGAATTTCGGAGGCGGCGACATGCTTATTTCGCGCCTTGCGCCCGTTGACTACCACCGCTTCCACTTCCCGCTTTCGGGCTGCATTGCGGCGCGCAGGCTTATAGACGGGGCGTTGTATTCGGTAAGTCCCATAGCGCTTGTCCCCCGCCTGAGCGTTTTGTGGGAGAACAGGCGCGTTATGAACATTGTTGAAAACCCAAAGTTCGGTTTTTACGCGTTTTGCGAAATAGGCGCGACGAACGTCGGAAGTATTGTAAACACGCGCAATGTGGGGGATTGCGTTGCTCGCGGCGACGAAGCCGGTTATTTTAATTTCGGCGGTTCGTGTGTGGTTTCGATTTTTCCCAAGGGGGTTCGGTGGAACGAAAAACTTGCGGAAATGGGCGCGGCGGGCGTAGAATGCTACGCCAAAGCGGGAATGAAGGCGGGCGAGTTCCCCGTAGCGTAGCCGTCTTTGGGCGTTTTGCGGTGCGCGTTGCGCTAAAAAACGATGTCGGTTTCCGAAAGAATCCAGCGTTTGAGCATTTCGTAGAGGCGTTCGGAACGCGGTTCGTCGGCGGTTTGATCGGCTGTCGAAAGCGCGAGGATTTTGGAGAAATCCGATTTGTCGTCGGCGGCGAGCGAGCGGAAAAAATCCTCCTTTATGGCGTATCCCTGATTGCGCGCAAGCAGGTAGAGGAACTTTATTTTCACGGTAGCGTGGCGGTCGTGCGCCTCTATGGCGTCGAGCGAACGCGCAATAAGCTCGAAGAGCGTCTGCCTTTCGTCGATATTCGCCCCGTTCGACTTTGCGACCGACGCTATTTCCGACGCCGCGCAAAGCTTTTCGTAGCTTGCCGAAACTCCGGCACGCCGTTTGAGAACTTCGAACTGTCCGAGAAACATTACCGGCGCATCGCCCTCGGGCGCGCTCACCGAACATTCTATTTCGTCGAACAGGTCGGGCACGAGCGACGTTTTTTTGCCCGACAGGCGTTTGAACAAAAACACAAGCCCCTCCTCGCGCGAGAACGCCGTGAGCATTACGGACGCCTCCGCGCGCCGTTCGCGGTCGAGCACTACCGCCGTTATTATGCGCTCCCGCTCCAAGCCGCTACCTCTTCGGGGGCGTTTTGTTTTCGGAATTCGACGCCACCGCGCCGCCCGAGATTATGAATTTCATTGCGTCTCCCACCGACATATCCAAGTATTTCACGCTGTCTTTTTCCACCGCCATCAGGAATCCGCTTGTCGGATTGGGGGTTGTGGGCACAAACACGTTCACGCAGTCGGAGCCGGTTTTATTTGCCACCTCTCCCTCGGTTTGGCTCGTTATAAAACCCACCGAAAACGTGCCCTTGCGCGGAAATTCAATCAGCACGACTTTCTGGAAGACTGTTTTTTTCTGCTTTGCGAAAGTGTCAACAATCTGCTTCACAGTTCTGTAAACCATTCCGATAAACGGTATTTTGTTGATTGCTTTTTCCGAAAGCGAGATGAGGAATTTTGCGAAGAGAAACTGCGAAAAAAGCCCGAGAACCGTTACGAAAACAACCACGACAACAGTCGATAGGAAGTCGAACGCAACGCCGCCGACGCCCGATTCGGGAAGGTCAACGCCGAAGTGTTCGAAAATGGGGAAGAGCGCGAACTTCGAAACCGGCGCGCCTATGTTCCGAATCAAAAACAGCAGCAAAAACACCGTCACGATTATCGGAAGCGTAATTATCACGCCCGTGAGAAAATAATTACCAAATCTTTTTATCATCGTATTTGAATATCGGAGTTTTGAAATGCTTGTCGAGTATTTCCAACGCCGCCGCTTCTGCGGCGCGCATTTTTTCGGCGTCCTCTTCGGCGATGTCGTCCACGCCCGCAAGGTGCAGGTATCCGTGGGCTATGTATAACGACAGCTCTCGCGAGGGGGTGTTCCCGAATTGCGGCGCATTTTTAAACGCAGTCTCCGCGCTTGCGCAGATTTCGCCCGCGTCGTCGGGGTCGGATTCGTCGCCCTCAAACGTTATAACGTCGGTAGGGGCGGGGTTTCGCATAAAGTCCAGATGGATTTTCGCGAGGTCTGCGTCGTTGAAAATCGCCACGGAAAGCGTTCCCTGCGGGGCGCGCAGCCCGCGCGGAAGTTCGGTGTCCAAAAGCGACACGAACCTGCGCAGCTTCGGCTTGTCTACCGAAACGAATGCGCAAAAATTGTTGATGTCGGTTTTTCTGTTCATTTTGCCAGTATGTCGCGGAAGCGTTTTAGCGAGTCCGCCGCGTCCGCGCTCCTTACTTTTGAGTTCAATTCGAGTGTGAAAATATGTTTTTGCGGATCGAAATACTTTGCAAATTCCGCAAAATTTATGCCGCCGGCACCGAGGGCGATATGGTCGCTACAGTCGTCGGTGCAATCGTGGATATGCCAGCCGACTATGTTCGGGTAGGTTTGTTCTATTAAATCGCGCTGTTTGAAAAGTCCGCGCAACTGCTTGATTCGGGAGTGCCCAATATCGTGCCATACTTTTATGCGCGGGCGGTCTCCGATTTTTTCGAAGAGTCTTTTGAACGTCCAATCGAGGGGCAGTTCGGCCGCGCCCTCGCGGTTTTCCAACCCGAGCACTATTCCCGACTCTTCGAGGTTGGGCTCGATTTTTGCGAGGTTTTCAAGCAGGAAATTGTAGTCCTTTTTTTCGGCGCGCGCCGCGCTTTTTTTAAGGAACGCGTTTTTTGCGGCGTTGTATTCGGGCAGTTCGGCAAGCCTTGATGTCCTGTTTTTGTCTATTATTTTTTCGAGCTTGGCGGAGGGGCGCAGGAGGAAATACGACAGGCTTCCGCAGTGCGCCACCAACGCCGTCGCGCCTGTGGTCTTTGCAAATTCCACCGAGTTGCGCGTGTGCCTGAGCCACTGTTGCGATTCCACGTCGCTTTTAGTAGAGGGTGAAAACAGGTTGGGGCACGCGCCCGAGGCGAACGGCGGAACGGGGCAGAAATTGTGCAAAGACGAAACTTTCACCACGCCCTCTTTGAGAGCGCGCAAAATACCATCAACCGATGTTATCGGAACGGAGTGTCCCAGTTCGACATACTCGAACCCCAGCTCTGCGGCGCGGCAGAGCATTGCGTAGCCGTCTTTTGGAAAGCGTCTTTGAAGGAAGCTTGTCGAAAGCGAAATTACGGGATTTAACGTGTCCATATTCTAAGCGACGTTAACATAAAATATTCAAGCGCAATCGTGTCGGCCATATTCAATTCTGTCAGTCCCGAAGCCTTTTCCAACGCCTCCACTACGCGCGAAATCTTCACTGCGGGCACGCCGTTGCCGCCCAGCGCGCACGCAACGCACGCGTTTTCTATGTCGGCAAACATCCGTTTTCTTATTGCGCGCCGCTCGCCCGCCTGCACGGCCTCAATCATTTCCTCGTCGAGGTTTTCCTCCTTCGAATTGTCGATTGACGTTTCCTCCTCGAGAATTTGCGCAATTAGCGTTTCGAAACGCGCAAGAAGCCCGTAGCACTGCATCATTGCGTCGCCGAGCGAAACAGCTCTGCCGATTCCCCCCGCCAATGACTTCTGCCACGCGGAGTAGTCGGCAAGCCACGTCTGCCAGTCGGGGTTGTCGATTTTGTCGTCGGGACAGTCAACCCGCAACGCAACGCAGCGGCTTCTTATCGTCTCCAAGATGTCGTTGGGGCGCGTCGTAAGAATGAAAAGCGTTGTTTGCGCGGGCGGTTCTTCTAGGGTTTTTAGAAACGCATTGGCCGTTACCTGATTCATTCTGTCCGCCTCGTAGATTACGGCGATTTTATGCACGCCCAATGCCGACGTTTGCCGCAGGCTTTTAAGCAGCCTGCGCATTGTGTTCGGCTCGGGGTCGCCGTCGGGCGAGCCGATTTTTATCTGGCGCATTTTGCCTTCGGGGCGAAGCTCGAACAGGTCGGGGTGGTTCACCCAAGTGCGCCCGAAAAGCTTTGTGGCAGTCTCTTTCGCCGCCTCTTCAAGCGGCTGCAGCGAGCTTCCGTAAAGCAAAACGGCATGGTGCAACCGCCCCGCTTTGATGGCGTTGTCGAGAATTTTTATTGCGCGGTTATCGGGCATTTTTTTCAAGCTTTTGTTTTACGGCTTCCCAGATTTTCGCGAAAGTTTCCTCCCGCGTCCCCGCCGCCGACACCACAACAAACCTTTCGGGATTGTCTCGGGCAAGTTCCAAAAATGCGTTTCTGACACTTTCGTAGAAGGCGCGCTCCTGCGAGCCCATTCTGTCGGAATTGTCGGCGTCGCGCTTTTTCGCCCTCTTGAGCCCCTCTTCGACGGGAATGTCGAGAACCACGGTAAGGTCGGGAGCAAGCCCCTGTGTGGCGAATTTGTTCAGCCACTCGACTTCCGCAAGTTCGAGCTTGCGCGCCGCCCCTTGATACGCCGTGGTGGAGTCGAAAAACCTGTCGCAAACAACCGTTTTGCCGAGGGCGAGGGCGGGCTTTATTGTCTGCTCCACGTGCTGGCTTCTCGCGGCTTCGAAAAGCAGAAGCTCGGTGCGCGGGCACATTCCGCTGCCCTCTTTTGCCGACAACAGCAGTCCCCTGATTTTTTCCGAAAGCGGCGTGCCCCCCGGCTCGCGCGTGAGCACACACTCTACGCCCGCGTTTTCGAGTTTTTCGAAAAGCGTTTTAATGTGCGTGCTTTTGCCGCAGCCTTCGCCCCCCTCAAACGTTATGAAAATGCCCATTTTACTTGGATACCGCAAAGATTAGGTTTTTGAGCAGATACTGCGCGTAGACTCTGATGAGAAAGTCGTTGGGGTGGTTTACGTTGTTGCCCGTCATATCTATGAAACGCTTTTTTTCGAGAAGGCGTTTGTGGATTGAACGCACGTCGGCGAGGGCGATTCCCTGTTTGACCATTTGCTTGCAGACTTCGGCGTAGTCGTCATGCATGGGGAAGAAGTGCCAGTTCGGATTTGCGAGCATCGACGAGACAAGCACGAACTCCGCCGCGGGGTTTACGTCGCGGACTTTAGATATGATTGTCTCCAAATTGGCGCGGAACTTGTCTTTGTCGATTCTGTCGTTCATTCCGAATGCTATTATCACCAAGTCGGGCTTGTCGGGGCAGACGAGGTTTTCAACTTGTTTTACGCCCCACGTTGATGTTTCGCCGCCGAGGGCGCGGTTGAAGAAAACTACGGGCGTTTTATAGAAGCGCGAAAGAACGTGGGTGGCGGTGTCGCCCCAGCTCGGCGCGTAGGGGACAGTCATGGAAAGTCCGCTTGCATTCGCTCCGTATGAAATGCTGTCGCCGAAAAGCACGACTCTTAGCGGCTTTTTCGACTTTATTATTTTCATCGTATTCGGCAGGAGGTCTTCGCAGGTTGATTTGTGCGGCTTGCCGCTGATTGCCGTATGCTTGTATGAAATGTAGACCATTCTGGAGTGAAACCACATTCCCTCCTTGAAGAAGGCGAATTTTTTGATTACGTCGAAGTAGAAGTGTTCGCCCTTTTTGAAAGAGTTGTTTTTGCCCTCCGCGTAGATGTCGGAGTAGGGGATTATTTTGACGTTGGAGTTCGGCAGAAATTCGATTGTATCGCCGTTTATTTTGAAGTCTTTGTCCTGAACAAGCTCGACTTTTTTGCCCGAAGAAAGCGTGTATGCTTCAAGAACTCGGGTCGGGGAGAAAAGCAGTTTCGCCGTTGCGGGTTTTGACGGGTCTTCATTGCCGAGCGGGAATACAGATTCCGCAGTAATTTCGTCGCCGGAGAACAGGGGGCGCAGGTAGTTCGAGGTTCTGTAGTATTTTTCGTCGGCAAGCACCTCAAGCATGATTTTGTTTATCTTGACGGGGCTTTGGTTTTTGCCGCGCATAAACAATTTGAGCCCCGCCGATTTTTTCCCGCTTTTTACGGCGTCGCGGATTTGTCTTGTCACGACGAAGTTCGCCCCGAATTTCCCCTGTTTGTTATACAGCGCGCGTCCGGCAGCCTCTTGCCCGTCGATTGACAGCGTAAGCGAGGCGTTTGCTTCGGCCTTTTTTTCGATAGTCCCGAAAACCGTTATTCTTGCAAACGGTATTCTTTGCGCCTTCGGCAGCGGAACAGTGGCGGATACTTCGCCGTCGCCGCTTTCGAGCGTTTCGTTCTCTTCAATCGTTGCGTTTATGCTCAGGACTTCCGCCGAAAGCCACAACGTAGACAGTGTAAAAACCGATAGGATTTTCAATAGATTCATGGTACTTTTATAGCCCTTAAAAAATTGTTTGTAAAGAGATTTTTGGCGAAGCCCGCGCCGATTTGCCCCCTTGCGAATTCGGCGGCGTTGGCCATTTCCTCCAGCCTGCATTTGCGCGGATAAAGCCGCAGCGGGTAGTCGGTTCCGTAGACGGCGCGGGCGCGCAGCAGGGGAGATTTTTCAGCGTCGGCGAACGCCGTTTTCGGGGCGGTAAACTGGGTAGCCGCAGAATCGAAAAACACGTTTTCAAGTCCGTCGAAAAATTCGGGATTTTCGAACGCCAAGTTGCCGCACCAGTGGGCGAAAATGAAATTCACGTCGGGGTGGTTTCGGGCGGCGGCTATTGCGCCGAGCGTATCGGTTTCGGTTTTGCCGAGGTATTGTCGGTCGGTTTTTTCGGTTATGTGCAGGCTCACCGCGAGGTTGTCGCGCGCGGCTATTTCCATGATTTTTTCGAAGATTTCCCCGCCGAAGGAAAACTTTTGCACGCCGTCGTGGAGTTCGCCTATTCCGCAGAATCCGTTTGCGCGCGCCGACTCCGCAATTTCGAGCGCGTCGGCCGAGTTCGGCTGCAGGGCGGCGAACGCCGAAAGGCGTCGGGGATTCGCCCCTATAACCTCCGCTATTTGCGCGTTCAGTTCGCGGCAGGTTTGTTGGTTCTGCCAATACCAACCCTGAATAACTGCCCGATCAACGCCCGCTTCGTCCATATCGCGGACGAATTTTTGCGCGGAGGGGAATCCCTGCAGCGAGGGCTTGCCGTCTGGGCGTTCGCCCACAAGCTCCGCCCAGTATTTTTCGCCGCGCTCCGCCGCCCAATGGGCTGGATTTCGGGCGACGTTTTCGGGGAAGAAATGCGTGTGCGCGTCAATCATAGGTCAAAGCATGTCGGCGTATAACATATACGCAAGAACCGCCGCAACAACAAGCCTGTAGACCGCAAACGGGACAAGCCCCCTGCGCGTTATAAACCCCACAAGCCACTTTACCGCAACCGCCGCGCTTACGAACGCAACTGCAAGTCC
Organism: Verrucomicrobiota bacterium; assembly: GCA_023450935.1. Lineage (GTDB taxonomy): Bacteria > Verrucomicrobiota > Verrucomicrobiia > Opitutales > Intestinicryptomonadaceae > Merdousia. The sequence continues at coordinate 119,393 of JAEXGH010000032.1, read as the reverse complement.
GAGCAAAAGCGAGTCCGCCGAAAGCGCGTCGAACATTGCCTCGCCGTCTTTGTATACCTTGAAAGCCGACGCCGCCGTAAGCGTTAGCAGTCCGAGAAGAAAGCTGAACGTGGCGGAATTTTTCGCGTCCAGCCCCGCGACATATCCGCCGAGAATCGTCATCATTGACCTGCTTGTTCCCGGGAGCAACGCCGCGCACTGGAAGACCCCCACCACAAGCGACTGCCGCACGGAGAGGTCTTCTATCTCCGTCTTTTTGGAGTTTTTTGCCGAATCGTATTTTTTTTGAGCAAACCACATCACAACCGCGCCGCCCGCCAATGCGCAGATAACGGGAGCCACTCCGAACAGATACGTTTCTATTGTCCTGTGCAGCAGAAGTCCGACCGTCGCCGCGGGAACGAACGCCGCAAACAGGTTGACAAGCAGCTTCAATCCCGCCGGATTTTTTCCGAGCAGCCCGAAGAACATCGCCATTATGTGCCGCCTGTAAATCAGCGCAACCGCCGCTATCGCCCCGAACTGGATTACAATCGAATATGCGTCGGCGAGCGTCTTTATTGTATATTGTTTGTTGTCCGAATCCAGGAGCGGAAGCCCGTTTTTGTCGGTAAGCGGCGTTTCTCGGTCAAGCCCCAAAAACGCGTTTGCAATTATCAGATGCCCCGTAGACGACACCGGCAGGTATTCGGTAATGCCCTCCACAAGTCCCAAGATTGCTGAGTCCGAATACGAGATGTCGCTTTTGGGCGTTTCCGCAAACGTGCACGCCGCCGCCCCTACAAGAGCGACAATAGCCGCCGATTTTTTTATGCTTCTTAAGTCCATATCGAAAAAATCAAAAACTTTTTCCCGATTTCATCGCTATTTTTATCGTGTTCGAATCCGCGAAAGACAGCTGGCTCCCGCTTGGCAGCCCGAACCCGATGCGCGTCAGCGACACTTCGGGAAAGCCGCGCAGTTTTTCCTGAATATAGTGGCAGGTTGCCTCGCCTTCTATGTCGTTTGAAAGCGCGAGCATTATTTCAGTTATCTGTCCCGATTCCACCTTTTGCACAAGGCTTTTTATGTTCAGTTTCTCGGGCGTGATTTTGTGCATCGGCGAAAGTTTGCCGCCTACTACATGGTAGCGACCGCGCCAAGCTCCCGACTTTTCCACCGCGTTTATGTCGAGCGATTTTTCAACGACGCACACCGCCGACGGATTGCGCGAGGCGTCGGCGCAAATTGCGCATATTTCGCCGTTTTCCGACAGCCCGCCGCATTCGGGGCAGGGGGTGATTTTTTCTATTGCCGCCGTTATCGCGGCGGCCAAAGCCCCAGCAGCCTCCTTGTTTTCAAGGGCGAGATACAGCGCGGTATTTTCCGCGCTCTTGGGCCCAAACCCCGGAAGTTTTTTCAACGACTTTTTCAACTGTTCAAAACATTCGCTCATTGTGTTCGGAATCTTGACTTGCGCGTTTTTGATTGCAACCATTTTCGGCGTTTTTTCCGCGCTAAAAAAGCCTCCCGACGGAGTTTCCGTCGGAAGGCCTTGCAATCCGTGCCGCGTCCGGGGAAAGCGCAACGCTCCCGCGCGGGAATCGATTTCGCTTTAGAACAAACCGGGGATATTGAACCCTCCCGTTACCTTGTTCATCTGTTCCGTGCTTTGGGCTTTTGCCTTTTCCACGGCGTCGGCCACTGCGGCGACAATCGACGCCTCCACGCTTTCGGCGTCCTCCTTGAGAAATTCGGGGTCTATTTTCACGGCTTTGAGCGTGCCCTGTCCGTTGACAGTGGCCTTTACCGCGCCGCCCGCCGCCGAGCCTTCGACCGAAAGCGTTTCGAGTTCGGCTTGGACTGCCTCCATGGCCTTTTGCATTTTTTGCGCTTGTTTGAGAAGTTTTCCTACTCCTGGCATATTATTATCTTTTGTTGATGTTTATTGTGTTGTGTGAATTTAAAATTTTCTTTTCTTCAAAGTTTTTTTACGGAAAGCAGCGTGAGGTCGTCGTCGTAGGGCGCGCCGGCGCGCCAGCGTCCCGAAACGTCGTCGATGACCGCGCTGTTAAGCTGCGCTACGTCGGTGGGCTTGAGTTCGGCTATTTTATGCATCACGCGCGCGGCGGAGTATTCCTCGCCGTCGGCGTTTGCCGCCTCCGTAAGGCCGTCGGTATAGAACACGAGAATGTCGCCGCTTTGCATTTCAAACTCCACGTCTTCTATTGCTTCGTTGAATATTTCGGGCTCTACCATGCCGACCGCCATTCCGCGGCTTTTTATTTCCGAACATTTGTTTTCCGCCGCCGTATAAAGAATGGGAAGTTCGTGTCCGGCGCGCGCTAGCACAACCTTTGAGGCGTCGGCGTCGATTACCGCGAACGCTATTGTTATGAACATATCCGTGCGCATTGAATGCACAATCTCGGCATTCAGCTTCACCAGTGTCTGCGAAGGCGACATTCCCATTTTCGCTATATAGTGCAGTTTCGACTGCGCCACCGCCATGAGAATTGCCGCCGATACCCCCTTGCCCGAAACGTCGGCTATGACAACGCCCGTTTTGCCGTCGGGCAGCCTTATTGTATCGTAGAAGTCGCCGCCGATGAGTTGGTGGGGCAGGTATTTAACGGCGAAGGCGAGTTTGCCCGTCTCGGGGAGTTTCGCGGGCAGAAGATAGTGCTGGACGCTGCTTGCAAGCCGCAAATCGGATTCCATTTTCGATTTCGCTATCTGCGCCGAAATTCCGTCGATATTGTAGAGGGCAAGCCCGCCCTGTTCTCCGAGCGAGCGCGCCAGCGAGAATATTGTGGGCGAAAACGACTTTTCGGCTATTGAATTTACTATCGCCATAACGCCGAATTTGACTCCCAAAAAAGTTATGGGAACGGCTATGAAACTGCGGATTTTTATGGAATCGTCGTTATTGCGGACAATACGGGAGTCGTTTTCGGCGTTTCTTATGTAGAGCGGCTTCCCCGAATTGTAGACGTCGGCAATCACCCCTTCGTCGAGCGGCAGCGACTCGGTCTGGAACGCCTTTTCGAGAAAGTCGCTGCGCGTCGGGAAACCGCCACTTTCGAGCTTTTTGACGAGCGGCGGAAACAGCCCCTCTACCGCCTCTGGCACGAACGCGCGCTTTGTTTTCACAAACACGCACGCGCTCATTGCGCCGCAGCTAAACGCCGTTCCGCGCACGAGCCGCTTGTAGACGGCGTTTTTGTTCGCGCCCTTGGCGATGTCTTCGGCTATGATGTGCAGAAAGTCTATGAGTATCTGTTTTTCCTCGTTCGACCTTTCGTATTCCTCCTGAAGCGCATACATTCCGATTTTTATCCTGAAAATCAGAAACAATGCCGCAAGCAGCAGCACCAAGAGCATCAACGCCAATACATACGGGGAAATCATATGCCTATTTACCTATTCCCTTCCGCAAAAACGATATTACGTCCTTGAATTTTTTGAGGTTGTCGGCGTCGGCGGCAACGAGGTTTTCGTGCGCCGCGAGAATGGACTCCGACGAAACGCCGCCGTTGGCTATTTTAGTATCTTCGCTGTGCCCGCATTCCGACGTCCCGATTTTGACGATTCTGTCGATGCCGAGGTTTTCCACCACCTGCGCGTTGCGCTCGTTGAGGTTCAACAGCGAGACATCGCCGCCGTTTTTACGGAGTTTGAGCGCAACGCCCGTTATCGATCCCAAAAACGTGCTGTCCATGCCCGAGCACTGTTTTAGGTCGATTATCAGGTGTTTGCAGCCCCTTTCGGCGACCGTCTTGAAGAATTCGCCCGCGTGCACGCAGTTCAGATATCCCGCCTTGCCTATCACCGTAAGGAAGGCGCGGTCGTCTTCTACATGCGCGAGGTATTGAGTGTCGTTTCCCATTCTCTATTTTTCGAGGATTTTCTTGAGCACGAACGGCAGTATTCCGCGCTGTTTGTAATATTCCACTTCCATGGGAGTGTCTATTCTAAGCAGCAGCTTGGCGCGTTTGACCGAGCCGTCTTCGGCTTTTATTGCAAGCACAGCTTCTTTTGCAGGGGCTACGCCGCTTTCCAAACCTTCTATCGTAAAAGTCTCCGTTCCCGTAAGTCCGAGCGTCTGGGCGTCTTCGCCGTTTGTAAACTCGAAGGGCAAAACGCCCATGCCGATAAGGTTGCTTCTGTGGATTCTCTCGTAGGATTTCGCCACAACCGCGCGCACGCCGAGCAGGGCAGTGCCCTTTGCCGCCCAGTCGCGCGAGGAGCCCATTCCGTAGTCTCTGCCGCCGAAGACAATCAACCCTTCTCCGCGCTTGCGGTATTCTTGGCTTGCGTCGAAGATTGCTACGTTTTCGCCTTTGCCGTCGATTTTCGTCCAGCCGCCCTCCGCGCCGTTTGCCATGAGGTTTTTGATTCTGACGTTTGCGAACGTTCCGCGGGTCATAACTTTGTCGTTGCCTCTGCGCGAGCCGTATGAGTTGAAGTCCTTGACTTCGACGCCCTTTTCGCGGAGATATTTGCCCGCCAGGCCGTCGGGCAGAATTGAGCCTGCGGGGGAGATGTGGTCGGTCGTTACGGAGTCGCCCAAAATTGCGAGCGCGCGCAGGTTCGAAAGCGGCGCGGTTTCGGGGTCAGCCATTGAGAAATCGTCGAAGAACGGCGGATTCTGAATGTATGTGCTGTCGGGATTCCATTTGTAGAGGCTGCCCGTGGAGCTTTTTATTTCCCTCCAGCGTTCGGGGCCTTCTATGCGGCCGTAGCGGCTTTTGAACATTTCGCTTCTGACGCACTGCGCAACCGTTTCGGCGACTTCCTTCGACGACGGCCACACGTCGGCGAGGAACACGTCCTTGCCGTCTGCTGTTTTGCCGAGCGGCTCTCTGTCGAAGTCGATGTCGATTCTTCCCGCGAGGGCGAACGCGACTACGAGCGGCGGGCTCATCAAATAGTTCGCCTTCAGCAGCGCGTGCACGCGCGCCTCGAAATTTCTGTTGCCCGAAAGAACGCTTGCGCAAAGCAGGTCGTTTTTCTTGACAGCCTCCGTGATTTCGGCATCAATCGGCCCCGAATTGCCTATGCAGGTTGCGCAGCCGTAGCCGGCGAGGTTGAAGCCGATTTTGTCGAGGCATTTTTGCAGCCCCGCCGCTTCTAGGTAGTCGCTTACAACGCGCGAACCGGGGGCGATTGTTGTTTTTACATACGCGGGCGGTTTGATTCCCAACGCCGCCGCCTTTTTGGCGACAAGACCCGCCGCCACCATAACGGAGGGGTTCGACGTATTTGTGCAGCTTGTTATTGCGGCAATAAGCACGCTTCCGTCGCGGAGTTCGCCTTTCGACGTTTTCGCGGTTGCGCCCCCGTTTTTGGAGGTCTCGGCGGCGAGTTTTTCGAACGCGCTTTTTACGTCGGCAAGCTCTATTTTATCCTGCGGGCGTTTGGGCCCCGCAATGCAGGGCTTTACTGCCCCGAGGTCAAGCTCGAGGGTTTTGGTGTAGTCGCACTCACCCTTGAGGGGAATGCCGAAGATGCCCTGTTCGGTGTAGTAGTCTTTGGCGAGGGCAATGTGCTTTTCGTCGCGCCCCGTCAGACGGAGGTATTCAAGCGTGGTTTCGTCCACGGGGAAGTAGCCCATTGTCGCGCCGTATTCGGGGGCCATGTTCGCGATTGTCGTTCTGTCGGCAAGCGACAGTCCGCGCGCGCCTTCGCCGAAAAATTCCACGAACTTGCCGACTACTTTTTCCTCGCGCAGCATTTTGGTGACGTGCAGCGCGATGTCGGTCGCCGTAACGCCCTCCTCAGCCTTGCCCGAAACGTGCACGCCCACAACTTCGGGCACTTTGAAGTAGACGGGCTGCCCGAGCATTCCGGCCTCGGCTTCTATGCCGCCAACGCCCCAGCCTACGACGCCGAGTCCGTTAATCATTGTCGTGTGCGAGTCTGTTCCAACGAGAGTGTCGGGATAGAACAGAGCCGAGCCGTCATCAGCCTTGCCTTCAAAGACAACGCGCGCGAGATATTCCATATTCACCTGATGGATTATGCCCGTGGACGGGGGCACTACCGAGAACGTTTTGAACGCCTGCTGCCCCCACTTGAGGAATTCGTAGCGTTCCTTGTTGCGGTCGAATTCCATATCGAGGTTTTTGCGGTAGGCGTCCGGCGTGCCTGCGTAGTCCATCTGGACAGAGTGGTCTACAACCAAATCGACGGGGACGAGCGGTTCTACCAAAGAAGGGTCTTTGCCCTGTTTTGCGGCGGCGTCGCGCATCGCCGCCAAATCTACCAAAAGCGGAACGCCCGTGAAGTCCTGTAAAACTATGCGCGATACCACGAACGGGACTTCGTAGTCTTCGGGCTTTGCCGCGTTCCAAGCCGCCAGACGCTTTACGTCGGCTTCGGTGGCCCTTTGGCCGTCGCAGTTGCGCAACACGCTTTCGAGCACTATTTTTATGCTCACGGGCAGGCGGTCTATGTCAAACCCCATTTTTTTCAGGGCTTTGAGGCTGTAGATGTAGCCCGTTTTGCCGCTGTTTTTAGAAGTGAATTTTTCAAGAGCCAGTTTATTCATTGTCGTTATGGTTATTCGTTGTCTTCTTTTTCTTCCGTTGAAACTTCGCATTCCACGACGGCGCGTGCGTCGACTTTCGTTATTGTGGCGCACATGTGCTGTTCGGGAAAATGGACGCGCTCGCCCTTGTCGGGGAAGCGTCCGAGTTTGTAGGTTATAAGCCCGCCGAAAGTGGAAACTTCGTCGGAGTCGAAATCCACGTCGAGGAAATCCTCCACTTTGCGGAGGTTAGCAAACCCCATTATTCTGTATTTGTTTTTGCCGACCCTGCAGACCGATTCCTGCGAGGCGTCGGAAAATTCGTCCTTGATTTGTCCGACGAGTTCCGAAAGGGCGTTGTCCAGCGTGAGCACGCCTATGACTCCGCCGAATTCGTCCTCCACAATCGCAAGTTGCAGGCGGTATTTGAGCATTTTTGCCAGAGCCGATTCAAGGTTTTCGCTTTCGCGCAACCGCATTGTATCGCGGCGTATTTTCATGAAGTCGATGTTTTCGGGCGCGACGTTTCCGCCGAAAATGTCTTTGATGTGCACAAAGCCGAAACAGTCGTCGAGGTTGCCTTTGCAAATCGGGTAGCGCGTGCGGCGCGTGTGCTTTACAAGCTCGAGGTTCTCTTCGGCGGTGCTGTCCAAGTCGATGTAGTCAACCTTGCTTCTGGGCAGCATAACGTCGCTTACGTCGAACTCGCGCAGGCGGACTGCGTTGCGGACAATTTTGCCCGCGTAGGGCGAAATTGCGCCGCCTTCGTTGTCCTTAGCCGAGAGCATAAGCTCAATGTCTATGCTTTCGAATTCCACCTGTTTTTTGAACTTCAACCGCTTCGATATTTTTCCGTTTACCCACTTCGAAAGGTAGTAAAGCGGCAGCATCAGAATGTAGATTGAATAGAACGCGCGCGAGCACTTTTTAAGCACCGCCTCCGCGCAGTTTTTGCCGACTTTTATGGCGGTCATTTCGAGCATTGCGTATTGAAGCCACAAAAACGCCGCGCCCACCGGAACGAACGCGGCAACTTGCACCGCGGCCTTTGCGCCGCCGTTTTCGAGCGCGTCGGCGCACGCAGAAAATATGCAGAAAAGGCACGCCAGCGAGACCAACAGCGCAAAGCGTTTCGCCAAGAACACTATCGACGCTATTTTCCCCGACGAATACAGCAGGCGTTTTGCCGTGGCGTCGATGCCCGAATTTTTCGGGGACTTCGTCGCCCACGCGTATTTATACGACGCCACCGCGAACGAAAACATAGTCAGAAAGCCGCTCGCCGCCGCCGCTGCAACAATGCCCGCCGTCGCCAACGCGACATTCACATAGACCGAGTTTCCCATTCTATTTCAGCGTCCTGCCGAGTTCCTCAATGCACCTTGCGTTCTGCTCGGGCGTGCCGATTGTTATTCTGAGCCAGTCGGGCAGTCCGTAGCCGACGTTCGGGCGCACAATTACGCCGCGCTTTTGCATTTGCACGAATTTTGCGGGGGCGTCGGCGACTTTCACCATAATGAAATTTCCACCCTCGGAGAAGTATTCCAAGCCCATTTCTTGGAACGCCTTTTCGTATTGCTTTCTGCCCTCCTTGTTGACGCGGCGGCTCTTTTCCACAAATTCAACGTCATCGAGCGCGGCCATTGCCGCAACCTGCGCGAGCGAGTTTACGTTGAACGGCTCTCTTGCGCGGTTGAGATAGCTCGCTATCGTGGAGTTGGAGTATGAATAGCCCACGCGCAGTCCCGCCAGCCCGTAGATTTTCGAGAACGTCCTGAGGCAGATAACGTTTCTTCCTTCGGCTATGAGCGGACGCAGGTCAACTTCTTTGTCCTCGTATTCCGCGTAGGCCTCGTCGAAGCAGAAAAGCACGTTTTCGGGCAGCGACTTTACGAAGCTGACGATTTCGTCCTGCTTGAGCACGCAGCCTGTGGGGTTGTTCGGGTTTGTCATAAACACGACTTTGGTTTTGTCGCTAACGGCGTCGCGCAACATATCGAGGTCGTATTTAAGGTTGGGCATGGGCACGCTCACGCACTTGCCGCCCGCGAAAATAGTCGCCAGCTTGTATACTATGAAAGACTGCGCGCCGAAAACGGTTTCGTCTCCCTCTCCCACATAGCACTGCGCCACAAACTCCAGAAGTTCGTTGGAGCCGTTTCCGAAAACGAGCTGGTCTGGGTTGACGTTTCTGAATTTGGCGACCTTTTGGCGAAGGTCGTAGCAGCCGCCGTCGGGGTAGAGATTGAGGTGCCCGAGGCTGTTTCTTACCGCCTCCACGGCTTTGGGCGAAGCCCCTAGCGGGTTTTCGTTCGACGCCAATTTGAGAATGCCGTCGGGATCGAGGCCGAATTCGCGCGCGACATATTCTATGGGTTTGCCCGTTTCGTATACCGGAAGCTCTTTTATCTGTTCTTTTACCGAGTCTTTCATTTTTATTATTTATTCGGGGAACACGCTATCAGTTTCGGGCGTTTTTGCAAGCCTGATATTTCTTTTGCCCGGGTTATTATATTTGACAACCCCGCGCTCGGGTTTAAAAAGATTTTCCATGAAAAAAATATCCGTGATTTTGGCGTTGGTTTTCGCCTCGCTGTCGACGGTGTGTTGGGGAAGCGAAGTCGGCACGCCGCGCGCGTTCGACTTGCGTATTGGACCCGATTTTGTAAATCCCGTCGGGTTTAGTATCGAGGACAATTCGCTTTCGCGGAAGATTCCCTTCCGCAAGGGCGCGGCGCAGACAGCCTACAGAATACAGATGCTCAGCGGCGGAAAGATTGTTGCCGATACGGGCAAAGTTGTTTCCGGCGCGTCGGCGACTGTCGAAATTCACGCCGAAAACGCGGATTCAGTCCGCATAAACGGCGAAAAACCCGAATCGCTCAGGCTCGAAAAACTCGGCTGCGGCGAATATCAAATAACAATAACAAAACCGAAATACTAATATGACAATTCTTTGCACGGGCGCAACGGGTCTTGTGGGCTACAACTTTGTAAAGGCGGCTTCTGCGGCTGGCTGCAAGGTTGTGGCAGTGTGCGGTAGCAAAACGCTTCCGCCCCTTGAAAACACCGAGGCCGTTTCGCTCGATTTAACCGACAACGCGGCTTTGCAGCGGCTTGTCCTCGACGTTTTTCCCGACGCAATCGTCAACTGCGCGGCAATTTCAAGCCCCGCAGATGTCGATAAAAATCCCGAGCTCGCCAACAAAATGAACGCCGAATTGCCCGAACAGCTGGCGGTTTTGGCGCACCATGTAGGCGCGCGGTTCGTGCACCTTTCAACCGATATGGTTTTCGACGGATCTGCCGCCCCGTATGTCAATACCGACGTTCCCATGCCCTCCACGCTCTATGGAACTACAAAGCTTTTGGCGGAGAAGAAAGTCCTCAAAATTTCGCCGCACACGACAGTCGTTTTGCGCCTGAGCCACGTAAGCGGCAACAGCCTTACAACGCGCCGTTCCCTCCACGAAAAGCTTTTGCGCGCATGGGCTGTGGGCGAAAAAACAAAATGCGCCGTAAACGAAATAAAATGCCCGCTTTCGGCGTCGGTTTTGGCTGATTTGATTTTGGAGATTTTGCAGCGTCCCAAGCTCAGCGGAATCTACCACTACGCGGGCGCGGACGCACTCAGCCGCTACGAAATGGCGCGGCGCATTGCCGAGCATTTCGGGCTGAATCCCGACGAATTTGTAGAGCCGTTTTCGCGCGAAAGCGATGTCGATTTGACGCTCGACACCCATGCGCTCATATCCCGCGTAAAAACCCGCGCGCCCACCTACAACGAGCTTTTGGAGGAAATGCAAGTGCCCGAAGACCTGCGCGGTTGGCTGAAGGAAAAATCGGGACGCCTGCCCGTTCGGAGGTTCAAGCTCTAATGAGCGCGGCGTTTGGCAAATTTTTGCGGCTGGCGGCGGCGGTTGCCCTTTCGGGCGCGATAGGGTGTTTGCCCGCCTTTTGCGACGGCATTGGAGACTATGTAAATTCCGCCCGCGCAAAGACGCTTGAAAGCGCGTTCTTTTCCGACGCGAACAGGGCGGGGGCGCGCGGGGCTGCGTTCTTTGCCGTTTTGGACGGCGAATGTCTGGCGGGGAGAGTGTCTGATTCTTTCGCGAAAAAGTCGCTTCCGCTCGGCGACGCTTCTGCGGCGGTGCTTTCGCTCGTTGCCGAGAACATGCAAAGCGCGGGTGCGGTATCGCTTTCCGCCGACGTTTCGGGCTTCTTTTCGGCGTTCTCCGCGTCGGGCGGAAAAGTTGCGGGGGCGAACATAACGAACCTACTTAACCAGACCGCGGGAATAGGCTATTTGGCGGAAAAAATCCCCGCCGACGCCGCGCCCGACGAATTTTTTTCGATGCTCTCCCAGACGGGATTTTCCGCGCCCGACACCGTTTTTTACAGGTCGCGCGCGTCGGTAGCCGTTGCGGGATACGCCTTGGCATACGCGTTTGAGCCGACTTCCAAAAACCTGAAAAAATCGTTCGTGCGCTGTTGCGGAAAGTATTTTTTCGAGCCGCTCGGAATAAAAAATCCCAAGTATATAAATTTCGAAAAGTCGGTTTTCCCGTCAATCGGGTTTGCGCTTTCGCCCGACGGCGTTGTGAAATGGCTTGAATGCGAAACCTCCAAAACCCCTCCGATACTCGATTCCGAAACCGTTTCAAGCCGACGCCTCCGAAGGGCGCAATGCGGCGAATCCGCGGGCGGCTGGCGGCGTTTTGCGGGCGCGGACGGCGCGTTTGAGTGCTCGGGCGGCGCGGGAAAAATTGCGTGTAAAATTCTCGTTTTCGAATCGGGCGGCGGCTCTTTTGCGGTGGCAATGTTCGCGGGCGTCGATTCCGTAGAAACGGCAAAAAAACTGTTCGGGCGCAACGAAAATTCAATCGCCGAAGTGTTGAAGGAAAAAATAAAATGAAGTTGAAGTTGTTTTGCGTTTGCGCGTTTTTCGCCGCGGCGGTTTCGGGCTTTTGCCAAAAAATGCGCGTCGGGTTTGTGTCGGACAATTCCGCGTTCCAGCCGAATGCGGCGGTTTTGCGCGGGGCGGAATCGGTGGCGCGGCTGTATTCGGCGCGCGGCAGGCAAATCGAGATTCTCGGCAGGGCGTCGCCTACTGCCGACGGGCAAAAACGCATTCTCTCCGACCTCTATTTGCAGGGGGTGGAGAACGTGATTTTAATCCCCGCGGGAGACGTTTCCGACGAAATACGCAGGCTTTCGCGCAAGGGCGTGAACGTTGTTCTGGTGGGCGCAAACTGCGCGACAGCCGACGACACCGACGGCGGCGCGTTGTGCCGCGTATCGGGCAGCGAAAAAACGCTCCGAAAAATGCTTGCGGAAATAATCGCAAAACGCGGCGGAGCGGACGCGAAAATAGCCTGCTATTTCAGGGGCGGCGGCGCGCCCGTAAACGTGTCGGATTCGCGCGAAATCCTGCGGCTGACGGGCGGCGCATTTTCGGCGGAGGACTTCGCGGAACTGTTCGGCGGACGGCTTTTGTGCGCGGATTCCTTCCGTTTCTACAGCAAATACGCGCTTGAAAACAGGGTCGAAATTATGCGCCGCGACAGTTTCGGAGAAGTGTTTTTTTCGCCCGAATTGCTCGCGGATATGTCGCCTATAAAACACGATTCCGACAGGAAATTCGCGGTGGTTGTAGGCGCGCTCGAAATGCTCGAATTCTACTTGGCGTCGGGACAGATTACGGATATTGTCTACGACGATTATTTCGGCTGGGGCGTCTTTGCAATGCGCGCGCTTGCGGAAAAACGGTTCGAAAACTATGCGCCGCAAAAGCGCAAGGAGGTTCTGCCGATAAGGGTGTCGAAGGAAAATCCGCGCGCGTTCGCCGAAGACTGGCGCAAATGGCTGAAATAGAGTTTTCGGCGCAGTTTTGCGCGTTTCGCGTTCGGGCGGTGCAGTTTTGCGCGTTTCGCGTTCGGGCGGTGCATTTGCGCGTTTTGCGCCAAAAAAAAGTTTGACATCAGTATTCTTCCGCAGTTAAATCTTCTCTATCTAACTTAAACAGAAAACAAATGGATAGAAGAAAGTTTATAAAATCAGCGGCTACCGCCGCCGCGGCAAGCTTTGTGCTTCCGCGCTTTTCAATAGCAAAAACAAAATCGCCAAACGAAAAACTCAACGTGGCTTTCATCGGTGTGGGCGGAATCGGTGGAATGTCTTTTTCGGGCATGAAATCGGAAAATGTTGTGGCACTCTGCGATGTCGATTGGAACTATGTGGCGCGCTGCGGCATCTTCAAGCGTTTCAAGGATCTCAACCTCGATAAGGCTCCGAAATTTACCGACTACCGCGAAATGCTCGACAAAATGGGTAAAGACATCGACGCCGTGTGTATTTCAACTCCCGACCACTCGCACTTCAAAATCACTTTGGACTGCATGGAGGCGGGAAAACACGTCGCCGTCCAGAAGCCCCTCGTCCACAATGTTTGGCAGTGCCGCGAGCTCCAGAAGGCAAAGGCGTATTATCCCAAGCTCAAGACGCAGATGATGAATCAGGGGCACGCCACAGCGCAAATCAGAATGCTGAAGGCGTGGTATGACACGGGTGTCACGGGCGGCGTAGACGAAGTCCACGTTCTCAGCGGCGGGCCGAACTGGTATGCCGGCAGGGGCACTCCCTATTTCGTAAAACCCAAAGTATGGCCGCTTACCAACGACCCCATTCCCGAAGGCTTCGACTATGACTTGTGGCTCAATCAGGCAGCCAAAGTTCCCTTTAACAAGACCTACCACCCCCTCGCGTGGCGCGGCTTCTGGCAGTTCGGCACGGGTATGTTGGGCGACTGGTTCTGCCACACGGGCGACGCTCCCGTATGGATTCTCGACCTCAAATCCCCCAGCAAAGTGGAGCTTATTACGCGCAAGGGCGATTTCGACCCGACTGTGTTCATTCCCGATTCGTCGGTCGTCAAGTGGACGTTCCCCGCAACGGAAAAACGCGGCGAAGTTGTGATGTATTGGAACGACGGCGGTTTGCCCATGACGAACAAGCCCGCCGACTGGGATCAGCCCCAGCCTCTTACAAGGGGTATGGTTATGTTCGGAAAAGACCACTCAATCGTTACGGGTGTGCGTCCGAACTTCGAGCCGCGCATTTGCAACAATGAGTTCTTCCAGTCGTTCCGCCGCCAGAAGAAAGACGAGATTGCCGCCAAGACAATCCCGCTTGTGCGCGAAAACAGCATCTTCTGCGAATGGATTGACGCAATCAAGGGCAACGGCCCCGAATGCTTGGGCAGTTTCGACTACGCATCGCAGCTTACGGAAGTGGCGTTGCTGGGCGTTTTGGCGCAGCGTTTCGGTGGTGTGATAGAATGGGACCACGAAAAAATGCGTTCCCCGAACCGCCCCGAACTCGATGTTTTCATTCGCGAGCCCGAACGCGAGGGCTGGGAAAGCCGCCGTCCGTGGGACAAGAAAACATCTTTCTTCGAACGTCTCTTCGGCTAATTGCGAATTTGCGTATATATTTCGCGGCGCGTCGGAAACGGCGCGCTTTTTTTTTGCGCATTTTTGCCGATAGCTCCGACGAGCCGCAGATTTCGGAGGGCGGCTTTTTTTGTTGCGTCTGAACGCATATTGTTATTTTATTGCACAATATTTTTATGGTTTTCGGCAAAACAAAATCGGACGGAATCGCGGGGCGCGCGCAAATATGCGCGTCGGCGGGCGCGGTCGAAGTCTCGCTTTCGGGCGACTGGCACATAGGCGGCGCGCACACGCTTTTCGGCGATATCGAAAAATCCCTTCCCGAAACGTTCGCAAAGATGTCGTTTGAATATTCCGCGCTGGGGCAATACGATTCCTCTCTTATCAGCCTGATTTTGAAACTTGCCATCACTGCGCGTTCAATCGGCGCACGGGTCGATTTCCAGACGCTTCCCGACGGCATACGCGCAATGCTTGAGCTTGCAACGGCGGTGCCGTCGGCAAACACGCAAAAAACGCCCTCCAGCTCAAATTTCATAAATAGAGTCGGCCACGGAACAATCAACGCCGTGGAGTATGTTTTGGACACCGTTTCCTTTGTCGGCGACATAACCATTGCCTTCTGCAAAATGCTTGCGGGGCGCGCGCGCTTTAGGCGCATAGATTTGCTTTCGATAGTCCAGAAGGCGGGGCCCGAAGCGTTGCCGATTGTCGCGCTAATCAGCTTTTTGGTGGGGTTGATTCTGGCGTTTGTGGGCGCGATACAGTTGGCGAAATACGGGTCGGAGATTTTCGTGGCGGATTTGGTCGGTATTGCAATGGTTCGGGAAATGGGCGCGATGATGGTAGGCATTGTGATGAGCGGGCGCACGGGCGCGGCGTTCGCGGCGGAGTTGGGGTCGATGAAAGTCAACGAGGAAATTTCGGCATTGCGCACGTTCGGAATTTCGCCGATAGAATTTCTTGTGCTTCCGCGCATTGTGGCGTTGGTGTGCATGTTCCCTCTGCTTACCGTGTTCGCCGACGTTATCGGAATGTTCGGAGGGCTTGTCATAGGCGTCGGAATGTTCGACATCAGCTATGAACAGTATATGAACAGAACGGCGTTGGCGTTGAACATAGTCCAGCTCTGCACGGGGGTTGGCAAAAGCGTAGTCTACGGAATAATAGTTGCGTGCGTGGGCTGCAGAATGGGAATGGCGTGCGAAAATTCCTCAAGCGGCGTCGGCAGGGCGACAACTTCGAGCGTTGTCCAAAGCATAACTTGGATTATCGTAGCCGACGCGGTTTTCGCGGTAATATTTACGATTTTCGACATATGAAAACACATACGCAAACAGACCCGCAAAACGTTTTTAAAGTCGAAAACCTCACCATGGCATACGGCGACTACGTTGTCATGCGCGACATCAATTTCTCCGTCAAAAAAGGCGAAATCTTTTTCATTATGGGCGGAAGCGGCTGCGGCAAGAGCACGCTTTTGCGCCATATGATAGGACTTCTCCGACCCGCAAAAGGCACAATCTACTACAACGGCGCAAACTTTTCGGACGCCTCCGCGCGCGAAAAACAGGATATGCTCAGGCAGTTCGGCGTGCTGTATCAAGGCGGCGCGCTGTGGAGTTCGATGAGCCTTTCGGAAAACATTATGTTGCCCCTGCTCGAGTTTTCAAATATCTCGGTTGCCGAAGCGCGCGATGTTGTGGACCTGAAACTGTCGCTTGTGGGGCTGCGCGGATTCGGCGGTTTCTACCCTTCGGAAATAAGCGGCGGAATGGCGAAACGCGCCGGGCTTGCGCGGGCGATTGCCCTCGACCCGCAGGTGCTGTTCTTCGATGAACCCAGCGCGGGGCTTGACCCCGTATCGTCGCACAGGCTCGACGAGCTTATCGTGCAGATGCGCGACTGCCTCGGGGCCACGGTGGTGGTGGTTTCGCACGAATTGGCGAGCATTTTCGACATAGCAGACCGCGCGCTTTTTCTAGACGCAAAAACGAAACGCCAGTTGGCGGTGGGCAGTCCGCGCGAGTTGCTCGAGTCGGGCGGCGTTGACGTGCGGCTTTTTCTGAACAGAGGTGTTGAAAAATAAAAACAAAGAAAAATTTATGAAAAACAACGTTAATTCTTTGGCGATTGGCATGTTCGTTCTCGGGGCGGCGTTAATTTCGGTGATAACCGTGGTTGTTTTCGGCGCGTCGAAATTTTTCGAGGACGACCAAATATTTGCGTCGCGCTTCGCCGAAACGGTAAACGGGCTTGATGTGGGCGCGCCTGTGAAATTCAAGGGTGTGAAAATCGGGAAGGTCGAGCGCATCGCAATAGCATCGGGCAAGATTTCGGAAAAGGACGAATCCGCGGGTGAAGACTTGGTTTCGGTCATTTACTCCATAGATCTCAACCTCCTCAAACGCCGCATGCGCGACGCCAAGGGGGAATCGGGCGTTGACTGGGTGAAGGAGCAAATCCGCGCCGGACTGCGTGCAAAGCTGATGTATCAAAGCATTGTCACGGGCATGCTCTACATAGAGTTGGATTACCTCGATAAGCCCGACAAAGACATAGCCATTTTCGAAACCCCGCATTTCATAGGTATTCCGAGCGTGTCGTCGGGGCTGTCGGAACTCGTGAAATCAGTGCAGGATTCAATCGCGTCCATTGCCAGCATAGACTTCAAAGAGCTCTTTGCGAACGCAAACACGCTGCTTGTGAATCTCAATTCGAAAGTGGAGGCAATCGACGCCGAAAAACTCAACGACGCCACGCTTAAAATGATTGCCGACGCCGACGCACTTATGCTCAACGCCAACACACTCGTGGGCGGCGCTGGAGATTTCGTGAAAAACTCCGACAAAAACCTCGCCGAACTTTCCTCCGACCTGCGCAAAACGCTCTCCAACGTCGATAAACTTGCCGCAAACGTAAACACGCTTGTAGAGCCTAATTCGAAACTGTATTTCGAGCTTGCAACTCTCATACGCTCGCTCAACAATTCGGCGAATTCGTTTTCCAACTTGGCCGACTACATTCAGCGCAACCCAAACTCCCTGCTTACGGGCAAAAAGGCGCGCCAACACGAACGTTGATTTAAAAAAGGAATATTGTTATGAAAAAAACAGTTTGTTTATTGTCGGTTTGCTGTGTGCTGCTCGGCGGTTGTCTGGGCGACATTCTCGCCCCGCGCGAAGACCCTTCGCGCTTTTACATTACAACAAGCTCGGAAAAGCAGTCGCCGGCGGTGTCGGACTTCGACGGCGAAGTCTCGCTGTTGCTTGCGCCGCTTCCGGGCTATTTGGCGCGCACGCAAATAGCCACGCTGTACTCGGACGGTTCGGTCGATATTTCCGAATTCAACAGGTGGGTTGAAGCCCCCGAGGGAATGTTCGCGCGCACGATCGAAAGGTGTATGGTAAAAAATATGCCGAAAGCCGCCGTCTACCAGTATCCCGTTGTTATGCGCCAGAAGGGGCGCAAGTTTTGCGACGTGCGCGTCTTTATTGGAGACTGTATCGGCACGCTCGGCGGCAGACTCGACTTCTCCGCGCGTTGGATAACCACCGTTTCCGGCTCCGAGCCTCAAATGCACTCCTTTGCGGTGAGCCGCAGTGCGGGGAAGGGCTACGCGGGCTATGTAGCGGCGGTGTCGGAATGCTTGGCGGAGCTTTCGGCGGAAATTTCAAAATCGATAAAATAAAAAAAGAAGCAAAATGAAAACAGTAGTAATGTTCTCGGGGCAGGGCGCACAGAGCGTCGGAATGGCCAAAACGTTATACGAAAACTTCGACTCCGTAAAAAATCTTTTCGACAGAGCCGACGAAACGCTGGGGTTTAAACTCTCCAAAATCTGTTTCGAAGGGCCGTCGGAGGAGCTTACAAAAACGAATATTTGCCAGCCCGCGCTTTACCTGCACGGCTTTGCCGTCATCGAGGTGCTGCGCGAAAAGGGAATGCTCGGCGACGTCGTTTCGGCAATAGGGCTTTCGCTGGGAGAGCTTACCGCCAACGCTTTCGCGGGGACTTTCACTTTCGAACAGGGTCTGAAAATAGTCGAAGAGCGCGGACGCTTAATGCAGCTTGCCTGCGACGCCTCCAGCGGTGCAATGGCGAGTTTCATTGGCGGCAGCGTCGAGAAAGTCGCCGAATACTGCAAAGAATTTGACATAGACATGTCAAACCTCAACTGCCCCGGTCAGGTTGTCGTTTCGGGCGAAAGCGACAAGGTTGCCGCCGCGGTTGCCGCAGCGAAAGACAGGGGCGAATTCAAGCTTGTAGTTCCGCTTAAGGTTGCGGGCGCGTATCACAGCCGCCTGATGAGGCCCGCGCAAGTGGAGTTTGAAAAATTCCTTGCGGGCATTGAATTCAAAAAGCCGTCGGTGAAAATTTTTACGAACGTTACGGGCGCGGAGGTTTCCGACCCCGACGAAATCAAAAAAATGCTTGTTCGTCAGGTTGCAAGCACGGTTCGCTGGGAAGACTGCGTGCGCGCTTCGGCGGCTTTGGGCGTGGAGCAGTTTTACGAATGCGGCCCAGGAGGCGTTTTGGCGGGCATGTGCAAGCGTATCGACAAATCACTCGCGGTAAAGTCGCTTGCGGAAATCGGAGATTTCTAAAATCAGCCTTCGCGCGCAGACGGGCGTTTGCGCGCGTTTTTTTATGAAAATACTTGCGGCAGTTTTGTTGTTTGCGTTGTCGGCGGCGCGCGCGTGCGCGGCGTTCGACGTTTCAATGTTCGACGACCGAATGGACAAAACGTTCCTTTCCGAACGCGGGGCGGCGTTCCGCATTGCCTATTCGGCGTGGAGTGTCCGCGAATACGCAAAGGTCTTCAAAGTTGCAGTGCCGAAATCGCTCGAATTTGAAAACCTCAAAATTACCGTTTTCGCCGCCAATTTGACAGAGCGGGAGCTCGGCTACGCGCGGACGAAAATTCCGTTTTCGCTTTCGGCGTCGCCGTTTGAGCTCACAATCAAAGGGCGCAAAAGCGCAATTTCGTTCAGGAGCGAACGCGCCGTTTTAACGCCGCTTAACACGCTTGTTTTGCGCGGCGATGTCCGCGTTGTCGCCGCCGATTCCGTTCCCGTCGGAAGCGAGGCAATGCTCGAACTTGACGGGCGCAGGCTTTATCTTCTCGTGGGAGACCGCCGCATTTGCTTCAAATTTTAGGCGCGGGGAGAAGCTTCCCTCCCTGCAGCTTTACTCCTTGTCCTGATTCTCCGAATTCGCCCGATTTGCCGCGTTAAAAACGTTCTATTATTTCGAGCGTTTTACGTGTCGCGCCCTCATTTTCGGCGTGCCAGCGTTTGCCGCTTTCCGACATCTTCGCGCGCTTTTCGGGCGACTTGGCAAGCTCCGCGAGCGCATTTATTGCCTCTTCGGGCGAAAACACCCTGCGCGCCGCGCCGGCGGCTTCGAGCTTTTTGCACACCAGCTTGAAATTGGTCATATTGTCGCCGTAGACAATAGGCACGCCCGCCGCAGCCGCGTCGATGGGCGACTGTCCGCCGTCGTGGTCGAACAGGCTTTTGCCCACGAACGCCAAGTCGGAAATGGCCGTCCACATTCTGAGTTCGCCCGTAGTGTCGGCAAGGTATACGAGGTTGCCCGCCGCCGCCGTTTTTTGCTCGGTGCGCACGCAATGCGGGAGTGCCGAGATATCGCGCTTTACTTCTGCGCGGCGTTCGGCGTGGCGCGGAACAAGCAGCAGGCGGCAGTCGATTCCCGCGGCGCGGATTTTCTCGAGCGCGCCGACAAGCATTTTTTCCTCGCCGCTCCAAGTGGAAGAACCCAGCAGCACAAACGAATCGGGCGCGAATCCGAGTCCGCGCCTAAGCGATAGCTTTTCTTCGGCCGAGACTCCAACCGTGGGAGTATCGAACTTGATGTTGCCCGTGAGCGTCATTTTTTGGGGAGGGACGCCGAGCTTTGCAAAACGCTCCATATCGGCTTCGTTGGAAACGCAAATTTCGGCAAACGGCGCGAACATTCTCTTCGCAACCGCCGCGACTTTCGAGTATCTGCCGAAGCTTCTGTCGGAAAGTCGCGCGTTCACGAGTATTGCGGGAACGCCGCGCGCCGTCGCCTGATGGAGGTGCTCGGGCCAGACTTCGCCCTCCATCAGAACAATCAAATCGGGATTTATGGCGCGCCAAGTCGCCGCGCTGAACGGCCAGAAATCAATCGGGAAAACCGACTTCCAAAAGCAGTCGGCGGCGTATTTGCCGTTTAGCAGCGCGTAGGCGGTGCTTGTGGTTGTCGTGAAGGCGATTTCGTAGCGTTCCGTCGCGTTGAGTTTCTTTACAAGGGGCATAACCGCCTCGACTTCGCCCACGCTCACCGCCTGCAGCCAAATGCGCTTTTTGCCCGCGGCCTTCGGGGAAAGTTTCGGCGTAAAGCCGAGCCTTCGGGAGAAATCTTTCGCGTAGCCGCCGCGGCGAATCATTCGCAGGGCGTAATATGGAAACATAGCCAAAAACGCGGGCAGAAAAAGCAGTCTATAAAGCCAAATCATTTTTCGAAGAAAATAGCCGTGTTCGCTCCGCCGAACCCGCTGCTTAGCGACAGCGCAACTTTCGGGGCGCGGTCGAGCGTTTTGGTTATAATGTTGAGCGACTGCGCCTCTTCGTCGAGTTCGGAAATGTGCGCCGAACCGGGGGTGAAGCCCTCGTGCATTGCCATTGCGCAGAAGGCCGCCTCCATTACGCCTGCAAGCGACAGCCCGTGCCCCGTAATCGCCTTCGTGCTGCTGATTGGCGTTTTTGCGTTTTCGCCGAAAACTTTTTTGATTGCCTTCAACTCGGCTTTGTCGCCGATGGGTGTGGAGGTCGCGTGGGCGTTGATGTATTCCACGTCTTCGGGGCGCAAGTTTGCGTCTTTGAGGGCGAACTGCAGCGCGTGGACAACGCCGTCGCCTTCGGGGTGAGGAATTGCAACGTTGTAGCCGTCGCTCGCCTGTCCCCATCCGGCGATGCGCGCGTAGATTTTCGCGCCGCGGGCAAGGGCGGTTTGTTCGTCCTCAACCACCATTACAACGCCGCCGCCGCAGCCGACAAATCCGTTTCTGTTTTTGTCGAATGGTCTGGACGCCGTTTCAGGATCGGGGTTGACGCTGAGCGCGCGCATGCCCGCAAAGGGCAGGAGGGTTCGATAGTCGCCGTCCTCCGCGCCCGCGACAAACATTCTCTTCTGGCGTCCGCTTCTGATTTCGTCCACCGCGAACCCGAGCGCGTGCGAGCTGCTTGCGCACGCCGAGGCGAATCCGCAGCTTGCGCCCTTTATCTTGAACGCCGAAACGAGGTTGAACGAAAGCGTCCCCGCAATGGACGAGACAATCCCGAACGGGTTTACGCGGTTAGCCCCCACAGTGTCGAGCCTTTGCATATTGTGGTAGAGCATTCCGACCGAACCCGCCGAAGCCGTATAAAGACCGGTGTCGGTGTTGGAAACCTCCTCCTCTGAAAGGTTTGCGTCGGCTATAGCCTGTTTCATTGCGCAGTAGGCGAACAGGCAGTTTGGCGAAAAACCGCGCAAAACGTCGCGCCGAACCCTGTATTCGGGCGGATACGTCCAGTCTTCCTGATCGCAGCTTGAAACGGAAAAGCCCTTGACAGTTCCCACGCATTTGGCGGGAATGGAGGGGTCGGCGAATGGTTCGTAAAGTTCTATGCCGTTTTTGAGGTTTACAAGCGAGTCCTTAACGCTTTGGTAGTTGTTGCCTATGCTTGTGATAAAACCGAGTCCTGTAATTACAACGTTGTTCATGTTATTTTAAGATGTCGAATGTTAAAGTCAACGATTCCGCCGAGGCGGCTTTTTGTCCGTCAACAGACATAACCGCCGAAAATCTCGCAACGGGCAGGCGCAGTTTTTGAACTTTCACCCTGACTTTGAAAACGTCCCCCGGGCGGCATACGCGCTGGCAGCGGCAGCCGTCGGCGGAGATGAAATAGATTTTCGACGAATCTACCCTCCCGCCTATTTCGGGATTGCCGCTTACAAGCAAATACAGCACGCCGAGCTGCCCGAGAGCCTCCAGCATAAGCGTTCCGGGGAACACGGGATTGCCCTTGAAATGGCCTTCGAAAAACACTTCGTCGGGTTTGACCGTGTAGGTTGCGGTCATTTCGTCGCCGCAAATTTCCGCCTCGTCTATGAAAAGGAACGGAGGTTGCTGCGGCATAACCGCCAGAATTTGCTCTTTTGTTATTTTCTTTGTTTCGCTCATTGTATTAAATAAAATTGTTGCGCTTTGCCGCAAACAGCAATTGCTGGGCAAAGCCCGCGTAATGCGGAAATTTCTGCGCGGCAAATTGTCTGATTTTTTTTGGGTCATGTCCCGTTGCATATAGCGCGTGCATTGCCTGTTTTATCCAAGTGTCGACGGGAAACGCTTCGAGGCGCGAGCAACCGAAAAGCAGAATGCAGTCGGCGACTTTCTCGCCCACGCCCGAAAGGGAAGTGAGGTATTTTTTCGCGTCGGTGTAGTCCATTTCGCGGAGTTCGAGGGGGTCGAAGTTGTCGGAGACTATTTTGCGCGCGGTATCGAGCAGGTATTTCGCCCTGAATCCGAGCTTGCAGGCGAGAATGTCGTCCAAGTCCGCGTTTGCGAGCGTTTCGAACGTAGGCAACGCGCGCATTCCGCCGCCGATTTCCTCCCCGAATTTTTCCGACAGCAGTTTCACGCACTGCTTTATTTGGACAATCCGCTTGCTCGACGAGCATATAAACCCGATTATCGCCTCGGCGGGATTCTGGCGCAAAATCCGCAACGTGGGATAGAGTTGCAACGCCTTGAGCATATTTTCGTCGCCGGAGTTTGCGAGGACATTGCGGATAAGGCGGTAGTCGGTCTTTGCGTCGAGGTATTCGGCGAGGGCGAGGGCGCATTTTTTTTGGTCGGCATCTTTCGGAAACGCGGCGCGTATTTTGCCGTTTTCAAGCCGCACGCACGCTGCCGTTCCCGAGAAAACGCCGCTATATTCGTCGGGATTGCCGGTTTCGAACCAAGTGAAAGCCTGCCCGCCGTCGATTGTTTCGCGCCAGTCGCGCCGCGAAAATTCAACGCCGTCAATTACGCAGTAGTTTCCCCAGGACGAATCCATACAATTCCGACGCTATTTTTCCTCTACAGACGGGTTGTCCATACTCCAAAGCCACGACTGCCTTTGGGTAATCAGACCGCCTTCGGGATTTTTGATTCGGATTTTCCATGCGAGGTTTTCGGTGTCCAAACCCGCAGCATCCGCGCCCGTTATACCGAGGACAAGCTCCCTCAGAAGCGACGAGTTTTCGGGGACTGCCCACGTGAATTTTTTCGTCTCGAAAGAATTTTTCGGCTGAATGAACAGCTCTATAGTAGAGTCTTTCTGGATTTCGGAAACGTATGTCTTGAACATCACGAATGCGTAAAGCCCGTTGCGGTCTTCGGGATTAGTGCGCAGAAACAGGCGTCCGTGTCCGAATTCCCTTCCCGTGAAAACTTCGTAGATTGAACGCGTTTCGGGGTCGGTAAGGCGGCGGAAAATCACGTCGGAAACGGCGGGTTCGTTTTTGGCGTTAGAAATGGAATTGTCGAAGTCGCGCCGCGCAGCCTCCTCTTTGGAGGGGGAAGTGCACGCCGAGACGCACGCGGCGGCAACCGCAAAAGTGAAAAGTTTGAAATAATACATATTCTGTCCGATTATCTTGGACATTCCTGCGGAATCGTCAAGTCAATACGGCGGCGTTTACGGAGAATAAAAACTTGTAAAAAAAAATAACAATACTATGTTCGGTGCAATGAAAATCAAATACCAGATTGCCGTTTTTGCGGCGGCAGTGTCGGCTGCCTTGCTTGGCGGTTGTTCCGACGCCCAAACTAAGCCCGTCCTCAGAATCGGGCACTTCCCGAACATTTCCCACGCGCAGGCACTCGTTGCGCACCAACTTTCGAGACAGGGCAAAGGCTGGTTCGAACAGCGCATAGGAGGCGATGTGAAGCTTGAATGGGCGTTGTTCAATGCGGGGCCGAGCGCGATGGAATCGCTGCTTTCCGGTGCGGTTGACGTTACTTTCGTGGGCCCCAGTCCGGCAATCAACGCATTTGCGCGGACGGGCGGCGAGGATATCCGCGTAATTGCAGGCTCAGCCGACGGCGGGGCGTCTTTGGTGGTGAACCCCTCGAAGGGCATAACAAAGCCCTCTGATTTCAAGGGCAAGCGCATAGGCACGCCGCAGCTGGGCAACACTCAGGACGTAGCCTGCAGGGCGTGGCTTGTTGAAAACGGCGTAAATGTGACGCTTACGGGCGGCGACGCGTTCGTGATCGCGACTCCCAATCCCGAACAGCTCGGGCTTTTCCGCCGCGGCGCGCTGGACGCCGTTTGGACTGTCGAACCGTGGGTTACTCGTCTGCTCGAAGAGGCGGACGGCAAAATCTATCTCGAGCAAAAAGACACCGTAACTACCGTCTTGGTTGCGGGCGTGAAAATAATCAAAGAACGCCCCGAACTTGTCAAAAAACTTATCGACGCCCAGCGCGAACTCACCGACTGGATAAACAAAAATCCCGAAGAGGCGCAAAAGCTTGCCCACGCCGAATTGCAGACGTTGACAGGCGGACGCATTCAGATGGAGCTTGTCAAAAAGGCTTGGCCGCGTATAACGTTCACTTCCGTTGCAAACGAAAAAAGCTTGCAGGATTTTGTAGACAGCGCGTTTAAATGCGGGCTTCTCAAACACAGGATTGATATAAAAAATCTTTTTTATAAATGAGTTTACACAAAGAACTTGAAAACATCACGGCAAAGCTTTCGGTAAAAAACGTATCGAAGGCTTTTGATTCCGCGCAGGGCAAGGTGCAGGCGTTGAAAAACGTCAGTATGGACATAAACGAGGGCGAATTTGTCTGTTTGGTGGGCCCGAGCGGTTGCGGGAAATCGACGCTGCTGAACCTCGTGGCGGGCTTGGACAAGCCCGATTCGGGCGAAATCCTCGTCGATTCCGACCCCGTCGTGGGCCCCGGCCGCGACAGAATGGTTATGTTTCAGGAGCATGCGCTTTTCCCGTGGCTGAATGTAATAGACAACGTTATGTTCGGGCTGAAGCTCAAGCCGAATTTGACCGACCCGGAACGCAGGGAAGTCGCAAAATTCTACCTGTATTTGGTGGGACTTGACAAGTTTGCAAAAGCGTCCATTCACGAGCTTTCGGGCGGAATGCGCCAGCGCGTCGCCCTTGCCCGCTCCCTTGCGCCCAACCCGAGAATTCTGCTTATGGACGAAACTTTCGGCGCGCTCGACGCCCTTACTCGCGAGCAGCTTTACGGCGAAATTCAAGACATCTGGCAAAAACGCAAAAAGACCATTATGTTCGTAACACACAATATCCGCGAGGCTGTCTGTCTGGGCGACAGGGTTGTTCTGTTCTCCCCGCACCCCGGAATGATAGTGGAGACGTTCGACATCAACCTGCCGCGTCCGCGCGACATCAACGACCCCGCTTTGACCGCCGACGCGCTCAAAATAACTTCGGCACTCAAGCACAACCTCGGAAAGGCGGTTGCAGAATGAGCAGGGAAAAGTTTTTGCGCGTGGCGGTTTCGGTCTGTGTGTTTGTAGTCTTGCTGGCGGTCTGGCAGATTTGCGTGGGCGGATACGGAATGCTGAAACACAATCTGCCCGCCCCGAGCGACGTTGCCGGTTATCTGAAAACGGCAATTTGCGATATGTCTTTGCCGAGCGCGATAGTCGTTACAATGAGGCGTCTGCTTGTAGGCTACGCCATAGGCGTTGCGGCGGGTATCCCCGCGGGCATGTTGTGCGCGCGCTTCAATGTGTGCAACGATACCCTCGGCGTTCTCGCGCTCGGTCTGCAGGCGTTGCCGAGTGTCTGCTGGGTTCCGCTTGCGATTATGTGGTTCGGGCAGACCGAAACGGCGATGCTGTTTGTCGTGGTAATGGGAACGGTGTGGTCGATGATTTTGGCGACAATCCACGGCGTAAAAAACATTCCGCCGATTTACCTGCGCGCGGCAAGCACGATGGGTTCAAAGGGAATGCACACTTGGATTCACGTCGTTTTACCCGCTTCGTTTCCGAGTATTTTGGGCGGAATGAAGCAGGGTTGGGCGTTCGCGTGGCGTTCGCTTATGGCTGCGGAAATCTACGTTACGATTCTTACCGGGTTCGGGCTGGGCCAGTTGCTGCACTACGGCCGCGAATTGCTCGATATGAATCAGGTAATGGGCGTGATGTTCACGGTGATTTTAATCGGTTTGGCGGTTGACAAGGCGTTGTTCTCGCCGCTTGAAAACAGCCTCAGGAAAAAGTGGGGAATATCGAAAGAATAGTGTATGTCGTTGTTTTCGGATATTGACTGGAACGCCGTAATACTCGGCCTGCTTGCAATGTGCCTGTTTGCCGAGTGCGTTACGCTTTTTGTGCGTGTAAACAACCTCAAAAGCAAAATGGAGGCGAACGCCGAGTCAATCAGGACTCAGGAACGCCTCAATTACGAGGAAAAACAGAACCAGTTGAAAATGGTTCTCAAGGAAAGCGAGCTCGAAATAAAGGCCGAATACGAGGAAATGCTTCTGCTTGCAAAAAAGGCCAAGCACGAGCAGGACGAAAAACTCGCCGAAATAACGGTTGAGCTTGAAAACGCAAAGTTCGAAAAAAGCAGGGCGCAGGCGGAAAAGGTGTCGTTTGAAAAACTGAATAAATCGCTTTCAACTCTGCGCGACGAATACATCTCGAAGCTCTCGTCGGTCGCCACGGTTGACGCCGCCGCCGCAGAGCGCGACGCCAGGCGCGAAATAGCCAAAAAATGCGACGAGATTCTCGCTCCCTACAAGCGCGAGCTCTTGGAAAAATCGAAGCGAGAAATCGACACCTCCGCGCGCCGAATCCTCACCGACGCAATGCAGAGGCTTTCTTCGCAAATGCCGCAGTCGGCAACGGCGACTGTCGTGGCAATTCCGGAAGAGTCCATGAAAGGAAGGCTCATCGGCAAGGAGGGGCGCAACATACGCTCGTTCGAAGCCGAAACGGCGACAACCCTCGTGATAGACGACTCGCCCGACACCGTAATGATTTCGTCGTTCAATCCCACACGCAGGGCAATCGCAAAAATCGCTCTTGAATCTCTCGTGGCGGACGGACGCATCACGCCCGCAACTATTGAACAGTCGGTAGCCGCCGCCAGAGAGAAAATTTCGCAGAATATGCTTTCTTTGGGCGAGGAAACGGCGGAATCGCTCGGGCTTCTTTCCGTTCCGGAGGAAATACTCTCGGCGTTGGGAAAACTGTCGCTTCACCTGTCGCTGAATCAGGATACGCTTGAGCATTCCGTGGAGGTTGCAAAGCTCTCTTCGCTCATTGCCGCGGAACTCGGATGCGACGCCGACATTGCGCGCAGGGCGGGGCTTTTCCACGACATCGGCAAGGCTTCGGCAAACTCCGATATGTCGCACGCGCGCGCGGGGGCGGAGCTTTTGCGCAGGGCGGGCGAGTCTTTCGTGGTTGTAAATGCGGTCGAATCCCACCACGACGAAGTTCCCGCGGAAAGCATTTACGCAACCGTAGTGCGCATTGCCGACTCCATTTCCGCAACTCGCGTGGGTGCGCGAATGGAGGCTACCGAGGGCTACATAAGGCGCGTGAAAAGTTTGGAGGCTCTGGCGGAGGGCTTCGAGGGAGTCGCCAGCGCGTATGTATTGCAGGCCGGCAAGGAGCTTCGCGTGATTGTCTCCCCCGAAGTAGTTGACGATATCGGTGCGCAGGATATGATTGCGAAAATACGCGACAAAATCGACGCCACAATTTCAAGTTCTATCCCAATCAAAATAACGCTCGTCCGCGAACGCCGCTGGACGGAAACAACGAAGGCATAACCATGGATTTCAAAACCATTGTAATCAAAAACGGAGGCCTCGAGCTTGAGGTCTGCAACTACGGCGCGGCAATCAAGCGGCTGCTCGTCCCCGACGCCTACGGCAGAATGGGCGACATCGTTCTGGGGCACGACAAACCCGAAGAATATCTCGGAGCGGCGGGCTATCTGGGCGTTGTGGCGGGGCGCGTATGCAACAGAATAGCGGGCGCGAAGGCTAAGATAGACGGCAAACTCTACCGCTTCAACTGCAACGAAACGGCGCGCAAAAACACGCTCCACGGCGGCGCAAAATCGCTTTCGGAAATGTTCTGGGACATGTGCGAATGTTCGGGCGACTACTGGAAGGGGGTCCGCCTTCACCTGCTTTCGCCCGACATGCAAAACGGCTTCCCCGGAAATCTCGACATTTCCATAACATACAAGCTCACCGAGGACTGTTCGCTCGAGATAGACTACGTTGCCAACACCGACAAGCCCACTTTGTGCGCGCTTACGAACCACTCGTATTTCAATCTGTCGGCGGGGAAGTCGCCAGACATTCTCGACCACGAAATCAGAATTTTCGCCGACTATTTTACGCCCGTTTCCTCCAATATGATTACCACGGGCGAAGTGTTGTCGGTCAAAAACACGGCTCTTGATTTGCGCAGATTAACGCGCGTAGGCGACGGCATTTCTTCGGGCGACCCGCACATTGCCATCGTAGGCGGCGGCTACGACCACAACTTCGTTCTCCAAAACGGCGATTCCAACATGGTGCGAGCCGCGCTCGTTTACGAGCGCAAATCGGGTAGGATAATGGAAGTCTACACCACCGAAAGCGGCGTCCAATTCTATTCGGGAACATTTTTAAACATTCCCACGGGCAAAAAGGGGACGGCATACGGCAAGTATGCTGGGCTTGCTTTGGAAACGCAAAGCTGGCCTGACGCCGCCAACAAGCCGCACTTCCCGTCTGTCGATTTATATCCCGACGAAACCTACGCTTCCACCACAATCTACAAGTTTGCCACCTATTCCCACTCCTAAATATTTTAACTTTCGGTAAGTGGCGGCGATTGGCGCAGCCAATACGCCTTTGTCTTTGCTGAAGTGTTGCGTGCAAGTGAGGTATACGTGGCGGCGATTGGCGCAGCCAATACGCCTTTGTCTTTGCTGAAGTGTTGCGTGTGCAAGTGAGGTATACGCGGCGGCCCACGATATTTTTTTGAATTTTACAAACGCCATTTCACTTGTAAAGATATGTCTATGTTCACAAGGAGGGAATTTTTACAGGACGTGGTGTTCGCAGTTTCGGGAATGGCTCTTTGCGGGTGCGGAGACAGACAACGGTATTCGACGCCGGTCAACGGGCGTGTCTGATAGCTCTGTTCGCGGAATCAAATGCGTAGGGCTTGAACGCGGAGACTTGCCAATCTACGACGAAGACGCAAACGACGAACTCATAAACCAACGCACGCACGCAATCAAGTCCATTCATGGGCCCGACAAGCGCAAGTTTCCGCGGGTTGCCTATCGCGACGGAAAAACAGTCAAAACGCACAAAATCTGGAGTGCCGCATCGCCGTCAATCGCCGCATGCGTAGGTTCTGGCACGGTTACATACGGCGCAATGGCTGGAGGTTTATGCCGCAGGATTTTAGGCTGAAAACACTCTACGACGACAGGATCAAAGGAAATGATTGTAAATAGATAAAAAACGACAACCCCCGTCAACCATCTGTATTTTCATATAAAAAGCCCGCAAACCTTGTCGGAATGCGGGCTAAAAGTTGGGGTGGCAAATGGGACTCGAACCCACGACCCTCGGAACCACAATCCGATGCTCTAACCAACTGAGCTACTGCCACCAACTTTAAAGTCTCGCATTAATTCACGTTTTACTGTCTCTGTCAAACATATTTTTGTTTTTTTACGTTTTCCGTTTTTTGCCATTGGGTTGTCCGCATATAATATTCACGCCAACTCAATTCTCAAAAAGTATGAAAAAACAGATTCTCCTTTATTTTATGGCGGCGTCAGTCGCCGCAACTGCAGGAGTTGCGCAACCCCGGAAATCCGTGTCCGACGTTGTTTCGCTGTCGGATTCATTTCAAAGCGCGGTTGACTCAACCGACGCGCTTTTTTCGATTCTGAAAGCCGCGTATTCTGAAGCAAAATCTCTCAATTCGTCCGCCCATCGGCTCGTGTCCGACGCGCGCCTTTTAAGCTATAAAACAGAGCGTGCAAAGTTCGAATTCGAACGTCTGAAGTCCGATTTTTCCAAGAGCGAAGCCGTTGCAGCGCTGTTCGCCGCCGACTTGTCGGCAAGTCTGAAAACGCCGATTACCCCCAACCCGAAAATAGCGGAGATTATCGAGAAAACCAATTTTGCGGTATTGGGCAACCCCGGCGACAACTACCAAGACCAGCGGTATTTTGAAGGCGTGAAGTCGGCGTATGATTCCGCGTGTTCGAAGCTTGTTTCGGCACAGAGCGAGGCGTTAAAGGCGAAAGCCCAATATGCCGCGGCTTCCGGCTTTGCCAAAAAGATATTGGCAGAAGCGGGCAAATAATTCGGTGTATTCAAGCCAAACGCCCGACTGTTTGTCGGGCGTTTGTTGTCTCCGCAGTTTCGTCTTTGCCGAAGAATTGCGTAGCAGGCTGTTTGCGCGCAGGATTGAGCGGAAAATTTGAGGGAAACGGAACGCGTCAGCCAAAAAATTCGATATCGGAATCTTCCGTCATTTGCACCGCGGCGGTGATGTCGTATTGGCTGCAAATTTCGGTGATATCGGGAATGTCGAGAATCATAAATGCTGTCGCCATTGCATCGGAGATTGCTCCGCTGCCGGAAAACGCCCACGTCCTGAATTTCGGGTTTTTTGGAAGTTTCCCCGTGCGGCAGTCTATTATGTGTTCGCCCAAAACCGATTTGCCAGACGCGCCGGCGAATACGTTTGAGATTGTGTCGGTGGATTTGTCTCCCAAATTTATCGGCCAGTCTTCGCCGTCGGCGTTTTTTCCCAATGCCAAAATAGAACTTGCGCCGAAGGATACGAACGCGTCGCGTATGTCCCATTGGGTAAAAACGTCGTCGAGTTTGTCGAGCGCGTAGCCCTTGCCGATTGAGCCCAAGTCTATTTTTCCACCTTCGAGCTTTTGGACGAGATAGTTTTCGGTGTCGAATGCGAATTTACCGCGGCGCGGGGTGTCGGGCGTTGCGATTTCGCGGACGTTTTTTGCCTTCAGGAAAAATTCGCCCATGCAGACATCGACCGCGCCCTTCGACATTTCGCACGCCTTGAATGCCGCAAGCAGACACTCCTGCGCGTATTCGCCGATTTTTAATATTTCCCCCACCTCCGCATTGTTGAGCATGGAAATGTCGCCTCCGTATTTAAACATGCTCAGGGCGTTCTCTATCTCCAAAACAGTATGTTCGCATTCGTATGCCACTGTGCGCGCGGTGTGTTCGGAGGCGTTCGGCAGAACAATCCGCAGCGACGTGTTCATAAATTCGTATTCGAAAACGTTTTCTTGCTTTGCCATAAATCTGCTATCATTGAGGCGAATTTGGTTGCAAAATCAAGCTTTTTAGTGGAGACTCAAACTATGTTTAGGGATTTTCAGCGACTGTTCATTTTCGCCGTGTGCCTGTTGTCTTTTACGGCGTTAGTATTTTTTGTAAAATACCAGCGTGAACACAGACAGGCGGCTATAACGGAAGAAAAGGCGGCGTCAATGGTCGCCAAAATGGAGCGCGAAGCCGAGCAGGCGCAACAGCGCAGCGCGCTGGCAGACAGGCAGGCAATGGAAAGCGCGGAGAAGGCCAGACAGGCACGCGAAATGTTGGAGCAGGCAAAACTCAAAAGTGAAATGACCCAAAAGGAGCTTGTTGCGTCGATGAACGCCCAGTTGGAGCGCGAGGCCGACGCGCGTCTGGCGGCGGAAAAGGCTACAAACGAACTTGTGCGCGAACGCGACCGTCTTGCCAAATCGGTTTCGGAAACGAATAAGGCGCTCGCCTGGCTTAAAAACGCCAAAAAAACGCATAGTCTGGGTGCCGACATTGAAAAAATGCGCCGTCAGCTCGACGAACGCGAGGCCGAAATAGAGCGTTTGAAAGTGCGTCAAGCGGAGCTTGAACTCCTGCGCAAGCGCGCCTATGAGCTTCAAATGCAAATTGAAAACGAAATGAATTTCAAAAACTACAAAATCACAATTCCGAAAAACAAACGGCTGATTGTGCCGATGTCGAAATACCGTCGGGCGATGTAGTCGAGTTTTTTGTAAAAAAGACTTGCAAAAAACGAAAATATGGGAAAACTTGCCGGACATATCATCGGAAACAATTTATTTATAGCAATTATGAAAAAAATCCTCCTTATAGCGACGTTTGTTGCAACAATGTTTTTTATGTCAGCGTGTAATGATATGGACGAACCCCCGTCCATCGGCGACACTGCCGCGCAGGGCGGCACAAGCGGTGCTTCAACTCTCGGCGGAGACGACCTCTCCGACAACGGTGCGCTTTCCGACGGATTGCAGCAGAGGGATTCGGGCTTGAACGGGGGCTTGGGCTTCGATCCCGAAAACATCAACCCCGAAGACATTGTAAGCACAATCTATTTCGGCTTCAACCAGTATGCCATTGCTGGTTCGGAACGCGAAAACGTCAAGAAGGCGGCTGAATTTTTCAAGGCAAACCCCAATATGAAAGTGTATTTAGTAGGCCATACCGACTGGTACGGCACGGAGGAATACAATATGCTTCTTTCCGACAAACGTTGCAAATCGGTTCAGGAATATATGCTCGGCTTGGGCGTCAACGGCGACAAGCTTGAAACGGTTGCCCGCGGCGAACAGGGCGCGGTTGTTGATGTTGCCAAGGATTCCCCCGAAGCCAAACACGACCGTCGTGTGGATATCGTAAAAGTTAAGTAGGTTTTTGCAGACACCGGAAAAGGCGGCTCTTGTTTGGGTCGCTTTTTTTTGTGTTTTTTTGCGCGGAATGAATAATACGCGCCGAGTGGGAGGAGCTATTTTTGCTTTTTTGCTTTTCATTATATTTTAATTTTGTTAGACTTCGGTCATGAAATTTTCTATATTGTTTTTTGTGGCGGCCGCAGTTGCGCCATCGTTTGTCGCGGGGGAAGAAAGAGTTTATTCGGCGGAGGACTTGCAGGCAAAGCTCGACGCCGCGGCTGCTTCCGCCGAAAAACGCGCCGATTTAGCTGGCGCGGAATACAGGCTCGAAAAATCCGTTGTTTTGGACGAACGCCATAGCGGACTGTCCATAAACGGCGGCGGCGCGCTGATTACGGGGGCGAGAAAAATTTCGGGCTGGCGCAAGTCGAATATCCGCGCGGGTGCGTGGGAGGCGGACTTGAAGTCGGAAGACCTGATTCCGTCGATTTTCGTAAACGGCGTGCGCGCTTCGTGTTCGCGCCACCCGAACAATACGCGCATATTGGCGCATTCGCGCATACCCGATACGAGTTCGCGCTACGGCTCTACCAGTGGAATGCGGGTGTTCCCGAAAGACGGAGAGTTCTTTTTAAAATTGTCCGATACCGAGAAAAAAAATATGTATTTGGGCACGTTCAGAAATTGGGTTCAAATAAACGTCGGTTTCGGTTCGGTAGAAAAGAAGGGGAAGGTCTATGAAGTTCTGTTTTCCGCGCCGCTCGACACATCGATGTTCAGGAATTGCAGGTATTCGTCCTATATAGTCTACAATACGCTTGCGGGATTCGACGAAAAGGGAGAATTCTATTTCGACAGGCAAAACTCAAAAATCTACTATCTACCGCGCGACGGCGAACAAATGGAGTCGGCTTTGGTTGAATACCCCGCGGTCATAACGCCGTTTGAAATCCGCGGAAAATTCGAAGGCGGGGAGCGCAAACAGGTTAAAAATATAAAAATCAAAAACGCCAAATTCGAAGGCGCGGCGGTCGGCTTTGCAAAAAACAGCTGGAAGGGGCGCGATTTTTTTGAGGCATACAGCCAGTCGGCGGCGAACTCGTTCGCGTGCGTGAAAGTGAGTCAGGCGGCGAACGTGTCTTTCGAGAACTGCCGTTTTTCGAAGATTGACTCATACGCGCTGTGGCTGGGAAGCGGTGTCGAATTTGCAACGGTAAAAAACTGCGAAATTACAGATATCGGCTTGGGCGGAATAAAAATCGGGAAAGCCGCCAATTTGGCCTATTACTCAAGAATCAACAAAGTTTCATTTCAGCCGCTTTTAACGCATAATATCACCGTAAAAGACTGCCTGATTTACAAATACGGGCGCGTGTCGCAAAGCGGCGCCGGGATTTTGGTCTTCGATGTGCCGAACTGCAAAATAGTCCACAACGAAATTTTCGACGGCTACTATACGGGTATTTCATACGGCTGGACGTGGGGTGGCGGCGCAACCCAGACGAAAAATACGTCGATTTCGTTCAACAAAATACACGACCTCTGTTTCAAAAGCCTGAACGACATAGGTGGAATTTATACGCTCGGCAAGTCGCCGAATTCCATGATAGTCGGCAACGTGATTGAGAACATAGACTGCCTCGACTATGGGGCGTGGGGCATTTACAACGACGAAGGTTCGGCGTTTTGGCTCGTTGAAAACAACTACGTCAGAAATTCGAGCCGCGGGGGGTATTTTATGCACTACGGCCAAAGCTGCACAATCAGAAACAACATTATCCGCGATTCCCGCGAATACCAGTTCGGCTTGGGGCGCAGAGAGCCGAATTCCTACACATTCACAAACAACATAGTCCAGTTCTCCCCGCCCGCAACGCTTTTCAGAGGAAATAATGCGGTGCCCGCAAGCGCGGCGAAAATCGACTCAAACGCGTATTTCAACAAGGGCGGGAAACTGCTTTTCGGCGAACTCGGCTTCGACCAATGGCGCGCCGAATCGGGGCAGGACGCAAATTCCGTGGAGATGGAGGTAGATATAGACGCGCTGCTTGCACAAAAACGCGGCCTCGACATTATCGGATTCAAGCCGATTGACGTTTCGAGGGCTGGTGCGCGCGGCAAGATGAAAAAGCGCGCCGCCGAAATTTTGGCGGGCTATAAGTATCCGCCGATGTTCGAACACAATTTTGTGCTGCCCGAAATTCCCGTGGAAGTCGATTTTTCGAAATTCGGCGTTGGGTCGGTAAAGGCTTCTATTGCGGGATCGGGCCTCGACGGAAAATCGGCGTTGATTGTCGGGGAAAACGGCGCAAAATTCCTGCGTATTCGCGATTATTTCCCCGACGTCAGGCCGTATTTCTCCTTCGACTTCAACCTGCCTTCGGCGGACTACGTTGAGCTTGTCTTCAATGCGCGTTTCGGCGAAAAGGCAAGCATGATAGTGGAATTACGCTCGTACATTAAGCCTGTCAACAATCCCCGTATGCGGATTTTGGACGGGCGCATCGACGGCGTGCAGCTGCCTACCGACAAGTGGCTGCGGTTTGTCTGCGTTCTTCCGACACACGTCAATTCCGACAAAACAATGCGTGTGGAAATTTTCGACGCCGACAAAAAAATTGCCTCATTTGGTTTGCCATACAAGGAAAATTCATTCAAATTCCAGAAATTATTTTTTATATCTCCCAACGGCGGAAACGGCGAAACGTTCGACATCTCCGGCATTTCGCTAAAGCCACTTGAAAAATAAAATGCAACCCGCAAAACCCATAATTTCGATACGTTCCCTGCGCCACTCCTACAAGGAGGGCGACGAAACCAAGGAGGTTTTGCATTCCGTAGACTTGGATTGCTACGAGGGCGAAATTGTCATAATTATGGGGCCGTCGGGTTCGGGAAAATCGACTCTGCTTAAAATCATAGGCGCGCAGCTTACGTTGCAGTCGGGCAGCGTGCGCGTGGACGGCGTGGAGCTGGGCGGGGCTTCGGCGAAGGAGCTTGTGAAAATCCGCAGGGGATTGGGGTTCATATTTCAGTCGCACCACCTTCTTAATTCGCTGACTGTTGCGGAAAACGTGCGCCTGCCGCTCGCCTTCGACGAAACCGCAACGGCGCAGTCCTCCAAAGAACGCGCGTTGGAAGCCCTAAAAACAGTGGGAATAGAGGAGCACGCGCAAAAGAAACCGTCTCGCCTTTCGGGCGGACAACGCCAGCGCGTCGCAATAGCGCGCGCGCTTATCCGCAATCCCGCAATAGTTTTGGCCGACGAACCTACGGCGTCGCTCGACCAAAAAAGCGGGCGCGAGGTTGTCGAAATTATCCGAAAAATGGCCAAAACGCTGGGCGTTACGGTTGTCCTCGTAACGCACGACAACCGCATTCTGGACATAGCCGACAGAATTGTGGAGCTTGTGGACGGCAACATCAAAAACTGATATGAAAAAAGAGTGTTGGAGTTCCAAGCTGGGCGTTGTGCTTGCCGTTGCGGGAAGCGCGGTGGGGCTGGGTAATTTTCTGAAGTTTCCGGGGCTTGTGGCGGTCTACGGCGGGGCGGCGTTTATGATAGCGTATGTGTGCGCGTTCTTCCTTGTGGGCGTGCCCATTTCGATTGTGGAATGGACGCTCGGCAGGCGCGGCGGCGAACTTGGCTACCACTCGGCGGCGGGGATTATGGGCGTTTTCGGCGGAAGCAAATTCTTTTCATACATCGGAATTGTGGGCGCGGTTTTGACGCTGATTGTGTATTGCTACTACATCTACATTGAATCGTGGTGCTTGGGGTATGCGTATAATTTTCTGGCGGGCAACGTTTCGTTTTCCGACATAGAGCAGGCAAGGGCGTTCTTCGCCAATTTCGTAGGAACCGACGAAAACGGCGGGGCAATTTCGCTGGCGTCGGACAAAGTTTTGGTGTTCTTTTTGGTGTCGTTTCTGTTGAACTTTTTCATAATATACAAGGGGGTATCGGCGGGGGTTGAGGCGTTTTGCAAAGTGGCTATGCCTACGCTCGTGGTCGTGGCGTTTATTGTTGTGGTAAGAATGATGACGCTCGGCAACGTTTCGCCCGACCACCCCGAACGCACAATAAATCAGGGCTTGGGTTTTATGTGGAACCCCGTGAAAGTCGAACTCGTGCAGTCTAAGTCCGGCGGCGGCTGGGAGAAAATAGCCCCGCTTGTGGGAGACGCGGAAATTGCGGCGGCTTCTGCTCAGGCAGAAAAATTCAACGAGCTTTCGGCAAAACAAAATTCGCAGGTGCGGCGAAAAATTGTGTCGATTTCCGTGTTCGAACAACTGTCGAATCCGTCTATTTGGATTGCCGCATGCGGGCAGGTTTTCTTTTCGATCACAATCGGATTCACAGCAATCATGACATACGCAAGCTATCTTCGCCGCGGGCAGGACATAGTTTTGAGCGCGCTTTCATCGTGCACTATGAACGAGTTTTTCGAAGTCTGTCTGGGCGGAATGATAACCGTTCCCGCCGCGGTCGCATTTTTCGGCGTGGCGGGGGCTATCGGCGCGGGGCTTAGCTTGTTCGACTTGGGCTTTAAAGTCCTACCGCTTGTCTTCAACACTATGCCTCTTGGCGAGTTTTTCGGCTTTCTGTTTTTCGCGCTGCTTTTCATAGCCGCGGTTACAAGCTCCATTTCAATGATCTATCCGAGCGTCGCCTTTCTGGAGGAGGCAACGCGCGTTCCGCGGAAAGTTTCCATACCCATGCTTGGAATGGTGTCGCTTTTTATTTCGCTTTTTGTCGTCTATTTCTCGAAAGGGCTCAAGGCTATGGACACTATGGATTTCTGGTCGGGGCAGGTAATGGTCTACATTATGGCGATGATTCAGACATTTCTGCTTGCGTGGGTGTTCGGCGCGGAGAAGGGAAGACGGCTTGCAAACGACGGCTCTTTGATAAAGCTTCCGCGGGCGTATTCGTTCGCGATAAAATATGTGTCGCCGCTGGTGCTGGCGGTGGTGTTCGTTTCCTGGTTTGCAAAGGACGTGCTGGGGCTTGTGGGAGACGGCACGCTTTCGCCCTATATCTCCGACATTGCGGGCGATGCTCCCGACAAAGTGGCGATAGCCTCGGTCACGATAATTGCTGGCGTGTATTTCTTCTACGCGTTGATGTTGTATTCGTCCAAAAAATACGACAACATAGGAAAGGCTGACAGATTATGACAATAGGCGGATGGATAACAATGTGCGTTTCGATGTCGCTTTTCGGCGGACTGTTTTTTTTCTGCATGCGCAAACTCCTTGCCGACGACAAAACGCGTCGGCAAAATTCCCCGAAAAAAAGGGGAAAATAATATGTAAAACGCCGTATTTTTCTTGACTATTGCGCAAACGTCGGGAGAATACCGACACACTCTTCGGGATATTACGGCAATGCTTTGCCCGTGTGCTTTCGGCGCGCCGCGCGTGCCGGCGGCATTTTTCAATCAATAACATTGTAAACTATGAAAAATACAAAAACAAAAACTCCGGCGCGTTCTTCTGCCGTGAAAAAGAAAACATCAAAAGTAAAATACGCATATTGGTTCGGCAAAAAGACCGACGGCGACGCCAAGATGAGAAACCTCCTTGGCGGAAAGGGCGCAAACCTCGCGGAAATGGCGCGCATAGGGTTGCCCGTCCCCCCCGGATTTACTCTCACAACCGAAGTTTGCACGTATTTTTACAACAATGGCAGAAAATATCCGGAGTCGTTGGCAGCGGAAGTCAAGGCGGGGTTGGAGTCTGTCGAAAAGCAGATGGGCAAAAAATTCGGCGACGAAAAAGACCCCCTGTTGTTCTCGGTCCGCTCGGGCGCGCGCGAGTCGATGCCTGGTATGATGGACACAATTCTCAACCTCGGCCTCAACGACAAAACGGTTGAGGGTTTGGCAAGCAAAACAAACAATCCGCGCTTTGCTTGGGACTGCTACCGCCGCTTTATCCAAATGTATGGCGACGTCGTTATGGGCGTTCAGGCGAGAACCGAAAGCGAAGCCGAACCCTTCCACGAAGTCATGGAGGGAGTTAAAAGGGAAACGGGTAAAAAGCTCGATACCGAACTTTCGGTGGAGGATTTGAAGGAACTTGTTTCGCGCTACAAGAAGCTCATTAAACAGAGAACAAAAACCGAATTCCCGCAGGACGTCGGCGAACAGCTCTGGGGGGCAATCGGCGCAGTGTTCAATTCCTGGATGAACGAGCGCGCAATCATCTACCGCCAGAAATACAATATCCCGTCCGACTGGGGCACGGCGGTCAACGTCCAGACGATGGTTTTCGGCAACAAGGGCGACACTTCAGCCACGGGCGTCGCCTTCACGCGCGACCCCGCCAACGGCGAAAACTCTTTCTACGGCGAATACCTCATCAACGCGCAGGGCGAGGACGTTGTTGCGGGCGTGAGAACTCCCCGCAAAATTTCGCAGCTTGAGGAGGAAATGCCCAAAGCGTATAAGGAATTGCTGGCAATCCGCAACAAGCTTGAAAAACACTTCAAGGACATGCAGGACTTCGAATTCACAATCGAAGAAAACAAGCTTTATATGCTCCAGACGCGCAACGGCAAACGCACGGGGCTTTCGGCTGTCCGCATTGCCGTGGAAATGAACAAGCAGGGCTTCATGAACGAAAAAACAGCCCTGCTGAAAATTCCCGCCGACTCAATCTCGAGCCTGCTCGTCCCCGTGTTCGACGCGGCCGCGGTCAAGAAGGCGAAAGTTCTTACAAAGGGTCTGCCCGCCGGTCCCGGAGCTGCAAGCGGCGCGATTGTATTCGCGGCGTCGAAGGCCGAAATGCTCAACGCGCAGGGACAGAAAGTCATTCTCTGCCGCGAGGAAACTTCTCCCGAAGACCTGCGCGGTATGATTGCCGCCGAAGGCATTTTGACATCGCGCGGCGGCGTAAGCTCGCATGCGGCGTTGGTTGCGCGCCAAATGGGCAAAGTCTGCATTTGTGCGGCGGCGGAAATCAAGATGGACTACAACAAGCACCTGATGCAAATCGGCGACGTAATCATCAGGGAGGGCGACAGCATTTCCATTGACGGCACTACGGGCGAAGTTTTCCTCGGCGAAATCGAAACAGCCCCCAGCGAGGTAATCCGCGTGCTTGCGGGCAAAATGAAGGCCGCAAAAAGCTATACGTTCCAGCTGTTCGACACCGTCATGAAGTGGGCCGACAAATACCGCAAGCTAGGTATCAGAACGAATGCCGACCGCCCCGAACAGGCGCAGGCGGCGGTCCGCTTCGGCGCGGAGGGTATCGGCCTGTGCAGAACCGAGCATATGTTCTTTGAAGGCGACAGAATCGATGCCGTCCGCCAGATGATTTTGGCTTCCGACGTTGAAGAGCGCGAAAAGGCACTCAAAAAGCTTCTCCCCTTCCAGAGGAAAGACTTCGAGGGAATCTTCAAGGCCATGGAGGGCCTGCCCGTTACAATCCGTCTGCTCGACCCGCCGTTGCACGAATTCCTCCCGCACGACAGCGCGTCGAGAAACGCGCTCGCCGAAAAGATGAACGTCAACCCCGAGCTTCTCGTGGCAAGATGCAAGGCTTTGGAGGAATCCAACCCCATGCTCGGGCACAGAGGTTGCCGTTTGGGCAACAGCTACCCCGAAATCACACGCATGCAGGCGCGCGCAATTTTCGAAGCCGCCGCAAACGTGATGAAGTCGAAGAAGGGCAGAAAGGTAAAAGTCGAGATTATGGTTCCCCTTGTAGGCTTCGTTCAGGAGCTTAAGTATCAGGGACAGCTCATAAAGGAAACTGCCGAGGCGGTTATGAAAGAAAAGAAGGTCAAGATTGACTATATGCTCGGAACTATGATTGAAGTTCCGCGCGGCGCGCTCACTGCCGACGAAATCGCGGAAGTGGCGGAATTCTTCAGCTTCGGCACAAACGACCTCACCCAAACCTGTCTGGGAATGAGCCGCGACGACTCGGGCTCTTTCCTCGGCAGATACAAGGAATTGGAGATTCTGCCGAAGAACCCGTTTGCTTCAATCGACGTTGACGGCGTAGGGCAGCTTGTCCGCATTGCCGCCGAAAAGGGCAGAAGCGTCCGCAAGGACATCAAGCTCGGCATTTGCGGCGAACACGGCGGCGATCCCGACTCAATCAACTTCTTCCACCAAGTCGGTTTGAAGTATGTTTCCTGCTCGCCCCCGCGCGTCCCCGTGGCTCGTTTGGCGGCGGCTCAGGCGGCACTTCGCTAATTTTTTTATATGTTGGGCACCGACGGCGGCAGGCAAAGCCTGTGCGCCGTTGCTTTTTTTATTCTTTGGTAAGCGGCGGTGATTCGACGAAAGCCGAGCCCCCCCTTTGTTTTTTGGTTAAAGTTTTTATTATCCCAAACGCGGCTTTAAATGCCAAAGGTTGCCACTGCTTAAAGAAAAAGCTCTACTTTAAACAGTGAGTAAAGGCACATCGGCTGTGCCGATTGCCGCCGCTTACGGAAATGTAAAAAACGCGCTTTTTCTTGACATAGAAAGAGAGGCGAACAAACTCCCTTTGTTAAAAAACAAATAGTCCGAATATAAAAATCATGAGTAAATACATTGTAATTTTGTTGGCGTCCGCGGTGCTGGTCGGGTGCGAAAAAAAGACAGAAGTAAAGGCGTCGTATCCGCCAACGCCTGCGCAATTTGTGGCGGCAAAAGCCGAATCGGTGCGCGAATACATTTCCACAATGGGCACAATAGCATCATCACACAGCGTCAGTGTTGTGGCTCAAGTTTCGGGGCAGATTGTCTCAATCGGATTCAAACAGGGCGCGAACGTCAAAAAGGGCGACGTTCTTGCGGTGATTGATAAACGTCCGTTCAAAGCCGCGCTGATGCAGGCAGAGGGAAATTTGCGTCAGGCGCAAGCGCAGTTGAAAATCGACGAACTTTCGGTGGAGCGCAACAGAAAACTTGCAAAAGACGGCTTTGTAGACAAGCAGACGTTCGATACGTTGCTCGCCAAAGTGGAAGTCGATAAAGGCGTTGTGGAGGCCGCCCGCGCGGCGGTGGATACCGCCAAAATCAACCTCGACTGGTGCGACGTAAAAGCCCCTGCCGATGGCAAAGCGGGGCTTTACAACATAAATTCGGGCAATTTCGTGGCGGCGGGAAGTTCGGTTATAACGACGGTCGAGAACGTGGAAAACCTCTTTGTCGACTTCGTTGTTCCGTCGCAACGCCTGCACGATGTTATGGATTTTATGGCGAAAAACGGCGGGAAAATCGCCGTAGATGTGTCGTATATCGAAGACGATTTTTCCTCGCGCACGGTCTCGGCGCAGGTTGACGTGGTGCTCAATAAAATCAGATACGAATCGGGCACGGCGGTGCTGCGCGGCTCGTTCAAAAATTCCAGCAATCTTTTTTGGCCGAACCAGCCCGTCCGTGTAAAAGTGAATTTACGGAAACTTGAAAACATCACGCTTGTTCCCGACATCTGCATCCAGCTCAACGCCGCGGGTGCATTTGTCTACGCGGCAACCCCGATAAAAGACGGCGTTTATAGCGTGGAAATGAAATACGTCAAGAAGGGGCAGCTCTTCGGCGAAAAACGCGCGGTTACGGGGCTTAAAGACGGCGAAAAAATCGTCAAGCGCGTAAGCCAGCTGCGTTTGCAGGCGGGGCCATTCGTCTACGAAGCCGCCGACAACGGCGCGATAATCGGCGCGGACGGCAAGTTGCTGGCTACGCCGCAGGCAATCGGCGCGTTTATGCAAAACGCCACGAAAATAGCCGATGAAGCGAGGGCACAGTATCTGGCAAAACTTGCGGGCAAAAAAAACAAGCAGGCGGAAGCCGACAACGGCGCAAAAGAGCAAAAATAGGCGAAAGGCTTTAAAATGCCCGAGAATCAAAACAACGATGAAAATTCGCGCGGATTCGGCTCGATTTCCGACATATTCATAAACCGCCCCGTAATGACGGTTTTGTTGGCGGTCGCCTCCGCGTTCTTCGGGGTGTTTGCATATATGCAAATGCCCGTAAACGACCTTCCCGGGGTTGACTACCCAGTAATTCAAGTCACGGCGTCGTATCCGGGGGCAGACCCGACGGTTATGGCCTCGAACGTGGCGTCGCCGCTGGAACAGCAGTTTATGCAAATCCCCGGAATCGAGATGATAACAAGCCGCAACTCGTTCGGGGCAAGCTCGCTTGTGCTGCAGTTTTCGCTCAGCAAGAATATCGACGCGGCGGCAACCGACGTGCAAAGCGCAATCCAGCGCGCAATGGGGAATCTTCCCGCCGACCTGCCGTCGCCCCCGTCCTTTACAAAGGACAACCCCAACGATATGCCCATTTATATCGTTTCGACAATCTCCAACGGAATGACGCTCGCCGACCTTTACGACTACGCGTTCTCGCAGGTGGCGCAGCAGTTGAATATGGTTGACGGTGTTTCGAAAGTCGATGTCTATGCGTCTCCGCGCGCGGTTCGCATAGAAGTCGATACAAAAAAGCTCTACAATCTCGGCTATACTACGACCCAGCTGAAGGCGGCTCTGGCGGTTTCGACGAATATGACGGGAACGGGCAACATTCAGGGGCCGACTTCGCAGTTCGTGCTTTTCCCGAATACCCAGCTTTCCACCGCCTCGGACTACGAAAACCTTACAATCGGCTTCAAAGATGGCTCGCCGATATATTTGCGCGACATCGCAAAGGCGGTAAACTCCATTCAATTCGATACGCTGAACTTCTCGATTTTCTCTAAGGGCTTGGCGCTCGACGATTCCTATTCGGCAATCGCAATGGGCATAAGAAAGCGCGCCGACGGCAACGCGATTTCGACGGTAAAGAACATCAAAAAGATGATGAAAAAGTTCGAGGAGGAGTTGCCCGACACCATAAAAATCGTGGAATTTTACGACCGCTCGCAGCTGATTGTCTCGAACATCGAAGACGTAAAGGAAACACTGCTTATAGCGTTTGTGCTTGTCGTATTCGTTATCTTTATGTTCTTGGGCAGATTCAGGGATACTCTTATCCCGACGCTGGCGTTGCCGTTTTCGATAGTGCTGACGTTCGTGTTTATGTATTTGTTCGGATTTTCCATAAACAATTTGTCGCTGATGGGGCTTACAATGGCAATCGGCTTTTTAGTTGACGACGCCATCGTATTTCTGGAAAACACCGTCCGCCGAATGGAGGACTTCGGCGAAAGCCCGAGGATTGCGACGTTCAAATCGGCGAAGGAAATTTCGTTTACAATTCTGAGCATGACGCTGTCCCTTGCGGCGGTATTCATACCGCTTGTGTTTATGAGCGGAATTACGGGACGCGTGTTCAAGGAGTTTTCAATCACAATTATCGTGGCCACGCTGATGTCGGGTGTTGTGAGTCTGACTCTCACGCCGCTTATGTGCTCGCGCGTGATTCACCGCCGCACTAAAAATATGGCGGACAAAACGCCCATCGAGCGCGTTGCAGCCCGTCTTGAGGGGGCGTTCCTGCGTTTCTACAACCCGACTCTTACCTGGTTTTTGAAAAGGCACGTGCTGGCGGCGGCGATAATTGCCATCTGTTTCTACGGCGTGTATTATTTCTTCTCGGCTCTCCCGCAGATATTCTTCCCGACGGGAGACAGCGGCTTTATTGAGGGCGTGTTCATAACAAATACCAAATCTTCTCCTAAAGAAGTAGGGCAGGCGCAGAAACAGGTTGAGCAGATTCTTAAAACGACGAAGGGCGTCCAGAACTTCGTGCTTGTTTCGGGCGTATCGGCTTTTATCAACCAGAATATGGGGTTCGGTTTCGTTGTTCTTGAGGACAAGAAAACGCGCCCGCCCATCGAGGAGATTGCAAACTCGGTCAATGCGCGTGTGGCAATGCTTCCCGGGGTGATATCGGCGTTTGCGCCGCAGCCTACGCTAAAGATTTCGACTGGGGCTACAAGCACGCAACAGGGCAAATACGCCTACGCCATGACTTCGATGAATCAGGAGCAGCTGTATGCGGCCGCGCAAAAGCTTATGGGCAAGCTTTCTGAGCGCAGAAGCGACTTTTTCTCCAACATACAGACCGACCTGTATCTGGACAATCCGCAGATAACGCTTTCGCCGTATCGCGAAAAAGCTGCAATGTTGGGAATGTCGGTCAACAACTATTCGAACGTATTTAGAGACGCGTTTGCAAAATCGTATTTCTATCTGATTAAGTCGCCGTTTCAGCAGTATTGGTCGATTATGGAGGCGAACTTCGCAAACAGCT
The DNA here is from genome assembly GCA_023450935.1 of Verrucomicrobiota bacterium. Lineage (GTDB taxonomy): Bacteria > Verrucomicrobiota > Verrucomicrobiia > Opitutales > Intestinicryptomonadaceae > Merdousia. Next base: position 74,448 of record JAEXGH010000032.1, on the reverse strand, counting down.
CTTTTGCCGAAAATCTCGATTCTCTCAATTTTTCGGCCGACGCGACGCTTACCGGCGGATACCCCGTGCGGACGCTTTCCGGCGGCGGCGCGGAAACCGGCGCGGCGTATTCGCTTTCGGGTTTGATTCCCTTCGGCTCAATCTCTTCAATCAAAGAGGGACTTGCCCCCATTGCAATCAACCACATAGACAACTTCCCGTCGGTTACAATCTTCTTCGACCTCAAAGAAGGCGTGGCAATCGGCGATGTTGTAAAGTGGGTCAACGAAGTGGCAAAACAGACGCTGCCCCACAACGTAGACGGGCGGTTCATCGGCGAGGCCGTAACGTTCACCGAAACAATGAACAGCCTTATCCTGCTCATCTTTGTGGCGTTGTTTGTAATGTATGTTATTTTGGGCATTCTCTACGAAAGCTACGTGCACCCGCTTACGGTGCTGTCGGCGTTGCCGATTGCGGTTGTAGGCGGCTTGGGCAGCCTCTGGCTGTTCGATATGGAGCTTTCAATCTACTCGGCAATCGGCATATTTATGCTTATGGGCATAGTCAAGAAGAACGGCATTATGATGATTGACTTTGCCATTATGCGCGAGTCTTCGGGAATGTCGCCCGCCGCCGCCGTCCACGAAGCCTGCATGGAACGTTTCCGCCCGATTATCATGACCACATTCGCGGCGTTTATGGGTATGCTGCCCATAGCCCTCGGCTGGGGCGAAGCCGACTCTGAAAGCCGCATTCCGCTGGGCGTGGTTGTCGTGGGCGGACTGCTGTTCTCGCAGGTGATAACGCTTTACATAACCCCCGTAATCTACCTGTGGTTCGACTGGCTGCAAAGGCGCGTTCTCGACAAAATTCCGTTCTTTGCGCGCGGCGAAATGTATAACCCCAACCAACAATAGCAGCGTTATGAAAAACAGAATTTTATTACTCGGAACGTGCGCGTGCGCCGCGTTGTTCGGTTGCGTTGACGTGGACGAACAGACGGCGGAAAAACCGTTCGTCTACTGGAAGGCGTCGTCGCAGGCAATGCCCGCGGAAACGCTTTCGCCCGAACAAATCAAAACCGAAAAAATACTCTCCGCCGAAGAGGCGAAGTCGGCAAAGCCGGAAAAACGTTTCGTGCGCGCAGCCGACAAAATCGCGGCGGGCGAACCGCTCGCGCTTGTAGATTTAATAGACATTGCGCTCGAAAACAACACGTCCACGCGCGCATACTGGTTTCAGGCGAAATCATACGCGGCGTCGCTGGGGAAGGCGAATTCGGCGTATTACCCGCAGATTTCTGTCTCGGGAGACGTATACAGGGCTCGGACAAAGCCGAGTCTGGGCTACGGCGTGGGGCTGACCGTGGGCAGATACTATGAAACCGGCTTCGGCCCCTCCGCCGAAATCAACTGGCTTTTATGCGACTTCGGCAAGCGCGGAGCGGCCGTGGATTCGGCAAGATACGCGCTGTATGCGGCGAATTTCGAATACAACAGGTCGATTCAGGAGGTTGTTGTAAACGTCAATCTGGCGTATTGCTCGCTCTTCGGGGCGATGGGCAATGTGGAGTCGGCAAAGCTTGCGGTGGAAGACGCAAAAAGCGCGTTCGATTCCGCCTCCGAAAAATTCAAGTCGGGCGTGGGCAACAAGCCCGATATGCTCAATGCGCTTGCAAACTTAAGAAACGCGGAGTTCGCGCTTCAACAGGCGGGCGCGGGTGTCGAGACGGCGCGGGCGAATTTGGCGTCGGTCATGGGCGTAAAGGTTAGCGAAAAGCTTGTAGTTTCGCGGGACATTGCGCTTCCGAAACTCGACGCGGCAGACGACGCCAAAATCGAGCAATACATCGCCTCGGCAATGCGTTCGCGCCCAGATTTGCTTGCAAATTACGCGCAGCTTGAAAAATCGAAGCGCGACATCGACGTTGCAAAGCGCGCCTTTTTGCCGCAAATTTCGGCCTCCGCTGCGACTTCGTATACCGATTACTCCCAGCACGGCAGAAACGCTCAGGACAACATGCAGGTGGGCGTAGGCATAACGTGGAGCATTTTCGAGGGCTTTTCGCGCAAATACGATTTAATCTCCGCCAAAATGAGCCAACGCGCGGCGGCGCAAAAACTCAGGCAGAACCAAGTCCAAATTATGGCCGACATCTGGAGCTGCTTTTATTCATATAAAAGCTCCCTCAAGCAGCTCTCCAGTGCCGAAGCCGCAGTAGAGGCAAACCAAGAGGCGTATTTGGCGACAAAAACGGGCTACGAAAACGGCGTAAATTCCGTCAACGACTTCCTCAACGCGCAAACGCGTTTGGCGTCGGCGCGCCAGCAGCTCGTTCTGGCGAAAACCGAAGTGGCGTCGTCGGTAGCGAAACTTGCGTATGCAACGGGCGCGCTTTCGGCGGAATCACTCGCGGAGGCGAAGTAGCTTTGGCGGCGCGCTAATATGGGCAACAGGCTCACCGATTTCGTCCCGATGACCGCCGCTGAAATGAAGGCGCGCGGCTGGGACGCAATCGACATTCTCATAGTGTCGGGCGACGCCTATGTAGACCACCCGAGTTTCGGTTCTCCGCTGATTGCCCGCATTCTGCTCGACGCGGGCTACCGCGTCGGAATTGTTGCGCAGCCTGACTGGAAGAACCCGGACTCGCTCAAGGTTTTCGGGCGTCCGCTTTTGGGGGTCGGAGTTTCGGGCGGAAACATAGACTCTATGATAAAGCTTTACACGGCGGGACGCAGGCTCAGGCGCGAGGATATGTATGCGCCCGCGGGCAGGGTGGGGCTGTGCCCTCCGCATGCGGGGGTTGTGTATTGCCAGCTCGCGCGAATGGCGTTCCCGAAAATTCCGGTCGTTCTCGGCGGTGTGGAGGCAAGCCTGCGCCGCGTTGCCCACTACGACTATTGGCAGGACAAATTCCGCCCCTCCGAGCTTGTCGATTCAAAAGCCGACATTCTCTGCTACGGAATGGGAGAACTTACAATGCTCGAAATTTTCGACCGCCTCAAGCGCGGCGCGGGGCTTGAAAATATCCGCGGAACGTGCCGATATTTGGGCGGCAGGGAAAGCGCGTCGTTTGTCGCCGACGAAAACTGCCAAGAGTTGCCGTCGTTCGAGGAAATCTGCGCCGACAAATCGGCAATAATGCGGCAGACAAAGCTTGTCGAGGCGAACATGAATCCGTGGAACGGCAAGCGGCTTCTGCAGCGCACAAACGGAAGAATACTGCTTGTAGAGCCGCCGCGCGAGCCTATGACAACCGCCCAGTTCGACAAATTCTGCGAGCTTCCGTTCACGGGCGTCCCCCATTTTTCATACAGGGAAAAAATTCCCGCGTGGGAGATGATAAAAGATTCAATCACCGTTGTGCGCGGCTGTCCGGGGGGTTGCGCATTCTGCGGACTTGTGAGCCATCAGGGTCGGCACTTGGTTTACCGTTCGCCCGAAAGCGTTTTGCGCAGCGTCCGCGCCCTCGCCAAACGCCCGTATTTCAAGGGAACAATAAGCGACATCGGCGGCGCGGCGGGCAACATCTACGGCCACCGCCCGCGCGACTTGGAAATGTGCAAACGCTGCCGCAGGTATTCGTGTATTTTTCCGTCGTTTTGCAAAAATTACAACGCCGACGAAAAGCCGCTTATGGCGTTGCTCGACAAAATTTCGGCGGTCGAAAACGTCAAGCACGTCTTCATAAATTCGGGCGTGCGTCTCGACTTGGCTTTGATTCAGCCGCGCCAGACCGAAAAAATCATCGCAAACCACGTCTCGGGTCAGATTAGCGTGGCCCCAGAACATCTCGACGGGCGCGTTTTGCGCCTCATGCGCAAGGGCAAGGAGGGAGAATTCGAGCAGTTCCGCTCCATTTTCGACCGCGTAAATTCCAAGACAGGCAAAAAGCAGTATATGGTTCCGTATTTCATCTCGAATTTCCCGGGGTGCACGGCGAAGGAAATGGCGGTTGTAGACGCGTATCTGGAAAAATCGCACTGGCATTTGCAGCAGGTTCAGGATTTCATTCCGCTGCCGATGACAATGGGCTGCGCAATGTATTGCTCCGAAACCGCGCCCGACGGCTCTCCCATTCAGGTCAACAAGGGGCTTGCCCAACGCCGCAACCAGCGCGATATGCTGCGCGGCAAAAAGTAGCGGCAGCTTTTGCGGCGGCGCAAACGGAGGTTGCAAAGAGCCTTTGACATGGACGAAACGCCCGCATACCCGACGCGCGGTTTACCCGCATATTTAGACAAAAAAAGGGACGCCGATTGGGCGTCCTTTTTTTTGCTTTCGTTTTTATTGCTCGATGAGCGAAACGCCCGTCATTTCGGCGGGTTTTTTCAAGCCCATAAGCTGGAGAACCGTCGGGGCAATATCGCCCAAGTTTCCGCCCGAACGCAGTTTCAAGCCCTCCAAGCCCTTGCCGTAAATTACCACTTCAACGGGATTCATTGTGTGGCGGGTGTGGGGTTCGTTTACGACGGGGTCAAAAAGCTGGTCGCTGTTGCCGTGGTCGGCTGTTATTACCAGAGCCGCGCCCGTTTCGTCGGCGGCCTGGGCGATTTCCTTTACGCCGTTATCGACGGCTTCTATCGCCTTGACTGCCGCGGGCAGGTTGCCCGTGTGTCCGACCATATCGCCGTTTGCAAAGTTGACTACAATCAGCGCGTATTTGTTTTCGCGGACAGCTTTGGCAACTGCATCGGCAACGGCGGGTTCGCTCATTTCGGGCTTTTGGTCGTAAGTCTGGACGTCGCGCGGGGAGTCGATGAGGATTCTGTCTTCGCCGCGGAAGGGCTCTTCGCGGTAGTCGTTGAAGAAGAACGTCACGTGCGCGAACTTTTCGGTTTCGGCGCAGCGCAACTGAGCCAAGCCCTTGGAGCTGATGTATTCGCCCAGAATGTTCGCCATTTTAGGCGGCTTGGGAAACAGCACGTTCGGGCACAGACCCACTTTGTATTCGGTCATCGTAACGAAGAATACTTTGGGGGAAATCGTTCTTGCAAAACCGTCGAAATTCGGGTCGATGAACGCCGAGGTCATTTCGCGCGGGCGGTCGCCGCGGAAGTTGAAGAAGATAACGGCGTCGCCGTCCTTTACGCGTCCGATTGGCTCGCCGTTTTCCACAACCCAAGTGGGAACTATGAATTCGTCGCCCTGCATATTTTCCTGCGCGGGGTGGGCGTAGTAGTTTGTGAAGGCGTCTTCGGGGTTTTCAACCGCTGCTTCGGCTGCGGCTCCCGTGAGGCAGTCGTAGGCTTTTTGGACTCTGTCCCAACGCTTATCTCTGTCCATAGCCCAGAAACGTCCGATAACTGAAGCCACTTTGCCCGTGCCGTATTCCTTCATCTTGGCCTCCACGTCTTTTATAAAGCCCAAGCCGCTTGTCGGCGGAGTGTCGCGCCCGTCGGTGAAAGCGTGCAGGTATACTTTGGTGTATTTTTTGTCGGCGCAAATTTTAAGCAGCGAGTAGAGGTGGCGCAACATCGAGTGCACGCCGGCGTCGGAGCAAAGCCCGAAAAGATGGAGCGCGCCGCCGTTGTCGAGCTTCTCGAAAACCTGCTTGAGCACGGGGCTTTCGAGAACCGAGCCCGTCTGGAAGCCTTTGTCGATTCTGACGATTTCCTGATCGACAACCCTACCCGCACCGATGTTCTGGTGCCCGACTTCGCTGTTGCCCATGATGCCTTCGGGAAGTCCGACCGCCAGTCCGCAGGCGGTTATTTCAGTCCGCGGATACTTTGCGGAAAGGTTTTTGCAAAAAGGCGCGTTCGCCAATTTGATAGCGTTGAACTTGTCTTCGGACGCGTCGTGGTTTTCGCCCCAACCGTCTCTGATTACCAATACTACAGGTCTTCTTATTCCGTTTATTTGGTTCATAATTGTTTGTAAAAATTGCGGGTATTCTTGTTTTAATAGGGCACATTTTCAATCTTTATTTTTGCCGACTCCCACTTTTAGCGCATTTATCGGTTTTGCGGGCGGATTGTGAAGCGAAAAATCGAAATTTTTTGCTTGCAAGGGCGGGGGGCGGCGTGTTGAATGCCAAGACTTTTAACAATTTCTTTTTTTATGGAAAATATCGTATCTATAATTGCACAGGAAGCCGCTCCCGCAGCTCAGGGCGGCGGAACGAATATGCTCATTTTCATCGTCCTGATGTTCGCAGCTATGTATTTTCTGATGATTGCGCCGCAGCGCAAACGCCAGAAGCAGCACAATCAGATGATTCAGTCTCTGAAAACGGGCGACAGAGTCGTGACAATAGGCGGAATTTTCGGCACAATCACAAACGTGAAGGAAAAAACTTTCATCGTCAAACTTTGCGACAATACGAAAGTGGAGTTTCTGAAATCGGCAATCAGCGAGAAGGTAGCGGAACAAGCGCAGGAAGCCGCTCCCACCGAAACAAAGTAGCAGAGACGATTTTTTAAACAACGCGCCGTGTGCAAATACGGTGCGTTTGAATGTTTTTAATCAAAGTAAAAGGATAGTAAATGTCATTACCCGGAACACAACAGTCAAATCCGTCAATGTTTTGGAAATTCGTAGTCACCGCGCTCGTTTTAGTGTGGGCGGCGGCTTCGATGTTCCCCATATCGGATACCCCGTTTGAGGAGTTTATCCAGAACAGGGCCACTTCCAATCAGGAGGAGTTTTCAAAGAAAATCCTTCCCGCGGCGGAAGCGAGAATCGACAAGGCGAACTACAAAAACAATCCCGCCAAGTCCCCCACTTTGTATATTGCGCTGCGCGACTACGCCGACCAAAACGACATCGACTTGTCGAAGTATTTTGCCGACATCGACGTTTCCGACGTGAAAGTTCTCAAGAAGAAAAACGACATTCTCCTTAAAGAGCTTTACCGCCAAAGCAAGGGCGCGCTCAAAAAGGGCTTGGACTTGCAGGGCGGTGTTTCGTTCACGCTCGAAATCGACGACAAAAACCTCGATAGCGACGCCGTTTCACGCAAGGGACAGCTCGACGATGTTCTGGTTGTAATGAACAACCGTATCAACGGTCTCGGCGTTACCGAACCCACAATCCGCATTATGGGCGGCAACTCAATCGAAGTCCAAATGCCGGGCGTTTCGCTCAAGGACAACCCCGAGGCAATCGAAGAGCTTTCCAGACCCGCCAAGTTGGAATTCCGCAAGGCGCACCGCTCGCTCCGTCCGTCGTCAATCAAGCCCCCCGTTTCGGAAATTCCCGCAGGCTATGAAGTGCTTGTTATGGAATCGACGCGCGGCAACAGGGTTATCCAAGAGCCGCTCTACGTGAAAATACGCCCCGAAGCCTCGGGCGACATCATAAAAAAGGCGTATCCCGCAATGGAGGACTCAAACCGTTTCAGCGTTGCAATGGAGTTTACAAAAGACGGCGCGAAAGTTTTTGAAAGAATAACGCGCTCCATTATAGAGGAAGACAAGGCAACCGGCACGAAGCAGCCACTGGCGATAGTTCTCGACGGCCGCCTTATGAGCGCGCCGAACATCATTTCGGTAATCAGCGACAGAGGCTCCATTACCGGCAACTTTTCGCGCCGTGAGGCAATCGAATTGGCAAACGCGCTCAACAATCCCCTTTCGGTCGGCTTGAAGCGCACCTCGCTCAACGAGGTCGGGCCTTCGCTTGCCGATTCCGCAAAGGAAAACTCGCTCTGGGCGGCGGTTATCGGCACCGTTCTTACAATCGGATTCATGGTCGTGGCATATCGGGCGATGGGCATTGTGGCGGTAGTTTCTGTTCTTGCTAACATCTTCATAATAGTGGGCGTGTTGGCGAGCTTCGGCGCTACTATGACGCTACCCGGAATTGCAGCGTTGGTGCTCACGCTCGGCATGGCGGTTGACTCCAATATTCTCGTATTCGAACGTATGCGCGAAGAGTCCAATATGGGCAAGAGCCTGTGGAGTTCGTTCACGGCGGGCTACGATAAGGCGTTCTCGGCCATCATAGACGCAAACATAACAACGCTCATTTCGGCAATTATCCTCTGGAAATTCGGCACCGGTCCCGTAAAGGGGTTCGGCGTAACGCTTGCAATCGGTATTTTCACCACGCTTTTCTGCTGTTTGGTGTTCAGCCGCGCAATGCTTGAATTCTGCGTGAAATACAACGTAATCCGCAAGGCGTTGGCGAAATCGTTCATTATCTCGGGCGACTCTAAAATCAACTTCTTCAAATATACCAAATGGTCGTTCATGATTTCTTGGTTTATAGTCGTGCTGGGTATTGCCACGATAGTCTATAGAGGCGACAAAACTTTGAGCATCGACTTCACCGGCGGCGATATCGTGACTATGAGCTTCAACCCCGACAGGAAAATTCCGATTGAAAACATCTTGGCGTTGAGCACCTCCACTTCCGACACGGGCTTGGGCGAAATTCAGGCTTCCTACCAGATAGATCTTTCGACGAAGTCTGAACATCTCGTTTTGCAAGTGGAGAGCGAAAAAGGACAGCGCGCGTTCGATATGTTGGCGCAGAAATTTCCCGAAGCGCAACTGCATATGATTTCGCAGACGAGCGTGGGCGCGTCGGTAAGTAGCGACATCACCAAAGACGCGTTTATCGCGGTGGTGCTTTCGCTTATTGCGATTCTGGTATATGTGGCGTTCCGTTTCGAATTCAGCTACGGTGTAGGCGCGCTTGTGGCTACTTTCCACGACGTTATAATGAGCGTTGGTTTGTATGTGTTCTTCGGATTGTTGGGTGTCGGCAGCGGGCAGTTTTCCGCGCCGATGGTTGCGGCGGTTCTCATGGTTATGGGCTACTCGATAAACGATAAAATCGTCGTCTTCGACCGTATCCGCGAAGAATTGCAGCTCAAACCCAATATGACGCTCAAAGAAGTCATCAACTATTCTATCAACAAGACCCTCTCCAGAACATTGCTTACAAGCATAAGCACGTTTTTAGCGGCGGCGGCGTTGTTCGTGTTCGGCACGGGCATTATAGTTGACTTCTCGCTGGTGTTCCTCATCGGCATTGTGGTCGGCACGTTCTCCTCCATATTCATCGCAAGCCCCGTGTTCTACTGGTGGAACAAAGGCAATCGCGACAGGGTTGAAAAGTCGGAAGAGTTGGAAGTCCGCAACTGGGAATAACGCATTTCGGCGGCGTTGGAGTTTTACTTCAACGCCGATTGTTTTTAGGGAATACTTTGGCTATGAAATGGGAATTTGCAAATTACGACAAAAAGCTCGCCGCCGACTTGGGCGCCTACTTGGGTGTCAGTCCGCTCTTGGGCGCGCTTATTCTCCAGCGCGGCTATGTAGATCCCATAAAGGCAAAAATGTTTCTGCGTCCCAAGCTCGCCAATCTGGAAGACCCGTTCGGCGTTAAAAACTTGCGCGCCGCCGTGTTGCGCATTGTTCGGGCAATAGACAACCGCCAAAACATTCTCGTTTTCGGCGACTACGACGTGGACGGAATCACAAGCACCACTTTGCTTGTGAGCATTTTGCGCTGTTTCGGCGTAAATCCGCGCTATTTCGTTCCGCGGAGAATGGAGGAGGGCTACGGACTGAGCAAGTCGGCGTTGGAGCGGGCGTTGTCGGACGGCAAGCCCGACCTGCTCGTTGCACTCGACTGCGGCACAAACGCGACCGAGGCTATAAACTTTATAACGTCGAAAAATATCGATCTGATTATCGTAGACCACCACCAAGCCAAAGACGAAGTTGTCTGCGATAACTGCACGCTAATCAACCCGCACGTTTTCGATATGGAGGGTGTGCCGTGGCGAAATTTGTGCACCGTAGGGCTTGTGTTCAAACTTGCGCACGGCATAATCAAGGAAATGCGCCAGCGCAATAACGAGGCGTCTTGGTCAATCAATTTGAAAGACTACCTCGACTTGGTCGCAATGGGCACTGTTGCCGACCTCGTTCCGCTTGCCGACGAAAACAGAATCTTGGCGCGCTACGGCATAAAACGTCTGAAAACAACGCGCCGCACGGGTATACAAGCCCTCATTCAGGCGAGCGGAATAGCTTTGGGCGACGACATCACGCCTATAGACATTTCCTTCAAGCTCGGGCCAAGAATCAATGCAAGCGGACGTCTGGCGGACGCGTCGCTTCCGCTCGACATGCTTTTGGGCGACGATTTCACCACTTGCTACCGAGCCGCCTGCGAGCTCAACGACATCAACAAAGAGCGTCAGGACATCGAGCGCGGCGTGCTTGAAGACGCCATAAAACAGGTCAGCGTGCGCGGCCTCGATAAGTATTCCTGCGTTATTGTCTATGACCCGTCTTGGCACCCCGGTGTTGTGGGTATAATTGCGGGCAAACTCAGCCGCGAATACCACAAACCCGTAATTGTTTTCGGCGAAGTAGACAACGGCTTTACAAAAGGCTCGGGCAGAAGCGTGTTGGGCATAGATATGGTGGAATGCTTGCAGTCGTGCGCCGATTTGCTCGGCAGGTGGGGCGGCCACCCAATGGCAGGGGGCGTGGCGGTAAAGGAGGGGAAAATCGACGAATTCAGGGAACGCCTTTCCGCAACGATTTCCGAAAAATACGGAGTAAGCTTCGACTTCTCCCCGAAGGTAAAAATCAGCCTCACGCTCGATACGGGCGATGTGGGGCTTGAACTTCTCGATGAGTTGGAGCTTCTCCACCCATTCGGAGAGGGCAACAAAGAGCCGATTTTCGCGCTCAAAAGCATACGCCTTTTAAAGGAGCCCGAACCGTTCGGGACGGGGCAAAACTACCGTTTCGTGATTCCGCTTTCAAACGGCGGCTGGCTCAACGCCGTAGCGTGGAGAATGAGAGACAGACCCCCGCCGATGGACACTCCCATTGACTTGGCAATCAAACTCGGCTGGAACAGATGGAATAGGCGCAAAATTCCGCAGGCAACCTTGATTGACTGGAAATTTTCGCAAAATTCGTAGCAGTTTACGGCATTTGGCAACTTGCAAAACCGACATATTGCGCTTTTTTTGCGTTTTTTCTTGAAGAATTAAAACACTTCAATAATGTTCTTCATATATGAAAAAGTTTTTGGTTTTCTTGCTCTTTTTTGCCGCCGCGTTCGCGGAGGCACAATCGGATAACGCGGGCGATTTCGAATTTTACAAAACTGAAAAATTGGCGAACAAAAAAATCGTGTTTGTCTCGCATCTTCAATACGCCTCCAGCCACCACAATAGCGAGACTATGTTCCAAAAAGGCGAATTCAATGAGGATAGATGGCGGCTTTGCGCGGGGAAGTCTTCGCTCGTCTTGGCGGAATTCGACTCAGAAGGGGCAGTAAAAAGCGTCGAAGTCCCCGTCTATCTGCCGGACGGAATCGTCCGCGATCCGAGCGTTTCATTCGACGGCGATAAAATAGTTTTTTCGATGAGAAAGAATTTCGACGACAGTTTCAAACTCTACGAATACGATGTAGCCACAAAGAAAATCAGACAACTCACGTTTTTGGAGGACGTAAGCGACATCAATCCCGCATATCTGCCGAGCGGCGAAATAGTGTTTTCTTCTACGCGCGCGTCTAAGTATTGCGCATGCAACCGGCATATAATGTGCAATTTATACAAATGCGATAAAGACGGCTTCAACATAGTCCAGATAGGCAATTCCATTGAGTTTGAAAACGGGGCGTCGGTAATGGAGGACGGGCGCATTCTTTACACGCGCTGGGAGTATGTTGACAGGAATTTTTCGGGCGCGCAGGGTTTGTGGACATGCAATCCGGACGGCACGCGCCACGCGCTATACTGGGGGCAGGAAACAAACAACGCAGCCCTTGACGGGGTGGATTTGGGCGGAGGAAGGGTGCTTGCAATTCTCGGCTCGTGCCACGACAAGCCGTGGGGCGCGCTTGCGGTAATAGACAGAAACATTGACGTAGAGGGCAAACACAGCGTCGTGAAGATTTTTCCCGAATACGCCATCAAATTGGTTGACTTTCCCGACAAATGGAGCGACTCAATGAAAAGCGTTCGCCTCAAGTTTCAATATCCGTCGGTTTTCGACGAAAATACCGCTGCCGTTTCGCGCCAAATTGCAGAGAAAAGCCGCCAGACCGTTTTGGAGCTGGTCGATTTGCGCACGGGTGCGGAAACTGTTGTTGCAAAATCGAAAAGCGGACTTGGTCTGTTCAATTTCAAACTCGTCAAGCCGCGCAAAAAGCCCGCCGTCCTGCCGTCGCAATGCGATTTGACAAAATCGGCCGCCACTGTCTACGTGAGCGATGTTTACGAGGGAACACATTTAAAGGGCGTTAAAAAAGGAGATATAAAGTTTTTGCGCGTCATAGAGAATCCGCCGAAAATCAACTGGACGGCGGGCGCGTGGGAGGCGCAGGGACAGCAGGCACCCGCCATGAACTACCACGATTTCGACAACAAAATAGTCTACGGTGTCGTTCCTGTGGAAGAGGACGGCTCGGCGTATTTCGAAATTCCGAGCGGGAAATTCATCTATCTGCAGGCGTTGGACAGGGATATGAAAATGCTGCAGTCAATGCGCAGCGGACTTTCTGCCATGCCATCGGAAATTGTGTCGTGTTCTGGCTGCCACGAGTCGCGCAAGTCGCCGCCGCCCGTTTCACTCAAAGGCTTTTCCGCGGCGTTGCGCAAGCCGCCCGCAAAAATAAAATCGTTCGCCCATTGCGGAAAGCTGTTTTCATACGCAAGGCAAATCCAGCCGATTTTCGACAAATACTGCGTAGCCTGCCACGATATCGGCAAAAAGGCTGGCGCAAAGCTCGTCCTCGCGCGCGATAGGGGGCTTGTGTTCAACCGTTCCTACACTGAACTGCATTCGAAAAAATACGTCAACGTAATAGGAGCAGCGGGCAACGCCGTTGTGCAAGCCAATACTTGGGGCGCAAAATATTCGCCGCTTGTAAAAGTAATCGACCGAAAACACAAGGGGATTCGCCTTTCGGACGAAGAATACAAAACGCTTGTTGCTTGGATTGACCTTAACGCGCCATATTACGATGTCGATGACTCCAACTTCCCCGACAATCCCGCGGGGCGAAGCCCCATTACTCGTGCCGAGCTTGCCGAATTGGAGAAGTTGTGTGGCGTCCAAATCGCGGCAAAAAATGCGAGACATATAATAAACCTTGTCTACTACAAAAACGAACTTGTTTCGTTCGACCGGCCCGAAACTTCGGAGATTCTGCAAAAGTTGGACAAAAATTCGCCCGAATACGCGCGCGCTTTGCGGATAATAAAAACGGGAGCCGAAAGACTGAAAAAGTCGCCGCGACCCGACATGGAGGGCTTTGTTCCCACGCAAAAAACGGAGCGTTTGCAGGCGCGGTTCAACTCTCTTTGTAAATTGGAAAAAGCCGCAAGGCATGCGGTAGAAAACGACAAAAAATTCAAAGACCCGACTTCATTGCCATCAAAGTAGGATTTTGGAAAAACATTGGGTTTATTTGGATTTTCTTGAAAAAGGTGAATTTTCTTGAAGTTTTTTCTTGAAACTTTGCCTTTTTTTGAATTTTATGTAGCTAAAATTTTTCGGAAGGCAAAGCGTTCTTTATAAAAGCGGGCTTTACGCGGATTTCAAAAATAACCACGATCCCGCTAAACCACTGGGAAAGAAAATACTAAACTAAATTGGTTATGAATTTATCAAAAGACACTCCATACAGTAAAATAGAGCAGATGGTCAGGGAGACTGTCTACAAACAAATGAATCTTCCCGTGCCGACGCAGAAAGTCGGACCGAATCCGCTGGTTGTAAACATCAGCGCGCGCCACGTCCACCTCACACAGGAGGCGGTTGAGGCGTTGTTCGGCAAAGGCTACAAACTCACGGTCCATAAATGGCTTTATCAGGAGGGTTTCTTCGCCGCAAAGGAATCGGTAACGCTTATCGGCCCGCGTTCGAGGATAATATCGAACCTGCGCATACTCGGCCCATGCCGTAGCGACAATCAAGTGGAGCTTGCCCTCACCGATGCCCGCGCGCTGGGCTTCGACGTTCCCCTCCGCCACAGCGGCGACGTAAAGGGAACGCCCGGATGCATGCTTATGGGCCCCGCGGGATTTTTCGAGCTTCCGCACGGCGTAATACGAGCGGCGCGCCATGTCCATATGAGCCCCGAAGATGCCGCCTTCTACGGCGTCAAAGACAAGGACTATATGAATTTGAAAGTCTACGGGGAAAATTCGCTCATTTTCGAGAACCTCCTCTGCCGCATAGGCAAGGGGCTTAAACTTGAAGTCCATCTCGACACCGACGAGGGCAACGCCTGCAATATCGGCCCGAATACCCTCTGCGAGCTTGTCAATGTAAGATAAATTTCAATTAAACGCAAAAACACGAAAGGTAAAATAATATGAGTCAATCATTAGGTATGATAGAAACACGCGGCTATGTAGGCTGTGTGGAAGCTACGGACGCCATGGTAAAAGCGGCTGACGTGGAATTCGTAAAACAGGTTCAAATCGGCAGCGGCTATGTTACGGTCATTGTCCGCGGCGACGTCGGCAGCGTAAAGGCGGCTGTTGAAGCGGGCAAGAACGCGGCGGCGAGCGTCGGTGAATTGGTTTCGGCAAACATCATAGCGCGTCCGCACCCGATGTTGCTTTCGAAAATGGGTTTCTAATCTCGAACAAAACACGAAAAGGATTTTTTATGAAACAAGCTTTGGCAATGATTGAAACTAAGGGTTTTGTTCCCGCAATGGAAGCTGCCGACGCGGCGATGAAGGCGGCGAATGTGGAAATTCTCGGCTGGAAAAAAGTGGGCAACGGATTGGTTGCGGTGTTCTTCGAAGGTGATGTCGCAAGCGCAAAGGCCGCAGTTGAAGCAGCTTCGGAAGCCGCCTCGAAAATCGGCGAAGTCTCCTCCGTAGATGTAATAGCGCGCCCGCACGACGACCTCTCCAAACTCGGCTGTTTCTCGTTTTAGCAGATAGGCTCACATGAAGAGAATCTTAATAGCAAACGTAGGTTCGACGAGCTACAAATACACGCTCTTCGACGCCGACGCCTCGGGCACTTGCAAAGAGCTTCTGCGCGGCGGTATGGATAGGGTATCTGACTACGATTCCGCTATTAAACAGTCGTTGGACAATTTGCGTTCGAATGGCTGGACGGAAATAGACGCCGTGGCATTCAAGACGGTTCTCGGCAAAAATCTCTCCGGTTTGAGGGAAGCGGACGACACTGTTTTGAAGGCTCTTGACGATATGGCGTTCGTTGCGCCCGCCCACAATCCGCCCTACGCGGCGGCAATCAGGGCGTTCGGCAGGGTTCTGCCCTCGGCGCGGAAGGTCGTTTTGTTCGAAACGTCGTTCTACCAGTGGGCCGACAGGGCGTGGAAACGCTATGCGGTTCCCCAAAGCTGGGACGAAATAGGAATACGCCGCAACGGTTTCCACGGGGCGTCGCACAAATTCGCCGCCGAAAGGGCTGCGGAACTTTGCGGCGAATACGAGGCCGCCGAAAGCGCGCGTTCGCTCTATGTCGATAACGGGCCGAAAAATCTGGCAAAGCCGTTCAGACTTGTAAACTGCCACTTGGGCGGCTCGTCGTCGGTTTGCGGAATTTTAAACGGCGCGGCAATCGGCGCAAGCATGGGGTTCACCCCGCAGAGCGGTCTTCCGCAGAACAACCGAGTTGGCGATTTGGACGCAATGGCAGTTCCCTACGCAATGGCGGTGCTTAAAATCACCCCCGAAGAGGCGATGCGCCAGCTCTCGAAAGAGGGCGGACTGCTCGGCATAAGCGGCGTTTCAAACGATATGCGCGACTTAGCCGCAGAGGCGAAAAACGGCAACGAACGCGCCAAGTTGGCGATAGACGCGCTTGTCTATGCAACGCGCTCCTACATAGGCCAGTTTATGGTGCAGCTCGGCGGGCTTGACGCGGTAAGTTTCAGCGGCGGCATTGCCGAAAACAATCCGTGGTTGAGGGCGGCTGTTCTCAAACCGTTGGAGGGTTTCGGACTCGTGCTCGACAGCGAAGCCAACGCAAACGCAGTCAAAAAGGACGCAGTAATCTCTTCATCTAATTCGAAAATAAAAGCCGTTACAGTAGTGGCGAACGAGGAACTCGTAATCGTGCGCGAGGCGGCGAAATTCTTGGAAAAATAAATTTAACAACAAAATAAAAGGCAATAAAATGGCAAAAGCAATTGGTGTATTGGAAACAAAGGGTCTTGTGGCTCTGGTAAAAGGCGTTGACGCAATGTTGAAGGCTGCCGACGTAAGCTTGGTTGGTCAGTATAAGGATATGGGCAGCGCGTATGTGAGCGCGACAATCTCGGGCGATGTCGCTTCCGTGAAGTCGGCGGTAGAAGCCGGCGCAAACGCCGCGGGCGAAGCGGGCGAAGTTCTCAGCGTCCATGTGATAGCGCGTCCGCACGAAGGCTTGGCCGACGCACTCGCGCCCAAAGCTCCCGCAGCAAAGAAATAAAACGGTTATGTTTTTGGCGAAAGTTATCGGACAGGTTGTCTCCACCCAGAAGGACCCGCGCCTTGTGGGCAGCAAACTTGCCGTTCTGCGTCCCCTGCAGATTGGCGACGAGAAATCTCCCGAGTTGGTTGAAACCAAAAACACGGTTGTCGCCGTAGACGGTTGCGGCGCGGCGGTCGGACAGATTGTGATGTATAGTCAGGGTTCGAGCGCGCGCCAAGCCGAGGGCATGAAGGAATTGCCCATCGACGCGGCGGTTGTCGGATTGGTAGACAATGTGGAGGTTTTCTCCAAGTCGGTGTATAAATCCGAAAAATAAGGCGAAAAAACGCCAAACAGGAGAATAAAATGAGTTTTAATTTAGATGAAGAATCGTTGCGCAGCATCGTTCGCGGTGTGTTGCAGCAGATGGGCGCGCAGGCGCAGGGCGGTTGCTCCTGCAAGAACGCGCCGCAGTCGGCTCCTAATGTCTTCGTTCCCCGCTCGTCGGGCAACAACGGCATTTTTACCGACGTAAAAGAGGCGGCAGCCGCCGCGTTCGAAGCGTTTAAACAGTTGAGCAAGGGCGGTATTGCAATGCGCCAAAAGGTGGTCGATATCGTCAAGGCTATGACGGTTGCCAACGCCAAGGAGTGGGGCACGTTCGAATTCAACGAAACGAAAATCGGACGCCTTCCCGACAAAATCGGCAAGCTCGAGATAGTCAAGCTCGTCCCCGGAACGGAATGGATTCGTCCCGATGCCTACAGCGGCGATCACGGCATTATGCACGAGGAATACTGTCCCTACGGCGTAATCGGCGCAATCACCCCCGTAACGCATTCGGTTCCGACAATTGCGGGCAACATCATTAATATGGTTGCCGCGGGCAATGCGATAGTAATAAACCCGCACCCCGGCGGTGTAAAAAGTGCGGTTATGGCTGTTTCGGCGTTCAACGCGGAAATCGAAAAACAGCTCGGCATCAGAAATTTGGTGTGCTGTATAGCAAACCCCACTCTTGAATCGTTCGACGCAATTTGCAAGAATGAGTTAGTCTCCATTATGTGCATAACGGGCGGCCCAGGTGTTGTGAATGCCGCGATGAAGTCGGGCAAGAAATCGATTTGCGCGGGCCCCGGCAATCCGCCGGTAATCGTTGACGACACTGTCGATATGAACAAGGCCGCCGCCGACATCATAGCGGGCGGCGCGTTTGACAACAACTTGCTTTGCGTGGGCGAAAAGGAAGTGTTCGTGCTCGAGAGCGTGCTCGACAAATTCATGGCTGCTCTTTCGGCAAACGGTGCGGTGAAAATCAGCTCTTCGGCGGTAGATACGCTTTCGAAATCGGTGTTCGAAAACAAAAACGGACGCACGGTTCTCAAGCGCGAGCTCATCGGCAAAGACCCCCAAGTTCTGGCGGAAGCCGCGGGAACGTCGGTGGGGTCGGCGGCGAAAATGCTTTTCGCTCAGACCGATGCAAACAACCCGTTCGTTCTCGAAGAACAAATGATGCCCATGCTCCCCGTTGTTGCAGTCCGTAACTTCGAGGAGGCGTTGGACGCCGCAATGAAGGCGGAACACAACTACAAGCACAGCGCTATTATCCACTCATACAACGTCCAGCATATGACGGCAATGGCGAGAGCCCTGAACACTACGGTGTTCGTAAAAAACGGCCCGTCTACGGCGGGCTTGGGCTTGGGCGGAGAAGGGTATCTCTCGTATTCGATAGCGACGGCAACGGGCGAAGGCATCTCCAACCCGAAAACGTTTACGCGCCGCCGCAGGTGCGTAATGGTTGACAACCTCAACATATTCTAAAAGGAGGGCGCGCGGGTCGGCTTCGGCTCGGCGCGCCCCGCAAAAAATGCAGTTGGCAAAAATAGTAGGTAATCTCGTAATGAGTTGCGCGCACGAAAGCGTGGAGGGCAACGCCCTTTTCCTGTGCCAGCCCATCGACGAAAGCGGAAACGACGCCGGCGCGATTGTCGCCGCGATAAGTCCGTTCGGCGGCGGTATGGGCTCGAGGGTGCTCATTTCTACCGACGGAAGCGAAACCCGCAAATACGTCGGTTGCGAGCACAGCCCGCTTCGCAACAGCATTATCTGCGTGTTGGACGACTGACTTATGAAACTTGCAAGAGTAATCGGCAGGGTTGTGCTTTCCAAGAAAGACCCGTCTTTGGCGGGCGGAATGCTCGTCGTGGCGTCGCCGCTTGACAGGAACAACTACGCCGACAAGTCGGACACGACTCTTTCAAAAACGCAATACAACTTGATTGTTTATGACAATCTCGGCGCAACTCTCGGCGACGTAATCGGATACGTCGAGGGGGCGGAGGCGACCGCGGCGTTCACGCGCCCGATTGCAATCGACGCCTACAATGTCGGGATAGTTGACAGGTTCAACGTTAATTTCAAAAACAAATAAAACAATGAAAAGAGTATACACAATAAAAGACATAGAACAACTCGCAAGCGAAGGCAGGACGTTGCCCGCCGACGCAATCCTTACGCCGCAGGCGAAAGACTCGTTGGCGTCGTTGGGCGTTGCCCGTTCGGCTCAGGCGGCCGCTTCCCCCGCCGCAGAACCGAAGGTTGCGGGCGCGAAGAAGGAATACAAAATTCCCGAAAAGGAATACAAGTGGATTCCCGGCAACGATCCGAAAACCCCCGCAGAAATCGAAAGATTTTTCAATTCTCCAGAAATTATGAAGCTCAAACGACTCATTGTCGATTTGGGCAGACGTTCCTACAGCAAAAACTATAATGACGGCAACGGCGGCAACTTCAGCGTCCGCGTTGGCGACAATATCGTTCTGTGCACGCCTACAATGATTTCGAAGGGGGCGATGTCGGTGGAGGATATGTGCTTTGTAGATATGGACGGCAACCAGCTTGCGGGCAACAGAAAGCGCACAAGCGAAGTTCTGGCGCACTTGGCCATCATGAAGCGTCAGCCAATGGCGAAGGCCTGCTGTCATGCGCACCCGCCGCACGCTACGGCTTTTGCGCTCGCGGGGAAAACTCCGCCGCGCTGCGTCAATCCCGAAACCGAAATCTTCATTGGTCAGGTCGGCTTGGCCGACTACGGCACGCCCGGAACGCAGCATATGGCAAACGCCGTCGGCGAATGCGGCGTAAAGCACGACTGCGTTTTTATGGTAAACCACGGCGTTATGACTTGGGCGAACGACATCGAAACGGCTTTCTGGAAAATGGAAAATGTGGAAGCCCACTGCTACACTTCGATGCTTGCGTTCCAAATCGGCGGTCCGCGCCACTTCTCGGAAAACGACGCGAAGGAGCTTGTAAAAATCAGAAGTGCAATGGGAATGGTTGACCAGACAAACCTCAAGGAGTGCAAACTCTGCGACAGCAGAGACGAATTCCGCCCCGCGTGTGTGTGCAACGCAAAGGCCGCTCCGCAAAAGAGCGCGGGATTTGACTGCGACGCCGAAAAGGTGGTCCAAAAAATCACGCAAATGATAATGTCGGAACTCAAAAAGTAGTTCGGACAACCGCAAAGAAACGGGCGTCTTCGGCAAAATGCGGACGTCCGTTTTTTTTGCGCAAGTATTGCGACGCCGAAAAAACTTGCACAAGGCTCGGAATAAAATAACGTAGGCGAGAATATGAAAAAGAATTTTACAATCGCGCTTTGCTACGACTTCGACGGAACGCTGTCGCCCGCGAATATGCAGGAGTATTCGTTCATTCCGCAGCTGCAGAAAGAACCGAAGGCGTTCTGGCAGGAAACATGCCGCATTGCCCGCAAGCAGGACGCCGACGAAATTCTCGCGTATATGTACCTGATGTGCAATCAGGCGAAAAAACACGACATAAAAATCAGGCGCGACGACTTTGTACGCTTCGGTAAAAAAGTAAAATTCTATTCGGGTCTTGTCTCGCGTAACGGCAACGACTGGTTCACGCGCATAAACGAATACGGTGCAAAATACGGCGCAACCGTAAAACACTACATAATTTCGTCGGGCATAAAGGAGATGATAGAGGGAACGGCGGTTGCCTCCAACTTCCACAAAATATACGCGTCGAGCTTCATGTATGACATCTACGGAGTCGCCATGTGGCCCGCGCAGGCGGTAAATTACACGACAAAAATGAACTTTCTCTTCCGCATAAACAAGGGAATTTTCGACGTTCAAAAGTCAATCAACAATTACATGCCCGAACATCTGCGCCCCGTGCCGTTCAGCCGCATGATTTACTTCGGCGACGGCTCTACCGACATTCCGGCGATGAAGCTTGTAAAAACGCAGGGCGGCTATTCCATAGCAGTCCACGACGGTTCCGTTTCAAAGCGCAGGCAGTCGGAAAAGCTGCTCAACGAAAACCGCGTCGATTTTACCGCGAAAGCGGACTACCGCAAAAACTCCGAGCTTTCCGCGCAGGTTATGCGCGTTATCGATAAAATCGCCGCCGAACACGCCCTTTTGTATTAGCACACACAGCGGGGAGTCGGCGTGCGGGCGGGGCGCGGTTAGCCCCGCTACAGTATCAGCATTGCGTCGCCGTAGGAATAGAAATTGTATTCGTGCTCTATCGCCGTTTTATAGATGTCCTTGAGTATGCCGATTCCGTCGAGGCTGTTGGGAGCTATGAACGCCGAAACAAGACACATAAGCGTGGAACGCGGCAGGTGGAAGTTGGTTATCATCGCGTCAGCAGAAACAATACTCTGCGGCGGATACACGAACAAAGACGCACTGTCGATAACGGACTTTTCGGAGTTGAAACCGCCGACGTGTTTGCGGCAGAAATCCTCCATCGCCCGCAGCGATGTAGTTCCCACCGCAAGACGCGGATTTTTGCGCTCCCCGAGAGCGCGCAGTGTGGACGCCGGAATTTCGTAGACTTCGGCGTGCATTTTGTGCGCCTCTACGATGTCGGTTTTAAGCGGCTGAAAAGTGCCTATGCCGACGTGCAGCGTTAGGTTGAAAAACCTGTCTCCGCGCCTGCGCAGGGAGTCGATGAGTTCGTTTGTAAAGTGCAGCCCCGCCGTGGGTGCCGCCGCGGCAACGCGTTTGCGGGAGTCGGCGTAGACGGTTTCGTAGCGCAAATTGTCGAAAGTTTTGTCGTATTCGGGCGAATGCTGATCGCGGCGGATATACGGGGGCAGGGGCACAACGCCGATTTCCTCCGCCATTTCGACGGCGTTTGGGAAGCGTTTGTCCAAGTCGAATTTCACAACGCAGTTGCCGTTTTCAAGATGCTCCAAAACTGTAGCCGAAAACGCGCCGTCAACGCCGAATGTCGCGCCGTTTTTCAGGCGTTTTGCGGGGCGCAGCATGCAGTTCCATACGTCGCCGTCTACGGGCGTAAGCAGCAGGCATTCAACTTCCGCGCCTGTGGTTTTTCTCGCAAAAATGCGCGCCTTCAAAACGGCGGCGTTATTGCGGAAAAAGTCGAAATTCACCGGAAGAAAATCGGCGATTTCCCTGAAGACTGTATGCGAAATTTTCCCCGAAGCGCGTTCGTATACAAGCAGTTTCGATTCGTCGCGCTTTTGCGCGGGGAATCGCGCAATGCGTTCGTCGGGCAGGTTGTAGTCTAAAATTGAGCAGTCCATTGTTTTAAAAGTTGTTGCGCCCGGGATTCGTCCCAAAGGGCTGTGCGCTCGTCGGCCGCGCTGGCGGAGGCTCTGGCGACCGCAGCGGACAGCGCGCAGCGCATGCCGACTCCGCGCGAAATATCGAATATCAGCGAGCCGAGCAGGGCATCGCCACAGCCCGTTGCGGAGACTTCGCGTCCAATCTTCGGCGGTGTGAGCGCAAAATATTCGCCGCCGAATACGCATTCTATTTTTCTCGAGGAGTCTGTTATGACGAGATTTTCAATATTTCCGTTCGGAAAAATTTTTCCGGCACCGCCCGCGCAGTCAACATCGAACGCGGAGCGGTATTCGTCCCTGTTTATTTTCAGCAGAAAAACGCTTTCTTTGGCGAAGTCTTTGAGCGGCTCGCCGTAGGTATCCACGCATAGGCGGAGTTTTTTGCGGGAGCACAATTTTGCAATTTCGGCGGCGTAGTGCTGTTTCCAGCCCGCAAAACTTCCGCAAAAAGCGAGAAAATCGCCGTTGCGCGCGTATGCGCCGATTTCTTTTAGGGCCTCAAAAAAGTCGGCTTCTGGAATCGCCGTGTCTTCGCCCAAAAAAGTGGTTTCTTTGCCGTCGATAGTGCGGCAGACAAGCCCTTGGCGCGTTTCGCCGTCGATTTCGAAATTCAGTGTTTCGCAGAATCCGCTTTTCTCAAGAAAGGCGAGGCAGCGCAGCCCCGTGTATCCCGCCGTGAAAACGACTGCAAAAGGCTTTTTGCGCGAAAGCAAATTGTATGCCTTTGCAACATTCACACCCTTCCCGCCCACTTGGAACGACGTTTTGCCGCGCGCGCGGACGGTCTGCCCTATTTGGGGGAAGTCGAACACGGCGGTAGTTTCCGCCAAAAGGTTGCCTGTAATTGTAAATAGTGCGGACATAAAAAAGCAGTCTGCCATTTTGGTTTTGCGCGCAGTTTTAGCAAGTCAAATATTGGACTTCGGGTGCGAGACGAATAAGTCTTGACTTGCCCGCGCGCCGAGATAAGCTGGTTTTAAATATAGACAGGTTAACTAACGCGGTTTTACAGTATGAAGAAAAAGATTTTGATGGTATCGCCCGAGTGCGCGCCGTTCTCCAAAGTAGGGGGGTTGGCGGATATGGTTTCGTCGCTTTCAAAGCAGCTTGCCGAAAGCGGTTGCGAGGTGAAAATCTGGACTCCGCTTTACTCCTCCATAAAACGTCCGCCGAAAATGAAAAAGCTTATGGACAATTTTTCCGTCCATATGGGGCTGGGGATCGAAGAATTCGCGTCGGTTTGGACCGCGCCGCTGGGTAAGGCGGAGGCGTTGTTTCTTGAATTCAACAGGTATTTCGACCGCGAAGGCATCTACAATTTCAACTCCGTTTCATACGACGACAACGGCGGAAGATTTTCGTTTATGTCGCGCGCGGCGTTGGACTACTGCCTTTCCACGGGCTGGATTCCCGACGTAATCCACTGCCACGATTGGACTACGGGGCTTATTCCCGTGTATCTTAACACAACTTTGCGCGGAACGCCGCTGGGAAGGACCGCGACCGTGTTTACAATCCACAATCTCCAGCATCAGGGAATCTTCGACAGGGGCGTTCTGGAATATGCGGGTTTGCCGCAAAGCGAATTCAGAAGCGATTCGTGCGAATCGTTCGGGTCGCTTAACATGATGAAGGGCGGACTTTACAACTGCACGAAAATAACGTCGGTGAGCCCCGCCTACGCAAAGGAAATCCAGACGGGAGACTACGGCTGCGGGCTCGACCACATTCTGCGTTTCCGCGCCGCCGATTTAATAGGAATCCTCAACGGAGTCGATACAGACGACTGGAATCCGGAAACCGATACCCGCATACCGGCAAATTTTTCAATAGCCGACATGTCTGGTAAAGCCGTGTGCAAAAAGGCTTTGCAGAGCAGGGTGGGGCTGAAGGCCGACGCGAAAATTCCGCTTTTCGGCGTAGTCTCGCGTCTGTTCGACCAAAAGGGGTTGGATTTGCTTGCGCGAATCGCCCAGCCGCTCTTGGACAATATGCAAATCCAGTTTATGGTGCTCGGCAATGGAGAACCGTGGCTGGAAAATGCGTTCAGGGGCTTGTCTGACGCGAACAGGGGGCGTTTTGCTTCGTTTATCGGGTTCGATTTGGAGCTTTCACACCTCGTGGAGGCCGGCAGCGACTTCTTTCTTATGCCCAGCCGCTTCGAGCCCTGCGGGCTTAACCAGATGTATTCGATGATTTACGGAACGCTCCCCGTTGCCCGCCGAACGGGCGGACTTTCCGACACAATCGACCAATACGACGAATCGTCGGGAGCGGGAACGGGTTTCCTTTTCGATACCGCAACAACCGACGCCCTCTACAATACAATCGGCTGGGCGTGCTCCACTTGGTATGACCGCCGCGAGCACATCGACGAAATGCGCCTAAGAGCAATGACGAAAGATTTTTCCTGGCGCAATTCCGCGAAGAAATACGAACAAGTCTATGACTGGGCCGCCGCGGCGCGCTCGGTCGGATTCTAACCGTCCGAAAAATCAGGTTTTCTGCATTCAATGCCCGAACGCACCGCACAACGAACGTATCGCGAAAGCGAACTGCCGACTTGGCTGCGCAGGGTCTCGCGGGACTGGGAGCGCAATTTCCGCCCGCAGGAGCTTGAATACGGCAGGGCGCTCTACAAGGCGGGGTGCGTCCGCGGAATCGAACTCAACAAAGACGACGCGTTCATAACGGCAAAGCTTGAAGACGGTTCGGAGCCGTTCTGCATAATCGACTTCAAAAACGACGAATTCCTCTACATTCCGCCCACAACCGACGACTTCCTATACGGCGCGCTCAAAGTTGCCGGCTTTTACGAAATAGAGGAATTTGTAATAGACCGCGCAGCCGAACTAAATATTTCGGCAAACGACGTTTTGGTGGATTCTTCCGAAAACACTCAGGCAGCAGCGCAACCCGACACCGGCGAAAACGTCGGAGCCGAAACACCGCAAGCGCGGCTCGGGGCGGAATCAGCCGCCGAAGCGGCGCGCCAGCTTTCGCTGAATTTCTCGTCGAAACGCAAGGGGCTTGTTTTCGAAGTATTTTGGCGCGACGGCGAAAAACGCGTGCGCGCCTTCGGCGACAAATCGCCGCCGGTAGAGGAATTGTCGCCCGAGGAAAGCGGGAACCTAATGCGCCTTGTAACGTTGTCGCGCAAGGCGGGATTCAGATTCGACGACAACGCGTTTGTGCTTTCCGACATCTCCAAAATATCGCCGTTTCTGCGCTCTACAATGTCGGAGTGGCGCAAATATTGGACGATAAGAAAGGATAGGTTCGTAGACTTGCTTTCGCTGGGCGAGCGCAAAATAATGCTTTCGGCGCGCGCGAAATCTGTTTCGAGCTCGGACGATTTCGACATCGAATGGCTGCCGACGGTCGATGGGAAGGCGGTAAACCGCGACGACATTTCGCGCATTTTCAATGGCAAATCGACCGTCCAAATCCTTCCGGAATACGGCATAATCAGTATCTCGCGCACCGACTCCGATTTCGTAAAAAACGTGGAGCGCGCCCGCGATTTCGGCTTCGAGAGCGGAAAAATCCCGAAGTATATGCTGCTTTCGCTTTCGGATTTCGGCGGGAATCTGATGCTTTCCGACGACTTGAAAGAATGGGTAGATACGCTTGTTGCAAAGCCGGCGGAAGTCAATTTTTCAGAAATGGAATTTCTGCGCAACTACCAGAAAAAGGCCGTTGAATGGGTTGTAAATATGTTCGCGCACGGCTGCAACGCAATGATTGCCGACGAAATGGGCTTGGGCAAAACAATGCAGACGCTCGGTGTTTTCAACGCGCTTTCGCAAAACGGACAAAAAAAGCGCAGGTTTTTGGTTGTGTGTCCGGCGTCGGTGATTCCCGTGTGGCTTTCCGAGACGAAAAAGTTCTTCCCGAAATTCCAAACGCAAACGCTGTCCTCCAAAACGAAAAAAATCGGCGACGGAATACTCGTTTCAAGCTACACGCAACTGCGTCGCAACAGGGTATTGATCGACTCCGCCGAATTCGATGTGGCGGTGCTTGACGAGGCGCAGTTCATAAAAAATCCCGAATCTAAAACAACCGCGGCTTGCCTTGCAATAAAATCGCGCTACAAATTGGCGTTGACGGGCACGCCCATCGAAAACAGACTCCTTGACGTATGGACTTCGTTCAGGTGGCTTATGCCCGGGCTTATGGGCAACAGGAAACGCTTTGAGGAAATCGCCCAGGAAAAGGATTCGGTGAAACTTGTGCGCAGACAGATTGCCCCGTTCGTGTTGCGGCGTCTGAAAACCGAAGTGGCACGCGAGTTGCCCGAAAAGATTTTCATCGACCTACTTTGCCCGATGGGCGAGGCGCAGAAATCGGAATACGCTGCGTTGGTAGAACAAACGCGCGCCGAAATTGCCGATACCGCCGCCGACGGCGCAAAAAAACGCTTTACGGTGTTGTCGCTTCTTACGCGTCTGCGTCAGGCTTGTTGCGATACGCGCCTGCTGCCGTGGAACGCCGAAACGCACTCGGCGGAAGTTGGCGGAAAAATATCGGTGCTTGCCGACAGGGTTCAGGAGCTTATTTTAAGCGGTAAAAAAGTTCTTATTTTCAGCCAGTTTACAAAGTTCCTTTCGCTTATAAAAGAGAGCGTTTCCGCGTTTGTGGCTCCGGAAAACATCTTGGAGCTTACGGGAGCCACGCGCGACCGCTCAAAGCCCGTCGAGGTTTTTCAGGAGGCAAAATGCGGCGTCGTTATGCTCGTGAGTTTGCGCGCGGGCGGAACGGGCATTACGCTCACCAATGCCGACTACGTTTTCCTCGCCGACCCGTGGTGGAATCCGGCAGTGGAAGAGCAGGCAATAGACCGCGTCCATAGAATAGGGCGCAGGGGCGACGTTTTCGTCTACAGACTCGTGTCGCAGGGAACGGTGGAAGACCGCGTCCGCCAGTTGCAGACCGAAAAGAAGGGGCTTTTCAACAGACTCTTGGGCGACTTAAAAGACGTCTCAAACGACGGCAAATTTATCGAAACCGTTAAAGACATCATTTCGTAGCGCGGTTGTTTCGCCGCAAACGCCGGCGCGCAACCCTTGAGCGCCCGCCCGATTTGTTTGTTTTTTGAGCGGTTTTTCGGCAATTTTTTCGACAAAAGCGGACAAAAATGTAATTTTTTAAATAGATTTTAGAAAAATATTGAAGCTAACAATAAATGTCGCTTTTATTTGCACAACTTTTTTAACTATGAAAAACAGATTATCGTCTTGGGCAAACAATATATCCGAATCTCCTACATTGATTGTAGACTCTAAAGCAAAGAAATTAAAGGCCGAAGGCAAAGACGTCTGCGGTTTCGGCGCGGGCGAACCCGATTTCGACACGCCCGCCTTCATCAAGGAGGCCTGTAAAAAGGCAATCTCCGAGGGCAAGACAAAATACATAGCCTCTTCGGGACTCCCCGCCTTGCGCGAGGCGTTGGCGGATATGTATATGCGCCGCAAAAATCTCAAGGATATAAAAGCTTCCAATATCGTCGTTTCACCCGGGGGAAAATTCAGCTGTTATCTGGCGATAAAGGCGGTAGTTTCCGCGGGCGACGAAGTAATCATTCCCGCTCCCTACTGGGTGAGCTATCCCGAAATGGTAAAGCTTGCCGGAGGCGTGCCCGTGTTTGTAAAGGCGGGCGACGAAACTGATTTCAAGATAACCGCGCAGCAGATTGAAGCTGCGTGCACACCCAAAACAAAGCTGATAATCCTCAACTCGCCCTCAAACCCGACGGGAGCGGTATACACGAAAGAGGAATTGGAATCTATTATGGAAGTTGCCGTCAGACGCGACCTGTTTGTGATGTCGGACGAAATCTACTCCTTCCTCACTTACGACGGTGTTGTGTCGGTAAGTCCCGCGTCGATTTCGGAAGAGGCGCAGAACCACACAATTGTAGTTTCGGGCTTCAGCAAGGCGTATTCGATGACGGGCTGGCGTCTGGGCACGCTCACCGCACCCGACGACATCGCCAAAGCCGTCTCCAACCTCCAGAGCCAGACGACTTCGAATGCGACGACTTTCGCGCAATACGGCGCGCTGGCGGCGTTGCAAAATCCTGAATTGGCGAAGGAGTCGCTGGAGGCAATGCTCAAGGTTTTCGACCGCCGCCGCCTTATGCTGTGGGAGGGCTTGAACGCCATAGACCGCATCTCGTGCAGAAGGGCGAAAGGCGCGTTCTACCTGTTCCCGAATATTTCGCAGTTCGGAATGTCGAGTTCCGACTTCTGCGCAAAGTTGCTTGAAAGCGAGCTGGTGGCAGTTGTCCCTGGGATTGCGTTCGGCTCCGACGAAAACATACGCTTCAGCTACGCGGTCGCAGATTCCACAATAGAAAAAGGGTTGGAGAGAATGGCACGCTTTTGCAGCCAACTGTAGTTTGATGTCAGACATTCTCGAAAGGCTTGCAAACGGCATTGTGTGCGAATCGCTCGAAAGCACGAACGCCGTTGCTTCGTCTTTTGCGCGGATTGCGGGCGACGATTTTTCCGTCGCGCTCTCGGGCGGCTTGGGCGCGGGCAAAACGGCGTTTGTAAAGGGTTTGGCGCGCGCAAAGGGAATAACGCGAAAAGTAAAAAGCCCGTCGTTTAACATTTGCTGCGTGTATGACATTCCATCGGGAGGTAAGTTTGCGCATGTTGACGCATACAGATTCGCCGACGCCTCGCGCTTTGAAGACCTGCTCTTGGACGAAATTGCGCCGTCGCCGCGCATTTTGTGCGTCGAGTGGGCGGAAATTGTAGCCGATTATTTCAAGCCCGACTACTGGCTCGACTTCGACATTCGCGGCAATGTCCATACAATAAAGTTGCGTTGAGAAGGCGGGCATTTTTTCAACAATAAACAGAGGATAAAAATGATGAGTAATGGGAAAATAAAACAACGTGTGTTCGCCGCGTTTTTTGCGGTATTTTCGTTCGGAATTGCCGCGGCGCAAGTGCCGGATTCGTTCAAAAACGCTTGGGAAAATCCCGACCTGCGCGAAAAAATCGACGCGGGCATAAAGGCGAATCGTATGGGTATGTTCACGTTGATGTTCGACAGGAATGTCGAAAACGTGAAAGTCGAACTGGTGCGGCACGAATTTCTTTTTGGTTTCTACGCTTCAAGAGCCGCCTGCGTGGGGAAAGTATACCAGAAAAACACCGAAGAGGAAATAGCCAAATTTTCGGAGCTTACGCGCAGAATTTTCAACTACGGAACGATTTCGTGCGTGTGGCGGCGCGTGGAACCGGAGCACAACAAAACGCGTTTTAACTACGAGAACGACGCGAATTTGGACCTTTCCTCCGACAACAACCCGACGGTGAACCTTCCCGATATCGCGCTTGCGTTTTGCAAGAAAAACGGTTTTGCGGTAAAGGCGCACTGTCTTGCGTGGCAGATTAACGACAAGCATTTTTTGCCAGAATGGTTGCTAAAAGGCGATATGCCTGAATTTGAAGTCGAAAAAAATCTCAACCGCAACATAAAGCGCATAACCGAACGCTACGGCAATGACATCGCTATTTGGGACGTTGTAAACGAAGCCGCAGACTATGTTGGCAGGCGCGACGCGCGCTTCGACGACTACATTTTCAGGACGTTCAAGGAAGCCGAACGGCTGCTGCCGACGAACGACGTTTTTCTCATCAACGAAACGATAGCGGCGTGGTATCAATATGTCAATAACGAGCAAACCGGACGTTTTTATTTGCTTTGTCAGAATCTGATTGAGCGCGGGGCGAAACTCGACGCAATCGGGCTGCAATTCCACATTTTCAGCATGAATGAGTGGGCGGAAATTGTAGCGGGCAAGAGGTTTGCGCCGCGCGACATTCAAAAGGCTCTCGACGGTTATGCCGCGCTGAAACGCCCGATACACATCACGGAAATCACGATCCCGTCGAGCGGGATAGGCGGCGAGGAGACTCAGGCGTATTTTGCCGAAAAAGTCTACGAGCTTTGGTTCAGCCACCCGGCCGTGGAGGCAATCACGTGGTGGAATATGCGCGACGGACAGGCGTATTCAAGCGAGCAAAAATTTTGCGGCGGATTGTTGCGCGCCGACTTTTCGCCGAAGCCGGCGTATACGGCTTTGGAGAATTTGATTGCGAAAAAATGGCAAACGAAAAAATCGTTCGACGGACAACAATCGCAAGTGTATTTTTCGGGATTTTACGGACTGTATAAGCTGACGTATACAGCCGGCGGCAAAACGGTTTCGAAAAACGTCTGGCTTGGCAAAAAGTCGAACAGGTTAAAGAAAATTTCGACGAAGTAGGGCGTTGCTCGGCGGGGCTGCGCGAGGCGGAAACACAAGCAAACTCGGGCTCGGCGGGGCAGGGTGGCGTAAAACGCAGCCCGAGTGCGAGTCCTGCCGCGGACCGGAGTATTTGGTAAAACTGTGCGCAACAAAAAACGGGGACTTAAGGCTCCCGTTTTTTGTTGTCCGTGCCGAATGCGGCGCGGCTGTCCGAAAAGATGGCGCGGTTTGCGGCGGTTTGGGTTATTTTATATTGCGCGCTTCGAGTTCGCTCCAACGTTCGAAAAGGCGTTCGTCTTCGCGTTCAATTTCCGCAAGGCGCGCTTCGAGTTCAGGAATGAGCGTCGGATTGTCGATTATGAATTCGGACGACTGCAGCTTTTCTGAAATCTCCTTCTGCTCGGCCTCGTGTGCGGCGATTATTTGCGGAATGTTCGCAAGCTCCTCTCGCTCCCTGTTTGAAAGCTTCTGGCTTTTCGGTTTCGGTTGCGCGGCGGCGGGCTTTGGCGTCTCGGCATTCCTTTCCGGCGATTTTTTGCGCGCGTTCCATTCGTCGTAGCCGCCCACAATTTCCGTTATTGTGCCGTCGCCGCGCATTCTGTGCGTAGAGTGGGCGGAAATTGTAGCCGACTATTTCAAGCCCGACTACTGGCTCGACTTCGACATTCGCGGCAACGCCCACACAATAAAGCTGCGCAAATTGGCGTAGAAGCTGATTGAAACAACTGCGCGTTTTGTTCGCACAAGGATTCGGCTATTTGCTATTTGTGGCTTTGTGCCCCGCGTAAACTTTTATAAGACGCAAAAAAAACGGAAGTAGAAAAAAAGCTTCCGTTTTTTTACGCTTGTTTTGCGCCTTCTTCTACTCAAGCACGAGTTTGAATTTTTGTTCGGGCGAGTTGTCCCAAGCCAAGTGTTGCGTTTTTTGCGAGAACGCGAACAGCGGGGAATAAGTCTTCACCGAAAGCGTCTTTCCGTCGGGGAGGAATTCCAGAATGCGCAGCCAGCCGTCGCCGCCGTTGCCGTGCCAGCCCGAGATTGCCTGCGGATTGAACATAAAGATTTCCACTTTGTGCCCGTCGGGCGCGGTTTCCGTTTTGCGTGCGGCCATTATTTTTGTGTTCCCCGTATGCCCGCAGATTGCAAGTTTTATGTTCGGGCATTTGGAGAGGAGTTTTTCGTAGATGTCCTCGCCGCGGTTGCACGTCATTTTGTATTTGTCCTTTTGATAGGCACCGTCCTGTCGCAAAATTGAGTGGGTAAGAATTATCACTTTAAAATCGCCGAATTCCTTGCGCTCGCAGACCGATTTCGCCCACCGCAAAACTTCGTCGCGCGGGGTGAATTCAAGCGAGACTACAAGCAGTTTCCAGTTGCCGCAGACAAAGGCGTATGCCGCGTTTTCAAGCGACGCCCTCCCTTCGCCGTTGGGGAACGTTGCTACCAAATGCTCTCCCCACTGTTTGTGGTTGCGGGCAATGTCGAAGAACTCCGTAAAGCGCGTGCGGCGCACTTCGGAAGAATCGTAGCCGTAGTCGTGGTTGCCCGTTGCCAAGATATACGGGTATACGTTGTCGAGTCGCTCGAACGCGCGCGATGCCGATTGCCATTGCAGGGTGCTGGGCTGGTTGCCGCAATTTTGCCCAGCGTAGATTTGCCCGCCGTTGACGAGGTTGTCGTTCTGTTCAACCAAGTCGCCGGTGCAGAGGACTGTTTTGACGTTGAGGTGCTTTTTCTGCGCGGCAGTCCACGCCGTTATATACTCGAACAAAGGTTGGTTGAAGTCGAACTTTGCGTAGTTTTGCGGGTCGCCGAAAAGAATGAACGAAAACGACTGCGGATTTTCCAGCTTCGGTTCGTCGGCATTTTTTATGCTCGGCGGGCGGTGGTGGTTTTTTATAACGGGTGTATCGTTTTCGCCGAAAGAAAAAGCGGGCAATGCAAAAAGCGCGCCCAAAGCCAGCATTTTTATTGTGTTGTTGATAGTCGCATTCATACACAACAACATACTTTTCGGGAAAGAGCAAGTCAAGCCCGATTTCAGTGCGGATTCAACACACGGTTCGGAATGGCGCGCGCGGGGCGTTTCTGGCGGCGCGGCTACTTTGTGTTGCGGGCGTCAAGCTCGCTCCAGCGTTCGAAAAGGCGTTCGTCTTCGCGTTCAATTTCCGCAAGGCGCGCTTCGAGTTCGGGAATGAGAGTAGGGTTGTTGATGATGAATTCCGACGACTGCAGCTTTTCGGAAATCTCCTTCTGCTCGGCCTCGTGCGCGGCAATTATTTGCGGAATGTTTGCAAGCTCTTCGCGCTCCTTGTTGGAAAGCTTCTGGCTTTTGGGCTTTGGCTGCGCGGCGGCGGCGGGCTTCGGCGTTTCAGCTTTCTTTTCCGACGCTTTTTTACGCGCGTTCCATTCGTCGTAGCCGCCCACGATTTCCGTTATTGTGCCGTCGTCTTCAAAACCGAAAACTGCCGTTACGATGTTGTTCAAAAACGCGCGGTCGTGGGAGACAAGCAGGATAGTGCCCTTGAACGAAACGAGCGCGGCTTCGAGAACTTCGATTGTCTCCATATCCAAGTCGTTCGTGGGTTCGTCCAAAACGATGACGTTGGAGGGCGACGAAAAAAGCTTGGCAAGCATAAGGCGGTTGCGCTCTCCGCCCGAGAGCAGGGCAATTTCGCCGCGTATTTGCTCGGGCTCGAAAAGGAAATTTTGCAGATACCCCATCACGTTTTGCTTCTGCCCGTTCGAGTAGACAAAATCGCCGCCGCCCCCGATGAAATCGAACGGCGTCTGCTTGGGGTTTAGCTCGCCGCGCAGCTGGTCGAAGTATGCAATTTGCAGGTTTGTGCCGTATTTCACCCTGCCCGATGTTGGAGCAAGTTTTCCCAAAAGCGCGTTCAAAAGCGTTGTTTTGCCCGCGCCGTTGCGTCCTATTATTCCGATTTTGTCGCCCGCATATACTACAGTGGAGAAATTTTTTACAATCGGCTTTTCGGCGTAGTTTACGGACAGGTTTTCTACGGTCATCACCTTTTGCCCCGTGCGTTCCGCTTCCTGCAGCGACACTCCGAGCACGCCCAGCTTGTTGCGGCGGGCTTTGCGTATTTCGCGCAGACGCATAAGTTCTTTCACGCGCCCTTCGTTGCGGGTGCGGCGCGCCTTCACGCCCTTTCTAAGCCATGCCTCTTCTTGGGAAAGTTTTTTGTCGAAGGCGGCGTCGCGGCGTTCCCAAGCCTGTTCAAGCTCGTTGCGGCGGCGTTGGAATTCGGCGAAACCGCAGTCGAAGGCGATGAGTTTTCCCCTGTCAACCCCAACTACGCGCGTTGCGAGGTTTTCCAGAAACGTCCTGTCATGCGAGACAAACACGAGCGTTTTGCCGCAGGTTTTCAGGAATTTTTCAAGCCACAAAACGGAGTCGATGTCCAAATGGTTTGTGGGTTCGTCAAGAAGTAAAATGTCGGGGTTAGCGGCAAGCTCCCGCCCCAGAAGGACGCGGCGTTTAAGTCCCGCGGAGAGATTTTGGGCAAGACTTTCGGCGTCGAGTTCGAGACGGTCGATTAGTCCGCGGATTTTGGCTTCCGCAGCGAAGCCGTCGCCGTCGTTCATAAAATGCTGGAGGGAATCGAAAGCTGCGTGGTCGGCTTCCGAAAGCTCTTCGGACGGGTTCGCCAAACGCAGGTATTGCGAAATTTTTGCGCCTTCTTCGCCAAGTCCCGAAGCTGCGATATCGAAAACTTTGCCCGACAAATCAGAGGGAACTTCCTGCGGCAGATACGCCGTGCGCACGCCGTTCACCGTTTCGATAAGCCCCGAGTCGGGCTTGAAAATACCCGCCATAAGCTTTAAAAGCGACGTTTTGCCGCACCCGTTGCGCCCGACAATCGCGAGGCGGTCGCCTTCGTGCAACGCCAAATCGGCACAATCCAAAAGCGGATGCACGCCGAAACGTAAACTCACATTGCTGAACGAAATCAAACTCATAAGCGCGCTATCATTGCAGAAAACGCGAAAAGGTAAACAATTTTTTCGACGCCGCAAAAGCCATTGTGCTATTCGGTTTTAGAAAAGTTGCGCAGCGACTTCCCATAGTATCGTTTAAACGCTTTCGAGAGGGAGGACACATCGGCGTAGCCCGCGGCGCGCGCCAGAGAGGCAAAGTCGCGCCCGCCCGACTTTACATATTTCAGCGCGAGCTCCATTCGGGCGGAGAGCACCGTTTTTGCGACTGTTTTGCCGAGGGTCGCCAGAAAAAGCTTGTCGGCAATTTGCGGCGAAGCCTTGAGCCTTTTTGCCGCGACAAGCCTGTCCCATTTTTCGGAGGGCGACGATTTTATGCGGCGTGCCACGCACACAACGGCGGCGTTTTGCCGCGCGTTTTTGCCCACGCCGAATTCGCGCAAAAGCAGCTCCGAAAGTATGTCGGCAAGCTTTTCGAGAATCGAAACGCTGCGTCGCGGGCTGTAAACTTCGTCGAGATAGAGATTTTAAGGGCGGCGGAAACGGATTCGAAAATCTCGGGGCGGAAAACTCTCGGCTGAGCGCTGAAATCGAGCCGCGGCGACTGTTTTAAATGAAGCAGAAGAGCGAAACTTCGCCCCTCTTTACGCTGTCGTCGCAAACGCATCGGGCGGGGCGCGGATTTCGCGTTCCGCTTTTTTTCTTGCGCGGCGGGCGCGTCGGGGAGATAGTTGGGCGTATGTTAAATATGGACGATGCGGCTTTGGTACTTGAAGGCGGCGGAATGCGCGGCGTTTGGACGGCGGGCGCGCTCGACTGCTTTCTTGAAAACGGCGTCGATTTCAACTACGCAATAGGCACTTCTGCGGGGGCGTCAAACGGGCTTTCATACGCGTCCGGACAGGCGGGCAGGGCGCGTTTCTGCAATATCGACGCGCTCAAACAGCACAATTATATAGGCGCGAAATTCATATTCACCCAACGCTGCGTGATGGATTTCGACTACCTTTTCGGCGATTTACCCAAGAAAGTATATCCGTTCGATTTCTCCCAGTATTTAAAATTCGGGAAATTCATACTTGTGGCTACCGACTGCCTCACGGGCAAACCCGCCTACTTCGACACCCCGCAAACACCGGAAAAACTGCTGGCGGTCTGCAGGGCGTCGTGCAGTATGCCGCTTGTGTGCCCGATTTGCAGGGTTGACGGCAATCCGTATCTCGACGGCGGGATTACCGACGCCGTGCCGTTCGAAAAAGCGCGCGCCGACGGCAGGCGCAAGCTCGTAATTTTGCTCACGCGCCGCAAAGGATACATAAAAACCGAGAACTGGCGGTATTTGTCGTTGTATTATCTGAAATACCCAAACCTTAGGCGCGCTCTGTTAAGAAAAGCTCCGCGCTATAATAACGCCCTAAAGACGATTGACGACATGCAAAAACGCGGCGAAGCGTTCGTTCTGCGTCCTACATTTTACAGCGAAAACCGCCTCAATTCCGACACCGAAGAACTGGCGCGTCTTTATGAAAACGGATACACAGTGGCAAAAAGCTCTCTTGCGGCTCTGCGCAAGTATCTCGAAAAATAACCGAAAGCCGACAGTCTTGCGTGTTCGACAGGGAGCTAAAAAATATAAAAAAAGTATTGTAAAATAGCCGAATTGTGCTACAAAGTCTCGCTATAAAAAAGCAAAATTGTATCCACTTTCTTATATCAATACTAGTATAATATAAAGGACAGTAAAAATGGCAAATCTGAAAAAGAAGCGCAGATTAAAGATGAACAAGCACAAGCGTTCGAAGCGTTCAAAGGCTAATCGTCATAAGAAGCGCACATGGTCGTGCTAACGCGCGTTGCACGTCCCGAAGAGGGCTTTATTTTTGCAAGTCGGCGGAGTGTTTTTTCGCCGGCTTTTTTTTTGAGCGGAATGAGGTTTGCCTGTATGTGTTTGTTGCAGCAGTTGTCCGATTTTTTTGCGGATATTTTTACTTGTATCAAAACGGTGAGATGTATATATCGGGGTTCTATGAATATAACTACCTATATGCGTCTTTTTAAGATGTTTGCCGCCGCGGCTTCGGCGGTATTTGTTTTTGCGTGCAATTCGTCGGGGGCGGCGTGCGCGGCGCAGAATGCCGCGAAGGCTTCGGCATCTGATTCCGTCGAAAAAAATGCGAATGCCGATAAGCCCGAGAGGCTGTTTCAGGATATAAAAATTACGCACGGGCCCTATGTGCAATCGCTGACAGAAACGAGTGCGACTGTGATTTGGACGACGGACTGCGACGCGGTTTCGTGGGTGGAAATCGCGCCCGCCGACGGTTCGCACTTCTACGAGAAGAACAGGCAAAAGTTTTATCAAGCACCCCTGGGGCGCAAGCTTTCGGGGAAATTGCACAGCGTTAAAATCGACGGGCTTAAACCCGACACGACCTACAACTACCGCGTTTTTTCGACGAAGGTAATGTGCGAAGACGGCGAAGCGACTTACTACGGGTTCACGGCTTCGACGCGCGTCTATAAGAAGGAGCCGCTCAAAATAAAAACGCTTGATACAACAAAAAGGAGTATTGCGTTTTCAGTGTTAAACGATGTCCACCAGCGCGTCGATTTCCTCAATAAAATGCTTGCTCAAATTCCGCAAGATACGGATTTTCTGCTTCTTAATGGAGACATGGTAAACAATATGGTCTGCGAAGAACAGATTTTCAAGGGATTTCTTGACGATGTCGCCAAATTCTGCGAAGGCGGTATGCCGAT
This sequence comes from Verrucomicrobiota bacterium, assembly GCA_023450935.1. GTDB lineage: Bacteria > Verrucomicrobiota > Verrucomicrobiia > Opitutales > Intestinicryptomonadaceae > Merdousia. The sequence continues at coordinate 37,467 of JAEXGH010000032.1, read as the reverse complement.
GTTTTTTGCGCGCGGCAACCACGAAACGCGCGGAACGTTTTCGGGCGAGTATCTGAAATATTTTCCGACAAATACCGATAAAACATATTACACGTTCCGAGTCGGCATTGTGTGTTTCGTGGTGCTCGACTCGGGCGAAGACAAACCCGACAACGACATAGAATACTTCGGGCGCGCCGATTTCGACAATTTCCGCACGCAGCAGGCAAAATGGCTGGAATCGGTCGTAAATTCGGCGGAGTTTAAAAACGCACCCGTAAAAATTCTGATTTCGCACATTCCGCCGGCGTGGGGCGATTGGCACGGCTCGAAGGATTTCCAGAAGAAATTCCGCGACATTGTAAACGGGGCGAATTTCTCGCTTATAGTTAGCGGGCATTTGCACTCTTATCGAGGGCGCGGTTTCGAGGCGTCGAAGGAGCTTTTTAACGCCTATAATGTCGTCAACACGAATCAGGAAATGTTGAATATACGCGTGGACGAGAACAAAATTTCGGTGGATTTTGTCGACGTAAACGGCAACAAAACATTGAAGTCCGTGAATCTCGACGTGAAAAAATAACCGTCATTTTGTAAACGGGGGTGCATTTTTACGCAAAGAAGTTTACCGACTTACAGGTAAAGTTTAAACCGAATTCTTTCACAAAGGGGGTTCGGTTTTTTGTTCGCCTTTGATAAGAGCGATTCGGTAGCAGCGGATAAAATTGCATTCCAAAATGCGCTACGGCAATGGGTTACGAGGCGAACACTATATTTAAAACAATATTATCAATAGTAAGTTATAGAAAACAATCCGCCCGTCACCCTGTTGGAGAATGTCCGATAATATACATTATGTCCAATTCGTGAAAATGATAAAAAACTGTGGGTTCTGTTTGTGTCGGACAGTTCCCTCTCCTATGTTTGATTTTATGCAACTAACAAATATACAATAAATTACAAAACGGAATTTACCCGCAGCAGTTTGATTGGATTGAGGAAAGGCAATTAGACTGTTTATATTTTACTGAGGGGATATTTAGGCGAAATTTGCCCTATTTTTGCCCTTGTTGCGAAAAGGTGGCAGATTTTGAGAGCAAAAATGGCCCAAAAAGGCACTAATTGACCGTTAAAATCTGGAATTATTGCGAAGCCTTTCGCAACAGTTGTCTAATTGGGCTGGTTCGTTGTTTTATTCTTGGTAGTGCCTCCTCTTTACAACAAACAAAATTCAGTTTCAATTTTTGCATCGCTTATTTTTATTGTAATTTTAAGAAGCATTGGGATTTATGGAATAGTTCGCTGGCAGAACATCAATAATACTGCTATTGCGTTAAGCGATGATGTTGCTTTGCGAATATCGCCAACATCACACGCTCCTGTTGTTTCGACAGTCCACGAAGAAATCTTTGCAAAAATTCTGAGCAAAAAGAACAACTTCATTTACGTCCTTACACCTTCTGGAAAACGAGGCTGGGCTTCAACTACAGAATTCTCACCTATTCAAAAATAGTATTAAAAATTTTTGTTGCAAAAATTTATTCAATAATCATTATCGACAAACGAAATAAATCGGGAATACAATCTCTATGAAAAGTAAAAAAATCGCAATTGTCGTGGCTGCTTTGATTGCTGCAGCAGCATACTTCGGAATATCAGAAAGTACACATCTGCCAAATGGCACGCCTGCCCAAAAGGCGATGTTTGCCTTAGACGAAGCTGGCTGTTTGCTGTGCCATACAAAAAATGCAGACCTTCCATTTTATGCAAAAATTCCACTTGTAAATATCCCGATTAAAGCAGATATTTCAAATGGCTTGAAATTCTTTGATATCACAACTTCAATCAAAGACCTCAAAGATGGCAAAAATATAAATGAGACAGTTCTTGCAAAAATAGAATACGCAGTAAAGTCGCAAATAATGCCACCTGTGCTTTTCAAACTTTTTCATTGGAAAAGCAATATTACCGATGCAGAAAAACAAGCAATTTTAGATTGGGTTGCTATCGAAAGGAGAAAGCTCAATGCAAACTCTGGCATAGCAGAGAAGTTTGCAAACGAGCCTGTTTGGCCAATTCCACAAAAAATCGATGTTGATTTAAAGAAAGCGCGCTTAGGTTCAATTCTATATCATCACAAGGCTCTTTCTGGTGATGGTTCAGTTTCATGTGCAACGTGCCACCCTCTCGACAAAGCTGGTGCTGACGCTTTGCAAACATCAACAGGCATACGCAAGCAAAAAGGCGACATCAATGCACCTACGGTTTTCAATGCAGTGTTCAACGCAAGACAATTCTGGGATGGCAGAGCAAAAAATCTTGAAGAACAAGCTGGCGGACCACCTATGAATCCTGTGGAAATGGATGGAGGTTCTTGGGACTCAATCGCAAAACGCTTAGCTAAAGATTCGTCTTTTGCAGAAGACTTTAAAAAAGTGTATCCAGATGGCTTTACTCAAAAAAATATAACCGATGCTATCGCTCAGTTTGAAAGAACACTCACAACACCAAATTCGCCATTCGATAGATATTTGCGTGGTGATGAAAACGCTCTTTCGCCTGCTGCAAAAAAAGGTTATGAAATATTCAAAACAGCAAATTGTTCTGTTTGCCACTCAGGACAAAATCTCGGTGGACAAACATTTGAATACATGGGGCTTATTGGCAACTACTTCCACGCACGTGGAAATGTTGGAAAAATAAACGACACTGGTTTGGCTTCGTTCACAAAAGATGAACGCGACACGCACAAGTTCAAGACACCTACCCTCAGAAACGTTGCCGACACTGCACCATACTTCCACGATGGCTCAACATCCGACTTGAAAAAAGCTGTCGACATCATGGCAAAGTATCAAACAGGAGTTAAGCTTTCAGACGAAGATGTAAACAACCTTGTTGAATTCTTAAAATCGCTTTCTGGCGATTGGAAAAGCAAAGCTACACAGAAGTAAAAAAGCTTAAAAAAGAGAGGAACTTCGATTCAAATTGAAGTTCCTTTTTTTATGTCAGAAGCAAAATACAAAACAAGCTATAAAGTAAGACTTGCCGATGCGAACGAGCAAGCCAAACTAAAAATACCATCTCTGTTTGAAATGTTGCAAGAAGTGGCAACCGAACACGCAAATAAACTGGGTGTTGACTTTTCTGCGTTGTCGCCAAAGGGATTAGGTTGAGCTTTGTCAAAGTTGTCGATTGAAATCCAAAACTTGCCTTCTTGGAATGAACGCGTGCATATAACAACGTGGCCTTCGGTCAGAGAACTCGTTGCAACGTATCGTGAATTTTCTGCATTGAATGCAAATAACGAGGGTCAAGGTATAATCATAGGCATGTACTCGGGGCCCTGGGACACTACGCTTAAGGCTCCATTTCCAAAAATGACAATAGATGAACACCTATATGGAGGTGGACTTACCATTGAGGGCGGAGTTCCCGATTGGGACTGGAGTAAGGTAGAATTGTACGGTGTAACCTTTGCCGACACTATGAATGTCTCACAATTGAATACTATCCTCAACAATGCCGGTTATATTTGCGACTTAACAGTAAATGGAATAAATCTGGATGCAGAGCCGAATATCCCAACATACGAAGTATACGAAAATATGGGTTCCCATGTTTATGATATAAAGTTTAGTGAAGCTACCGCAAAGGATTTCCAGCTGGAGGTATTAAAATCAGGAGGGTATTGCGAATATGGTGCTGATTTTTCTAATGACGACCTATCTGATATAAAGATGACGGGGACGGTTGTAAAAGCAAACGAATCCGCATTAGTAAAGCCGCCAAGGGGGGTGACGGCCTCATCAACAGCGCCTGGATTGAAAATATCGTAATAAAAAATGCGGACACGACTCTGCATTCAGATTACACAAACTATGTAAACATAGATACTGTGGATTGCACTCAGGTTTCGGGCCTTAACAAAAATAACATCCCTGCGGCGATGAACTACATCGCTACCGAAGCTCAGTTCGCCAAGCTCTCTTCGGATATTATAGACAATTATGACCGTGTATTTTATATGGAGGAGACTCCGGCAATCACCATAAAGACGACCGCGGGCAATGTTGTCTACGAACTAATTGAAACGTTTGAGGCGAACGGTGACCATTATAGTCGTGCAAAAGGGGAACCCGTCAGCTTACGGTGGGAGAGGCAATAACCAACTTTCAACCACTCCGCCCCTGAGCAATCAGGGGCTTTTATTTTGCAACCACCTATACTAAAGTTATGAAGAACGAGATCCTTTTAAAAGCTAAAGATGATAAAATTCTACTTACCGGACTTGCTACGTCCTTCGGTTTATGGTGTTGGGCACGTTATTGCCCTCCTATATTCCGATTCCATTACTCGCGGTAGCCGGCTTTGCGGGGTATGGCTATTATAAGTATGGTAAATGTGGCAAGAAGGAGGAACTCGAACAGAGTCCGAAGGCGCCTGAAGCCTCTGAATCAGCTGAAACGGCTTCCCCTGAGGAAACCATGCATTGCCCAGACTACATATATCGAATTATTTACGTGTCCGTTTAGGTCGATATCGTTATTACACACATTACATTCAACTGATGTTGTAATTATTTTTGGACGCTCTAAAGGCTCTTCAAAAGTATCGCTGTTGGCAAATTCGTTGCACAAAGCCCCCATTCATGTAATTTTTCTAAGCGAACAATTCTACGCGTGTTTATATCGAATAAAATCCATTGCGAGCGTGCAGAAAATAAAGGCTCGTTTAAGTTGGCAACATCCGCTGCGGTTAAATTTGGGTTGGTGATTTCCTCCGCTTGGATTTTACCCAGGTATTCAAGAGCCCGTGCAAACCATTCGCCATCGTGCTCACTATCTACATCAAAGAAATTCCCCACGGATTCCCAGTCTTCCTTGGATAATCCCATATAATCAGCATATTTAACAGTCCATGCTGATTCTGCTGACCAAGATAGTGCATTTGACGTAAACACAACGACTTCTTGTGAAGCACTTTCGGTAGTTTCAGGAGTTGGCAACTTTATCTCCTGCGGTATTAGCCTATTAGCCTTATAGGCGTCTAAACGTGCAGATGTAGCATCCGCCATAACGGAATTAATAAACAATGGAGAAAGAGCTATAACTCCCCCCCCTCCGATGAGATTATGAATTTATTTCTTCATGTGGTACAAGTATAGGCGCTTTGGCTACATTAGTAGTTTTGGATTGCATCGCGCTCCTTCCGGGATGGTAGCTTTAGCTATGAAGTCCTGACATGCTGAGAGTCGGAACCTTATACAACGTGGAGTCAAACGTACGACCTTAATTTTATGCGCTAACTGTAACCTACGCATCGTTCTAACCGATACGTTCAGATATTCTGCCGCCTGTTGAATGGTAAGCAAGGGGTCTGCTTGATTTGTATTTTCCAGATAGGACTTCAATGAATATTTTTGTGCCATAGCACTATGTTAGGTGTCCCACCAGAAAAATACATTTTACTTAAATTGAATTCTGGTGCAAGGATTGGTTTATCTTATGGTTAATCTAACAAAAAATGCTTGTCGATTACCTGTTGCTAAAAGGTGGCAGGATTTTATGCAACGTTTGGCATTTTCAAATATATATTCTATGTATTTATGCCATAAAATAAGTTGCGAAAAACAAAAATGGAATAACCTGCAATTTATTTTAAACCATATAGATAGCACAGAGACCGCTACCCTATTATCGAATTTTCACGAAAGGAACTTGTGGCCGTTGTCAAAGATATTATGTCCAATTGATAATTGATAAGAGTGTAAAGTATGCTGACGAAATGGTAAACGCAGTCCCCCGCTCACCGTGAAAACGGCAAACAAGGGTATTTCTAATTTTATATGCATAGGTATTTTGAAATAATACAACTTGGTTTGTAGGTTTGTTGCGAGTTGTTTTTCAAGATGTTCGCATAAATTGTCGGCTGCAAAAATAACACAACAGACAAAAAGGTGTTCAAGGCAATTATACAAAAACGTCGGAGAAACTTCCCCGACATTCCGTTTGTGCGGCAATCGGAATTGTTTAAAATTCCCTTTGAATAACACTAAGCGGAGCTATTTCAACCTCTTCGCCGCCGATACGGCACTTTACGGGCTGTGCGCGGAAATTCACAAAGAACTGCATGATTTTTCCGTTCGTCTCGCGCCATGCCGAAGTTGATATTTCTGGATATTCGCCGATTCTGTCGCGGTAATGGATTGTGTATTTGCCGCATTCCACCTCGAGCGGCGGTTTAACCATTTCGCCGCGCATTCAGTCCATTTTGCGCGGTTGCCGCCGAACGAAAACTTTGCAAACGCGGAATCTTCAACCGAAACGAACTAGCCGTCGCGCTTCAAAAAACGCAGCACAAACGCGCGCTCGGATTTTGCAAGCAACTCCGCCGAAGCGCGCCGCAACCCGACGACCGCCCCGTTTTTCGGCGACAACGACAGCGTGTCTGCGCCGCTTTTTATCTCGATATTTTCCTCCGAACAGCGCGCGCCGCCTTCGGCGCAAACGCCTTGTATTGCCGCCGAGGCGCACACAGAAACTGCCGCCGCAAAAGAAAGAATTTTTTTGAATGATGCCATATTTTCGCGCCCCGCAATGAACACAAATTTTGGACATATTTTTTTATTTTAGACATACAAAATTCTTGACGCGTTTTTTTATTTCGGACAGACAGGTAGAAAAAACAACGCCTCACAATGTCGGGAACAAAACAACACAAGTATATTTTCGAGAACAAAAAAGGGGATCTGCTGGAGCTGTGGCCGTCGGGAAGCAGCGAAATCTACCTGTCGTCTCCGTATCTGCCGAAGAGGCTTTTGAAACACGAAAACGTCCGTGCCCCCGCCCCGCTGCCCTTCGACATACTCGGCTCATACGGCATACTCAACGCCGCGCGGACAGTCCACGACAAAAACTACTATTGCAACTACTCCAACAAAAGTTTTGCGTCGATTTTAATCACTACGGGCGGCGAGGCCGACGTGCGCGCAGACGAGCGCAAATTCAGGCTTAAAAGCGGCTCAGTATTTGTTTCGAACGCCGGAATAGAAACGCGCATAACGGTGAAAAAAGACTGGAGCGTAGTGTGGTTTCATCTCGACGAATCGTGGCGCATTCACGGACGCAACACCGCCATTTCGGAGAACGCCGATACCGCCGAAATACTGCACTGCACTGACGTATACATTGACGAAGCATTCAAATCGCGACGCGACCTGAACCTGCTCGATGCCTGCGCGCAAATGCTCGTGTTGCGCCTGCGCAAACTTGTGTCGGCAGACTCGGACGTCCACGCAAAATTCGCCGAAATTATGGAGTCAATCAGACTGAATCCAGCGCGCAAACGTTCGGCAAAATCGACGGCAAAGCGGCTCGGCATTTCGCCATACGAGCTTGACAAGGTCTCCGTCGGCGTTTTAGGCGCGAAGTTCGCAAAGGCGGTTTGCCGCATTCGAATGGAGACGGCGCGCAGACTCTTGGGAGAAAAAATCCCGCTTGGAAAAATCGCAAAGGCGGTCGGCTTTTCCGACCAAGCCGCGTTCTCGAAGGCGTTTAAACGCTTCCATAAAGTTCCGCCGAGCCGCTTTGCCGAATAATCGGGCAAGCGCGGAGTTCGGATTGAACAAAAAATTTGTTTCGCAAAAACAAAACTGTTGAAATCGGGGGCAAAGAAGTATTCTATCGCGGCAATCAATCGGTAAGCGGAAGGAATTTTAAAGATGAAAAACAAAATAATGGTATTTATTTGCGTATTATGCATTTGCGCAACAATGGTGATGTGTTCGTTGATTGTGGTAAAACCGAGCGTGCTTTTTCGCAAACCCAGCGGAATCACCGTAAAGGGCGTGTCTACGCAAAGGGTTATTTCCGACATCGCAATGTGGTCGGTAGATATTAGTTCTTCGGTCGATTTCTCGGAGGCTGACAAGCGCAACGCTTTCTCGGAAGTAGCCGAAAACGCGAAAAAAATCGTCAGTTTTTTGAAAGGAAACGGCTTTGCGGACGACGAAATAAAACCCTCGAACGTGTCGGTCGTGAACAAATACACGCAAAACCAAAACGGCTACGACACAAGCGTGATATGCGGCTCGACGGCGATGGCAAAAATTACCGTTCAGACAGACAAGTTCGACGTTCTCGAAAAGGCAATTTCCAATGCCGATAAAATCTGCTCGGGAGCGGTTGTGGTAACGATGTCTGCACCCTCGTATTTGTTTTCAAAACTCGAGGATTTGAAGCTCGATTTGCTCGCAAAGGCTACCGCAAACGCCAAAGCGCGCGCGGAAACTTTGGCGGCGGCAGGCGGCGCAAAATTGGGCAGCATAATGTCGGCTTCGCAAGGGGTGTTCCAGATAAACCAGCCGCTTTCAACAGAAACGTCTTCCTACGGAATGTATGATACGGCGACGATAGAAAAGGACGTGCGCTGTGTTGTAAACGTTGAATTTGCGGTCGAAAAATAACGGCGGGAAGACAACGGCCGCCCCGAGCGGGCGTAAAAAACGGCAACCGAAAGTTGCCGTTTTCGTTTTTCCGCAGTCGGCTATTTAATGCCGAGCTTTCCGAACCAACGCTTGTAGTCGGCAAGTTTGAACGGCGGCTTGCCGTAGAGATAGTGATTGAAGAACTTTCCCGAAGCAGGTGTGGAATACTCTATCACAAACATACCCTGCCCCGCGCGCGGCGCAATTTTGCCGAGCGAAAGTTTGGCGTTTGCGGGCACTGTCGCGCTTTTTTCAAACACAATATCGCCGCTGTCTACGTCGGTAATTTTCACGGAAACGGGCGAGTCTTTGAGGGTATCGTTGGCAACAACCACTTCGAAGGCGTCGGTAACCATTGCGCAAACGTCGGTCTGCACGCGTTTGATGTAATGGTAGGCGAGCTTCTTGGAGTTGTAATAGTCAACAACAGCATCGGAGAGTATCGGCCAAGCGTCGCGCAGATTCCACCAGATAATACCCGTTTTTTGGTCGAATTTCTGCGAGCGCATCATTTCGATGAAATACTTTTTGGCTTCGCCCTGAACTGACTGCGACGCAAAAACGAAGTCTTCGAGCTTCTGCGGAACTTCTCCGAAAACGATTTTGACTTGGCTTGTCATCAAATCGTTGCGCTTGATATTTGCCGTTGAATTCGGATAGTGCATAACGCTTTTTGCAAGCCATTCTTTGTTCCATTTGCCGTCTTTTGTCCACGGGTAGACGAACTCGGGGTGCATCATTTTTCGGAGGCTTTCCACGCCCGGGCAGCCGTGGTAGCCTATTTCGCTTACAAAGACCGCGACGGCGTCGGTGTAGAACGGGGCTTTGTAGTAGCCGCGCGGACCCCACAGGTGGACTTCGGGCGCGGCGACCTTTTTCGACATAAGCGTGATGTCGGAGAGGAACGGCGAGCTGGGCAGATACGGGCGCGTCCAGTCGAGGTCGCGCACTGCGTCGGGTATGATTTTGCGGCTGAGGTTGTCGAAGTCGGGCTTGATGTCGAAGCCGAATCTATATGCGTAGAGGTAGAGCTGGTCGTCTTCATTGTTGCCCGCCCACAACACGATTGACGGGTGATTGCGCAGACGCTTGACGACCGCCGAAACCTCCGCGCCGACTTTGCGTGCAAACTCTTCGTTCTGCGGATACACCGAGCACGCGAACGAGAAATCCTGCCAAACCATTATGCCGAGCTCGTCGCAGGCTTGGTAGAATTCGTCGCTTTCGTAGACGTTGCCGCCCCAGCAGCGCACCATATTGCAGTTCAAATCGGCGAGCATCGGCATGACGTCCTTCAGGTGCGAAATGTCGCGGCTGTGCGACGCGTCGAGCGGGACCCAGTTTGTTCCCTTTATGAAAACGGGAACTCCGTTGACGTAGAATTTGAATTCGCCGTCAACTTTCCCCTTGAGGTTTTTGCCGCTTACGTTGCCCGAGCCGTGAACTGTGATGTCGCCTTCGGGCAGCTTCAGCTCCCTGAACTCGAGGCGTGTGGTGCGTATGCCCGTCTTGGCGAAGTCGCGCGCAAGAACGTTGTCGGCAGAGTCGAGCACTTCTACTTTCACGTCGTAGAGTGCGGGCTCTCCGAAGCCGCGCGGCCACCAGAAATCGACGTTTGCAATGTCGATGAATTTCGTCACCGTAGAGTAGTTGAAAATCGGCGAGGTTCTCGTTATCGTCTGCTTGCCTTTGCGGCTTAGCTGCACGCGCATTTTAAGCTCCGAAAACTTCGAATACGGAGCGTCGATGCGCACGTCAACATGCAAATCAGCCGTCTTCTTTTCGAGGTTGATTTTCCACGTCCAGATGTTGACGTCCTTAATGTTTACGGCGTTGCGGATATCTAGCGAAACGCTTTTCCAAATGCCCGCAGTTATAAGGCGCGGGTGAATGTCCCAGCCGAAGCTTGCGGGAGCTTTGCGGATATTCTGGAACTCCACAGGGTTGCGGATTCCCCACGGCGGCGTGAATTTTGCAGCCTCCATCGGTGTGGAACGAATGAGAACGTCGAGCTTGTTTGCGCCCGATTTGTTCAGGAGTTTTGTAACGTCGAATTCGTGCGCAATGAACATATTTTCAGCCCTGCCCACAAGTTTTCCGTTCAAATAGATGTCTGCAAGTGTGTCTATCCCGCCGAAATTCAAAACGGCGCGCTGCCCTGCCTTAAGCTCGGGAGTGGGAAATTCGCGCGAATACTTCCACTGGTAGGCTTCGTATTTGAGAAGGTTGAAAACGTTGTCGCCAACAGTCGGGTCTTCAATCAGATTCGCTCGAAGCATGTCGATTTCCGCATTCCCGGGGACAACCGCCGGAATTGTGGTTGTGTCTTTTAGCGCGGAAAATTTTTCGAGCGTCGGGTCTTCCCCGTCGGGTTGCTTTGCAAACGAGAGCGTCCACGCGCCGTCGAGCGGTATTTTCTCTACGCCTATTTTTCGCATTTCTTTATTTTCGCAGTCCGCCGTTGCCGCCGATTGAAAGCTTGCGCAGCCCGCAGCGGCAAGCACGCACGCTAATAATAACAATTTTTTAATCATAATATAGAATATTTATTATTTTTACTGTCCTTTTTTACTGTCCTTTTCCATGCGGACAAATGAAAAGATTATCGGGAAAAATTTGTCAATTAAAAACTATCCACAAAAAGGCTTGACTGTAAAGTTAGTATACTAAGTATATGACATTGCAGAAACAAAAAAAATATGATGAAAATGAAGAAAACAATATGCTCAATATTGCCTCTGGCGTTCTGCTTCGCGAATTTGTAAATGTGTATCATAAAATGTAAGAACGCATTTTTTTATTTCTACTTGACACTCAAAATATAAAAAGTGTAGAACGCTTTATACGTTCTTAACAACACATACACATATAAATGAACACAACAAAAACTATCAAGCTGTTCGTGCTTGCGCTTGCAGCTTCGGCGTCGTTTCTTGCCGACGCAAACACTACACAAAATACCACCGCACAACCTACACAATACACAAATCTGCTTTTGGGAACAGACATTTTCCCATATCCCGAACTGGCGGGGCTTAATTCCCTCGACCCGGATTTCGGGCTTTACGCAAACGAGATTGTCGGCCCGCGAATGCCCGACGGAATCGTTTCGCCTTCGCCGCTTACAAGTTTCAGAGGAGTTACCTTCCACGCGCGCGGCGCGGGCTATTGCCACTCGGACAAATATATTATCGGATTCTCGCAGTTGAACACCGAGTATAATTCGTATATGAATCCAATCATAATGCCCGTTGTGGGGCGGCTTCATACGGTTTCGGGCGATGCCGACAACTCGGAGGGCTATCGCGCCGAAAAGGATTCATCAAGCGAAATCGCAAAGCCGCATTACTACACGGTAAAGCTTAAAAACGGCGTGAAGGCGGAAATCACCACGACAAAACACGTAGGAGTTTACCGCTACACGTTTCCGAAAAGCTTTCAATCGAAAATATTGCTCGACCTCGGCGCGACCCACAAGCACTCGAAAATCGCCGACGCTTGGATTCGGGTTGTAGACAACACGACTATCGAAGGCTATCAAAAGCTGAAACTGTTTCAGAACTTCAACTACTACGGCAACAACGTCTACTTTGCGGCAAAATTCGACAAGCCTTTCCGCTGTTTCGCCGTATGGAACGACAAGCGCATATACCAGACAGATTTTGGCGTCAGGTATGCGGAAAAATCGGAAACGGAATCAAAACTCGGCGTATATGCCGATTACGTCACGGAGGAAAACGAGCAAATACAGGTAAAGGTTGCAATATCGACTGTGGGCATTGAAGACGCCCGCGCCAAGCTCGAAGCCGAAGCACCGAATTGGGATTTCGAAGCGATAGCCCAAAAGTGCAAGAACGCTTGGAACGATATGTTCTCAAGAATACAGGTAGAAGGCGGAACCGACGCGCAAAAGACTCTGTTCTACACTTCCATGTTGCGCTGCGCAAAGTTTGCGGCGGTAGAAACAATAAGCATGCTTTCTACAATGAACTACCAAGTTCTGTTTCTGATCGACCCCCAGTCCGTAGCGGAAAAAATCGACGGCATTGTAAAAAGCGGCTACGTGCGCAGGGGTTTTTTCGGCAACGGGTTTGTTCCGTATTCGCTCAGCTTCTACCGCCGCGGCGTAAAGGGAGTCAATCTGGAGAAAATCTACAATCAATACTTCAAACTTGTAAACGATCCGAATTACGAACGCTACGCCGAGTTCATCAAGCGCGGATATCTCGCCTATATTCCCCGCAAAGACGGCAAATATAAAATGAACGACGACTGCGCAAACAGAACTCTCGGCTATGCCTACGAGTTCTACTGTCTCGCCGAAATGGCGAAGGAAATAGGCCGTCCGCAAAGCGAAATAGATTTCTTGCTAAAACATTCCAAAAACTATAAAAATCTGCTTGATCCCGAAACGGGGTTTATCCGCGCGAAAACTGCCGACGGCAAGTGGCTCGAGCCTTTCGACCCCGCCGAGAGCAGTCTGCGCAGCCCCTACAACGAGGGCAACGCGTGGCAATACACGTATATGATTTTCCACGACATTCCCGAACTGATAAAAATTACGGGCGGGGACGTGGCGTTTGTCGCGAAGCTCGACAAGCTGTTTTCAACGCCCAACCACAATGCAATCTGCGACGTTTCGGGCATGATTGGCTCCTACACGCACGGCAACGGCAACGACAGATTTATTCCGTATCTTTATGTGGAAGCGGGCGCGCCTCACAAGACGCAGAAAATGGTGCGCTACATAATGGACACCATGTATAAAAACGACGTCGGTTCACTGCCCAACAACGACGACTACGGCAACTTGTCGGGCTGGTATGTAATGAGCGCAATGGGGCTTTACCCTCCCGTAAATGCGGCAGCCGCCGACGAATTTATTTTGGGTTCTCCAATCTTTAAAAAGATTACGTTGAATTTGCCCGAATACATCTACGGCGGCAACACGTTCACTATTGAGTGCGAAAACTACGCCCCCGAAAACATCTATGTGGAATCGGTCGAATTGGACGGCAAAAAGCTCGACAATTTCAAGATGCCTGTTTCGGCGCTGAAAACCGGCAAAAAATTGGTGTTTAAAATGTCGCCGACTCCCTGCATTAAATAACGACGCTTGGACGGATTGAAAAACAGGCAGCTTCGGAATTGTGTTCCGAGGCCGCTTTTGTCTTGCGAAAGGTTTCCCGTCAACGCTTGGAAAGAATGTCGTCAGCCGAGGCCCGTTTGAATTCGGCGAGTTTTTTCCCGTTCTTGAAAAGCTCGAGCTTCTCCGGCGAAACACGGATAAAGTCGGCGTCGAAAACGTTCAAAAATAGCCTTTCATAGTTGCCGTCGGGCCCCGCCATGCGGGTCGAGAAAAATCCGCCCGCGTAAAAATTACCCGACTTCGTTATCGACGGATTTCCGCCGAACAAGTTCACGCCCGAGTTTCCGTGGGCGCGGCAGTTTTCGTCGAACGCAATGTAGGCGCGGAATTTTCCGCCGTCTTTTGGGGTTGCGATGTCGGAAGTCTGCCCCTCAATGAAGACGGGAATCCATACAGTGTTCTTGAGCTTCGAGAAAATCGGCTCGGCGACTTTCCCGCTTTCGAACGCCTCGCCCGCAACGGGGAGATTTGACTCAGTGTTTTCGCACTTTGAGCAACCTAAAATTGCAAGTGTCGCCGACAGAAAAAGCAGTTTCAAGATATTCATATTTATAAATCCTGCGGAAATTGTATCGAAATAAGTCCGATTTTTTCAAGTATTTTCCCCCGCACCGCGTCTTGCGCACGCAAAGCTTGACACCCGTTTCCCATCGGGTAGTCTCTTTCGAAAGGTATGGAAAGCTATGTTGACTATGTTAGTTTGTTGAGTAGGACGTTTGCCGCCGCGGAAAAAATCTCCCCGCCGCAAAAAGCCTCAACCGCCGCGGACATTATCGGCAAACCCGACGTTGGCGCGAAAGTTCCTTCGCCCGAAGTTTTAGTTTTCTCGCCGCACCCCGACGACGAGTGTATAACAGGACTTCTGCCCCTGCGGCTTATGCGCGAATGCGGCGCAAGAATCACCGACATAGCCGTGACATTGGGTTCGAAACTCTCGCGACGCGCCGAGCGCAAAGCGGAATTGCAATCGGCGTGCGCATACTTGGGCTGGGGAATGCACGTCTGCGGCGGCGGCAGCGGATTCGACAACGTTCGCCTTCAGACGCGCGCCGACGACCCCGCGCAATGGGCAAAGTTCGTCGGAGAAATTTCTGATTTTCTCCAAACGCGCAAACCCGCGGCAATATTTGCCCCGCATTTCGACGACTGGAACGGAACGCACATCGGCACGGCGTATCTGGTTGCCGATGCCGTCGAGAAGTCGGGCTATACGGGAACTGTTTTTCAAACCGAATACTGGGGCGGTCTAAAAGAAGGCAATCTTATGGTCGAGGGTTCGCCCGAATACATTGCCGCGCAAATGGGCGCACTTGCCCTCCACGCAAAAGAGGTTGAACGCAACGACTACCACCTGCGCCTGCCCGCATGGCAGATTGACAATGTCCGCCGCGGCGCGGAAATCGTGGGCGGACAGGGCGCGCAAGCTCCGCGCTTTGCGTTTGCGACGCTCTACAACGCGGTGAAATTCCGAAACGGAAAATGGCGGCAGGCTTTCGCTCGAAAATTCCTTTCCCTTTCGGAAAAGCCCGCCGTGTTCTGACTGCGGAACGCTAAAAAAGCGGGATTGAACAACGTCAACCCCGCACGGCTTTTAAACAACAAATTTTTCCTTTTTCTAATCCAAAACAACAACGCTCAGCGTATGGGCGGGCAGCGTCTTGTGCGGCGACATATCCGTATTCATATTGGATATGTAGAGCTTGTTGCCCCGCCTGATTGCGTCGGCGGGTGCGCAAAGCTCCCCGTTGACGGGAAGAACGCCCACCTTGGAAGCCTTCACAACTTCGAAAGAACCGTTGTCAAGATTGTATTTTGCTACTGTGTTCCCGACGAAATCGGAAACCCATAAATTGTTTTCGTCATCAACGTGAAGGCCGTCGCAACTCTTTGTCCTGCCCTTAAACAGGAGCTTTTTGGAAACCGCCTTGCCGCCGGCGTCGAGAACGTATTTGGTAACGCTGGCTTCGCCGAAATTCGCCACATACAAATTCCCCTGCGTGTCTGAGCAAATGCCGTCGCAACCCACTTGGGTTTCGGGCGAAGTCCATTTTGTGGAAATAACTTCGAAGACGTGGGAGTCGTTTAGTCCGTTGACTTTGACGGGGTTGTTTTCGTCGAGTTTTGCGATGTCGAAAGCGTAGACCGCGCTTTTTATGGGGTTGCCCTGCATTTCAACCATGCAGTCGGTAAGGAAAATTTTGCCCTTTGCGCACGCTATTCCGTTTGCGACTTTCAGCCCCTCCACGACGGGCGCGCACGAAACCGCCTTGCCGTCCTTGATTTTTACGCGCAGAATGCGGCTGCCCTGCTTTGCCCCGCCGAACATTTGGTTGTCGGCAATGTAGAGGTTGCCGTCGTCGCCGAAACACACGCCCATGGGCGACGCCACTTTCGTTTCGGGCGAAACGGGCAGAACAACGAAGTCGCTGATTTTGTCGGCGGCGTCGATTTTGACGATTTTCGCGCGGTTTGCGAACTTGCCCGAAAGCTGGTTAATGGAAAGATAGATGTTGCCGTCGCCGCCCAACGCCATTCCGTCGGGCGTTACGCACCCCTGCGGGAGGTCTATTTGGTAGGCATGGCGTTTTTCGTTGCACGCGCACAGCAGCAACGCCGCCGATGCTATTGTTATTATATGTTTAATTTTGGTGTTTTTCATTTTTTTCTCCGTTGAAAATTATGCGTTTTGACCCGTCGTATTTGATTGCGGGCAATACGTTGCCGTAGGCGTCTTTCGGATTGCGGTCGTCCTGAGTTTTGAAGGAATCCTGACGATACGCCCTGTTGACATCGGGGCACGTCCGCATTTTCGGCAGATACGAAAGCCCTTGGAACGCTATGCCGCCGTTTTCGAATTTTTCGCGCGAAACGTCGGGCATTTCAAGCACGTCCTCCTCGCCGTAATACGGGCAGTTGAGGTCAATCCAAGCCTTCAAAACAGCCATGTCGCGCGCGGAAAGCTTCACGTTTTTGTGCCCGCGCTCGAGCTTTGCAATCATCGGACTTGCGCCCGAAAGAACCTGCATGGGCGCAATCGTGCTTTCGGAAGTAGGCACGTCTTCTTCGAGCGATTTGTAGACGGCATACGGCGAAATAGCCCCCGCAAGCGAGCGCGGGAAAACCATTCCGTTTGCGGGCTTGTTGTCCATACCCAAAACGAGGTTCAAATACGCCGCCGAGAACACTCCGCCCGCGGGCATTTTGCGGTTCGTCAAATCGAGCTTGTTCTTTGAAGTCGGATTGTGGCACGAGACGCAGTTTTTGTCCAGTATCGGCTGAATGTAGCGGTCGAAACCGAACGTGATGTCGCCGAAGGGTTTTGTCAGTTTTTGCGGCGGCCTGCGCAGTGCGAGCGACGGCCGGACATTCGGCGCGGCGTTGAACTTCGTGGCGTGGCAGCCCAAGCACCCGCGGTTTTCGCCCGCTGCTACGTGCGTCGATGAACGCATTGTCTGCAAAACTTTTCTGTCCTTGTCCAGAATCTGGAAATAGACTGCCTTCATGGCGGGCACTTCAATGCTTACGCTGCCGTCCGACTCTATTTCGGCTTCGCCCAGAATGCGCTTGTGGCTTTCGTCCATAAAAACGCTCATGGCTGTTTCGCCGCTCAAAAAGCCGAACACACGCGGAATGCTTGTGTCGCCCTGTTTTGAATAAACGCCCAAAGACATCAGAAAATTGGGCCAGCCGGGCATGTTGTATTTTTGTCTGAGCGCGGCGTTGCTCTGCGCGTTGGCGTCGCGCACGCCGTCCTGATATGTGGCGGCGCAGTGCTCAATCACGCGCAGATATTTGCCCTTTCCCTTCGGGATTCCCGAATTTTCGAAAACGTCCGCCGTGTATAACACGCCGACTGGTTGCGGCGCATTCGGATTGAATTCGCCGAGCGGTTCAATCATAGACGGAACGGAATTCGGACGCTTGCGCGTCTTTAGGGGCTGGGCATGGACGATATTGTTTTCGCCCGAAAGAAGAAGCTCCATATTGCCGTCGTAATCGCATAAATATAGGTTTAGGCGGGTTGCCCCCTCCTGAATGTAGCTTGATTCGTATTTTGTGTAGCCCGCGCTTGCCAAGTAGAAATTTTTCGAATGCGGAAACGGCGAATAAAACGCGCCGTAGCATGCGGGAACGACAAAATCGCCGTAGTTTTTATCCCACGGACCGTTGCCCGAAGTGCCGCCGCCGAAACTGCTTGCCTCGGTCCACATCAAATGCGGCGTAAGGTTGTAAAGCCCGTTGGGATAGTTACGCCCCTCCGACGGAACCAAAACCGCCAAACCGCTGTTGAAAACATTGTGGTGCGACGACGTCATAAAGATAAATTTTTCCGTCTCGGGAATCTGATACGCACCGATTTTAAGGTCGGGATAGTGGCTTTGTCCGCCCCAGAAAACCTGCGGATTCGTGCCGTCGGGATTCACCGTCCAAAGCGACTGCACGCGGAAAATGTTTTTGTCTACATATTCCCAGCGGCAATACAAAACGCTTCCGTTGTCCATGACGGTGGGCATAAAGTCGGCCTCGTTGTTTGTGGAAATAAAGTAGATATTCTTGCCGTCGGCGTCGCAGCGCGCGAGAACAGTGGTGCGGAACGCGCTGCCGCCGCACCTGACATAGCAGTTGGCGCGCGAAGTGCAAAAAACAATATTTCCGTCGGGCAGCCACGCGGGGTCTACGTCGTTATAGGAACTGTCGGTAAGTCGTTTTAAATTTCCGCCGTCCGCGTCTACGGTGTAAAGATTGTAGTTGGTGCGGTCGCTTTCGCGCATCTGGAAGACTATCTTGCGCGCGTCGAAATCCAAATCGCTGCGCCAAATTGCCGCCGACTTCCCCTCCGCGGGGGCGAGCCTCATTTTCGACGCCTTAAACGGGTTTACTCGAAGAAGCCGCGCGCCGAACGCCGCGGTGTTCTCGGTTTTGAAGCGGCTTTCGTGAACGGCCTCCGACCCGCGCGGGAACGGGGCATCAATGCAGATTATTTCGTCGAAACCGTTTTCGGGACAGGCAAAAATTATGTCGCGTTTGAGTTCGCGCAGTTTCAAATAGAGTTCGTCCGATGCTTTTTCGGAGGAAAGCTTTTCGAATTTTCCCGCAAAAACGGCATCATTTTCAATCTTCAACCCCTTGTTTGAAAGGAGTCTTTTTATGCGAATTTTTTGTTCGGCGCAAGCCGCAGCCGTGTCGGGCTGCTTTTGCTTCAGCCAGTCGGCGACAATTTCGCCTTTAAAAGATTCGGGCAGACTTGCAAAATTGCGCCCGCCGTCGGCGAGCAAAACGCCCGCACTAAAACACAATAATAGATAGCTTAACAGTTTCATAGAATTTTTTATGTAAAAACGTTTTTATATTCAAAATTTCCGCCGTCAAGTGTTTTTCGGAAAATTTTTCAAAAACGCCGTTTGAGACAATATAAAATTGACATTTAGCCTGCGCGCCCGACAGTATAACAAACGTATGCTTAACGACAAAAACAAAAAATACTACGTGCCCAACGTCATAAAAACTATAAAGATATTGGAATTGTTGGCGCAGACGCCGCTTCCGCTGACGCAAAAGGAAATATCGAAGCATACGGGCTATTCAACCTCAATCGTTTTCAGAATCCTCACCACCCTCGAAGACTGCGAATATCTCGCAAAAGACGAGAACCGCAAATACACAATCTCGAAAAAATTCGCCCCCATAAGCATATCCGCAACCAGCCAAGACGACCTTATCCACAACAGCCTCGACATACTCGCCCAAATACGCGACAACATTATGGAAACAACAATGCTCGGCGTTTTGGTCGACGGAATTTTCGTCGTCATTTTGCAGGAACAAGGCAAGTATTCGTTCAGCTTCCACTGTAAAATAGGCACGCGCTGCCCGCTCCACACGGGGGCGGGTTCGAAGGCGTTGATGGCGTTCCTGCCCGAAAAGGAGCGCGACGCCATTGTGGAGCGAATGAAATTCGAAAAATTCAACGCAAACACGATAACGTCGAAAACAGCATTCAAAAAAGAATTGGCGCGGATTGCAAAATGCGGCTACGCGCTCGATATGGAGGAATACATTCACGGAATGCGCTGCGTTGGCGCGCCCATTTTCAACGACAAAAACTACTCCATCGCCGCCGTCTGGGCTACTGGGCCTTCCGACAGAATGGCGGAATCGTCGCTGCCCGAATGGGGCGCGTATATTGCCGAACAGGCAAACAGAATTTCGCAACGCCTCGGCGCAACACGACTAAAATAGGAGTCTACGGCCGTTCGCCCGAAGGCGGTTATTCTTCTGGAAGCAAATCGTAGATTTTCGAGCGAACCGACTCCCGCCTTTTTTTGTCGAAAATAAACAGCTGGACAACCCTCGCCAAAGCTGCGACCGCCTGCGCGCGCGCCCGCAGCCCGAGCGGGACTTTGGTGTTCGGGAAATCGGCGGGCGCGTTTTTGCAACCCGACATTTTCAGCCAGTCGCAGAACGAAAACGCGCTGTTGGAGACCGGAATATTGTTCTTTTTCAACGCCGACTTCAACGACGCAACGCCCGCATCGTAATAGTTTGCGAATATGAAATTATCGCATAAAACATTATTATAATAGCTTGTTTTATCTTTTTTTGTCAAGTCGGCAATATCCACCTTTTTGTCCGAATTTTTATTGATAAAATTCACCCATAAATAGTGCTCTGAAGATGCGAAACCTCCCGTCGAAACGGCGTCGGACTCCGGAACCGAAAAAAGCCTCTGAAGGTCGCGCTTCAATCCCAAGTAATAGAAGTCTCCGGGGTGGAAAAGCCTCGGATTGCGCTTGAACGGCTGTGGACGCCAAACATACGCAAGCATTCGCTGCTCGAAAACGGGGAACTTCCGCGGGGCGTCCGCCTTTGCCAAAGCCAGAATGTTTGAATTTTTCAGAACGAAGTCTGAGCGTATTTTGAAAACGTATTCGGTCGAAACGCGCTTAAGCCCCTCAAGCGTCGAATAACGCTGCCTGTTGAAGTTGCCGAACGCGTCAGGCGGAGGGCATTTGTTGTAGACAACCGCGTCGGGCATATCGGGCAGCGCGGGAATTTCCGCGCCCTCCCAAGTGGAAAGGACAATAGGGACGCCTCCGAGCAGCCGTCTTATGCTCGAAATTGTTTTCGGCGTAATTGAGACGTCGTATGGACCTTGAACCAGAACGGTTAGGTTATCTTTTGCAACGTTCATTTTAATCGGAAAGGTAGTCGGCAAGGCGTCCGTTTCTGGGAATATTTACGGCCTCGGCGGAGGGATACGGGTTTGTCGGAGCGAAGTCGTTTACAAGAACGCGCCTTGCGTGGTTTACGCCCATAACCATTGCGTGCGGAACAACCCCCCTGCCCGCAAGCATTTCAAGCAGCGAAGCCCTGTATTTTTCGGGGCGCGACGTTATTATAATAATCATCGCCCCGCCCTGCTGGAGCCTGCGCAGCTGCTCTACGTTTTCGTCCAAAACCACGTTGTTGTTGTCCCAATTAAACGAGCCGTATTGCCCGCAGTTTTTCATCAGAACGCCGTCTATGTCTACAAGATACGTTCGGCATTTTTTCTGCGTTGCGCGCCATTCGGCAAGCGTGCCCCAGTCTTCGTATCCCGTCGCGTAGAACAGGTTGAAGACTGCGTTGTCTTGCGATATTAAATAGGAAATCACGTGCGACAAATACATTTCCCGTTCGGGGAACGCAGCCGAAAGGCGTTCGAAAGCGCTCATAAAAACAGCCGCGTCCTTGAAGCCGTAGATTCCCAAACAGATGATGTTTGAGACAACCTTCTTCTCTACGATGTCCAAAACTATGTTTTGTTCGTTCGAAAGAATGAAACTTTTGGCGGGAATGTTTGAAACGTCGCGGTGAACGTCCACATCGTAGCCTACAATCAAATTCACGCCGTCGGAGGGCAGTTTAACGTCTATGCTGTTGTCGGAGTCCTTCACGACGAACGCCCCGCGCACGTCCATTTTTTCGAGGGTTTTGTAGACGGTTTCGCTCTGCGATTTCGTGAAGTCGTCGAGAATGCACGTTTCCACTTTCGGATTGTCCTTAAAAACCTGTCGGACAAACAGCGACGCCTCGTATTTTTCGTCGTGTTCGCGCACAATCGTAATGATTATTCTGTCGAAGTCGCCGAATTTTTCGACGGCCTTTTGCACCATCGGCTTGCCGTCGGGGTGCGTGAGCATCCACTTGGGACGCATTCCGGGGAAGCGGCTTGATTTGCCTGCACAGGGTATTATCAACGTTTTCATAATATAAAATTGAGTGTTTTCTTTGTTGCGGCGTCCAAAAACACGCGCGTTTTTTCGTCCTTTATGTAGGGATAGATGCGGAGAAGGTTTACAAGCAGAATGTCGAAGGCCGTCTTTTTCAGGGAGGCGTCTCGCCCGAGTAGCCCGAGAAAAACATCGCAGGCGTCGGAAAGCCTGATGTCTTCGTAAACACTGAGGGTTCTGTATCTATACGACCACCGAAGGAAGATGTCCTGCAGGATTTTTGCGATGTCAATCACGGGAGATTCCGCAAAAGAATCGAGGAAATCAATCATATAAAATTCGCCTGCTGAATCCACAATTATGTTTTCAAGCGTCATGTCGCCGTGGCAGTCGCCGACGCGTATTCCGCTCCAAGAGAGGGAGTCGAGGTATTCTAAAACCTCCGTCAAATTTGCATACGCGCTTTGCAAATGGCGCAGCGATTCGATTTTCCCCCTTATCGACGTTTGGATTTCGGCGCAAATTCCGTTATTGCCGCCGACGCAATATCCGTGCGCCGCCGCGCTGTAGATTTTCTCCACAGTTGCCTTCAAATACGTTGCGGGCACTTGCAGGAGGTATTCGGCAAGCGTTGCGCCCCTGACATATTGCATGTCGAAGAAAAATAGCCCGTCAACATAACCCGAGCCGAAAACCCGCGGAGTTTTGCCGAAACCGCACATGCTCTGTTTTCGGCACTGTTTCAAAAGGCGTTCGTTGTATGCGCAGTCCGACGAAATCTTACGGATAAAGCTTTTTTCGGAGGCGTCCACAAGCAGAATTTTACAGCCTGAATAGCCTTTTAACAACGTGATTTTTTCGGAACTCATCTTTATACAACCGACTCAGAAAAACATCAAATACGCGCGGGGTTGTCAATCTCCAATTCAGCAAAACGCCGCCGCGGCAAATACAACTTGACTTTTGGGAAAATAAACGCGAGTCTTGCAAAAACCTGCGACGAATGAACGGAGATTTTTACAAAAAATTCAGGGAGAAAGCATACCGCTACGAGACGAAATCGGGCGATAACATTGCGCTTTTTACACTGAAAATGATTGCGTGGCTGGTGAAAGGCTGCCTGTTCTACCGCGGCAAGCGCGGCGAGCCCAGCGGCGGGTACAGGGTGGCGTTGCGCTTTTCGGGCGGCGTCGGAGATATGGTAATAAACGCGCTCTACGCGCAGCAGCTCCGCGCGAAAACGGGCGCGCGGGTCGATATTTATTCCGACAAAAAGGAGATTCTCGACGGCATTTTTTTGAATAAAAACTTCGGGATATACAATTCCGCGGTCGATGTCTCGAAATACGATGCCGTAATTTTCATAACGCGCTTCCCCACCGTAGAGAGCCTATCCTCCCGAATCCTGAAGACCGAAAGCCCGCTTTCCCAATATCTTCGCCAACTAATCGACGCGGCAAACGCCAACACCTTTATGTTGCAAACGGGCGTTGTTTTCGATTTCGCGGGCATGGAGTATTCAAAGCGTCTGGGCAAAAACAGATATACGCAGGCTGATTTTTCCGGCGCGCTGCAGATGCAAGGAGCGAAATTCGAAATCGAATGCGCGCTCGACGAAACGTTTGTAAGAAACAAATTCGGCTTGGGCGAAGGCAAATACATAACAATCCAGCGCGGCTCAAAAACGGGCACTACCGACACAAAACTTCTTTCCAACGATGCCTACGCGCGCCTTGTAAAGAAGATAAAATCGCTGCTGCCCGAAATGAAAATCGTCCAGCTCGGCAGGCGCGGCGTTGACCCGATTGGAGGCGTCGATACGGATTTGCGCGGCGACACAAGTTTCGAGGAGCTGAAGGGCTTGCTGAAATATTCCGTCGCTCACGTCGATTGCGAATGCGGAATGGTTCACCTAAAGCACGGACTGGGAGGGAAATCGCTCGTGTTTTTCGGCCCGACCGACATCGAGTTTTATGCGTATGCCGAAAACATAAACATCTGCTCCGACGCCTGCAAAGCCTGCGAGTGGCTCACAAAAAATTGGGGCGACAAATGCCTGCGCGGCTTCGACACCCCTCCGTGCATGGCGGAAATCGACATTGATGCGGCGGCCCAACACCTGAAAGAGGCGTTGCAAGCGCGGTAGCCGCAGCCCGAGTTTTCAAAAATCCGCCGACGCAGTGCGCGAACGGCGGTTTTTGCAGGCGGAATTACCTTTTGCGTTTGCAGACGGTATTGCCTCTTTACAAATATTGGTCCTCGCAATCGAGGAAGTTTTTGACATACTCGCGCACGCCGTCTTCCAAACGTGTCGCAGGCTTGTCGTAGCCGGCATCGCGCAGTTTTTGGAGGTTCGCCTTCGTGTAATACTGGTATTTCCCGCGCAGCATTTCGGGCATATCGATATATTCGATTTTCGGCTCAAGCGCCAATGCCGCAAAGGTTGACACCGCCAAGTCTTCGAATGAGCGCGCCTGCCCCGAACCTACGTTGAAAAGTCCGTTTACAGACGGATTTTCCAGCAGCCAGAGGACTACCGAAACAATGTCGCCCACCCACACAAAATCGCGCAGCTGCCCGCCGTCTTTGTATGCGGGATTGTATGATTTGAAGAGTTTTACCGCCTCTCCCTTTTTGGCGGACGGGAAAATGTGGGCTATGACGCTTTTTTGCCCGCCTTTGTGGTATTCGTTCGGCCCGTATACGTTGAAAAATTTAAGCCCGACGTGCTGCGCTGGGGCGGCACCGCCCTCCGAAAGATGGCGCGCCACTTTTCTGTCGATAAATGCTTTGCTCCAACCGTAGGCGTTGAGCGGGCGCAGCGCGTTCAAATACTGCTGGTCTTCTCGGTCTTCGAAGCCGTTTTCTCCCGAGCCGTAAGTCGCCGCGCTCGAAGCGTATATGAAACGCTTTTTGTTTGCCGCGCAAAATTCCCAAAGCGCCCAAGTGAGCCTGATATTTGAATTTGCAATAAGCTCCACGTCTGTTTCGGTAGTGGTGGAAATTGCGCCCATATGGATAACTGCTTCTATTTCCGCGGCGTGGGCGTTGCAGTATTCCGCCAGATTTTCGGGGTTTACGATGTCGAAAAGCTCGCGTTTTGCCACGTTTTTCCAGCGGGAATCGCTGCCCATATAGTCGCATATTACGAGTTTTTTGTAGCCTTCGCGCTCGAGGCCTTCGAGAATGTTAGAGCCTATAAATCCCGCTCCGCCTGTAATAATTATCATCTTTTATCCTTACTCTAAATTAAAATTTACTTCTCATATTCCCAAAAACTTCGGCAGTTCTGCGACCGAATCGAGAAGCCCGATTCCGTTCGCCTCAATAAACTCGGTATCCGCCTCCGAAAGCGGCTTACCCGTGCGGACGGCAACCGCGTTGCAGTGCGCATTCAGAGCCGTCTGCCAGTCGCTTTTTCTGTCGCCGACAACCCAGACGTTTTCGGGCGAAAGCGCGTATTTTTGCATTTGCTCCAAAACATACTTGGGACTTGGTTTTCTGTATCCGTCCGACGCATCGGGTGGCTCTATCGCAAGGCAAACGCCGTCGAAGACGCAGCCGCCCAAGCCGAGCGCGTCGGTAAAGCGCGCGTTGAACGCCTCCGCCTGCTCAAGCGAAAAATACCCGCGCGGCACGCCGCTTTGGTTCGAGAGCACGAACAACCCGAACCCCGCGTTTCTGAGTGCCGCAAGCGTTTCTTTTGCGCCCGAAATAATCTCCAAGTCTTCGGGCTTGAACATATATTCTTTGTCCAAAATAAGCGTTCCGTCGCGGTCGAAAAACACTGCCTTTTTCATAATCTATATCGCCCCCGCTTTTGCCGCCGCAGCAATTTTTGCAATCAGCGAAGTTGTTGAAAAGCCCTCCAAGAATGGCAGAAAAACAATTTCAGCCCCGCATTTTTCCAGGGCGGCGCGTTCGCCCGCGTCGAGGTTTTCAAGGGTGTAGTCGCCCGCCTTAGCGTAGACGTGGGGGCGGACCGCCGCGATTTCGGCGTCGAGACGCTTCGACGAAAACACGCACACATAATCCACCGCCTCGAGCGAAGCCAAGTTATACGCGCGCTCCGAATCGTTCTGCACGGGGCGCGTAGGGCCTTTGAGCGCGCGCACGCTTTCCTCCGAATTGAGCATTACAACAAGCCTATCGCCGAGCGACGCTGCGTTTTTTAGAAAATAATTGTGTCCCGAATGGAGGAGGTCAAAACAGCCGTTTGTAAGGGCGAGTTTCCTCCCCGCGGCGTCGAGTTCGTCGCGTATTTTCACCAGTTCGCCGAGCGAAACGAGCTTTTTATTTTCCGAAAGTGGATTCTTTTTCATAAGCTAAAATCTCCGAGATTTCCGCCTGAGCCGTCCCCGCCTTGCCGACAACTATTCCCGCCGCCGTGGACGCCGCAGCCATTGCGTCTTCAATGTCCATGCCGCAGGCAAGCGCAAACGCAAGCATTGAAACGACGGTGTCGCCCGCGCCCGAAACGTCGAAAACCGACAGCACGCGCGAGGGCAGCACCTTTTTTATTCCCGACTTGTCCGCCAGCAGCATGCCGTCTTCGCCCAGAGTTATCACGAGATATTTGGGCGAATATTTCTCAAAAATGCGCCCGCAAACCTCTTCAGTGGGATACTTGAAAATTGCGTCCACGGGAAGCCCCGCAAGCTCGAGAGCCTCTTTTTTATTGGGTTTTAACAGATACGGATTCTTGTAGGAAATTTTGTTGCGCGGCTTTGGGTCTATGCAAAGAACTTTTCCCGAACGGTTGCATTTGTCGATAACACCCCGCATTAATTTTTCAGTGATAAAGCCTTTTGCGTAGTCGGAGACTATGACGGCGTCGACCCCGTCGATTGCAGAAATTATTTGACCGATTTGCGCTTCCGACGGCGCGTATGCCTGCGGGACATCTTCAAAGTCAACCCTGCAAACGTGTTGCGGGCCCGCTATTACGCGGATTTTTGTTATCGTGGCACGCCCTCCTCCGCAATTCTCCCCGAGGCGTATGTTTTGCGATTTCGTCAGCTTGAGAACTTCCCCGCCCTTTTCGTCGTTGCCGAACGCGCCGAACATTTCGACTTCAGCATTCCATTTAACGAGGTTGCACGCCACATTTGCCGCCCCGCCGAGCTGGTTCGACGTTTTCACATGCGATACCACCGGAATGGGAGCTTCGGGCGAAATGCGCAGGGCGTTGCCGCGAATGAAAACGTCGAGCATGATGTCGCCGACTACCAAAATTTTTGGCTTTTTCGAAAAGATGTCCTGAATTTTCATAGGCGTTAAATTAGAGTTTCCCGTTCAAATATCCGTCGATTTTTTCTGCGACCAGTTCGGGCGAAATGCTTTGCATACACGTGGAATTTTCGCTTTGCGAGCGCGGGCAGCATACCTGCCATTTGTCGCCGTTTATCCACTCGCAAAACCTGCAATTACAAACCGACGAACGAATGTTTATGTTTTCTGGATAACCGCGCGTTTCGACCGCAGTCGGTCCAAACAAAGCCGCCGAGCACCCGCCCGACAGGAAGTGGCGCAAATGGACGTATCCGCTTTCGCTGTCGATGTGCAGCGTCGCATTTTTTAAAACAACAAGCGTTTCCGCGAAAGTGATTTTCCCCGCAAAATCGGCGTCGGTATTTTCGATTGACAGAGAGTTCGCCCCGCCGATTTGGACGATTTTTAAATCGGGATAGCGCGCCTTCAGCAACGCCGCAAGCTCGCCGTATTTTTCCACGCCCCAATAGCGGGTAGAGTTTGCGTTTTTATTGCGGACATCGCCGCTTCTGGACATTGTTATATACCCTGTGCCCGCAAGTTCCAGTTTTGAAAGCGTTGCGGACTCGCCGTCGAGGGGAATGTCCAGAGTGTCGTCGGCGCGGATTCCGAGTATTCCGTAGACGTCCATTCCCGTAATACGCGTAAGTCCGTTTATCAACAGCCAATGTTGGTGGTTAAACGTGTGGTAAACGCTGAAAGCCAAAGGAAAATCGCAATCCGCAAACCGCCTCAATTTTTTTGCGTAATCGGATAAAAACAGCGAAAACCTTTCGACTTTCTTTTGGGCATATCTTTTGACTATCGGAAACTGCCCGTCCAGCACCAAAACAAAATCGTATTTGTATTGGGAAAACTCCTTGACGTTGCGGAAGTTTGTTATGTATTTCTGGTTTTCAAGCAGCGGAGAAATTACGCCGAAACTCTGGTCGAAAAACACGTCAAGTTGGTGGTTGCAGTCGAGCTTTTGCGCAAAACGTTTTACAAACAGACAGCCTATAATTACGTCGCCGATGCCTCCGCCCAAATGTATTGCAATTTTCAGCCTGTCGCGCGGAGTTTTGTTAAGGGCGGAAAAAACGATGTCGGCAAATTCCGACAATCCCAAAAGGTGCTTCAAGTTGAAAAACAACAACCGCAGCGCAACCCTACGCGTCTTCCCCGCGTATTTGAAAAGATACTTGTTCGTCTTTTGAAACAGCTGTTCGGGATACGAATTCATTGCGAAGGGGCGGTTTCGGGGAGAATCTACTTTGCCTGTCTGTCGTAGAGGGTTTTGTAGTAGGGGCAGCGGGCGTAGAGTTCGGCGTGCGTGCCGAAGTCGATTATATTCCCCTCTTTAAAGACGATAATCTTTTGCACGTTGCGGATTGTGCTGAAGCGGTGGGCTATGATGAACATCGTGCGGTCGTGCATAAGTTTGTCTATCGCCTTTTGGATAAACGCCTCGCTGTTGACATCGAGGGCGGAAGTTGCCTCGTCCAAGACAATCAGCGGCGGATTTTTCAGGAACACGCGCGCGATTGCAATGCGCTGCTTCTGTCCGCCAGAGAGCCTGTCGCCGCGCTCGCCCACACGGGTATTGTAGCCGTTTTCAAGCTCCATGATGAAGTCGTGCGCGAACGCCGCGCGGGCAGCCGCATACACTTCCTCTTCGGTGGCGTCGGGCTTTGCAAGCAGAATGTTGTTGTAGATTGTGTCGTTAAAAAGCACGGGATACTGCGGCACGGAACCCAAATTCTTGTGCAGGTCAAAAAGCGACATATCTTTGAGGCCGATTCCGTCAACCGTGATTGAGCCGCTTGTCGGGTCGTAAAAGCGCATGACAAGCTTCGCGAACGTGCTCTTGCCCGCGCCCGATTCACCAACAAGCGCGCAGCTCGTGCCCGCTGGAATTTTGATGTTTGCGTTGTGTAAAACGGGTTTGTCGGAATAGGCGAAGTTTACGTTTTTAAATTCGATTTCGCCGAGCAAAGCGTCAACTTTCACGGGATTTTCGGCTTCGGGCACTGTGGAAACGTAGTCGAGCACTTCGTTGAGTCGGTCGAAAGAGGGCGTGATTTTGATGAAGTCAGTCCACATTCTCACGATTCGCTTTATGGGGTCGATTGTAAAGTAGAGCGCAAGCCCGATTGCCGCGAATGTAGAAAAGTCAATCTTCGCCTTATATGCGTAGACGAACGTAATCGAAACCATTGTTGCCGCCAGAACCTCCATCATCGGCTGCTGCAAAAGCTCGTATTGCGTGATTTTAAGCACAAGTTTCTGGAAGCTCACGTTCATATTCCAGAACTTTTTCTTCTGCGGCTCTTGGAGGTTGAACACGCGGACTTCGTGCGCGGCGGCGAGGTTTTCGTTGAAGCACTGCGCAATCGCCCCCAGCGACTCCGCCGACATCTTCGCGCAACGCTTGAGGTTGCGGCGCATCATCTGCACGGGAATTATGCAAAACGGCACCGCCGCAATGAAGACCAAGAGGAAGACTACTTCGCCCTTTGTAAGGCACATATACGCCAAAAACGAGAGCGCGCCGATAACCTGCACGGGCTGGCGAATCATCTCCGAGGCGAACGAAAGCAGGATTGTCTGCACTGCCTGCGTGTCGGTTGTAAGACGCACAAAGAGGTCGCCCGTAGTGTGCTTGTCGAAGAACGAAAGCGGGTAGTCCTGCACGCGCGAAAACAAGTCCTGCTTGATTCTGCGCAACACGTCGAGCGAAACGTAACTCATCAAATACCCGCTCAAATAGCCCGTTATCGCGCGTATTATAAATACCAGCGGAATGAGCATCGCCACGCCGAAGACATACCAGAGGCTATACGCCACGCCGTCTTCGGGCATAAAAATGCGCTTCAAAACTTTGTCGAAAATAACGGGCATACCGAAGCCGCTCGACGCGCCGAACAGCAACCCCGCCAGCAACGCCCCCAGCAAATACCAAACTTTTGGCTTTACGTATGCAATATAACGCGAATAACGCTTCATAAAAATTCCTTCTTAAAAAAATCCGACGCCGACATCGCGCCGCGCCGCAAAACCATTTTTTAGCGTTTTATATTTGCATTTTAACGCGTTATTGGCAAGATTTATTTTGTGTTTCGGCATTTTACCGAATCAGCGCACAAGCTTTCTTGCGGCTTCGGAAACACTCGTTTAGACAGGCACTGAACAATATGAAAAACTACATCGGCATAGACATAGGCGGAACAAAATGCGCAGTCGTTTTTGCGCGCGAAAACGACGACCTTTCGGTAGACTTCCTCGCAAAAGAATCGTTCCCCACGCTTCCGTGCGCGGAAACGCTCGAAAAATTCTGCAAAATAATAGAATCGCTCAGTCGTTCAACGGGAGTCGCACTCGGCGAAATTTCGTCAATCGGCATAAGCTGCGGCGGCCCGCTCGACAGCCGCAGGGGCGTGATTATGAGCCCTCCGAACCTGCCCAAGTGGGACGACGTTCACATTACCGATTTCTTCCGCGAAAAATTCTCGATTCCCGCCTTCATTCAGAACGACGCCAACGCCTGCGCCCTTGCCGAGTGGAAATACGGCGCGGGCAAAGGCTCGGAAAATATGGTTTTCATGACGTTCGGAACGGGGCTTGGCGCGGGAATTATCGCCAACGGACGCCTTCTGGCGGGCGCGAACGACAACGCCGGCGAAGTGGGGCACATACGCCTTGAAAAGTTCGGCCCCGTAGGCTACGGTAAGCGCGGTTCGTTCGAGGGCTTTTGCAGCGGCGGCGGAATAGCCCAGCTTGGGAAACTCAGGGCGGCGGAACTCTTCCAGCGCGGAAAACCCTGCGCGTTCTGCAAATCGGCTGACGAAATAAACTCCATTACCGCGAAATCCATAGCCGAAGCAGCCTGCGCGGGCGACGTTGACGCGAGAAAAATCTACGAAGACTCGGGCGAATACCTCGGGCGCGGAATTTCGATTCTCATCGATGTGCTCAACCCCGAACTTATTGTAATAGGAAGCATTTTTGCGCGCTCCGAAGACCTCCTGCGCGAACCCATGCAAAGGGCGATTGACGCCGACGCGCTCGACTTGGCCGCGAACGTCTGCAAAGTAGTCCCCGCCCTGCTCGGAGAGAAGATAGGAGACTACGCCGCCGTTTCGGTCGCCGCCGACGGCATTTCAAAACAACTTTAAACTACGCGCAAAATGAAGGGAATAATAACGCAATCACTCAATCAGGCACTTGAAGTTCTGCAAAAGTTCGTCTCCGACAGTTCGAACGTCGAAAAAATCGCCGAAGCGGCAAAAATTATGTGCACTGCGCTCGAAAACGGCGGCAAAATCATAGCCTGCGGCAACGGCGGCAGCCTCTGCGACGCCACCCATTTCTGCGAGGAACTCACTGCGCGCTTCAGGCTTAACCGCCGCGCCCTTCCCGCAGTTGCCATAAACGACCCCGCTTTCATAACGTGCTCGCTCAACGATTTTTCGCCCGAGTCGATTTTCGAACGCGGCGTGGAGGCTCTCGGCAAAAGCGGCGATGTCCTGCTTGCAATCAGCACAAGCGGCAACTCCAAAAACGTGCTTTTGGCGGCCCAATACGCCCGCAAAAACGGAATCAAAGTAGTCGCGCTCACGGGGAAATCCGGCGGCGCGCTTGCGGAGAATTGCGACGTCGAAATCCGCGCGCCCCAAAGCGAATTTTCCGACCGCGTGCAGGAAATCCACATCAAAATAATCCACATTCTCGTTCAGTGCATCGAAGGCGGGGTAATCTACAAGAAGGCGTAAAATGAAGACGAAAACATTCCCGATTTTTCTCGCGTTCCTCTGTATGGGCTTCGGCGACGCGGTCGCTACGTTCGTGGGCAAGGCAAAGGACACGTTTGAGCTGAGCAATTTCGAGGCGCAAATAGTATCTTTCGCGGGCTTCATTATGTTCGGGTTTCTATCGGTTCCCATGGGCGTTCTGCAAAGTAAAATCGGCAAAAAAGCGACGCTTTTGTCGGGTTTGGGACTTGCGTTTGCCGGAGTGCTGCTGGTGCTTGTTTTGGGAATTTCAAGCTATGCGGTCTTCCTGTCGGCGGTGCTGCTGCTGGGCGCGGGCGCGGCGACTTTACAGGTTGCCGGCAACCCCATTATGCGCGACGTTTCGCGCGAGGGCGACTATTCAAGCAATTTGTCGTTCGGGCAATTTATCAAGGCGATAGGCTCGAACACCGCGCCGATTGTCTTCTTTGCCGTTGCGCTCATAGCGGGCGACAAAACCGCCGAAAACGGAACGCATTTCGAATGGACGCTTGTTTTCGCGATTTTTGCCGCAGGCTTTGCCGCCACAATGGCGGCGGTTGGCGCGCTGAAAATTTCGGAAAGGAAATGCGAGAATGCTGCGTCGGTAGGTTCGTGCGTTGCGCTGCTTAAAAATCCGTTTGTTTTTGCAATGGTTGCGGGGATTTTCCTGTATGTGGGCGCGGAAAACTGTGTTTCAAACGGAATGCCAATCTATTTCACTTCGCGCTTCGGCGTTTCCAGCGACTTGGCAACGCAATATATAACCTACTTCTTTCTGGCGATAATGCTTGCGCGTCTTGCGGGATCTGCTGTTTTAAAACGCGTAGAACCGAAGAGATTTCTGGCGTTCTCGGCGGCTTTGGCGGTGGCTGGGTTTGCGCTGCTTTCGGTTTCGGAGAAATCGTCGGCGACTGTTGCGCTGTTTGTAATCGCCGTCGGCTATGCCAACATTTTCCCGCTCATTTTCTCTATAGCCATCGATAAAATGCCCGAAAAATCGAACGAACTTTCGGGGCTTATGGTGACGGCAATCGTGGGCGCGGCTATTCTGCCGCCCGTTATGGGATACGCCGCCGACTTGTGGGGAAACAAACTTGCGTTCGCCGTTCCGCTGATTGCAACGCTCTACGTTTTGGGGCTTGCGTGCTCGCTTAAAACGGCGAAAAAATAGAAGCGCAAACTTCGATTACAAAAAACCTTCCGTCCAATCGGCGGAAGGTTTTTTGTGCTCTCGCGACACACGAAAGCAACAAATTTGTCAACTTATAAAATTAAATTTCGCGCAAAAATACAATTTTGTATTTTTGCAAAACGCATAAAAAACAAAATCACAAGCTCATTTTAATGATATTCAATTAAATAAAATTCCAACAAAAACTGGCACACGTTTTGCTAAAGAAAAATCGGGTACAACAAAAGCCCGCAACCTACAACACAAAACACAACAAACAATGAACTTAAAAAACATCGTATCTGTATCGACAATAATCCTCGCTTCGGCGGCTCTCGGTTTTGCGGAGGAAGCCCCGAAGGAAATAAACGCGCTTATCGGCAACGCTTCCATCGGAGAGATTGTAAAAAATTTCTCTTTTTCGGCGACAGCCGACTATGAGTCTGAATACATATTCAGGGGCAAACAGCTCGCCGAACGGACAATTGCGCCGCAGGTTGATGTCGGCTACGACTTCGGTTCGGGGTTCGCCGCCTACGCAGGTTGGTGGGGTTGCTTCTCTACCGACGACACAGCCGGTTCATACAAAGAAAACGACCTCTATGCGGGGCTGACGTATTCTATTGAAAATTTCACGATAGACTTCAGCTACACTGCATTTACCTATCCCGACGCGGGTACTACAAACGAACACGAGCTGAA
The DNA here is from genome assembly GCA_023450935.1 of Verrucomicrobiota bacterium. Classification (GTDB taxonomy): domain Bacteria; phylum Verrucomicrobiota; class Verrucomicrobiia; order Opitutales; family Intestinicryptomonadaceae; genus Merdousia. The sequence continues at coordinate 3,743 of JAEXGH010000032.1, read as the reverse complement.
AATAGCCCTCAGCTACGATACCTCCGAACTGCTCGGCGACTTCGCGGTTAACCCGTATGTAGCCTACTACTACAACCTGACGTATAGCGGCTCGGTAATCGAGGGAGGTCTTTCATACTCCGCGCCTATTACAAAATGGGTTATCGACGAAACATGGGGAACGCTCGATTTAGCTGTCGCTGGCGGCTACGGCGACTACAAAGGCGGTCTTGCCGACGGCGGTTTTGCGTATCTGATGACGAGCGCGGACGTTTCCGTTGCAATCACCGACAACTGGAGCATTTCTGCGGGCGGACGCTATTCAATCAACAACGACGCCTCCTACACGCTCGACGGGCACAAAAGCAACCTCTGGTTCGGCGCGAAAACGTCGGTCGGATTCTAACAAAACACAATAAAAGACAAAATACATTAAAAATTTCTTCGTAAAAGGAAAAATCATGGACAACACATCAATCCCCGCGACAACACGCGAAGCCCCGAAAATGGGCAAGCGCGAATTCCTCAAAAAGCTCGGACTCGGTTCGGCATTGGCGGTCGGCGCGCCGTATATAATGGGCGCGTCAAAAAAGCCCATCAGGTGGCGTCTGCAAACATACGCAAGCACGTCGCTGGGCGCGCACGTAATCAAACCCGCGGTAGAGGCGTTCAACAAGGTGGCAAAAGGCGAAATGTTCATTGAGCTTTATTACGCCGACCAGCTCGTGCCCACAAGCGAGCTTTTCAGCGCGCTACAACAAGGCACTCTCGACTGCGTTCAAAGCGACGACGACTCCATGGGTTCGCCCGCCGATGTCGCCCCGTTCAGCGCATACTTCCCGCTTGCAACGCGCTATTCGCTCGACGTTCCCGCGCTTTTCTACGAATTCGGCTTGGACAAAATCTGGGCGGAATCATACAAGGACGTAAAGAACGTAACGTGGCTTAGCTCGGGCGCGTGGGACCCCTGCAACTTCATCACCAAAGAGCCGATTACCAAGCTCTCCGACATCAAGGGCAAGAAAGTCTACACCTCCCCGACTGCGGGACGCTTCCTGACGCAGTTCGGAATAGTGCCCGTAACCGTCCCCGTGGAGGACGTGGAAATGGCAATGCGCACGGGAGAGCTCGACGGCGTGGCGTGGTGCGGAATAACCGAGGCCTACACTGTCGGTTGGGCGAACGCCACAAAATACTTCCTTACAAACAACATCTCGGGCGCGTGGATTGGGTCGTTCCTTGCGAATACGAAGTCTTGGAACAAAGTTCCCGAACACCTCAAGGAGTTGTTCAAGCTCTGTATGGACAGTTCGCACTACTACCGCCAATACTGGTATTGGGGCGGCGAGGCGAAGCTGCGCGTAAACGGCAACAAGCTCAAACTCACCTCCATAAAGAGCGACGAGTGGAAGACGGTGGAAAACGCCGCAGTCAAATTCTGGGACGATATCGCCGCCAACGGGACGCCGCGCGCAAAGAAGGTCGTTGAAATTCTGAAGAACTACAACGCCCTTATGGACAAGGCAGGCGCGCCATACCGCTATTAATCGGGAAAGAATCAAACTTGCCCGCGCGCGCAAAACGGCGCGCGGGCAATGCTTGCGCGTAAAAACAAACGGAATTTTCTGCATTATGATTATCAGAAGAACAAGATTCGACGACCTCGACGATTGGCTCGACTCAATCAACTGGCGCAAAGTCCGCATCAAAACGGGCGTTCCGCTTTTTAGGCTGATTGACTTGTATGTGCGCTCGGTGGAGAAATTGAGCGAATTTGTCGGCAAGGGGGCAATGTATCTGCTTTTGGCGATGATGGGCATACTTCTGTATTCCATCATAACAAACGCCCTGCACCACCCCGTCATCTGGGTTATGGAAATGGCGCAGTTTACAATGGCCGCGTATTACATACTCGGCGGGGCGAGCAGCCTCAAGCACGGCATACACGTGAGAATGGACTTTCTCTATGAGAGGTGGTCGCCGTATAAAAAGGCTCTGGTTGACGTTTTCACGGTCTTTTTTATGCTGTTCTACCTCTATATAATGATAAAGGGAGGCTGGGAAAGCTCGGCGTTTGCGCTTGAATTCGACCAACGCAACCACTCAGTTTGGAGGCCGCCTATGGCTCCAATTAAGATAATAATGACGTTCGGAATGGCTATTATGCTGCTGCAAGGAACTGCCGAACTGATGAAGGATTTTTGCAGGGTTTTAGGAAGGAAGATGTAAAATGGAACTGTCTCCCGAAATAATAATATTGCTGATGTTTTCGTCGCTGATGCTTCTTATGCTCACGGGGCAACGCGTGTTCGGCGCGATGGGTTTTGTTGGCGTTGTTGCCGCAATTTTCCTCTGGGGCGACGGCAGCACGGCGTTGGGCTTCAACGCGGCAATCAAGCTGTTTAACTGGTATCCGATGTTGACGTTGCCGATGTTCGTTTTCATGGGCTTTATGCTCTCGGAATCGGGCATTGCAAACGATATGTATCATATGTTCCACGTCTGGATGGGTTCGCTCAAAGGCGGGCTTGCCGTGGGGACGCTGCTTATTATGGTGCTGATTTCCTGCATGAACGGCCTCAGCGTTGCGGGAATGGCAATCGGCTGCAGCGTGGCTCTGCCCGAACTTCTCAAGCGCAACTACGACAAACGCATGATTAGCGGACTAATCCAAGCGGGAAGCTCGCTCGGCATTCTGATTCCCCCGAGCATCGTGTTGGTGCTCTACGGAATGATTGCCCGCCAACCCGTAAGCCAACTGTGGCTTGCAGGCGTGGGGCCGGGGCTGTTGTTGACGCTGCTGTTTTTGGCATATATTCTGGTTAGGTGCAAAATCAACCCCAAGCTGGGACCCGCGCTGCCAAAGAGCGAAAGAAACTACACCACGAAGGAGAAACTGAGGGTTTTAAGCTCGGGAATTATCCCGCTGTTGCTGATTTTTTCGGTGATAGGCTCGTTCTTCTTTGGGTTGACAAGCCTTGTGGAAAGCTCGGCTCTGGGCGCGATAGCCGCGTTTATAGTTGCTCTCTTGCGCCGCCGACTCACTTGGGCGATATTCAAGAAAACACTCGTCGAAACGCTCGACAATTCCGCAATGTTTATGTGGATTATGATGGCCGCCCTCGCCTTTGCCGCAGTGTTCGACGGGCTTGGAGCCGTCCGCGCCATCGAGGGACTGTTCTTGAATGACTGGGGATTGTCGCCGTGGCAAGTGCTGCTGATGATGCAAATTTCGTTCATCATTCTCGGCATATTCTTGGACGACACCGCAATGCTCGTCATCGTAGCTCCGCTCTACATACCGCTGGTAGTCAAGTTGGGATTCAACCCGATTTGGTTCGGAATACTCTACACAATCACCTGCCAAATAGCGTATATCACGCCGCCGTTCGGATACAACCTGTTCCTTATGCGCGCAATGTCGCCGAAGTCGATTACGATTAAGGACATTTACGCGTCGATAATTCCGTTTGTCGGTCTCATGCTTCTGGCGTTGGTTTTAATAATGATATTCCCCGAAATCGCGCTGTGGTTGCCGTCGCAATTCACGCCGATAAAGTAAAGGAGGGCACAGTGAACCGCAAATGGACAGTCAACACAGGCGGCAAGACGCACAACTTTGGGTCGCTTAAAGAGCTTATGGCGAAGGCTTCGCCATACCGCTCGGGCGACGTTCTCGCGAAAGTCGCCGCGCGCGACTACGAGGAGCGCGTGGCGGCGCAGATGTGCCTTGCTGATGTTCCGTTGAAGCTCTTTGTTGAAGA
>JAEXGH010000004.1 GCA_023450935.1 Verrucomicrobiota bacterium | reverse complement strand
GATTCGTATTTTATGAGGCGTAGCGGGCTTAACGCCCGTGAGTCCGAAATAAAATCGAATGATGCCCGAGAGCGTTTGCTTCGACGAGTTTATAAAAACAAAAGGCGAAACAAAGTTTCGCCTTATCAATAAAAAATAAACTCGTCGTCGAAGCAAACGCGCCCTCGCGCTTTCTATTTGGAGAGGTTGAAGGCCTCGTGTAATATGTTCGCCGCCAAGTCGGCCTCGGGGAGGGAGATACCGACGGAAATTTTGATTTCGCTGGTGGTGATAATCTGGACGTTGATGTTGTTGTCGGCCAAAGTCTTGAAGAACTTTGCGGCAACGCCCGCGTGGGAGCGCATACCAGTGCCGATAACCGAAACCTTGGCGATGTCGCCAGTGATGGAAACGCTTGCGCCGCCGTGATTTTCGCAGAAACCGCGCACAACGCGCTCCGCCTTGGCGGCATCGTCCTTCGATACGGTGAAGGTGAGATTCGCCTTTCCGCCGCGGCTGATGTTCTGGACAATCATATCCACTATGATGCCCGCTTCGCCGAGGCATTCGAAAATACTGGCGGCAATTCCGGGCTTGTCGGGAATTTCGCTGACGGTGATTTTCGTCTGGTTTTTGTCTACTGCAACGCCGCTTATTACGACATCTTCCAAAGATTGTTTTTCCGCTTTCACTATTGTTCCGGGTTCGTTGTTAAAACTGGATCTTACTTCAAATACGACGTTGTGCTTTTGCGCAAACTCCACGCTGCGCGCCTGCATTACCTTCGAGCCGAGCGACGACATCTCCAGAAGCTCCTCATACGACATTTCTGGGATTTTTCTGGCGGTTTTTACTATGCGCGGGTCGGCGGTGTAGACACCGCTTACGTCGGTGTAGATTTGGCAGACGTCTGCCTTCAAAGCGGCAGCCAAGGCGATTGCCGAAAGGTCGCTGCCGCCGCGCCCGAGAGTCGTGATGTCGCCGTCGCGCCCGACGCCCTGAAAGCCCGCCACAATCACGACTTTGCCTTCGTCGAGGCATTTGGGGATGTCGCCGCCCGTGATTTCGGTGATGCGCGCTTTTGTGTGGGCGAAGTCCGTATAAATGCCGGCCTGCGCGCCCGTGCGCGAGACCGCCCTGACCCCCAGCGAGTGCAACGCCATCGCCGTAAGGGCTATTGTTTCCTGTTCTCCGACGGCAAGAAGCATGTCCATTTCGCGCTCGTCGGGCGATTCGTTAAAAGTTTTGGCGCGGGCGATGAGGTCGTTTGTAACGCCGCTTCTTGCGGAGACCACAACAACAACCTTGTTGCCTTGGTCTACAAAAGATTTAATGCGCTTTGCAACATTGAGTATTCTGTCGGTATCGCCGACAGACGTTCCGCCGTATTTCTGGACAATCAATGACATTTCCGAGCACTCCGTGGCTTCTGAATTAAAATAAATATCCGAATCTCAATAACGCCGTCTGCGTTATAGTCAACAATATATTGTCTACGATCGGATTTTTCTGCAAAGTTTCAACGCCGATTCCGCCCTGTTGAGGATATACAAATGTATGCCCGCAACGCCGCCGCGCTTGAGTTCGTCAATCTGCGTTTGAGCCCAGTCAAGTCCTATCTGCTTGGCGTCGTCGTCGCTGGCGGCGCGTTCGAGGCGTTCCAAGAGCTTTCGGGGAATGTCGGTAGAGCACATATTTTTAAAATTCAGAACCTGCTTGAACGAAAGAGCGGGCAAAAGCCCCGCAATTATGGGCTTGTCGATTCCCGCAGCCCCGCACTTTTCAACGAACCTGAAGAAGTGGGAGTTGTCGAAGAAAAGCTGGGTAACCACGAAATCCGCGCCGCAATCGACCTTGTGTTTGAGGTTTGCTATGTCCGCTTCGAGAGTGCCCGCTTCGGGGTGTTTTTCTGGATACCCCGCGCAGCCTATGCCGAAATCGGGGTATTTTGCGCGAACGAATCCGACCAATTCCGAAGCGTGCTTGAAGCCGTCGGGGTGGGGGACGAACTGTGTTTCGCCTTTTGGCGGATCGCCGCGCAGAGCCATAATGTTGCAAAAACCGCTTGATGCGTAGTTTTCAAGCATGGCGGCAATTTCGTCTTTCGAATGCCCAAAACACGTCAGGTGCGGCATTACCTCGAACCCGAAAATGTCGCGGATAAGGCTTCCGTATTCCACGGTGCGCTCGCGCGTAGAGCCGCCCGCGCCGTATGTTATGGAAACGTAGTCGGGGCAAATATCGCGCAGACGGACGGCGGTGCGCAAAATCTGGCGCGCACCCTCCTCCGTTTTCGGCGGAAAAAACTCGACCGAAAAGACCGTTTCGCCCGAGGCGAATTTTTTTGCAATGTTTCTTTTGTCCGTCATAATGCTAAATTAAAATTCTGTCTACGCGGCGCGGAATTGCCACCATTGTCTCCCACGGAATGCGGCGCGTCCAGCGGCTGTAGTCGGGAAGCGAAATTTCCCCGCCGAGCTGCTCGCCGATGAAAACGACTTCGTCGCCGACTTTGGCGTCGGGAACGTTGTCGATGCAAATCGTGCATTCGTCGAGGGTGACGTTGCCGACAATCGGGCAGCGTTTCCCTCCCACCAAAACGCAAGCGTCTGAAGTGAAGCCCGACGGAACGCCGTCGGCGTAGCCCGCGCAGACGTTGGCAATCAACCGCCCGTCCGACTCCGCAACCGCCGCTATGCGCGACTTGAAAGACAAAACGTGCTTTAAATCGAGCTTTTCGAACCCCGCGCCGTCGTCATACGGGTTTATTCCGTATTGCAAAAGCCCCATTCTTACCGCGTTAAACGGCGGCTCTACGGGAATATACCTAAGCCCCGCGCTGTTGTGCAGGTGAATGAGCATTCCGTCTTCGCCGTGTTTTGCCACGACGTTTTTGAAGATTGCAACCTGCTTCATTGTGTATTCGCGGTCGGTGTCGGCACTCGAGAGGTGGGAGAAAATACCCACAACCTTTATGTTTTCAAGGCTCTTTATTTTGGGGATAACATCGTCGGCGGTCTCGTGCCAAACGCCCACTCTGCCCATTCCGGTATCGAGCTTTATCTGCACGCCCAAAACCCTGCCGCGTTCGCGCGCGAGTTCGGCGAACGCCTTCGCCTCCGTGTAGGACGAAACCGCGACAGTCGCGCCGTAATCGAACACGAGCGGACGCTCCTGTTTGAGCACGGGACTTAGCACCATAACGGGCTTGTCGGAAACTATTTCGCGCACGCGGGAGGCTTCGTATAAATTCGCCACCGCAAACATATCCGCCCCGCCCCTTATGAAGCGCATAATCGCCTGGGGCATACAGTGTCCGTAGGCGTCGGCTTTTACAACCGCCACATACTTCACCCCCGACGGAAGCGACGCCTTTATATTGCGCACGTTCGATTCCAACCGCCGAAAATCCACCTCAATCCATGACCTATGCGGAAACTTATTCACTATGGCGGCGATTCTTTACAACCCGCCCGCACTGTCAACGCAAAAACGATTTTGAAAACGCGCGCGAAAAACCGCGAATTTACACGGCGCGCCGTCCGACGGCAAAAACGCGCTCAATAGACGTTTTGATAGTGGCGCGGCTCGAAGTCTCCGCCGCCTGTATGCGCAACCTCCACGACGTCGAACCGCCACGTTTTGGGACGTCCGAACCTACGCATATATGCCGCAGCACAGGCGCGGACTCTCGCCTTTTTACCGCGTTGAACGCCCGCAAAATATCCGCCCACACGCGCCGAAGCCGAGCGTGTTTTGACTTCCGCGAAAACAAGAACGCCGTCTTTGGAGCAAACAATGTCGATTTCGTTGCGCCCGCTTCTGAAATTGCGCGCAAGGATTTTGTAGCCCGACTTCTTCAGAAAACGCGCGGCGGCGTCCTCGCCCGAACGCCCCACAAGCGCGTTCTGCGGAAGTTTGCGGCGCGGAAACAGCCCCGCGAGAATTTCGAAAATTCGGGAAAGCGGCGTCAAATCAAATCCCCCAAGCAGTCGGATTTTTTCGACGTAAGCGCGCCCAAAACTTCGCCCGCAAGATAGATTGAACCCGTCGAAACAACGGTGTCGCCCGCCGCCGCAAACGCACACGCGCCGTCGGCAAACGACTCCCCAACCGTTGCGCGAACCACGGGCGCGGACGTGTCCAGAAACTCAGCAAGCTCGTCGAAGCCCAACGCACGCGGCTGATTCGGCACAAGCAGCACGACTTTTGCCGCGTATTTCGAGACAACTTTCATCAAAAACTTCGCCCGCTCGCGCCCAAGCACGCCGACTGCGATTATCGGGCGTATGCCCCGCGCGGCGAGCGTTTTCAAATTTTCCTCGAGCGCGCGCGAGCCCTCCTCGTTATGCGAGGCGTCCAAAATGAGCGTTGCACCGTTTTTGAGCGGTATGCGCTGCCAGCGCGCCGCCCAAGACGTATGCGCCAATCCGTAGGCGACAGTCTCTTCGGTGATGGAATCGAAAACGGGGTTGTGCGCGCCCTTCAAAAGCTTGACACAAAGCTTCGCAACCGCTGCGTTTTTGCGCTGGAAACCGCCCTCAAGTGAAGTTTCCGGCAGGTTTTCGGCGAAAAATTCCGCCGCCTTATACAGGCGCGAGCCGACCCGTTCGGCGGCGGCTTCAATCACGCGCATCGGGCGGTCGGCGATAAACCCCGCAACTGCGGGAACGCCCGCTTTTATTATGCCCGCCTTCTCCTCCGCGATTTTTTCAAGCGTATTTCCCAAATAATCGGTGTGGTCAAGCCCTATCGACGAAATAACGGAGCATTCGGGCGTTATGATATTTGTGGAGTCGAGACGGCCGCCCAAGCCGACCTCCACAACCGCAGCGTCAACTTTCCTGTCGGCGAAATACGCAAACGCAAGCGCTGTCATAATCTCGAAAAACGACGGATATTCGACAAGGTTGTTCGGGTCGAAAACGGAATCGCAAACGGCGCGTATTTTGGCGACATAGGCAAGCAAATCGGGTTTGGAAATCGGCTCGCGGTCAATCTGCACGCGCTCGCCCAAATACAGCAAATGCGGCGACGTAAACATTCCCACCTTCAACCCCGACGCCCGCAAAACCGCCTCAATCATCGCACAGGTAGAACCTTTGCCGTTCGTCCCCGCAACGTGGATTTTCGGGAATTTTTCCTGCGGATTGCCCAGACAGCGGCAGAGCTTTCTTATTCGCTCAAGCGAGAATTTCGACCCCGCGTTCCGCAACTCGTAAAGGAACTTTTCCGTCCTCAAAAATTCTGATTCGGCATTTTGCATTTATGCCGAGCAATTTTTCCACTCCACTGCCTTTTTTTCAAGCCAAAAATAAAAAAGCGCAAGGGAGTGTCTTTTACATGTTGGGAAGTGGCGCGGATTGGCTCAGCCAATTTCGCTTTGCATGTTGATTGAATGCAACTTGATAATGCAATGAGATTGAACTTTGTTCAATTCCGCTTTGCTTACGAATTAAAGTTGTGTCATCAAAAACGCGTCATCATTATTTCATATAGCGCGTCAAAACGGGGTTCAAACAAGGCTTTGAAAAATTTTGCGCAGGGAGTGTAGTTAGCCTACGTGACCAAGCAACAACAAACAGTGAAACGTTTTTTACATTTTCTAAAGCGGCGCGGATTGAATTTCATTCAATACCGCTTTGAAAATTAGTTAAAGCTTGTGTTCTTGAGAACGCGTCATCACAAAAGTTGCCGAAGGCAAGCTTTTGGGAAGTATAATTGCGTAGCAATTACCCCGCAGGGGTGAGCCGAGCACCGCCATGCGAGCGAATACAAATTGCGTTTTAGACAAGGCTTTGCGAAATTGAGGCGGTGGCGGCTGTAGTAAACCTACTGCCCCACTGCAAATTTTTTTTGAAACGTAGCATCAAGCCAATTTCACGCGCTATATAAGGAGTTTCGAGTCAGACAGTAGACACTCATACCTCTGGCTTAGTTTCTCCCAATTCACCACCTCCCATATTCCGTTCAAATACTCAACCCTCATATTCTGATACTTCAAATAATACGCGTGTTCCCACACGTCAATGCAGAATATCGGTTTGAAATCCACCCCGCACGCACACGGCGCAGAAAACTGGTTGTCCTGATTCGGGGTTGTCATAATCTTGAGCCCGCCGAGGTTGTCAACGCACAACCAGCCGTATCCGCTCCCGAAAACCGCCGCGGTTTTCGCCGTCATTTCCCTGCGGAAATTTTCGGTGCTACCGAACGATTTTTCGAGCGCGTCGGAAAACTTTTTCGACGCCACAGTGTGTTCGCCCGAAAGTCCGCCCCAGTAGAATTCGTGGTTGAAAACACCGCCGCCGTTGTTGCGGACGGCCGTGCGTATTTCCTGCGGGACGAGGTCGAGATTGCCGAGCAGATTGTGCAGATGTCCCGAAAATTCGAAGTCGGGAAACTTTGCGAGGGCGGCATTTAGGTTGTTGACGTATGTAGCCTGATGCTTGTCGTGGTGGATTGAGACGGTGGTGGCGTCAATCCACGGTTCGAGAGCCGTCTGGGCGAACGGCAGCGGAGTAAGTTCGTATTTCATTTTTGCCTTTCTTTTCGGGGCGAATGGGACAAGCCCGAAAACGCCCCAGTTTTCGGGGAATAAATCGAACCGAAACGCGAAATATTAAGCGTAAAAAGAGCTTGCCTAAAGCTTTGTTCTACTAAATAATGGGCGATTAACGCTTTTATAATAAACTTCATTCAAATGGAAGAACTTGCCAACATAAGAAATTTCTGCATCATCGCGCACGTAGACCACGGCAAAACGACGCTTTCCGACAGGCTTCTGGAAAAAACGCACACTATCCAAAAGCGCGACATGCAAGACCAGCTTCTTGACTCCATGGACTTGGAGCGCGAACGCGGCATTACAATCAAATCGCACCCCGTTTCGATGAAATACGACTTCGGGGGAAAGGAGTATTTGCTCAACCTCATCGACACCCCCGGACACGTCGATTTCTCATACGAAGTGTCGAGGTCGCTCGCCGCGTGCGAGGGCGCATTGCTGCTTATCGACGCCGCGCAGGGAGTGGAGGCGCAGACCGTGGCAAATGCACACTTGGCGGTGGCGCAGGGGCTGGAGATAATACCCGTGATAAACAAAATCGACCTGCCCAGCGCGCAGCCCGACGCCTGCAAACGCCAGATTGAGGACCTGCTGGCAATCCCCGCCGAAGACGCAATCCTTGCAAGCGGCAAAACGGGAATCGGCACGGACGACATCTTGAAGGCCGTTGTGGAGCGCATTCCGCCGCCAAAGCACGCCGACTACCCCGCCGCGCGCGCATTGATTTTCGACTGCGTTTTCGACAGCTACAAGGGCGTTATCTGCTACGTCCGCGTGTTCTCGGGCTCGCTCAAGGCTGGCGACGAAATAGAATTTATGGGCACGGGACGCAAAACTACAATCAAGGAGGTTGGGCGTTTCACCCCCACAATGACTGTCGAAGACACCCTCGAAGCGGGCTGCACGGGCTACGTGGTATCGAACGTGAAGGAGGTTGCCGACATCGCAATCGGCGACACCGTAACGCTCGCCTCCAACCCCGCAAAGGAAATGCTGCACGGCTACAAGGAAGTAAAGCCGATGGTGTTTTCGGGAATCTACCCCGTGGACACCTCGGAATACGAAAAACTGAAAGTCTCCATAGCCAAGCTGCGCCTCAACGACGCCGCCCTGACATATCAGGCGGAATCCTCCGTGGCTTTGGGGTTCGGCTTCAGGTGCGGATTCCTCGGGCTGCTGCATATGGAAATCGTGCAGGAGAGACTGCGGCGCGAATACGGGCTTGATATAATTTCGACATACCCGAGCGTCGTCTACAAAATCGATATGACGGACGGCACACAGATTGAAATAGACAATCCCTGTAAGCTGCCCGACCCGTCGCTTATCGACGCCATTTACGAGCCGATGATTACCGCAAATATTCTCATTCCCACGGAGTCAATCGGCGATATGCTCGCGCTTGTGGCGGAAAAACGCGGACTATGCGAACGCACTGATTCAATCGACGACACCCGCGTTATGCTCGCCTGCCGCCTGCCGCTGAACGAAATACTAATCGACTTCAACGACCGCCTCAAAAGCATTACGCGCGGCTACGGAAGCCTTGACTACGAAATGGCGGGCTACCAGCAGTCGAAACTCGTACGGCTCGACATTCTCGTAAACGGGGAGCAGATTGACGCGTTTTCGTCGATTGTCCACGAAGAGAAGGCGGAAAGCAAGGGGCGCGCGCTCTGCGCAAAGCTCAAGGACATTCTGCCCCGCCAGATGTTCAAAGTGGCAATTCAGGCGGCAATCGGCGGCAAAATCATAGCGCGCGAAACTATAGGCTCTTTCAGAAAGGACGTTACCGCCAAGTGCTACGGCGGCGACATCACCCGAAAGAAAAAACTTTTGGAAAAGCAAAAAGAGGGCAAAAAACGAATGAAACAAATCGGCAAAGTGTCGATTCCGCAGGAAGCGTTCGTTGACGTGCTAAAATCGAATTCGTAGTTATGTTTTTCAAGTCCAAGAGAAAAGAGGCAAAAGACCTTCTGGCGGCGGCGGAGAAAGTCTACAACTACCGCCGCGACGTAATCGACCCGCGCGACGCCGCGCTGTTGCTTGAGTATATCGACAGGCTCGAAGAACTCATCGCCGACGCAAAAATAGATTCGCCCGAATACGTCGAGACCGAAAAGAAAATAGAGCCGCTGATGCGTAAGTGCGGCGGCAAAATCTATCCGCTTACGGCGTGGGCGGATTATGTCGATATGATTGTCGTGGCGGGAATAGTCGCGCTTTCGATACGCAGTTTCTTTTTGCAGCCGTTTAAAATCCCGACAAACTCGATGTATCCGAGCTTCTACGGAATGACCGCCGAAGTCCACAAAGACGGCGACGCCCCGAACCTCGGCGAGCGCGTTTTCAGGTGCGTGTTCAAGTCGGCGTCGAACTACTCGCTCAAGGCGAAGTCCGACGGCGACGTGTTCGCGGAAATCTACAGCCCCGAAACGGCGGGCAAAAAAGGCGGCGTGTTCGCGTTCGAGTGGGTTCCCTCGCGCGAGTTTTTCGTGATTCCCTCCAAAAGCCGCGAATACACTTTCCACACCGCCGACGGCAGGCAGACGGTTGTAGTTCCCGCGGAATTTCCGCTCGACAGCGTGATTGTGGAGGCGTTCCCCGAGGCGGGCGCAAAAACGCTGGGGCAATACCTCGACGCCAAATACAAAAAGGGCGAAATCTTCCGCGACGGCGACAAACTGCTTGTGAAGCTCGGCTCTTTTAAAAAGGGCGAGACAATGCTCAACTTCGACCTGCTCGGCGGCGATATGCTTTTTGTAGACCGTTTCACATACAATTTCAGAAAGCCCAAAGTGGGCGAACCGTTCGTGTTTATGACAAAATACTGCGACGGTCTTACGCGGCTTAACGGCGGCAAACCCGACGACCGCTACTACATAAAGCGTCTTGTCGGCGAAGGCGGCGACGAGCTCCAAGTTTCGGGAAGCACGCTTATGCGCAACGGCAAGCCCGGGGAAGGCTCGGTCGCATTTAAAGCAAACGCGGAAAAGCTCGGCAACTACTGCGGATACGTCGCCGACGGCGCATTGGCGGACGGCGCGAAGGTAAAAGTTCCGCAAAAGTCATACTGGGCAATGGGCGACAATTCCGAAAACAGCCTCGATAGCCGCTACTGGGGAGAAGTTCCCCAAGAGGCGGTAGTCGGCAAAGCCCTCATAATCTTTTATCCATTCACAAACAGGTGGGGCGCGACAAAGTAGCCCCGAAAATTTAAAAAATACGCAAAATGATAGCACAAATACTGAAATTCTTTGCAGGCAGCCATTATAAGAAATTTTATAAGAAGGCGCGTCCGATTGTGGCGAAAATCAACGCCCTCGAACAGCAATACCAGTCGCTGAGCGACGACCAGCTCAAGGCGAAGACCGACGAATTCAAGGCGCGCCTTAAAAACGGCGAAACGCTCGACCAACTTTTGCCCGAAGCGTTCGCAGTCGTCAAAAACGCCGCGCGCAGACTCTGCGGCAGGAAAATAACCGTCTGCGGGCACGAGATAGAATGGCAAATGGTGCACTACGACGTCCAGCTCATCGGCGGCATGGCTCTCCATCAAAATATGATTGCCGAAATGGCGACCGGCGAAGGCAAAACGCTTGTGGCAACGCTCCCGCTTTACCTCAACGCGCTTACGGGCAAGGGTTGCCACTTGGTCACCGTCAACGAATACCTCGCCCGAAGGGACTCCGAATGGATGGGCTACCTCTACAATTTTCTCGGGCTCAGCGTGTCGTGGATTTACAACATGCAGGATATGGCTGAAAAGTCCCAAGCCTACAAGGCCGACATCACCTACGGCACGGCAAGCGAATTCGGCTTCGACTACCTGCGCGACAACGGCATGGCTACCTCCGCCGAAAACCAAGTGCAGCGTCCGCACTACTTCTGCATAGTCGATGAAGTAGACTCGGTGCTCATCGACGAGGCACGCACGCCGCTGATAATCTCCGGTCCCGTTCAGGAAGACCACGAGCTGCCCTTCAATCAGCTCAAGCCCTCGATAGAAAAAGTCGTGCGCCTGCAAAACCACCTCTGCAACAGACTGATAAACGAAGTCAGGGAAGCAGCCGAAAAGGGCGCGGTTGACGAAGCTACAATCATCAAAATGTGGCAGGTAAAACTCGGCGCGCCAAAAAACCGGATTTTGCGCCAGCTCATGGAAAACGCCGACCTGCGCAAGAAGCTCGATAAAATCGATATGGAAATGGCGGCCGACTTCCGCAAAGTGGAGCGTTTCAAATACAAGGAGGAGCTCTACTACGTCATCGACGAAAAGCAGCACACAAGCGACCTCACCGAACTGGGGCGCAACGCCGTCCACCCCGAAAACCCCGACGCATTCGTCCTGCCCGACCTGCCCACGATTTTCATGGAAATCGACGCTGACAATTCGCTTTCGCCCCAGCAAAAGCAGCAGAAAAAAATGGCTACCGAAGACGAATTCATTAAGCGTTCCGAAGACATTCACTGCATAAGCCAGCTTCTGCGCGCGTATTCCATATACGAAAAAGATATTGAATACGTAGTCCAAGACGGCAAAGTGCACATTGTCGATTCCAACACGGGGCGCATTATGTATGGCCGCCGCTGGAGCGAGGGTCTGCATCAGGCAATAGAGGCCAAAGAGGGCGTGAAAATCGAAAGCGAAACGAAGACATACGCCACAATCACAATTCAAAACTACTTCCGCCTCTACGAAAAACTGGCGGGCATGACGGGCACTGCCGAAACCGAAGCGCAGGAATTCCACGACATCTACGGGCTTAACGTTATGGCAATCCCCACAAACAAGCCCTGCCGCAGAATCGACAAAAACGACGTAATCTTCAAAACGCGCCGCGAAAAATACAACGCGGCAATCGACGAAATCGAAGCGGCACACAAACGCGGACAGCCCGTGCTTGTGGGCACGGCGTCGGTGGAGGCGTCGGAGGTGCTCAGCAGAATGCTCAAACGCAAGAATATAGAACACACAGTCCTAAACGCGAAATACCACGAAAAGGAGGCGGAAATAGTCGCCCAAGCGGGACAGCGCGGCGCGGTTACGATAGCAACGAACATGGCGGGGCGCGGAACCG
This sequence comes from Verrucomicrobiota bacterium, assembly GCA_023450935.1. Lineage (GTDB taxonomy): Bacteria > Verrucomicrobiota > Verrucomicrobiia > Opitutales > Intestinicryptomonadaceae > Merdousia. Next base: position 106,579 of record JAEXGH010000004.1, on the reverse strand, counting down.
ACATCAAGCTCGGAGACGGCGTAAACGAACTCGGCGGACTATACGTTCTGGGCACTGAACGCCACGAATCGCGCAGAATAGACCGCCAGCTGCGCGGACGCTGTGCGCGTCAGGGCGACAACGGGCTTTCGAAATTCCTCGTCTCGCTTGAAGACGACCTGCTGCGAATCTTCGGCAGCGGCCCGCTTGCGCGCATTCTCAACAACACGTTCCAAGAGGGCGCGCCGCTCGACCACCCCCTGCTCAACCGCTCCATAGAACGCGCGCAGAAAACGGTGGAAAGCCAGAATTACTCGATGCGCAAACGCCTGCTCCAGTTCGACGACGTCCTCAACAAACAGCGCGAAATCATTTACGGGCTGCGCAACGAGTGCCTGTATTCCGACACCCCGCGCAAGCTTGTTTTCGACTTCATCGCCGACGAACTCGACGAACGCATCGCCAACATTATGCCCTCCGCGGGAGACCCCGACCCCCAAGACCTGCAGGAACTTTGCAGCTGGATTACAAGCCGCATTCCCATGGCGGTAATCCCCGAACAGCTGCAGGGCAAGTCGGCGGAGGAAATGCGCGAAGTGATAATGCACGAACTCGGCGAAGTCTACAAAATCCGCGAGGAGGTTGAAAACCCCGACGCGCTCAAGGCAATAGAGCGGTTTGTCGCGCTTCATTCGCTCGACAAAAACTGGCAGGACCACCTCACCGAAATGGAGGACTTGCGCCGCAGTATCGGCCTGCGCGGCTACGGACAAAAAGACCCGCTCAACGAATACAAAAGCGAAGCCTACAAATATTTCGAAGCGTTGATGGGTAAGATAAGAAACGATGTTCTCACGGGTTTGTTCCGCAGCGCGTCGAGCATTGAAGTTCTTCAGGCAATGCTCTCAAAACTGCAGTCGAAGGAGGAGGCGGCAATGCGCGCGCAGCACGTCCCCGACGCCGACCAAGTTGCGAACGAGCCCAAGCAGGAACAGCAAAAGCCAAAAGAATTGAAAATCCCCGAAATAGTCCTGCCGAAAATCGGACGCAACGACACCGTCCTGATTTCCAAGAACGGACAAACGCGGGAACTGAAATTCAAAAAGGCGGAAGACCTCATCAGAAACGAGGGCTGGAAGCTTGAAAAATGGTAGTTTCTAACAAAATAGCCGGCGCGATGGCGGTTGTTGCCGTCGCGCTTTCTTTTTGCCTATACGCGTTCGCGTTCGAACCTTTCGGCGTGGCGGAATTTGCGTATGTGTTCGCAATCCCCGCAATTCTGGCGTGCAAAGCTTTATTCGTCGAAAATAGAAAAAGACCGCGCCACCCTTCGAAACACAGGCCGTTTTTGCGCTCATATTTGGCGGCGGCGTTTGCGGGCTCGTATCTGGCGTGGGTTTGGCTTTTAGTGTGGCTGCGGCACGTCTATCCGCCCGCGGGCTGGTTCGCCGCGATTCTGCTGCCGCTTGTAATTTCAGGCCTGTTCGTGTTTCCGTGGTTTGCGGCGTTGCCGTATATGCTGCCTAAATCCTCGGAAGACGCGTTTTCGCGCCTGTTCAAACTTGCGGGACTTGCGGGCTTGTGGGTTCTGCTCGAGTGGACGCGCAGCTGGATTTTCACGGGATTCCCGTGGTTGCCGCTGGGCAACAGCCAATGGACGCGCATTGCGTCGATTCAAAGCGCAAGCTGGGGCGGCGTGTGGATAATATCGTTCACGCTTGTTTTCTTCAATCTTGCAACGGCGGAATACTGCTACCGCGTATACTTGATTCAGCGCAAAAAATTTTTGCGCGACGAAAACGGGGTATCGAAGTTTGCTCCAGAATTTTACGTGGCGTTGCTGCTTGTTTTCGCCGGTATGTGGACGTATGTGGCAAACCTGCCGCGCGCCGAAAACGAAACAAAACTTTTCAGAGCGGGACTTGTTCAACCCGATTTCGCGGGCATACTCAAGTGGGACGATTCGCTTTCCTCCGAAAATTTCGGCGTTGTCAACAACCTTTCCTCCGCGCTGGCACAGCGCGAAGTGGACGTGATTCTCCTGCCCGAAGCGGCAACCCCTCCGCGCTATCCGATAAACCTTCCCATCTGCAAAAGCTGGATTGAAAGCCTTGCGAAACGTCTGAATACCCCCGTTCTCACGGGCAATATGACATACGACATTGAATCGCGCGAATCCGAAAACGGGGCGTTTTTTGTATCGGAAAAAACGGGGGTAGAGCCGAAATATTACGCCAAGCGGCAACTCGTGCCCTTCGGCGAATACGTCCCCGCGCCGTTCGCGTTTCTGGGGAAGGTAGTTCCCGTGGGCAGCCTCAAACGCGGCGAAAGCAGCGCGCCAATACCCGCAAAAATACGCGGTAAAGACTACAAAGTTGGCGTTATGATTTGCTACGAAGACGTGTTCGCCCCGCTCGGGCGCGCGGCGTCGGAACACGCCGATATGCTTTTCGTCTGCACAAACGACTCTTGGTACGGCACGGAGGCAGGCGCGTGGCAACACGCCTCGCACTCGGCAATTCAGGCGGTTGCAAACAGGAAAATTTTGCTGCGGTCGTCGAACAACGGTTTGAGCGCGGTTTTCGACCAATACGGCAGAATGCTGCCCTGCACTACCGTAAAAACGCCCGACGCCAAAGCGTGGCGCGGAACGCTTCCGATTCCCCCGCGGCAGCCCGAAATAAGCGACGAAGCCGGCCGCCCGCTCGACGCGCGGACTCTCAAGCCCAAACGCCCGTCGCCGATGACAGACGAAAACGGCTCAATCTACTTCCGCGGCTGCGGCTACGCAGATGTTATAGGTTATAAAAATTTCGGTTCGCCCACGTTCTACCAAAAATACGGCGACTGGGTTGTGTGGATGTCGGCGGTTTTGTTCGCGCTCGGCGCGTTCAAACTGCGGAAAAAAAGCTTGAAGTAGGGCGGCCCGCCGTTATATACCACACGCAAAATTTATGGAAAAATCATCTCCCAAATTAAGCTGGTGTAAAGTCCGCCTCGGCAAAGACCTGAATTGGTGGGTTTTCGAAACCAGCGACAACGTAAACTGGGACATAGACGGTCTCAGCATTATGGACCCGCGCCAAGCTGCACATATATTCGAAACGCTCGAATCGCTGCGCCCATACGGGTTGGACGAATCGGTAGTGGAAAAGGCATTCCTGCCGTTCGCGATTGACTCGCGCATAGGCAAGGATGGCATAAAACTTGTCCGCAGCGACGAATCCATTTTCGACGCCGAAGAACAGCAGCTTTTCCTCCTGCCGGACACAATCGACGACGAACGCTCGCCCTATGCGGAATTTCTCGACCATATTACAAAGTTGCAGGTCAAAATGCTCAACGACACTTTCCACTTCGAGCAAGACGTGGAGATTGAAGACCTCGAGGAGCAGATACGCGAAAAATACTCCAACGACTACATGGAGGGGCGTGCAATACACGTGTTCCTCGAAATGCTCGACATTCTCGAATATGTCCCCGCCGGATATTCGCTCGACGACGACGACGAAATCAAAAAGACGCCGCAGGAAGAGAACTACGACGAGATTGAGGATATCGCCGAAGAGGATATCGCCGAAGACGACACTATGAAGTGGGACGAAGACGAGGACGACAACGGCGTAGAAAACGAACCGTTCTACGACGATGACGACGACGACGTTTCATTCGACGAGCTCGACGACGACGAAAAATACTAACCGCTTCCCCATTTCCGACTGCCGGAATTCGGGCGAATAGGTTCGGCGCAAAAAAGCGGACGCTCCAATGGTGCGTCCGTTTTTTGTTGCTTTGCGTCGGCGCATTCAGCAGGCCGCGCGGGGCGGCGGTAGACAACCCGCCGAACGAAAAGCTATTTCCTAAAGAGTTTGAAGTCCTCCGCGGGAACGGTCTGCCCCTTGTAGGCGAAAGGCTTTTTGGTGTAGTTTGTAATTACCTCGCTGCCGTCGGAGTAGCGCGTTACAAAAACGTTGTCGGCAATTTCGCCGTGGAAGTCCATAAACTCGTATTGCAGGTATACCATCGGCTGGTAGAGGTCGTAAATCTTCTTGATTTCGTCAACGTAGCGCGCGTTATACCAGTAGAAGGTTGGTCTGCCGCCGTATTCCCAGAACTGCAGCCTGCGCCAGAGGTTGAACTCGGGCGTTTTTTCCGTCTTGAGAACGGGGTCTGAAACGTCTTTGAGGGGCTTGTAGAAGTCTACCGTGTCCCAGTCGGAATTGCTCAGAATTATACCGTGGTAGATTATCTGCCAAAGCGGGATTGTGCGGTTGTCGAGCATAAAGTTCGGCTTTCTCTTCCAGTTTTTCCACATTACTTTGTTGTGGAAGAAGGTGTTTGTATACAGAACGTAGTCGAGCGTGCGCGCAACGTGGTCGTAGCCCGCTTCCGACGAGAATCCGCCGAAATATTTTTGGCACTTTTCGCCGATTTTGTTCTGGTATTCCGCCGTCTGTTTGCGGTTGCAGGGGTGGCGCGGGTCGTGGCAGGTGTATGGCATAATCGCGCTTGTAACGTCGATATGCTGCGTGCCCTTTGTAAAGCCCAGTTTATTGAGGCCTTCGTAGTCCTCGTCAATGTATCTGTCGCAGACAACTTGGAAGCACGGGTTATACGCGCGCCCGCCCGACATGAACGCGTATGGACGCATAATGCCGTCTTCCGTCTTCGCAACGGCGTATTCGGAAAAGCGTTTTGCAACGCGGTAGAAGTCGGTATTGCAGACGTGGTTTGTCATCTGGAAACCGAGCTTTTTGCCATGCTCTATGGCCTCCTTCATTTTCGCCTCGCCGCCGAATTTCTCCTCCACGGGGAACAGGTCGGGGAAACGCCCGTCGAAACCGCCCACGTGCCAGCCGACAAAGCACATTTCCACATTGCGCATGCCGGCGTCGTAGATTTCCTGAGTCTTCTTTTTGAAGCCGTCGAAGTCCATTGCAACGGGCAGGTAGGGTTCGTTTTCCTCGGTCTGGAACGGATAGCGCATATCGCGCGCCTTTGTGCCGTGCTTTATGCGCACGAAGATTGACTCCGCTGTGTATTTGAGGCTGGGGCTTGTTTTGATGCGCTCCTTGATTGGGCGCACCTCGCCGCGGTCGAGCTGGTATTTGCGGTATGTTCTGCCCATGCCCGAATAGTTGGCGTCGTCGCCCTTAAGCTCGTAGAAATCGACAACCAAGTCCTCGTAGGGGGCAAACTCTATTCCCCTGATGTGGAAGCGCGGAAACAGCGTGTATTCTCCGTCCTTCGCCTCTACTATCGCGGAAAATTCGAAACGCAGCCCCTTTACGATGCCGACGTAGGTGGAGCGCGGGTTCTTCATGCCGAAAATAGGCAGACCCATTCTGCGAATCTGCACCATGCCGTTGTCCTGCGTGAAAGAGCCGATTGCGTTCGGCGGCAGAACAAAGTAGCCCTCTTCACCCTTCTTGGCTTTTGAAAAACCGCCGATTACGTCGATTGAGTCTATGTTGTCGGTCAGTTCGCGGATTGGAATGGAAAATCTGAACGCGCCGTCGGGCTGGCGTTCGAGAGCTTTTGTGGTGATAGATGTTTTCCCGTCGAGAGTTTTCGTTACAACACGCACGTTTTCAAAGTCGGCAAAAACCGCCGAAACCGCCGCAAAAAACGAAACTGCCAATATAGATATTTTTTTCATAGCGTATGTAGGTTATACGGACGCGATTTTCCGAAAATACAAAAATATGGCAAGAACAAAATGAAACTACTCAACTGTCAAATAAACTCTGGGTTTGACGTTTGCCTCCGAATTGAACAGAGTATCCCGAGAAAACAAAACCTATTCTATGATGAAAAAACTAATACCAATTATGCTTGCCGCACAAACGCTATGCGCGGCTTATGTATCGGAGATAAAACCGCTGGAAGGCGAAAAGTGGTTCGGGGCGGCAACGGGGCTGGGCGAACAAATGCCGTTTACGACACTCAAAAAACCGATAGATTTGGACAGCCACCAGCTCGACAATCAGGCGGCTCCCCTTCTGCTTTCAAGCAAGGGTCGCTACGTATGGAGCGAAAAACCATTCGCGCTCGACGCCAAAGACGGCGTGCTTGTGATCACCTCGAAATTCGAAAAGCTCGAACCCGTCTCGGCTGGAAACACGCTCAAAGACGCGTTCCTTTCCGCCTCCAAAAAGCACTTTCCCCCCGACGGGAAAATTCCGCCCGCCGAATTTTTCGCAAAACCGCAATTTAACACTTGGATTGAACTTCTGCGCGAACAGACAACACCGAATATCCTGAAATACGCGCGCGACATCTCAAAAAACGGCTTCCCCTGCGGCGTGCTTATGATTGACGGCAACTGGGACAGATACTACGGAATGCTGGAATTCGACAGGCGCAAAATCCCCGACCCGAAAGCCCTCAACAGAGAACTGCACGATATGGGCTACAAAGTCATCTACTGGGTAGGCCCGTTCGTAGCCCCAGCGGGCGGAGAGTTCCTTGCGTGGGAAAAAGCGGGAGTTCTGCTAATGGACAAACAAAAAAAGATGCGCCGCGCGGTCATTGTGCCCTGGTGGAGCGGCTTCAGCGCGTCATACGACACCACCAACCCCAAAGCCCTCGACCATCTGCAAGCGCGCCTTAGAAAACTGCAGGCCGACTTCGACATCGACGGCTTCAAGTTCGACGGCGGCGACACGCGGCACGTTAGAAATGAAAATGTCGGATTCTGCCGCCCCGACAAAACCCCCGCCGACTACACAAAAGGTTGGGCGGAACTGGGCTACCGTTTCGAATACAACGAAATGCGCGCGACGTGGAAAATGGGAGGAAAAGCTCTCGTGCAGAGGCTTCTCGATAAAAATTACAACTGGAAGGATATGCAAAAGCTTGTTCCGCATATGCTCGCGGCGGGGCTTATCGGCTACGCATATACCTGTCCCGATATGATTGGCGGCGGCGACTTCACCTCGTTTTTCAATGTCGATTACTCAAAACTCGACCAGCGTCTGATTGTCCGCTACGCGCAGGTTTCGGCACTTATGCCGATGATGCAGTTTTCGCTTGCGCCGTGGAGGGTTCTCGATAAGAAGCACCTCGACCTCTGCCGCGACGCCGCAATTTTGCATACAAAGTTTGCCGACTACATTCTGGAGCTCGCCCGCCACAGTTCTAAAACCGGCGAACCAATTGTCCGCACAATGGAATACGAATTCCCGAACGAAGGGCTTGCCGACGTGCTCGACCAGTTTATGCTCGGCGACAAATACCTTGTAGCCCCCGTTACAACGAAAGACGATTTCCGTTTCGTCCGCCTGCCGAAAGGACAGTGGCGCGACGAGTTGGGCAACGTTTTCGAGGGAGGCAAAACGGTTAAAATAGACGCGCCCATTGAGCGGCTGCCCTATTTCACAAAAATCAAATAACGCCGACGCAAAAAAACTTTTACCGTTCATACACAAATTCACGCCGCCTAATGCGGCGTTTTTTTTGCACCACAACTTTTGGGAAAATTTGATGTATCGCGAAAGTTGATTGTGGAAAAATGAAATTGGATTTGGAAAATAAGGGTTTTTGAAGTCTTGCGAAAAGCCCCCGTTGCAGTTTGGTTGCAAGGGGGCTTTTTACTGGCGGAAAATTGCCAAAATGGTCAAACGTTTGGCACAACTACGTCAAACCTTCTGGCGCGATACAAAACGCGTGAGCCTGCCAGAAAAATATTCGAAAATTGTGGAAAAATTTACAGGGAAGGTCGTCGGCGAGAACACCGATTCTTTCCTGTACAATTTCGCCTCTGCCGACACCGCTCTTTTTGAACTGATAAAGTAGCTTAAGCGCGTCGGCGCGGGCTTTACTTTTCCATCCGAGATTGCACTTTCTTTATAAAGCTCTTTGCAATAGGCGCAAAGCCGACGGCGCATGTGCCGTGGTTTGTGCCTTGCAGCTGAAAAATCTCCGTGTACGGGCAACTGCCGAGCACCCGCACCGTCGCATCAAGCAGAAAATTCTCCTCGACCCTGCACTTCCATTCGAGGCGCTTGTCTCCGACTATTATACACAACGGAGGGGCTTTATTGCCTGCGTTTCCCAGTATGGAAAGCTCGTCTATTACCGGCAAGTACTGGGACGACTTATCGCCCAAGTCTTTTCGGACTTGAAAATGCTTCGTCGCCTGAGCGCTAAGCAATATAAGCCCCGCCAAATCGGTGTTCTTTATTCCATGGCCTTCCAGGTACTTCGGCGAAAAGCCAACCATGCCGGCAAGATAGCCCCCTGCGGAATGTCCGCAGACAAATATAAGTCGCTTGTCGGCCCCGATTTTATCGGCGTTGTTATAAACCCAAGCGACGGCCTCGGCAGCGTCGTCTATTGCATGGTGCGCCTTTATCTTGGGAGAGAGCCTGTAATTTGCGCTCACAACGACAACGCCGTAGTTTTTTTCTACTATCGGGCCCGGCAGCTGGCGCTTGTCTCCGGATGTGATGCCCCCTCCGTGAAACCATACCAGCACAGGCTTCTTTTCGCCAGACTCTCCGATATTGTAAACGTCCAATTTACAAAACTGGTGCGAAACATCATCGGCCCTCGACGAGTAATAGATGTCCCTCATATCTTGCGCAAAAGACTGGAAACACGACAATGCTAACAGACATGCAAAAATCCTTCTCATATGAACAACGGATAACAAAAATGCGCGCCTTATACAAGCACATATTTCCTCATTGATTGCGTTGGCAATAGCCATACAATTTGTCGCCCTTTAGGATATCTTCGTTAAAAACTGCAGCGCACCGAAAAAAAAAGCGGGGCTAAAGCCCCGCCAAATTATCGCCTTTTATTGCTCGTCGCGGTGTTCCCTGCGCTCGCGGCGTTCGCGCGGAGGCTGGGGCTTGGGCTCGTAGGGTTCGCCGCGCTGCTCGCAAAGAGCCGCCCTGCGTGAAAGCTTTACCCTGCCCTTGTCGTCAATGCCGATGCACTTTACAAACATCTCGTCGCCGAGCTTGCAAACGTCTTCGGTCTTGTCAACGCGGAAGTCGGCGAGTTCGGAGATGTGAACCAAGCCTTCCTTTCCGGGGAGACATTCGACAAACGCGCCGAATTCCTTTATCGAACGGACAATACCGCGGTAGGTCTTGCCGACTTCGATTTCGCCCGTTACCAGTTCTACTTCCGAGACAGCGCGCTTCATGCTGTCGGAGTTTGTGGCGTAGATGAGAACTCTGCCGGGGTTGTCGTCGTCGACGTCGATTTGCGCGCCGGAAACTTCGACTATGCGGCGGATATTCTTGCCTCCGGGGCCGATGAGTGCGCCGATTTTTTCGGGGTCAATCTGCATAACCTTGATGCGCGGGGCGCATTCTTTCAAGTCCTTGTTGGGCTCGGCAAGGCAGTTGTGCATGATGTCCAAAATCTTGGCGCGCGTAGCCTTGTTGCGGTAGATTGCCTCCTTGGCAATTTCCATAGACAACCCCTGAATTTTGAGGTCGAGCTGGAAGCCCGTTATGCCGTTTTTGGTTCCGCAAATTTTGAAGTCCATATCGCCGTAGTGGTCTTCCGCGCCGATGATGTCGGTAAGAACAACGTGCTTGAGCAGGTTGCCGTTTTCGTCGAAACGCGTCACCAAACCGCAGCTGATACCCGCAACGGGGGTTTCAATCGGAACGCCGGCGTCCATCAAGCTCAGACAGCCACCGCAAACTGATGCCATGGAAGTCGAGCCGTTCGATTCCATAATTTCGGAAACAAGGCGGATTGCGTAGGGGAATTCGTCTTCGGAGGGAAGCACGGGCAGAAGCGAACGTTCCGCCAAGTTGCCGTGCCCGATTTCGCGGCGTCCGGGAGAGCCGAAACGGCCCGTTTCGCCCACGGAATACGGGGGGAAGTTGTAGTGCAGGAAGAACGATTTCTGCTTTGTGCCACCCGTGAGACCGTCGAGTTCCTGACAGTCGCGACTTGTGCCGAGAGTCGTCATAACCATTGCCTGCGTTTCGCCGCGCGTAAACAACGCCGAGCCGTGGACGCGGGGCAGAAGGTTTGTAGAGCACGAAATTGGGCGGAGGTCTTCAACGCCGCGGCCGTCGCAACGCGCGCCGTTGTCGAGAATGTTGTCGCGGTAGACCTTTTCCTGAAGGACTTCGAACGCCATTTTGATGTGCGCCATATCGAACTTTTCCTCGCCGATTTTGCCCTTTACAAATTCGGCAGTCTCGTTCATGAGCGCGTCAACGTCGGCCTGACGCTTGAGCTTGTTGTCCTGGAAGACGGCCGTCAGAAGGCGTCCGCCGACGTATTCGGAGCACATAGCCAAAATTTCGTCGGGGCAAACAATGAGCGGGAATTCCTTTTTCTGCTTGCCGCAAAGCTTCGCCAACTCGCGCTGGGCGGCGATGATTTTCTGAATCTGAACCTGAGCGAACTCCAAAGCCTCAATGAAGCGTTCTTCGGGGCACTGCTCCGCCGAACCTTCAATCATCATCATTTCCTTTTCGTTGCCGACGTAGATGAGGTCGAGCGTGGAGTCTAACATTTGCTCGTGAGTGGGATTTACCACGAACTGTCCGTCGATTTCGCCCAAGCGGATACCGCCGATGGGGCCGTTCCACGGAATGTCCGAAATAAGCAGGGCGGCCGACGCGCCGTTTACCATGAGAATGTCGGGGTCGTTGACCATATCTGCGGAGAGCAGCAGGCCGATAACCTGAACTTCATTCATAAAGCCCTTGGGGAAGAGGGGGCGCAACGGACGGTCGCAAAGGCGCGACGTCAAAATTTCCTTTTCGTTCGGACGGCCTTCGCGCTTGATGTAGCCGCCGGGGAAGCGACCTGCCGCCGAGTATGTTTCCCTGTAGTCAACCGTAAGCGGGAAGAAGTCCTGCCCGTCTTTGAGCGCGCCCGCCGCCGTCACGTTGACAAGCAGGTTTGTTTCGCCCAAGCTGATTACAACCGAGCCGTTCGCCTGCTTGGCGATTGAACCGGTCGATATTTTGATTCCGAGGTCTGCAACCTCTACGCTGTATTTTTGATCCATTTATCTGTTTCTTTCTATTCTGTATAGCCGCCGAACGGATCGGACGTTCGCCTACGGCAGTTTCTTTGCGGAAGCCCTTTGCGGGGGCAATCCAAAAAAAGCGCGGGGGACGTTTTTCGGCGTCCCCCTTTCGACACAAATTAGCGGCGCAATTTCAAACGCTGAATGAGGTCGTTGTATCTTTCAAGAGACTTGCCCTTGAGGTAATCCAACAGTCTTCTTCTGCGGCTTGTCATAGCCAAGAGGCCTCTGCGCGAGTGGAAGTCTTTCTTGTTTGTGGACAGGTGGGCGGTCAAGTGGGCGATTCTCGCCGTCAACAACGCTACCTGAACTTCGCAAGAACCCGTGTCTTTTTCGTCAAGACGGTATTCCTTGATGATTGCCTGTTTGTCTATTGTATTGTGGTCTGACATTTTTTGTATCTTTCTATAGGCACAACTTTTTGGCGAAGAACCCTCTTCGCGCGAACTCGGCACCGCGCCCAATTCGCCGTCTTAACTTGCGTGGCAAGTGTTGCGGAAAAACAATCCTCGCCGAAAGCCGCCCGAGGCTACTTTCAAACGCGACAGTTTTTCTGACGCTTATTGAGAGAAATATCCTCCAGAAAAACCCCAGCCTTGCAAGACTATTTTTCGGCTTTTTTGCTTTTTTTAAGCGCGCGGCACGCGGCGGATTATTCGGAAAACTCAAGCCTTACAACCAGCGATTTTTTGAAATCGGGCAAAAACACTTTTCCGTCTTTGATTTCGATTGATTCAAGTTTGTCCGTCCACGGGTCGTAAGCCTGCGCCTTTGCAACTTTGCGGTTTTTGACGAATCTCGAAAAATCGAGCGTTTTTGCGTGCACAAGGGCGGGTTTTTCGCCGCGTTCAAGCTCCGAACGCCAGTCGCTATTGGCATCACGCACCCAAGCGGCAACTGTATTTTGCCCGCGCAGCACATACGCGCGCAAATTGTCGGAGTCGGCGCGGCTCGGGACGAATTTTTCGGAAATCGGATTCAACCCCTCTATCGCCTTGGCGAACCGCCCGAAATGCCAAAACAAATTGTTTTTCAGAACATAAACCTCCCAGTGCCAAATTTGCCCGCTTCCCGCCGCGCCCGAGAAGAACGCCGAAAACAAAGTGTCGTGGAGAATCGAACCTTCCCTATCCTTTTCGTAGAGTTCGGAAGGGCCCGAGTGGTTGGGCTTTACCGCGCCCGTTTCGGCAAGCAGAACGGGCTTGTCCTTGGCGTAGTAGTGCAGCATACGCACGCAGTCAGCGGCGAGCACGTCAACTGCCGAGCGGCAAATATCGAGCTCCGCGCCCAAGTCGAGATACCTGTGGACTTGGGCTACTTCGTTGTTTGGCATTGCCATATAAAGCCGGTAGTTTTCATAGCTGTTGTATTCCGCAAAACTGCCCAAACTTTGCATCACAAGATGGTTCGGGAAAAGCTTTTTTATCTCTACCAACATTTCTTTTGTCCAGTTCATAATTACCGATTGCGGCGCAGAAACGCAGTTGCCTTCGTTCCAAAGTTCGACGCCGAAAACGTATGGATTGTCGCGGTAGCGGTCGGCTAAAACTTTCGCCCGCGCAAGGTAGAACGACTTTCCCTTCGGGCTTTGCAAATATTCAGCCATTGAGGAAAAATCTTTGGCGTAAATGGACTTTGCAAAAATGTAGCGATACAACGCCAGCCCCTGTTCCGTTCTGGTCGGCACAAAATTTTTAACGTTTCTGAAATGTTCAAGACACAGTTTTACGCGAATGCCGTGTTTTTCGGCAAGCTTCATAAACCTGTCAAGACGCGCCAATTTTGCGGAATCGAACGTGTATGGCGCGGTCTCGAACTGGTAGAAATCGGAAGAGACCCAAAGGCGGACAAAATTGCCCCCGTTTTCCGACAACGCCTTCAGCTGCTTTTCGATGAGCGCGAAAGCCTCGGCGTCGGACTTGTCGTAGAAATACGGGCGCGGAAAGCAGACGTTGTATCCGTTCGGAATCCAAGCCTTTCCGTCCGCCTCGAAATAGCGCGGATTCTCCTTCGAAATTTTCACAAAACCGGCGTCCGCAAACGCGCAGAACGCCGCACTCCCCAACAATATGACAGATAAAAACTTTTTCATGGGAAATATTCCATAAAAAAGAACACCACCTATGTCAAGTTTTTTTTTGCCCGCACGCGGGCAAGTCAATCCTCCGCCGCGGCGGTTATTCCGTAGCGGCGGCGGGCGAGTAGCCCAGCTTTGCTGAAACGGCGGCTGCCTTTTGCTTCATAATTTCGCCGATTTTCGGGAAGTCGGCGTTCGGCATTCTGTCGGAAGGGCCGGTAATCCATATGGCTGCCACGGGGCGAGACTGGTAGTCGAAAACCGGAACGCCCACGCAGTTTGCGCCGTTAAGATACTCCTGATTATCAACGGCATAGCCGCATTGGCGCACGCTGCGCAACTCGTCCGAGAAGCGGCATTTGTCGGTTATGGTGTTTGCGGTAAAGCGCGAAAACTCCGCGCGCGCCAAGATGTCGGCAACTTCGCCTTCGGGCAGAAACGCCAGAATCGCCTTTGCGGGCGCGGAACTGTTGAGGGGGCATTTTAGCCCCACCCTGCCCGTAAAACTGAAAAAGTTTTTGCCGAAAACCTGATCAATCATTATCACCTCGTTCTCCGACAAAATTCCGAGCATAACCGTCTCCACAAGGGTGTCGCGAATGTCCGCCATAACGTCGTGCGCGGCGGAGATGATGTTTTCCTCGCCGATGGCGTCGTAGGCAAGGGATATGAATTTTTTGGAAATACTGTAGCGCGACGTTTTGGGGTCTTTTACAATCATTCCGTAGTCGAGCATAGTATAGATTATGCGGAAGACAATGGATTCCGTGTAGCCCGTTTTCCGCGCAATCTCAGCGCGGGTAAGTCCCGCGCGCGACTTGGAAAGCTCTCGCAAAACGCACAGGCTCTTTACTACGTTGGGAATGTGATAGCGTTTGTATTTGAACTCTTCCATATTACATCAGCGAAATTTCCACCACGAAAGACTTAGACTTGCCCGCGTCCACAAAATGGACGGGCTTTGAGGCGGAATTGGGCATATTCATCCACGGCTCTACACAATAGTATTTGGCGGCGTCGCCTTCAGTCCACGTTACGATTGTGGTTGCAATGTCGGAGGAATCTCCGAACCCAACGCGGACGGCGATGTCCTCTTCGCCGTTTTTAGAGCCGAAGCGGACGACGTTCGATTTCAGTCTCGTGTGGATTCTGTTCCGCATATCCGCGTCGGCAAAACACATTTGCGTCAAATCCGCAGGCTCGAACGAACCGTCGGAGCGTATATGAAACGCCTTTTTGGCGTCGCAGACAAGGCGGTAGTCTTTGCGCGAAGCTCCCGCATGCCACGGCAGCTGGAAATACGGGTGAAGCCCCGCCCCCCACGGAATCGGTTCCGCGCCTTTGTTTACAAGCATAAGCTCGCAGTTGAACGCAAGCTCTCCGAAGCGGTATGTAATGGAAAATTCGTAGTCGAAGGGATAGGCGGCTTTGGCTTCGGCAGAGGGCTTATAGATTGCCTTCAAAGAGGTGTCGCCCATTTCGATTATGTCGAAGTCGCCATCGATTGCGTAGCCGTGTTTGCGCATCGGCAGAATTTCGCCCGAGGGCGTTTTCCAGAAGCCCTCCTTCCCGTCCGCAAAAGACGCCCCCGCAAACGGAAACAAAACGGGCATTCCGCCGTGAAGCGCGGAAAAATCGACCGAAGACAAATCCACATTGTCGGGCGCGTAGATTACGTCGCGAACCGAGCCGTCCGCCATTGACAAATTCCAGTTCATTATGCGCGCGCCCCTTGCGCAAAGCAGATACGTAGACGCCCCAGCGTCAATCCTGTATAGTTTGTTTTTGCCGACTTCCAATATCTCCATTCTCCAATTAGACAACGCCCCGAAATCTTTTTCAATCCAATTCTGAATTTTCGGTTTTTTTGTTTTTTTATTCTTCCAAAAATGGGATTTTTAGTTTTAATGAAACCGACAAATGAAAGAATATCTCAATCTTCTCAGACACGTTTTGGAAAACGGCAAAGAACGCTCCGACAGAACGGGCGTGGGCACGATTGGCGTTTTCGGCGCGCAGGCGCGCTTCGACCTGCGTAAATCATTCCCGCTTTTGACCACAAAAAAACTCCATACCCGTTCGATTATCCACGAACTGCTCTGGTTCATAAAAGGCGACACAAACGTAAAATACCTGAACGACAACAAAGTAACCATTTGGGACGAATGGGCCGACAAAAACGGCGACCTCGGTAGAATCTACGGCGCACAGTGGACCGACTGGGTTTCGCCCGACGGCAAACACATCAACCAGCTAAAACAGGTTGAACAATCTCTGAAAAACGACCCATTCGGGCGCAGGCACATTGTGTGCGCGTGGAACCCCGGAGAGCTTGACAAAATGGCGTTGCCGCCGTGCCACGCAATGTTCCAGTTCTACGTTTCGCCCGACGGCGAACTAAGCTGCCAGCTCTACCAGCGCAGTGCCGACCTGTTCCTCGGCGTTCCGTTCAACATTGCCTCATACGCAATGCTGACAATGATGATGGCTCAGGTTTGCGGATACAAGGCGGGCGAATTTGTCCACACATTCGGCGACCTTCATATATACAAAAACCACCTCGAACAGGTAAAGCTGCAGCTTTCGCGCCAGCCGCGCCCGCTGCCGATAATGAAACTCAACCCCGAGCGCGCGCGCTTGGAGGATTTCGTTTTCGAAGACTTCTCCATCGAGGGCTACGACCCACACCCGACAATCAAAGCCCCCATAGCCGTATGAGCAGAATAAAGGCAATAGCGGCGGTCGCGCTCAACGGGGTAATCGGCAACGGACTGAAAATCCCGTGGCACATTTCGGAGGATTTCAAACACTTCAAGAAAACGACATCGGGTGCAATAGTGGTAATGGGGCGCAAAACGTGGGACAGCCTCGGGCGGCGTCCGCTGCCCAACCGCGAGAACGTCGTGATAACCTCCAACCCCGCGGCGGTCGAAAACGCGCGCGCCTTCGCGAGCCTGAAAGAGTGCCTCAACGCCTACGCCGACGACCCTCGCACGGTCTGGATTTGCGGCGGCGCAAGCCTCTACAAAGCAGCCCTTCCCCTATGCGAAGAAATAGTTTTAAGCCGCGTGAAAATGCGCCCCCGAGGCGACATATTCTTTCCCGACACCCGCGCGCTTTTCAGAAAAACGACTACGCTTTCCAAGTCGGGCAAATTCAACGTCGTCCGCTACCTCCGCAAAAGCGCGAACATCTCGGCGCAAAAAACGGTCTAAACAAATATGAACTTTTTGGTTTTTATAATTATCCCGATAATAATAGGTCTTTACGCGCAGATGAAAGTTTCGTCGGCATACGAGAGATACGTCCGCGTGCGCACGCGCAACGGACTGTCGGGCAGGGACGCCGCGGAGGCAGTCCTGCGCGCGGCGGGAATTGACGATGTCGATATAGTAGAAATCGACGGCAAACTCACCGACCACTACGACCCCACGCGCAAGGTGCTGGCTCTCAGCCGCGAAATCTACCGCGGCACAAGCATAGCCTCGGTGGGAGTCGCCGCACACGAGGCGGGGCACGCCGTGCAGCATAAAACGCAATATGCTCCGCTCAGTCTCAGAATGGCCCTCGTGCCCGTAACGAATTTTGCAAGCCAACTTCTGCCGATTGTAATGCTCGGCGGCTTTTTCCTTTTCCACAGCATAACCACAATATATGTGGCGGTGGGCATATACCTTGTGCTTGCCGTATTCCAGCTTGTTACGCTGCCCGTGGAGTTCGACGCTTCGAACCGCGCAAAACGCTATCTGTATTCGCTCGGGATTGTCGAACCCGACGAACGCGGCGGCGTTGCCTGTGTGCTGAACGCGGCGGCGTTCACCTACGTTGCGGCGTTTGTGTCTTCGCTGGGCTGGCTTTTGTATATGCTTTCAATGGCAAACAACCGACGTTAGAAAACGATGAAAAAAACTCCCCTTCTGCTTGCGCTCGCCCTGCTTTCGGCGTGCGCGCCCGACCCCGACAAATCGGCTACGAAAGAGTATGTCGAAGCGGCGAAACAAACGCGGACTGCGAACGCGCTCTTCGAAAGCGCGCGCTTTGCCGAAGCCCTGAAAAACTTCGGACAGGCAGACGGGAAAATCGACGCAATCCTCGAAAAATATCCGTCAAGTTCCATTGCGCTTAAGCTCGTTTCCGAAAGCAGCGTGAAGGTGGGAGAATTCGAATACAGCGCGTTGCGGACAAAAATAATTCCGTCTCTGAAGGCGATAGCAAGCCCCAAATTGGCAAAAGTCTCGACGGCGTGGGCGATTGCCTCGTTCGCAAAAACGGAGTCAGAAACGGCGGCGGCGTTCGAACGCATTGCGCGCGAAGTCGCGGAATCGGACAAGTTTTCCGAAGACGAAAAAGCCGAAATATTAGACGCCGTTCCCGTAAAAATAACGCGTCCCATTTCGATGAAGACGGCGGCGCAACCCGCAAAACCCGAGCCTAAACAAACGCCGCAAACACTTCAAAAACCCGAAATTGACAAGCTGATGGCTGAGGCTAAAAGCAACGCCGTTTACTCCTCTTTCAGCCTCTCCGCGGCGGAATCGCTGCTTGAGAAGGCGAAAATCGTCCCGCAGCAAAGGCGCGCGGAATTTTCGGAAATACTGCGTTCGGCAACGGCGCAGACCGACAAAATAAGTGTGGTGTCGCTTAAGGAAAAAGCGTTCGCAATCTTGGCGGCGGCGGCGGCACAAGTCGGCGACGAATCGCTCACGCTTGAGCTTTTGGCGAAAATCAAGAACCCCGAATCGCTCGAAAAAGTCTTCGTAACCCTTGCGGCAAACCTCACAAAAACAAGAAACTACGCTGCGGCACTGGGAACGGTTGCAAAAATAAAAAACCCGCAAACGCGCGACGAATTCGTGAAAACGCTCTCAGAAAACGCCGCCCAAAACGGCAGGTTCGATACCGCAACGGAAGTGGCAAGGCAAATATCGACGGTCGGAGTCCGCAACGAAGTTATGGCGAAAATAGCGACGCTCGCCCATGATTCGGGGAACGGGGCGGCGTGCGTTGCGGCTGTTTCGAGCATAGACGTTTCAAACCTCGACTGCCTGCGGCAATTTCTGAAATACGCGCCCGCCTCGGCAGAAAAATCGACTTCAAGCGCGGCCACGGCAGCGGCGAAAATCCTGCTTAAGCAAAACGCGGCAATCTCGAAGGCGTTGCTCGATATTGCCGTAAAGCATTTCGACAACTCCCCCAAAACGGCGGTTTTCATAGCCGACGTTCTCGTGAAGTCGGGACGCAGTGCAGACGCGTTTGAGTTTGTGAAAACGGTGTCGCAAAAACTCGGGGAGCGCGCGGCGGACGTTTCGGTAAAAACGGCAATCCTCGCCGCTCAATCAGATCCGCAAAAGGCCGAGCAGCTGCTCGCGGAAATTTCGCGGAAAACGGCTCTCGAAAGCGCGGCCGACAGGGCTGCTTTTGCGTTAGACGTGCAGAATTCGAATCTTTCGAAGGAAGCCAAAAGAAAAATTCTGGGCGGGCTTTTGAAAATAAAATAAGGCAATTTTCCATTCCCCGAAATACAAAAAAGGCGACACGCAAAAGCACGTTTTTGTATGGGAATCATTCCGCCGAACGGGCAAAACCCGCTTCTGTATAGGCGCAAAAAAAGGGCGGCAAAAAAAGCCGCCCGATTTTTTTTGAATTAGCGATTTTCGTAACGCTGACGGAGCATATTATTGAATGCAGCAACCTTGCGCTTGCGACGTTTGATTTCACAGGGCTTTTCAAAGTAGCGTTTCTGGCGGACGTCTTTGATGACGCCTTCTCTATCAAGCTTCTTCTTCAAGCGGCGAAGAGCCTTTTCCATAGCCTCGCCTTTGCGTAATTTTACTTCTACTGGCATTTCAATTCACCTCCTTCTATTCAAAATATTCTCCATTTATGAATGAAAAATTGCAGTGAATGTTAGTCTGCCGCAAAATTTCGTCAAGACATTTTTTATGAATTGTTTTTCTCCGGATACGCATGCGCGGTCGGGCCGATATCCCAATACTTTTTGCCGGCGGCGAACGCGTCGAATTTCTCCAAATCGTCGCCTTTGTCCACAATACTCCGGCGCAACAATGCAAACGACCACCAAAACAACGCCGCGCCGCTAGAAAATATTCCCCTACCGCATACTGGCGCACAGCATGTATTTGGCAATGTTTTTACAACGTGAAAAGCCAAAGTATGCTGTGGCAAAAAAATGCCCTACGCTACAACCGCGTCCTTTGGACGCAAAAAAAACGGCACCCGCAAGAGTGCCGCATTTTGCAGAAGGAAGACTATTCCTTCGTTGCCTCGTCGATAAGATCGCCCAACGACGTGAGGTCTTGGTCTTTGCGAATCTTGTCGAAGGCGTCAACTTCCTTGGCGAGTTTCGCTGAATCATACTGCGCGGCCTTGACCGACAAGCCGATTCTGCGTTCGTCGCGGTCGATTTTCACAACGCGCGCGGTAACTTCGTCGCCCACTTTGAGGTGGTTCTTGATTTTATCGACGTGTTCTTCGCTGATTTGGCTGATGTGAACCAGGCCGTCGATGTCGTTCTGCAATTCGACAAACGCGCCGTAGTTGGTAATTTTGCTTACCTTACCCTTTACGAGGTCGCCAATCTTGAACAGAGAGTCGATTTCCTCCCACGGATCGGCAGTCAACTGCTTAAGGCTGAGGGAAATTCTCTGGTTGTCGGGATCGATTTCCTTGACGATTGCGTCAACTTCGTCGCCCTTCTTGAGCATTTCGCTGGGGTGGTTGATTTTGCGCGTCCAGCTCATGTCGGAAACGTGAATCATACCGTCTATGCCGTCGCCGAGTTCGACAAACGCGCCGTAGGTTGTGAGGTTGCGAACCTTGCCGTGAACGCGCGCGCCCACGGGATATTCGTGAACTGCCTTCTTCCACGGATTTTCTTCAAGCTGGCGCAAGCCGAGCGAAATTTTCTGCTCTTCCTTGTTCACATTGAGAACAACGGCCTCAACCTCTTCGCCGACTTTGAGAACTTCGCCGGGCTTGGTGATGCGCTTTGTCCACGAGAATTCGGTGATATGAACGAGGCCTTCAACGCCGTCTTCAAGCTCGATAAACGCGCCGTAGTTGACGAGGTTGACGACTTTACCGCGAACATGCGCGCCCACCGGATAGCGGCGTTCGATATTTTCCCACGGATTGGAGGTTGTCTGTTTAAGACCCAGCGATACGCGTTCTTTTTCCGTATCGACGTCCAAAATCATGACGGAGATTTCTTCGCCTACCTTGAGCATTTCGCTCGGGTGCGAGATTCTGCCCCAGCTCATATCGGTGATGTGCAGCAAGCCGTCGAGCCCGTCGAGGTCGATGAACGCGCCGTAATCGGTGATGTTCTTGACAATACCCTTGCGGATATCGCCCGCCTTGACTTCCGAGAGGAGCTTGCGGCGTTTTTCCGCGCGCTGTTCTTCGATGAGTTCGCGGCGCGAAACAACGATGTTCTTGCGTTCGACATTGATTTTGACGACTTTGAAGTCGTAGGTCTGACCGACATACTGATCCAAATTCTTCGGGGGCTGAACGTCGATTTGCGAAGCGGGCAGGAACGAATCCACACCGATGCTTACAATCAACCCGCCTTTGACCTTGCTCTTTACACGGCCGGGAAGGATTGCACCCTCCTTGCAGTTGGCGAGGATTTCCTCCCAATTCTTCTTCTGCTGCGCCTTGTCGTAGGAGATTACAGGGTTGCCTTCGCTGTCTTCGAGCTTTTCGAGCAGAACTTCGATTTCCTGACCGACTTGGATATCGTTGATATCCACGAATTCGCCCACGGGGACGATGCCTTCGCTCTTTCCGCCGATATCTACAACTACTTCGTTCTGGCGGATTTCGATTACTTTACCCTTGACGATAGAGCCTTGTTTAAGCTCCGCAAAACTGCTGTTTGCAAGCAGTTCTTCCATTATGTTACTCATTATATTCCTTGTGTCGTTCCCTTGCGGAAACGGGTTGATTGTTAGTGTGTTTTCCGACGTCCGTGAGTTTCCGCACCTGAAAATGCGGGCAGACATCGAAAAAATGAAGCGTCCATTCCTACACACACGCGCGCGTAGCGCAAGCTTTTTTTTGAAAAAACAGTGTCGGGGCAAAGACAACGCAATATACCGTGCCCGCACTTGAAATTTGCATTGGCACAATTTTTCAACACATAGCTCGGAGCGCAAATATCGCCCGATTGCGGGGCGGAAAAACAACACGTTTGTTTATGCGTCCGAACAGGCAGCTGACAAGCTACAATTCAAAAGGCAGCGAACACATTTTCGCGCCGACGCACGCTTGACACAACCGCCGCGGAATGCACAATCGGTGCAATATGAAATTTTACAAACACGTTGTTTGGGACTGGAACGGCACGCTGCTTGACGACGCGCGGCTGAGTCTCGACGTGTTCAACTCAATCGCCTCCGAATACGCCCTGCCCTCAGTCGATTTCCAGACATACACCGACGAGTTCTCCTTCCCCGTAATAAATTTCTACAAAAAACACGGTTTCGACTTCGAAAAAACCGATTTCCGCGTAATAGGCAAGAAATTCATCGACAAATACTTGTCTTTATTACCCCAATGCGCCCTACACCCCGAAATCCCGTCGGTTTTGGAGGATTTCAGACGGCTCGGGTTCACCCAAAGCGTGCTTTCTGCAAACAACGACACCCTGCTTAAACGCGCAGTGGCGTCGTTCGGACTGGGCGAATTTTTCGCGCGCGTTGACGGCCTTTCAGACATCTACGCGAATTCGAAAACCGAACTTGCCAAAGCGCATATTGCCGCCCTCGGCGAAATAGGAGTCTGCCCCGAACAAACCATTATGGCGGGCGACACCCTCCACGATGAGGACGCCGCCGAAGCCATGAACGTAGACTGCGCCCTTATTGCCCGCGGATACAATTCGAAAAGGCTGCTTGCAAACACCCGCCGCGCAAAGGTGTTTTCGACCCACGCCGAATTCTTCAATTTTGCCGCAAACCTCGGCGACTTCCCCTCACAACCGCCGCGCTGTTAAACCGCCGCCGCTACTTGAAAAACTTGGGCACGAGGGGGCGCATAGGCTCGAGTTTGCGTTGAATTTCCACGGCGAAACTGCCGCCGCAGGACGCTTCCGTTTTGAAATCGACTCTGCGCCGACCGCCGTCGCGCGCAAGAGACAAAATCTTATTCGGACGCGAATACATTTTAAACGGGAGCGTCGGCAGGGAGTCGAAGCGGACAATGCGCTCCATGTCGTTGGGATTTTTAAGCGGGTAGGAATGACGAGCAGCGACTGTATGGGTATGTCCACTTTCACACCCTTTGCGCACTTGTTTATCTTTTCGAACCTCGGCGCGGGCACGGCAACCCCGGTCAAATTAAACTTCTTCATGCGGGGAAAGCGATATTTTGCCCCGAAGTTTTGCCAATAAAAAAGCTCGACGAAGCCCTCTTGCGCGCGCACACTTGTGCTATGGACAAAAAGATGAAAATCGCCGTTCTCGACGGCTACACGACGACGCGCGACGACCTCGACTGGAGCTGCTTTGCCCCGTATGCCGAAGTCGCCGCTTTCGACCGCACTCCGAAAGACAAAATAATCGAACGCGCGCTCGAAGCCGACGCAGTATTCACAAACAAAGTCCCGATGTTCGCCGAGCAGCTCGACGCCCTGCCGAAGCTCAAATACATAGGCGTGCTTGCCACGGGCTTCAACAATATCGACGTGCCCCTCTGCGCAAAGCGCGGCATTGCCGCGACAAACATTCCCGCCTACAGCACAGACTCAGTGGCTCAGGAAGTTTTCGCGCACATTCTCAATATTTCCAACCGCGTCGCCCTCCACGCGCAATCGGTGCGGCGCGGCGACTGGTGCAAGTCGCCCGACATCTGCTACTGCCTTTCGCCGCAAACTGAGCTTGCGGGCAAAACGCTCGGGATAGTGGGGTTCGGGGCAATCGGCAGGAAAGTGGCGCAAATTGCGCGCGCGTTTTCGATGAAGACAATAGCGTATTCGCCGAGCAAAAAAGCGGGAGATGTTTTCGACGGCACGCGCATTGCAACGCTCGACGAAATATTTTCCGAAAGCGACATTGTTTCGCTCAACTGCCCGCTCAAACCCGAAACCGACAGGCTTGTCCGCTCCGAAAACATCGCAAAATTCAAGCGCGGCGCGTGGCTTGTCAACACGGGGCGCGGCGGCTTGGTTGACGAACGCGACCTCGCCGAAGCGTTGCAAAGCGGCCAAATAGCCTACGCGGGGCTGGACGTGCTTTCGGTTGAACCGCCCACGCCCGACAATCCGCTTTTGAAGCTCGAAAACTGTTTCATTACCCCGCACATTGCGTGGACGACCTCCGCGGCGCGGCGGCGGCTGATGTCGATTTGCCTGCAAAACTTCAGCGCGTGGCTCGGAGGAGAACGCCTCAACAGGCTCGATTAAACGCCTTTGCAAACCCCGAAAAATTACGCGCTGCACCGAACGCCGCGTTTTTGTCGCCGAATTCGGACAAAACAAGGCTTCCGCCGAACGGAAGCCTTGTTAGGATTAATGAATGATATGATGTCTATGAAAAAACACTAACTACTATGTGTTTTGAAATTATCTGCGCCTGCGCCATGCGGCAAAAGCCAGCGCAACCGCGCCGAAAACCGCGGCAACAGAGGCGGGTTCGGGAACTGCGCCTGTATTGACATACCAGAGGCCGTCGGAGATTTTCGACCAAGCGGCCTTGTCGCCATTGGTGTCAAAAATGCGGTTTTCCCAATCGGACTTCTGTTCGTCGGTTGCGGCAAGCTTGAAACGGTTTACAATGTCGCCGGCAATATTGATTACCCCGCCGTTTTCGGTGAAGTTTTGCAATTCTGAAACTTCGAGAACCGCCCCGTTTGCAAAGTCGAGCGTAAGAACAGAGCCCGCCGCGGCGAAATCGAAACCCTTCAACGTCAAATCCGCGCCTACGCCCAACGTCGCCTTGGCTCCGCTTACCAAAGTGAAAACTGTGTCCAATGTGGATTTTTCGTTGAGAATCAGCTTGGAGTTGTTTCCCAATCTCATTGCAACGTTGGAGGCATTTACAAGCGACCTGTTGAGAACCAGCGTAGTATTCGTGTTGAGCTGGAAATAGCCATTCGATGTAATACTCGCAGAAGTTTGTGTGCCCTTGTTAACCGTTATTACGCCGCCGCCCGATACTATTATGGGATTGTCCGTAGCGGTGCCCAAGGTGAAATCGGTTTCCCCGCCAACAGTAAGAGTTGACTGAACCGTAATATCTCCCTGCCACTTCGACGTAGCGGAATTTATCAAAACCGAACCGCCGCGGAAACTCGAGCTGTTAAGATTTTGCGCCCCCGTTCCGGTGAGGATAATTGTCTTGTAGTTTGTGAAGTTTGTAGCGGTATATGCATTTTCTTTGACCGCGTCGAAAACTATGTCTTTGCCGTTTGCGTTTACCGTGGCGCGCCCGAAGTCGGAAAAAACAGTGCTTCTGAAACTGATGCTGCCGCCCGTATTCTGGAAATTGACCGCATAGCCGTTTACCGACCTGTTGACGCCCGAAAACGCGATGTTGTTGAATTCGGAATGGTCGCCGACGAAGTTGATTGCGGCGTTTTTGTCCTGCACTTGAAGGAGAAAGCTGCGTCCGTCTTCTATGCTTTTGCCCGAAAAGTCTATGTTGACTACCGCGCCGTTGGTCAGGGAGATTGCGCGCGTTGCCGAATTTAGGGAAACGCCCCTGTCGCCCGCCTTAAACGTTACGTTTGCGTTGTCTATTGAGACATTGTTGCCGCTAAAGCGCAATTCGGCGTAGTTTTCGCCGTCGTCGGCGGCTTCAAAAGTTATGCTGCCGCCTTCGCCGATTATCGAGTTGCCCGAGTTAAACTGCAAATAATTCGAGTCCGAAGTCATCAAAACCTTGTTGCCGGTATAGGGCCCCGCATTGAACGTAATACTGTTGAGATCCCTTTGCCAGCCGGACCTTTTGAGTGTAAGATCGTTGCCGAGGAAGTAAATGGTATCGCCCGATGCAATGCCGCCCCAGTTCGTGTCAGCGGTAACCTCCAAGTCGGCGGCGAATGCCGGAAGCGAGCACAACGCCGCCGCCCCGATTGACGCAATGTATTTGTTCATATTCATATATCCGTTATGGGTTGTTTGTTGGGAATTTAAACAATGGCGCCAACGCGCTTTGTTAACGTTAACACCGATTTTTTGCGTTATCGTTAACAAAAAACGGGGCAAGTCAAGTAATTTTTTTTAAAAATTTTTATAAACCGGAACTTATGGTCGTAAAATCGGATTGACAACCCTCACCGCAAGCCCGATAAATAGGGGAAGAAACTTGGATTCTCCCCCGCGCCAACACGCACCACGCCATGAACGATAAAGTCAACATGAAAGAAATTGCACGCCTTGCCGGAC
The DNA here is from genome assembly GCA_023450935.1 of Verrucomicrobiota bacterium. Classification (GTDB taxonomy): domain Bacteria; phylum Verrucomicrobiota; class Verrucomicrobiia; order Opitutales; family Intestinicryptomonadaceae; genus Merdousia. The sequence goes on along the minus strand of JAEXGH010000004.1, from coordinate 81,097 downwards.
TTTCCACAATGACGGTGTCGCGCGTGTTTTCCAACAAAAGCTGCAGCGAGCAGACCAAAAAGAAAGTGGAGACAATAGCCGCAAAACTGGGCTTCTACCCGAATATGCTGGGGCGCAGCCTTGTAATGAACAGGCTCGACACCGTGGGCGTGGTTGTTCCCAACATCATACACGCGTTCTTTCCGCGCGTTATAAACGCGGTTGAGCAGACGCTTGCAAAACACGGCTTCAACGTATTCCTGTGCTTTTCGCGCGACGACGCCGAAGTTGAGGCGGCCAAAGTCAGAATGCTTCTCGGGCACAGAGTGGCGGGAATAATAATGATGCCCTCGTTGCGCTCCGAACTCTCGGCGTCGTCGGCAAAGATGATTCTGAAACAAAAGTGCCCGCTCGTGCTTGTAGACCGCATAATAGAGGGGATAAAAACCGACTGCGTCGGCTGGCAGAGCGAAGAGGCTATGGGCGAAATCGTCGCCCACCTGCTCTCGCAGGGATACAAAAAGCTCGCATACGTCTGCGGCGAAAACGAGGAATGGAAAAACCGCGGCAGAACAATCGGATTTTTCGAAGCCCTGAAAAAGCGCGGCATAAAGCCGTTCGCCTACATAAACTGCCAAAATACGGAGAAGGACGCCTTCGAGAAAATGCAAAAACTCTTCTCCAAGAAAAACCGCCCCGACGCCGTCTGCTGCGCAACCGACATTCTGGTTGACCACACGCTTTTCGCGCTAAAGCGGCTGAACATTTCAATCCCCAACGAAGTCGCCCTTACGGGCTTCGGGGGCATAATAAACTCGCACAACTCAATATTGAAGGTCACTACCGTCGAGCAGGACGCCGAAAAAATGGGACAGATTGCGGCGGAACTGATTTTGAAAAAAATAGCCGAAGCCGACAGGCACCGGACGCACAGAATACAGAAAATAAGGCTGCCGATGAAGGTTTCGATTTGCGAGTCGTCGATAAGAGACCCGAAAAAGGCGAAGTAGGCGCGGGCTTCCCCGTGCGCGCCCTTCAAAATCCCCGCTTCCGCCATGTTTTGCCGCTGCCGCAAACAGGCGATGAACGGCAAACGAAGCTCGGCAAAGCCCGCAATCTGCGCAAACGCCCGCTTCCCCGCGGCGCGAATAAACGCCAGCCGTCCATACAGCACGGCACAACCTCCAACTGCGCGGCGGCTGTTATTTCACGCCGCGCGAACGGCGGGAAAATTCGTCGATGGCGTTCCAGATTCTTTTGATGTCGACGGGGTTGTCCATTATGATGTGGAAGCTGTTTTTGTCGGGGAAGCCCATAAGCAGCCCTACGTTCCGCGAAAACCTTTCCGTGCCGATAAAAAGCAGATTCCACTGCTCCGAACGCTCCGAAATCGCCCGCTTGACATCGCCAATGCGCGCGCGGCTTTCGTTGTCCATTCCGTCGGTGAAGACGACGAAAATGACAGTCTCGGGATTGTCGCGCGGCGTTCCCAAGCGCAGGTGCTCGGCTTCGTCGCCCGCCAGCTTTGCGATTTTTTTGTCCAGACTGCCAACCGCCTTCAAAACGGCGTCGAAGCACGGAGTTCCGCCGCTGCAATGGTATTTCCTGAAATAGTCCCTGTTGCGCAGCCTCTGGAAATTGACAATTTTCTCTATTTTGTTTCCGCCGAACGTCCAAATCTCGAGCGTAATCTCCCCCGCTATTTTCAGTTGCGACTTAAAAAAACGCTTGCACGCGGCAACCGTCTCGTCGCGGAAAGGCGACATCGAACCCGACGCGTCGAGGACGAGGCAGATGTGAGCATAGCCTTTGCGCCCATTCATCTTCTTTACTTCGTGCTCTATTTTCACCCTGCCGTCTCCGCCGCCGCTGTCCGAACCGCCACCCGAACCACCGCCCGAACCTCCGTTTTGGCTTTCTCCCGCGCCTCCATTCGCTGCTTTCCCCGGCGTAGGCAAAGGAATTGTGCCGTCGGGCGAAACGATGTCGGGGACGAAAATTTCGTCGTTGGCAAAAGCCAAAACGGCGAAAACCGCAAAAAACAAAACCGCAAAAAAATTCCCTCGCATACTAATATGTGCCGTCTGGAGACCACCCCTTGGGACTGAATGTTTCCATGTAGAAGTTGATTGTTGGCGCCCAGAAGTATCCAATGCCGCGCCTTCTCAAGATTTCTATCGCCGCGCGCAACGCCCTGTTTGAAAACTCGTCGGGAGCAACCATGAACGATATAAAGCACTTTTCGGGAATGCCGTCCAAATACTTTTCGAATTCGCCGTTGCCCGTCTTCAGACCGAAATCGTAGTCGGGCACAAGATACGTTTTGTCGCCCGCTTTCACGACCGTTTTGGAGGAGGGTATATACGGGAAGAGCACGCCGTTTCTTATAATTACCCACTTAAAGCCCAAGTTGCTTTTGCCCATCACAGGCGGCGACACGTCGGCTACGACAGCCTCCGCCTTCACTTTGGCGAGCTTTTTTTCGAGTGCCATTCTTTCGCGCGCCAATGCGGCTGCCTCCTCTTCGAGCATTCTGTTTTGTTCCGCCGTCTTTTGCAGCTCGCGCGCGGCGGGAACGTCGGGGGCTTCGGCGGAAGCGAAGCGTTGCAATACCTTTTCCAAGATTTCGTCGAGTTTCGCCGAAAGCTCCGCCTCCCTTTTCGAAAGCTCTGCGAGCGTTGCGGAGGAATCCGCTTTGGGCGTTTTTTCCAGAGCCGCAATTTCCGTTCTGAGCGAATCAATCTCCCTTGCCAACGTCTCCAACCGCGAAGACTCAATAGCCGCAACCTGCGCGTCGGCGAGCCTTTCCACAATTTTCTTCGTGCAGTCGGAAGTGGAAACGACAAGCAAAACGGCAATCAGCATAATGCTGCCGAACGCGTTCGACATCGCGTCCAAAAGCATATCGAGACTGTCTCCGAGTTTTCTATTCATCGTAAACCAGCCTTTCGTCCTCCATTATTGCCGACGCCCCGAAGGTTATGCCGCGCGTTTTGCACTCCCGCATTATCTCGAAATACTCGGGGCGCGCGCTGGGCCGAAAAAAGAACTGTATGTATGAAGAGTCCTTCGGGAATGACGCCAAATACGCCATCAGAGCCGAGAAGTCCAACACGCGCGGCGTGCCGAGAATTTCGAACCTGTCGGCGGAGCACACAATACACACGGGCGCGAGCCTCCCGAGTTTCCCGCTGCCCGAAGACGGGATTACAAGAGCGTCTTTGCGGCGGGTTATTTCCCTTTTGAGACGCCGAATCTGTTCCTTAAGCTCTTCGGCTTTTCGCTTTGCCCCGACAAGCTCGCTTCTCTGCTCGGCGAGCGTCTTTTTGATTGACTCGTTGCGCTGCTCGACCATCTCCTTTGCCGCCGACTCGTCGGGGGAGTCGGTCAGCATTTGCTCGGCGCGCTCGATTTCCGCAAGTATTATCTTTATGCGCTCCTTCGCACGCGCTATTTTCAAAAGCACAAGCTTCTGCATTTCCGCCAGCTCCGCCGCCGTGTTGCGGACGGACTTCAGCGTCTCAAGCTCTCCGACCGCCTTTTCGATTTTTGCGGAGAGGTTTATCTGGGCGAAATCTCTCTGTTTTTTTTGTTCGTCGGCAATGTCCTGAGTTTCGACGGAAATCGACAGCGCAAGCAGGACGGAGACAAGCACGAACACGCCTATGACGCTCGTGATTATGTCCTGAAACGCGAAAAGCGAAGGCTTGCCGACTGCCTGTTTCATTCTACTTTCTGATTTTCAGCTTCGCCAAAATGTTCTCCCTGCAATACAGCGAGCACTCCTCCAGAAACGCCAGCTCCTTCGACATCTGCAGCGAAACCAAAAACTGCAAAATCACGACCGCTACAAGAGCCACAAGCGTGGTGTCGAACGCCGTGCCCAACCCCGCGGAAATACCCGTAATGGACTCCTTTATCGCCGAAAAGTCCTGCGACGCCTTCACTGTTTCGCCGAAGCCGCCTATTGCAATGCCCAAACCGAGAACCGTTCCGATAAACCCGAGAATCGGGATTATCCAGTTGATTGTGTTCAGCAAAACAAAGCTCGAGTCTATCCGCTCCTGATCGGCTCTCTCCTGAGCCGACAGCACGCTTGAAACGTCGCCGATGTTGCCAATGTTGTTGAGGTTTGAAATGGCTGCCTCTATGCGCGAGAACAAAATGAAACGTTTGGGATTGTCGACACTGTCGCGTATCCGTTTGAGTATTGCAAGCGCGGTCTGCTGGTTTATCGAATAGTTGTCGTTTTGCGAAACTATTGAAACGCCGAGGGCGGCGCGCTGCGTTTTGAGTTTCTGGTTTTTCAGGAAAAGAACCGCCAGACTCCACGCGAAGAAAAACAGCGTTATGTATGAAATAACCCCGCCAGAAACAATCCTTTCGTTTATCAGTTGTATCGCGCGGACGTCAAGCCGCGAAAGAAATTCCACCGCACAATAGATGATGCCGAAAAACAGCGTTCCCACTATCAGCGAAATGAATATGTTCACGTCGGTGTATTTCCCCGCGCGGAAAACGCCCAGTCCAATTCGGTTTTCAATGTCGGTATCGCACCACGACAGTTCGTAGAAATCGTTTTTACCTTTTGTGTTGTTTGCCATGACAAATCCTTTAGTTTTCGTAACGCAAAGATTTTTTCTCTATGACTATTTTAGCCTTTGTTATCTTCATGGAGAAATCGTATTTGTTGCAGATAAAAGCCAGTATGCGCCCCACGTTCCAGTTTTCGGCGCGGAATGTAATGGGGATATCCCAGTCGGATTTGAACTCTATGTCAACGCCCTTGACGTTTGCGCCTCCGGCGGAATCGTGCTGGCGAGAAAGCGCGGCGATTGAGCGCAACGCCTTTGAAAGCGGGATTCCCGGCTCGGGAATATTCAGCTGCGGAATCGTGATTGTGCCGAGTTTTTTGGAGACTGCGACGTTTTTGTCGAGCGTTTTGCGTTCCAACTTGTTTTTCGGATTGAAGCCAAACAGATAGTTGCAGACCGAATCCACAAGGGCTTCGGAATTCAGTTCCTCCGCCTGCGCGACATCGGCAACCATTCCGCGCGGGGTATACATCCGGACTATCGGCGCAAGAGCCAGCCCGCGCAGCGACTTGAATGCCGAGGCGTCGGCGCACACGGTTTTCCCGCGCGAATCGAGCGAAATATACAGTCTGTCCCGCTCAAGTTTAAGCGAAGCGGGAGGGCGTCCGTCTACATCGAACACGCCGACTATCTCGACGGAGGGATTGCGCATTTTCTTCACGCATTTTGCGGTAAGTTTTGCCTCGTCTGCAAACGAAATTTTATTCGCCGTAAGAAACTCCATACGCTCTTCGAGCGAGCGCGTGGGGAACAGCTCAATGGCCTTGATGCGGTCTTCGGTTTCGCCGAACGCCCACGACCCGCGCGAGAGGAAAGACTTGTTGTCTTTCTGGAAAAGCCTGTTCAGCCGGACCGCCGTCGGCGAGAACCAATACCCCGACCCATACGGAGCGAACTGGGCGAGGGCGTCGAGCATTTTCCCGAGGGCGTAGAACTTGAAGTTTTCGCGGATTTCGCCGTCGTATACAATGTCGCCCAAAAGATTCATGAACGAAACGTCGGGCGAAATCTCCACGCGCTCGTTTTTCATTCTATCGACGGTAATCGAGAGGCTGTCGGAGCGGATTTTTTCGAGAATTTTGCTTTCTGGCGACATCACGCCGTCGGATAGCTTTGCGCCCCTGCCGAAATCGACCTGCCCCGTGGAGTCGGCATAGACTATGTGTTCGAATTCCCTTACAATCGGCACGGGGTTCTTTCTGAACGCCGACGACTCCGAAACCACGATGTATGAATAGGTAGTTTTTGTGGCCTCGAGAACGTCGCAGCCGCGGAATTTTGCGCCGACGCCTTTGAGGGGCGACCGCTGTTCCCTGACTTCTCCCACGGTGTATACGACGTCCGTCTTCCACGGCTTGTAGCCGCTGTTTTCGGTATACCACTCGCGCTTGTAGGAATACATTTTCAGGTCGTTTTCGGGACACAACTCCTTGATTTTTGCGATTAACCCCGCCTCCGAATTTTCGCCGAAAACAAAACTTTGGAAATTCAAATTGCCTCCGTTGTTTTGGCTGGGCAACGGCGAAGCCTTCCCCTTTTCGAAATACGTTTCCAATCCGCTCCACAGAAGCGAGAACATTCCGCTTCGGCTTGCATACAGATGCTCGCAGTATTGCTTGAGCGTTTTTACGCGTTCTTCGCCGCCGTTGAGGGCTTGGTAGACGTTGTAGTCGGGCATATTGCTTTCGCATAGGCGGTTTATTTTTTTGACCGCCGCCGAATACGCGGAAAAGTTTTTACTTTCCGAAAGCTCGGCAAGGGCTGAATCGACGTCCTTTCTTATGCGCTGCATATGCTCCACGCCGCTTCTGTATTTTTCGATTTCCTCGGTATCGCTTTTCGACGGCTTTTTTACATACTTGTCGGCGGTTTTTTCGAAGGCGGCAATTCCGTCGCACACTTTTTTCACGGTCCCGGCGTCAAACTCGCCGCGCGAAAAGCCATCTTTAAGCTCCGCGTAGGAAGCGCGGACTTCGCCCAAAATCTCGGCGCGCTTTGCCGATACGACACCCTCGATATACGCCCTGTATTTTTTAAGAGAGATATCGAACGTATCCTTCGCCCCGTTGAGTTCCTCGGCGAACGATTCCGGCAACGACGCCGCAAGCCTTGCAAACTCCGCGTTCAACGCAGTTTCGCGGGCTTTCACCGCGTCGCTTTGCGGCTTAAGCTCGACGGGTTCGCTGCAGTTTTTCACGAAAGTTCTCAGGTCGTCTTCGCGCCTGTTTTCGGCGTCTATTTTCTCCCTTATTTTCGCCTTTATTTCCACGAACTGCGGAATTTTTGCGTATTTAACGTATCGCGCGTCGACAGAAGCGAGCGTTTCGTCAAGAATCTTTGCGGCTGCGTGCTTGTTGTAGAGCGCGTTGTATTCGGCGTATGCGCCGTTTCTGAGCTTGTCCAGATAGCACTTTACGCCGACTGCCCCCGCCGTGAGGAACGCCACTGCGGAAATGCCCAATACCGTCGCCTTTCTTATTCTGTCAATGCGCCGTATTTCGTTGCGGACAAAGTTCGCGCCCTTTTTGTAGCGGGCTGAAACGTCGTCGGGAATGTCCCTGCCGAAATCTGCCACCGCATTCCATGCGCGTTCCAAGACTGCGAGGTTGTCAACCAGCACTTCGCGGGAGACTTTGCCGTGCTCGAACAGCGAGCGCAGCGCGTCCAGACATTTGTCGAGCTCGCCGCACGATTCCCTGAACGCCTCCCGCGTTTCATGCTCAAGTTTCCGCTCCTCTGCGAGGGCGCGCTTTTGCGCTACGACGGCGGAATCGAGCGTTTCGCCCAATTCGGGGAACGCCTCCACATATCCGTCGATTGCCGAAAGGATTGCAAATATTTTGCGCCAATCCTCCGCCTTAGCCGACTCCAGCTCGGTTTTCAGCTCCGCCATTTCCGCCTCTGCAACCGCGAATTTTTGCGAACGAATGTAGGCGAACATCTTTCCCCAGCGCGGCGAGGCGTCTTTAAGCTCCTGCGGAATGCGAGCTTGGAAGGAGTCGAACAACGCGACGGCGTCGGCGTGCCTGCCGCGCTGGGCAAGCGCGCTGATTTTTGTTATCTGCGCGTCGAGGAAATTGTTTTTTACCGCAAGCAGGCGGCGCATAATCATATGGTCGTCGGGCGAAACCGCCAAGTCCATTTCGAGCAGCTCTATCGCCCTTTCGAATTCGTTGGCGGCCATGTATTTTCTTAGCTGCTGCGAGTGGTCTTCGGGCGCGTTGCGCATTTCGGTGATGAGGTCGTTTACCTTGTCGATGCGCTCGTTGGGGATTCTGTCGGGAACGGGCGCGCCCGCGCGGGCGCAGTAGATAGTCCACTTTTCAAGCTGCGGGAACTGAAGCTCGTTTATTATGCCGATAAGCGACGGATACGCCGACATCATCATCAACGCCTCGCGCCTTTTGCCCATATCGGCAAGGGCAAGACACTTGTCCAAACGCGCCACGGCTTTCGACTGCAGCATTTTGTATTCGTGCGCAATTTTATAAAGGCCGACGTTGTCGGTGGAAATTTTGTCGGCGAGAATGTCCTCAATTTTCATCACCACGCTGCGGACGGAAATGGGCTTCGACTTCAAATCCTCCGCGCCGTATGAAAGCAGCTGTTTGGGCACGTATGCGCCGTTCCCCGCGCCCGTCTCCCGCGCGGATTCGAAATTTTCCAACCTTGCGCCCGAAACGTTGCGGCGGCGGCGCGATACCAGAAAAATTGCGACGCACAACAGCGCGCCTCCCGCGACAATCAGCACGAAAACAACGACATCGCCCACAAAGAATTTTTCGCGCCAAGAGGTGTCTACTGTTTCGGGCTGCGCCTGTTTTTTGCTTGAAGAGAACGCGGCTTCGAACGCCGACGCGGGAACGATTATGTTTTTGCCGTTCTTGTCCGCGCCGATTACAACGCCCGCAAGCTTCCCGTTCGAATCCACAACCGCGCCGCCGTCCGACTTTTCGCCGTCGGCAATGAACACTGTTGTTTTCCCGAATTTGCCCGAATCTTCAATTCGGCTTGGCACGTCTTTTGACGAAAAACATTTCGCCCCGGACTCTTCCAATTTCTTGGAGGAATTTTTTCTGTAGTCAAACCCGCGCACCAGTTTTTGAATGTCGGCGGTGGACTTCAAAATGGAGAAATCGCGCGATTTTTTCAACGCCGTATCCGACTTCCCCAAGAACGGGAATTTGGCGTTTTGGGCGTCGATTACTTCGAACAGCGCAAGCTTGCCGTCGGCGAATTTTTGAACAAGCTTTACCGCGCGCGAAAAGGCGGTGTCGCCGATTTTATATATTGCGTAGGCGTTTTGGTAGGCGAGATTGTCGTCGAAGCGCGCCAAAATTTTGCCGGCAGCCGAAGTGAAAACGCCGTCTTTTACAACCGAAGTGCCGTCGTTGTCAAACGCTACTTTAACGAGAGCCGCCTCTTTGGGCAAATTCTCGGCAACCGCTGAATCGTCGGACGCGGACGTGTTGTATTCAACCCCCTTGCCCTTCAAAAACCTGATAGCCTCCGAAATTTCCGAAGCCTTCATCATGTGAACCTCCGTATTTTCTTCTCCGGAAAACCCACGCGTAATAACTCCGACAACAAGACCGTCTTTGTTGAAAAGAGGACCTCCGGAATTTCCGTGCCGTGAAACCGCATTGTGTTGTATGACTTTTACGCGGCTGTTCCAATCCAACCCCCAATGTTCATCGGTTGCAAGTTTTTCTATTGAGCCGAAATTTCCACATGCAGGGTTTGCAATATCGTTAAACTCCTCGGGAAGTTTTGTAATTTCGGGACACGACGCTGTAGTTTTGAATCCCCACACGTTTTGGGTGTTCGAGACATCGACGTCTACTTTTTTACTGACTTGTTCTATTAAATCACGAAGCCCGTTTTCTACAATCCACTTTTCCTCTTCGGCAGAAACCTCTTCGTTATTTTTGATTTTTTTGAGAACCTCCAAAGCTTTAACGCGCCAGTTGGGATTTTCAATATTTTCAACCTCCTTTTTTACTGAATCAAGCCAATATTTCCACCTTACCTCGTCCGAAACTAATTTAAGACCGAGAAATTTTACGCACTTATCCCATTTTTCTTCATCGTCGTTCAGCCCCGAAAAACCTATTGTGGCGACCTGTTCACCGACTTTCGGTTTGCTTTCCGATAGGCGCATTTGGCGGCATTCTTTCAGATTGGAAACTTTTATCAAAGCTAAATCGAGCGCGCGGCGTTCGGCTACAAGTTCCGCGCGGTATGCGTAAATTTCGCCGCCCACATTTTGCATTACAATGTAGTAGCGGCGTTTGCCTTCTACAAGATTATCCGCCTCTGAATCGGTTAACATTTCAGTGCATATATTGCCTTCTTTGTCGATATATTTCCGAGTGAGCGCAGTTACGTGGGCGTTTGTAATAATGTAGCCGTCGTTGTTGATTATAAAGCCCGTTCCGTGTGAACTGCCATTGTAAACACGGACGATTGACGACCTGAATTTTTCGTAGTATCCCGACATATCTTCGGCGCGCAGTCCGCCCACGAACATCACAATACACGCAACAATCAACAAACTTTTCTTCAGCATATTGAACCTTATTCTTCGATTTTCTTAAATTTTATCCTCACCGTGCCGCGCACGTCGGAATTTTTGAAATTTTGAACTTCCGCTTTTATTTTGTGCAATTCGTCCGCGGACAACTCTTCTGCCGCACCGCCGCGATTGAGCAAATTTGCCAGCGCATTGAGCTTGGCATTTCTTTCCCCTCTGAGCTTTTCCATTTCAGCTTGGGCTGTTTTTAGCCGCGCCTGTGCCCCGCTTTGCCCTTCCGCAACGGCTAAAAGCTCATCTGCTATTTCAATAATTTTTTCGCGGTTAATGAGCATAAACAAAGTTTCGTCTTCGTTGATAGATTTGTTTATCTCTTTTATAACTTTATTTACACTGCCTTTAACCGCATTAAACGCGCCACGCTTTTTATCGTTTTTAATTGAGATCCAAAGGGTATTTTTATTTGTTTCTTCATTTTCCGTAAAAGCGTCGTTTAGTTCTGAAATAACTTTTTTTGTTTCATGAAAATCACCAAGCGCAGTGATGTCGGAAAACGGGAAATTCTTTATCTTTTTAATTTTGTCGAGTTGTTCTTGAAAGTCCTTATATCGCGAACAATCGGGACTTTTTATATTATTCATGGCATCGAAAAGGCCTTTTATCTTGGTCTTCAGTTCAGTCAATTTGTCGTTATTCTTGGCTTTGAATTTTTTGGAAATTTCCTCTTTGGAGAGCTTCTTCAATTCTTCAAGTTTTTTGTTTTCAAAACCGAGTTTGCTGCCCAGTGTTTTTTCTATGCGTTCTTTGTTCAAACCTACGGGAACGCCTTTTAATTTATCAGCCGCAAGAGCATCTTTGCCGTAGCATTCTTTTATGAATTGTTTAGTGTGTGTATGTTCCGCAAACTTTGCCAGCTCGGGATTGCCGCGCTTTAAATATTCAACAAACTCTTCGGGGAGTCTGGCGGTTGATTTTTCGGCAGGCTGAAGCTTTGCAATTTCTTTCTCCTTAGCGGCTATTTTCCCGCCCAATTCCGCTATTTCCCCGATTGTAGCGAGAATTTTTTTGCGCTTTTTTTCGACATTGCACGCCAGCAAATCTCCGCCCGAAACCCAAACGGGCGAAGTTATGTTCCAGTCGAATACCAATTCGACCTTGTTTGATGTATAAAAATGCGGTGTATCGAACAGCGAAAAATCAATGCCGAATTTACCGCCCTTAATATTGCATATTTCCGAAATTTCCGCTTCGCGCGACGCCCATTTTGTTTCGTCTTCAATGAAGAGTATGCCGTAGTTTACGCCCGCTATTTCGGCGGGGTATTTATACAGAACACCCGATTTCACGGGCGAGCCGTCGCGGATTATTTCGTTGTTGAGCTTGCCGAGCACGTTGCCGCCCAAATTTGACGTGCCTTTAGTGCCCGCAACAAACACGACCACGCACTGAATGTCGGCGCATTCCGCACCGCCGAACCCGAGTATGCGCTTGAGTTTTTGCGCTTTAGCCGAAACAACAATCTGTCGTTTCGCCGTCTCCTTTTCGGAAACGGGCGCGGCGGCGGGCTTGGGCTGTTCAAATATGGCGGGCTTTTTGTCCGTAGATTCGGGCGTTGCGGACGGAACTTTTTCGGGAACGCCCGCCTCCCCAACATCGTTTTTGGAATCATTCGCGGAGGGACTCAAAACGTCAATATGTTTCGGCGAGGAAGGCTCGCCAACTTCAACCGAAGAAGCATCGTCGGAAAACTGGCTAAAGAGCAAATACCCGCAAACAACCAGCACCGCCGAAAAGGCGGAAATAGGCAACACAAGTCCGCCAAAACGCGACGCCCTCGGGAGTTTTTCGAAGTCGAAATCCGCAGCCTTAGCCGCCCGTTGCGCGTTGAGTTCCGCACCGGCAAATACCAGCCGTTCGGGTTCGGACACCCATTTTTCCGACTGCGCGCAGACGAATGTTGCGGGGTCGAAGTTTTTGAATTCCGCAACTGTTTCGGGCGTTTGAGCGTCGGCAAGAATAAAGTTGAATTCGCGCGCCGACTCGCCGTTTTGCAGGCGCGTCGTCCAAGTATAATTCCACGACGCCGACTTTTCGCGCGCCATCGACTCCGCAAGAAGTTTCAGGAAAACGCGTTCGCCGGTATTTCTGAAAAGCAGATGTTTGGAGTATCCAAGCGGCATTGGCCGCCTCCCGCAAACAGCACGCCACTGGGCGTCGCCGTAGGTGTCGGGCGTAAACGGCGCAAAATCGGCGTCGGTTAGCACGCGCGCGGATTCGTTCCAAGACGTTCTCCAGCCCGTCCAATTAGCCGCGAAATCAGCCGACGAGCCGAACCGTGGAATCTCGTCCTCCGAAAACACAACGTGGTGCGAAATAAAATTCGTCCTGCCCGTGTAGTCGAACCCGCAGTCCGCCGTGCGCGAGCATACAAAGAACCTGTCCGCGCCCAACTCCACAACCCTGGAACTTAAGATTGCCTTCGGCAGCCCCTTGGCGAAATCGAACCGCGAAAAGCCCTCGAGCGCGGCAATCAGCGGCTTGCGCATATCGGCTGTGCGCGCCGCCGTGCAGTAGCCCGACCTTCCGAAATCGAGCCCGCGCGCGATGCTTGTATAGACGAGTTGTTGCGGCATTTGAGTGATATTTGTCGGTTAGAAAACGAACGCCGTTTTTTCCGAACCGCCACCCGAAACCGCCTTGGCTATCGGGGCGTCGGCGATGTCGGCGAACGCCCAAATAAAGGCGTCGCAGACATGGAAGGGGCGGATTTTGGAGATTTCCGGCGCGAGGAATTCGCTGCCGTCGGGATTGACTATCTTTCCGGGGGCGCGGCCGAAAGAGCTTACCATAAAGTATTTTATATTTTTGGAGACCATCTCCGCATTCACTACGATACTCGGCACATACTCGGCAAGAAAATTTCTTATTTTTTCGGAATTTCTATCAACCGCCGAATTGTCCCACTTCCCCGAAGCGAGGGGGTCTTCAAGCCGCGACATATCGAACAGTCCGCCGAGGGCGTCGCATTTGTTGACCATAAAGGCGAACGGAATGCCCAAGTCGAACGCGCTGGAAGTATTGCGGATTTGCTTTATGCGGTTTGCCATTTCTGCGAGGATTGTGTCCTGCTGGTCGAACATATTTCTGGACAGTTGCGGATCGATGTCCTTGGACAGACGCGTTTTGAATTCGTTGGAAGTAAGCGGGTCGTAAAGGAACATCAGCACGTCGGCGGCGGCAACGTGCAGCGCGCCGGGGGAGTCGTCAATGCTAATGCTCGGCTCGAAGTGTTCGCCGGCGTTGTCGTAGAAAGTAACGGAAGTCTGGTCGGCGTAGTCTTTCATGTCTCGCAGAACGTAGATGAACGGCTTCGGCAGCGACACCGTTTTGCCGTGGCGGACAAGTTTGTCATACATTCCGCCCTCAAGCTGCGTTTTCGCCAGAAAGTGTTTGTCGTTGCCGTCAACGGCGAAGAGCTCGTTCTTCATTGCGGTCATAACGGCGTTGAGCGGCGGGTCGGCATCGACAAGAGCCACGCCGAAATTTTTGAACAGCGCGTTGGGGAGCTCGTGCAGAAGAATGGAAAGGAAATACGATTTCCCGCTGCTGGGCGCGCCTATAAGCGAGACTATGTGGTTGCGCATCTGCATAAAAGTTGACGGCAGTTTTCTGTGGCAGTGCGGACACGCCATTTCGTGCGCGGGCACGCCCATAGGGTCGAGTGGCAGCCCTTTGGCGTTGTATTCGGTGGGAAGAAAACGCAGCTTTTCGTCCTCGCCCATGAGGGGGTCTCCGGTGAGGCTTGCGTGGACTGCAATGTAGTTTATTTCGTCGCGGTTAAAACGCAGCCAGCACGACGGGCACACAAGTTCGCCGAAATCCTCATCGATTTTTTGGACTTGCCCGAAGCCGTTTCCGTTTTTCGACATATGCTGCGGGGTTTTCGGAACGAAATCGGCGAAGATGTCTTTCGCCCAAAAGCCCACCGATGCGCCTTCGGGAATGACGGCGACCGAATCGAGCGTGGATGTCGCGTTCAAAAGCTCCCCTCCCAAACCGCGCAACGAGGTGGCCGTAGCCAAAATCTCGTTTGTCTCGGGCTTGAACGCCGTCCATTTCCCGACGTTTACGCCCGACAATCCGCCCATTCCGCGGCTTGTCCAGAGAATGAAAAACGGCTTTCCGCACAGGACTGCGTTATGTATTTTGTCTTTCGAAACTTCGGCGTTGTTGGGAAGCGGACTGAAGTCGAACGAGCCCGTAAGCCCCGAATTTTTCATCTGTAAAATGTTTCCGTCGGAAAGAAAGCGCAGCGACGCGTCGGCGCGAACGTTCTCGGCGCGTATTTGCATATCGGAGCTGTCCGTTGCCCCCATGTAATACGGCCATTTGTCGGTCCAGTTCAGCTCGCCGCTTTCGGCGTCCATAATATACAGTTTGTTTTCCTTTTTATTCCAGAACATATTCTACTTTCTTTTTTCCAAAACTACTCTGAAGCCGACATTTGAAACTTTGGCGTCTTTGTGCAGTCCGCATCTTTGCGACGGCGGCGTGTATTTTGTGGTGAAATCGCCGCCTTTTACTATTTTGATGTCGGAAGCGCGCTGGGAGGAAATCTCCGACGCGCCGTCGGGCGAATAGGAGTCTCTGCACCACTCCGAAACGTTGCCCGACATGTCGAAAAATCCCCATGCGTTCCGCCTGCCCGATTTCACCGCGCGCGGCGACTTCGCGCTTTTGTCGCGCCTGTTTTCGGCGGGGACTTCGGCGCGGGACGATTTCGCCGCATACTCCCACTGGAACTCCGTGGGCAGGTCTACGGCTTCGTCGGCGGCAATCTGCTTCGTGCGCCTCAAATAACGGGTGAGAGCGGCGCAAAACTCCCGCGCGCGCGTCCAAGAAACGCTTTCTGCAGGATACCGCGGGTGTCCGCCGAAGACGCAGGCGGCGTTTTGGACAAATGCCGAAAACTGCGCCTGCGTGATTTCCGTTTCCGACATTGCAAACGGCGCGTCTACGCGCCGCCTTTCGACCCGCCAAACAGGCGCGCCGCCCGACTCGAACGCGCCGTCGGAAAGCTCTATGAAATTGATTTTTCCGCCGTCGGGCATCTTAAAACTGCGCGTTCCCACAACGTGTCCGTCCGACTCCGACGCGTCGCGCGGAACAGATTTTTCTTCGGGAGTATCGCCATGTCGGGCAGAGGGTTTCGATTTTTCCGCGTCGGCAGAAGGCGCGCCGCCCACCCCGCCTTTGCCGCGCTCTCCGCCGCTCGGCGACTGCGTTCTGTCTGCGCCCCTGTCGGCGTTTTTTATTACGACCGCGCGCGCCGATTCCTCTACAAAAATCTTCCCCTTCCCACAACTTTTTGCAAACAGAAGCAACGCCGACAGCGCAAGCACCGCCAAAAACGCCCCCGCAAAAAATATGAAAGTCCTGTTTATCATTAAGTCCCAAAACCGCAACTCAATATGATATAACAGATATTTGAGTCAACAATAAAACGGCTTAACAATATCCATAAATATTTGTTTCGCAAAAAATCGGAAAATATTCCGCCATAATTTCGGCGGGCGTGTAAAATGGGCACAATTTTCCGAATGCAGAAATGAAAAAGCACTCGTGTCTAATTTTGTTCTACGCTGACGCGGCGCGGGAAAATAAGCTTGGAGGTATCGTAGCCGCGCCTTCTTGCGAGGCCGAGGATTCGGGAAAGAGTCGTTTCGGGAAGCGAAACCGAACGCGACAAAACCCACAAATAACGTTTATCGCGCCCGCCCACAAGCGCCCAACTGTAGTCGGGAGCAAGCTCCAAAATGTAGTAATCGCCGTGGAACGGCCAGAAGAAACTGACGCGCAATTTTGAAAAATCCGACTTGTCGGGCGCGTATGCGCGTCCCTCGGCACAGCGTCGTTTCCCGTCGGCGTCTATGCCCGAGTTTACAACGCGCACAGTGCCGTCCGAATCCAGCACATACGCGGCTTTGACATTGCGCAAGTCGGCGTTTTCGAAGGAATTGGGCAGGCGCGCGATTTCATGCCAAACGCCCATGTAGCGGATAATATCCACCCCCTCGGCTGTCTTTATTTCTTCGGGGCCGACTCCCGAACACGAAACGGCTGCGACTGCCGAAACTGCAAACAAAGCGGCGAACACTGTCTTCATGCCCGTTATTTCGTAAATAACGGGATTTTTTTAACCGCGCGCGCCGCCGTTCCAATTTTACGCGAGCATTTTTTTGAACATAGCCCCCACGCCGCGGTCGATTTCCGCAACGGATTCGGCAAGCATATACGCGGGCGTAGAAAACACGCGCAGTTTTTCGTCCTCAACAAACGCGTCGGGCTGGCAGCGGATATGGACAGCTCCCATTTTTTCGATTGCCGCCGCTGTGGAAACGTCGTTGCCGATTGTAAGCTCAACGCCGCCGCCGATTGCCTTCGCCGCAACAACGGGATCAATGCACAAAAACGCCTGCGGCTTGCCGAGAGCAAGCATTGCCTTGATTGCCGCGTTGACGTCGGCATTGACGGCACAGTCCGCGCCGTCGAACGCGAAAGTGCACAAATTCTTCGCCGCGCCGAAGCCCCCCGGGAAAACGATTGCGTCGAATTTTTCGGCATCGAACTCGGAAAGCGGCGCGATTTTCCCGCGGGCGATTCTCGCCGACTCAGCAAGCACGCTGCGCGGTTCGGGTTCGGGCTCACCCGTGAAGTGGTTGATGCAATCCGCCTGCTCGACGTCGGGCGCGAAGAACGAAATTTCCGCCCCGAGCCGCTGCAAATTGAGAATGCACACTACCGCCTCGTGGATTTCCGAGCCGTCGTAGACGCCGCTTCCGGCAAGAACCAATGCAACTTTTTTCGCCATATAATAAGTCCTACTTTTTGATTAAATCGTAAAATCTGTCGATGTCCTCTACAATGCGCTTGCAGACATATTCATTTGAGGGCGGCTCGGTAATGTAGCTTGTCCTGCCGAAGATAGCAAGGATTGTGCCGCCTACGAAGTTATCGGGAAGCGTCTTTATTTCGCCGCGCCGCATTGCGTTGTCGATTACCGCGCGCGCCTTGCCGAATTCCACCATCGCCTCTGCGGCGAACTTTTTGTTTGTCTGCAACATCGCCGAATAAAGCGTATTGTATTTCAACATCGGAACTTCGTGCCCGTCTATGTTCGTAAACCGCCGCATTGCCGCAAACGCATAATCCAAAAACTGGCGCAGGGTGATTTGCGAATAGTCTATGTTTTCATCGAAAAAGCGGTTGTAGAAAAACTCGCTGCAAGCGCAGAAAATCAGCTCCGACTTCCCCCTGAAATACCTGTATAGCAAACCGCGCGAAATGCCGAGCCGCAGCTGGATATCGGAGACGAGAATATTGTCGTATCCCTTTTCGAGCATAAGCAGAAAAGTCGCCTTCAAGATTTTTTCGCGCGTGGAAGTCATTGTGCGCCTGTTATAGATTAAGGCGAAATTTTATCAAGAGTTTTATTTTGCAAACGCCGAATTAATCGCCAAACCGCCCCGCGCCGCCGCCCGATATTTTATCGAAAAAATGAACGGGCATTCACTTTTTTGCTTGACAGTGAACGACCGTTCATTTTCAATATGCCGCAATGAACATAAAAAATACTATTTTTGCGGCAGCTGTTGCCGTATCACTAAACACAGCAATGGGCGCGGGCTACCAGATTTTGGAACAGGGCGCGTCGAATATGGGCAATGCCGTCGCGGGAGCGACCGTCAACGCCAATCAGGACGCAACCTGTGCGTTCTGGAATCCGTCGGCGGCGGCGTTTATGCCGCTTGAGGTCGGGCAGACGCGCGTCGACGCGGGCGTTTTCGGCGTTCTTCCCACGCTTTGGTGCACGGGAACGCGCACAAGCAACCCGTATACGCAGACGGGAACGAATCAGGAGGGCGACTGCTCGGCGGCTTCCGTTGTTCCGCAGCTTTTCGTGGCGCACAAATTCACCGACAGAATTGACGGCACGCTTTCGATAACCGCTCCGTGGGGCTTGGAATCGGACTACAACAGCGACTGGGTTGGCGGCTTTCAGGGTCTGCATAGCTATTTGATGACTGTCGACATCAACCCGAGCGTCTCCTTTAAAATAACCGACTGGCTTTCCGTAAGCGGCGGCGTGAGCGCGCAATACGCCTATTGCCGACTCACAAACGCAGTTCCCGCGGTGCTCGGCGGCGGTTGGCAAAGGTTTTCGGGCGACGACGTAGCAGTAGGCGGAAACATCGGCTTTACAATCAAATACGCCGAAAACGGACGCTTCGGCTTCCACTGGCGCAGCGCGGTTGAGCACGAGCTTACGGGAACGGCAAAAGGCACGCTCTACAATTTCCCGATTTCCGCCGATATGCACATGCCCAACACGTTCGATATAGGCTGGTATCAGCGCGGCTGGGGAATGTTGCGCGAGTTCGCGATTATGGCGGGGTATTCCTACATGACGTGGTCGCAGTTCGAAGACCTCGTAATTCCCGAAGCGGGCGTCCGCATTGACGAAAACTGGAAAGACACTTCGCGCGTTTCGGTAGGCATGCACTACTACCCCGAATACGTCGAAAACCTCACTGTCCGTCTGGGCGTCTGCTACGACGAAAGCCCCGTAAGCTCCGCCGAATTGCGCACGCCGCGCATTCCCTGCTCCGACAGACTGTGGCTTACAACGGGCTTGGGCTACTCTTTCGGCAACTACTCAATAGACCTTTGCTACAGCTACATTTTCGTGCTCGGCGACGGCGCGATGAACAGAACCGAATACGCGGGCACGCCGCTTCAAAACACGCTCACGGGCAACTACGCTGCACACATTCACGTTGTCGGCGCGCAGTTCGGCTTCAAATTCTAACTTTTATTCAACGGAACTCGGGCGCGCCTTTAGTGGTGCGCCTTTTTTTCGCATTTCAACGAATACGGAGACCGCAAGCCCTTCCTTCGCCCGCGCCCGTCCGCCTTCCGCCGAAGCCGCAAAAATTTTTCGGACGAAACTCTTTCCGCGCATTCGGCGTTTAACGCAATATGAAAAATATAAATTTTGCGCTTGCATGCGCTTTGGTGTGCGGTCTGCTTTCAACCGATGTTTTAGCCGCCCGTGCGTTCGGCTCTGTCTCGTTCGGGTCTACGCGCATAGTTATAAATCCGCGCCCCTGCCCGCCGCCGCGGCCTTTGCACTTTGCCCCTCCCCGCCCGACGCCACCTCCGCCGTGTCCGCCCCGACACAGACCCGCGCCGCGGCCAATAGTAATCATGCCGCCGCGAGTGGTTGTCGTGGAAGCGGCTCCCACTGTTGTGGTGGAGTCGGCGGAAATTGTTTCGACCGACCCCGCCCGCGATTTCCGCGACGCGCTTGAGGCAAAAATCGCCGAGCTTTTGCACGAAAAAAAGCCGACGCATACATACGAAATTTCGGCCGTTGTGGAATCGTATTCTGTGGTAAATTCGGCAATCAAGGCCTCCGTTACGGTGCAAATAAAGCGCAATTCGGACGGCGCAACCCAGCGGCTAAACGTCAATTCCGCAGGGTATTCCACGAAATCGCTCGCGGGGCTGACTGCAAAAAAAATCGTCGAAGCCGCAACTTTGTAGCCATGCGTTCCGCCGCACGCGGCAAACACCCTATGCGCGAGTTCGCCCGATTCCGCAGAAAAAATTTCAAATACAACAAACGCCGTTCCCCCGTAGGGGATTCATTCCGTCCGCTTAATTGTTGACTATTTCGCGCAAAGAGCATACAAACGCGCCGAATCTATGAAAACATCAATCATTCTGAAAGCGTTGTTTGCGGCGGCAGTGCTTGCGTTCGCCCCTGCATTCGTATCGGCACAACAGCCCCAAGCGGCTCAAAAATCGGCGGTAAAGGAAGCCGCGCAAAACGTCTCGGTTGTTCCGGTTCGCAGCCAGTCGATGGACAAGGACGTTCTCAATGTAGTAGTCCTTCCTGACGCCTACGCGGCTAACCCCGACAAAAAATTCCCCGTGCTCTATCTGCTCCACGGCTTCGGCGGAAACCACCTCACCTGGACGCGCATAAGGCCCGACCTCCAAAAGCTGGCGTCGAAATTCGGCATGATTATTGTATGTCCCGACGGACAGCGCAGCTGGTATTGGGACAGCCCCGTTGACCCGAAATTGAAATACGAAACTTTCGTCTCCAAGGAGCTTATCGATTATATTGACGCCAACTACCGAACTGTCGCCGACCGCAAAGGGCGAGCCATCACTGGGCTTAGCATGGGCGGACATGGAGGGCTTTGGCTCGGCTTCCGCCATCAGGATAAATTCGGCGCGTGCGGTTCGATGAGCGGCGGCGTTGACATTCGCCCGTTCCCCCACAGCTGGGATATGGCGAAATCGCTCGGCGATTCGGCAAAAAACTGGCAGAATTGGGAATCGCATACGGTAATGAACCAGCTTCATCTTCTCAAGCCGAACTCAATCAGGATTGCCTTTGAATGCGGCGTTGACGACTTCTTCTTCAAGGTCAACGAACGTCTCCACAAGGAGCTGCTCTACCGCAATATTCCGCACGACTATACTTCGCGCCCGGGCAAACACAACTCTCCCTACTGGAACAACGCCCTCCCCTACCAGCTCCAATTCTTCTCCACAGGTTTCTAAATATTTTATTATTTCGAAAGGGGCGGCGATTGCCTTGGGCAATTCGCCTTTACTCTTTGGTTTAAGTTTAGCCTTTCGTAAGCGGCGGCGATTGCCTTGGGCAATTCGCCTTTGCACTTTGGTTAAAGTAGCGCAACTTTAATGACAGGCAAAGTCGAATGGGCTTTGCCCGCCGCCGCCACTTTAGGAAAGTTAAAAAATTGATTTTGCAAATTAGGCAAGAAAGAGTTGAAAAAAGACCGCGCGGCATACTGACGTATCCGCGCGGTCTTTGTATTTATTAAAGCAACTCTTTAACTCTTGTAAGAGCCGCATAGGCGAACGCCTATCGGCGACGCTTCGCGAAAGCTAAAAGAATAGCCAAACCGCCGAAGATTGCCGCGTAGGTCGCTGGCTCGGGAATGTTCACATTGATATTAAATTTGCCTGTTGTGGGGTTATAATCAATACCCCATTTGTCGGCATCATAGGCTTCCCCGTTTACGTTGAGCGTAATGTTCTCCTTTTGTATCGAATCCATTCCCAAAATGTAGGAATCTGACGCAGGTTGAATTACCGAAAATACGTAGGAATCATCGGCCGAAATTTCGCCGTCGAGGTTTATTGTTATTTTTGAGTCGGAATCAAAAACCAACTTTGAACCACTATTGAGTAAAAGCTTTGTGTCGTTTGAGACTGCATCTACGTTGAAGATTATTTCTCCGTCAGATACAGTAAGCGTTTTACCCGCCGCTACCTCCAAAATTGCCCCTTCTTCAAGCGTCAAAACCGCCCCGCCCGAAATTGTAGCATCATCAACAATCTTGGCGTTTATCATCTCTCCTCCTTCTGTGGCAGGAACATACTTGCGAATAGAGAAACTATATTCAGCTGATGCCATTGAGAAATTCTTAATCTCGCCGTCAGTCCATAAGGTGTTTTTACAAAACGGAGATATTTCACTTGTTCTCCATTTTGCATTTCGTAAATCAGCATTTGTTAAATTTGTATCAACACCATAGTTGACTATTTTCGATGACATAAGATTTTGCCCCGATAAATCCCAACCTCTTATATTAGGGAACGCAACTCCACTTAAGTTTTTTTCTTTGTATGATCTTGTTGAATATATTTGTTCTTTACTTGCTGTCGCTACAAAGGCATTTGTAATTATTGAGTCTGAAAAATCAGCATCCGTTAGAGATGAAGAACTAAAATCCGCCGAAGTAAGATCTTGTCCCGAAAAATTCCAACCACTTAAGTTTTTTGCCGAAAGTTCTATTCCTCGAAGATTCTTGTTTTTATAACTTGCAGTAGAATACAGTTGCTCTTTCGTAAAGCCAGAAGCACCGTAAAATTTCGCATAGGAAATATTAGCATTTTCAAAAACTGCACCATCTAAAAATATCTGCGCACTACAACCATTTTCTTTGGCGTCAAATAAAACACCAGAGAGGTTAGCATCTGTAAAGTCAGCTCCTGTCAGATAAATTTTTTGTCCGTACTGATTAGGGAATACCCCTAAAACAACCCCAAACCTAGAATTAGACAAATTTGCGCCTACCCAAGTAGTATACCTAAAAAAAACTTCAGAGTTTCTTCCGCCGTCAAAAACACGATTGCTTAAGTCCTGCCCATTATAATTTTCATAATCACGACGATATTCCGCAAACGCCGAATATGAAAGAATTCCTATTTGTATGAATAATAATATTTTTTTCATTTTTATATTTTGTTGAGTTAAAATTGATTGGTTAGATGGTTTATTATTTCACGTTGGACACTCGGAAGAAATTCTTCGTAGAAGGTTGACGGGCGGAAAGTTGTTAATTTGCCATGTTCTTCTTCTATCTTCAGTTCAAACGGTATTTTCACAACCCATTTAACTCCTATGGTAAGCCCACTCATTCCCATCAACACGCCAAACTCTATATTATTGGCAATTAAGTGATGAACAAAAGGTTCAGTAACTATACCTATTGCCTTTACATTCATTCTCGAAGATTTTGGGGACTTTGATTTGAGGTAAATAATGTCGCCGGCTTTTATCGAGGATATAAGTCCATATAAATCTTCTGCGCGTGTATAATTCCACCCCAAAGCAAAATTATTGTTAGTAAAGAAATTTTCCATTTCTTCACCCGATTCCCATACAGATCCTGCTCCGTATATTGCCATATTGATTCCTTTGTTTTAATTGTATGACTAATAGGTTATAGTATTGTAAATACTGTAGTCATATAAAATCATTTAATTATTTAAGAATCAATTTAATACAGAAATTAAGGGCATTTTTATTTGTCTCGAAGCGGGGAAGATACACTGAAGCGGAAAGTAGTTTATATATTCTAATATAGGTAGTTGGGGAAATTTTTCTTGACTACAGTATTTACAATACTATTGCGGGACTGGAAGTTAGGTCGGGTGTGGCGGTATATTTATTTGGGGCGGTTCTTGGGTTTTGTATGAACGGAGCAAGAGCATATCATTTTTCATAAAGTATATCATTTATTTTTGCTGGATAAGGGGAGGAGGGTTTTGTAAAATCGGTTCTGTATCGGCGGGCAGGCACGGAACATTTTCGACGGTGTCGGCGTCGGATATTTTAACGACAAGGAGGTTATCTTATATGAAATACGGCAAAATCTTTATTGCGGCGGCTGCCACAATGCTCGGGGCGTGTGCGTTCTCGGCGGAGCAGGCAAAAGCGGCGTCGGCAAGTTCCGATCAATCAACGGCGGAGATAAAAATCGAAAAGCCCATCATGCGCTGGCTCTTCGGCGGGTTCGGTTTCCAGAACTCGGAGGCGTCGCTTACGCCAGTTATGGACGACGCGTTCATGAACCAGCGCGCGCTGAAAACATTCCGCGAAATTTCGCCCACGTTCTGCCGCGTCTACACCGCCAACTACGACTGTCCAAAATCGCAGCTTGACAGGTTCGCCGACTACTACGACAAAACTTTCAGGCTTGCCGACACCACGCTCTACGTCTGCCCCGGCCCCATGCCGTCGTTTCCCGAGAAAATAAACCCCGAAGAATACGCCGACAAAATCGCCGCCAATCTGGAGTATTTGATAAAGGTTCGCGACTGCCGAAAAATCCGCTACTACTGTCTGACAAACGAGCTCGGTTCGGGCAACAGGTTCGACTACTTCATCGGCAACATGCCCCTGTTTGCAAAATACAATGACGCCCTCTACTGGGCGTTCCAAAAGCGCGGGCTTGACATCAAAATAATAGCCACAGACGTTGCGGTAACGACAAACCTCAAAAAGGGAATCGACTCAATCCAGTGGGCAATCGACAACATGGACGAATACGTCGGGCTTTATTGCGCGCACTGGTATGTCTACAAACGCCGCGTTGACGACCTGCGTCTTTACGGCGAATACAGGGAATATTTCGACAAGCTCGTGGGAATGTCGTTGCGCAAGAACAAGCGTTTCCTGTTGGGCGAATACGGGTTCTGCTCGGTCTGGAACTCGTCGCCGGTTATGGTTGACGACTTCAGCTACAACGTCCGCCAGCCCGAAACCGCCAAAGAGGCCGTTTTGGCGAAGCTCGAAGTGGGCGTTGCGGCGATGAACTCGGGCGCGCTCGGCTGCATTTCGTGGTCGTTCTGCGACTACCCCGACCCCTTCCTTGTCGAAGACGGGCACTCGCCCCGCCAGCAGGCAATTTTCGAGGCCGCGCGCTGCGTCTACCGCCTCGACATAAAATACAACAAGTGGGGAATGTTCCGCTGGGGCTCGCGCGAGGGAGACTATTCGGCGTATCCCGAACTCTACGCAATGGGCTATTTGGCGAAGCTTTTCCGCGCAGGCTCTACCGTGCTACCCTCCGTTTCCTCCGACTACACCGTCCGCACGGGCGCGGTCGAAAACGGCGACGGAACGATGTCGGTAGTGGTAATCAACCGCGGCGGCGCGAAGAAAATTTCGGTGGACAGCAAGCAGAAAATCGTAAAGCCGCTGAGAATGTATGTCTACGAGGCAGGCAACGTCCCCCAAAACAAATTCAACGATTTGCAGGACGCCAAGTGCACGATTGTCCCCAAAGGCGACTCTTTCACGGCGGAAATCCCCGCGAAGTCTGTGTGCTTCTTCACGACCGACTACCAAGACCGCACGCCCGCGGCAATCAACGGGGTTTCAATTTACAAAGGAAATCTGATTTGGATTCCCGACCGCACGCCCGAGCACCGCTACTACAGAATCTACAAAAACGGCAAGCAGATTGCCTCCACGGTTGACACAAAGTTCAAAGTAGATTCAACCGACGCTTCGCAATACAAGGTGCGTTCGGTCGATTGCTGGGGCAATTTGGGAAAGTAAACGCCGAAATTTCAGCGCAAAAAAAGGCGGCCTGAAAGAGCCGCCTTTTTTTGCGCATACGCGCCGAATCAGCCGCGCGCGCTTCGCCGTTTCAACGCCCGACAAAGTTTTTGGGAGAACTTCCGAAGTGTTTTTTGAACGCGCGCGAAAACACGAACTGGTTTGCATAACCCAAGCCGCGGGCGGTTTCGCAGACACTTTCTCCGCGTTCCAAACGCTTGAGGGCCGATTCCATTTTCAGCGACTGCAAGTGTTTTGAAAAACTCGCCGAATACTGTGTCTGGCAATAGCCGTTCAGTGCGGACGGCTGTATGCCCAACGTTTTCGCGGCGTCCGAAAGCGTAAGGCCGAACGATTCTCCCCTTTTGAGCGCGTCGATGAATTTGCGTATTTTCCTAACATCGCGCGCGGGCGGCGTATCCAAATTTTTCTTCAAAACCGAAACAAGCGCGCGTGCCAAATTCCACAGAACTTCTGTATTGCAGTTTTCCGAATACGCCCCCAATTCGTAGGCGCGGACGATGCGCAAAACAAGCTCCGAGCACCCGAGTTTTCTGTAAATTTCCACCTCCGCAAGTCCGCGTTTGCTCCTGAACCATTCAGTGTCCAAAAAGCCCCAAAGGGTTGATGCATATCCCCTATCGACTGAAATTTTCGCAAAGTCCACGCGGGGCGGAATAAGCAAAAAATCGTGCCTGCAGAGAACAGTTTTTTTGTTGCCGACCGAAAGCGGCATTTTTCCGTCTTCAACAATAAAAAACATAAAATATTTTCTTTTCCCTATAATTTGATAGAAAGATTTAGGCATTGTCGAGAAGCCCGCCCATACTATTCCGAAGTGCTCGAGTATCGGCGGAACGTTTTTGCCGACCGCCTCTATTTTTCCCCTCCGCCCGCCGCCGCGCTGTATGTAGCTTTCGGAAATCAACCTTGAAGAGCCAGTAAGAAAGCTGCATTTTGCCGATTTCGGCCAGAAAATCATTTCGTTGTCGTCGGCGTATTTCCAGATGAACTTCCGTTTTGCGTCCATATCATTTCTTTTAAAGCATATCATTATTTAAAGATGGAAAAACGGTCAAGCATTTTTATAATCTATACTCCGAGCAACGGGAAGAATTAAAAAGAAGGAGTTTTTTATGGATAAAAAAGTTGCATTGGTAACGGGCTCTTCGCAGGGGCTCGGGAAGACAATCGCCAAACGCCTCGCGGCGGAGAACTGTTTTGTTGTGGTAAACTGCCACAGCAACGTCGGACGCGCTCAGGCTGTTGTAGACGAGATCAAGGCGGAAGGCGGAGACGGCGCGGTGTATGTCTGCGATATTTCCAATCCCGACGCGATTGTAAAAATGTTTGCCGACCTCAACGAACTCTACGGCGGCGTAGACGTGCTTGTAAACAACGCGCGCGTGGATCCACTGTCGCGCCGTCCCGACGAATCGGAGGCCGAATGGTGGGACAAAAATATTGCCGTAAAGTTGCGCGCGCCGTATTTGTGCGGACTTGAATTTTTTAAATACGCCGAACCCAAAGGCTGGGGAAGAATAATAAACGTTTCGTCGGCGCGCGCGTATTATCCTGCAGAACCGAGCATGGTAGCCTACACGGTAGGCAATTTGGGGCTGCACGCGCTGACGCGTTCGTTCGCGCTCAGGGGGGCGGCGCACGGGATTACGGCCAACACACTCGCCCCAGGAATGATTGCCACGGAAAATTTACAAAAACGCATAGTTCCCGAACGCTACGAGCTTGAAATGAGCATGATTCCCCTCCGGCGCGCGGGCACTTGCGACGAAGTCGCCGACGGCGTGATTTTCGCACTGCGCAACGGCTACGTTACGGGCGAATCAATCAATATCAACGGCGGAATGACATACGCCCCGTAGAATTTCTTCGCCCAACATTTAAAATGACGCTTTGGGGAATATAAAAATAAAGAAGCCTTTCGGGATTCCGAAAGGCTTGTGTTTAACAACACAGCTTTAATTTTGCACAAATCGGAATTGGCTATGCCAATCCGCGCCTCTTTAGGAAATGTAAAAAAATTGATTTTGCGGATTGGGCATGGAGGAGTTGCGAAAAGGACGCGCGGTATACCGATGTATACGCGCGGTCTTTGTAATTTTTAAAGCAATTCTTTAACTCTTGACAGAGCCGCACAGGCTACCG
Organism: Verrucomicrobiota bacterium; assembly: GCA_023450935.1. Taxonomy (GTDB): domain Bacteria; phylum Verrucomicrobiota; class Verrucomicrobiia; order Opitutales; family Intestinicryptomonadaceae; genus Merdousia. Next base: position 53,871 of record JAEXGH010000004.1, on the reverse strand, counting down.
CCTATCGGCTACGCTTTCGAACATATAAAAAACTTTAACCAATAAACAAAGGGGGATTGGCTACCGCCAACCCCCGTCGCTTTCGAAAAATAAACTTAAACTAAAAGTCAAAGGCATATCGGCTACGCCGATTGCCGCCCCTTCTAAAAAATAAAAAATTTAGAAGTAGCCGCCTTTTTCCTTAATTTCCTTGATTGTCTGCCCCGAGTGAACCCAGCTGAAAATCTTTTTTTCGTTGGCTTTGATTTCCTCGGCGCGGACGAGAACGTCGTAGGCGATATCGCGGGGAACTACAATTACGCCGTCAATGTCGCCTACAACGATGTCGCCGGGGCGGATTACAACCTTGCCGATGAGAATCGGGACTTGGTAGTGGGTTATCAGACAACGCCCCAGACTTCCGTTGGAAATTCTGTATTTGTAGAAAACGGGGAAGTCGGCTTCGAGAATCTGGTGGGTGTCGCGAATGCCGCCGTCGATGCACGCCGCCTTTACTTTTTTACCCTTGGCGGTAGCTGTCATAACGCCGCCCCAGAGGGTGGCTTCCTGATCGTTGGAGGTATCCCAAACAACGAAATGGTTCTCTCCCAGCTCGTCGAGCATCTTTGTTCTAAAATCCATCTCGCCCTTAATCATGACGTTGGGCGCGCTCTTGACGGTGAACGCAAACCCCGCGACCGACCTGTATTCGCGCAGGGGCTTTATGTGCCACGGCAACGACTGGTTCAGAAGGCAGAATTCGCGCAGAACGTCGCTTATCGCGCCCGTGTAGAGCTGTTCAAAACGCGAAAGAATCTCGGCGTCGGGAACGGGAAGCTCCTTTTTTGAAACGTATTCGCGGGACTCAATCAACTTCTCCAAGTTCATCATTCCCACTTCTTTTTTATACTGGTCTATACTCATATTTTGATTGTATTTGATGTTTAAAGATATAAACTGAAGCCGCCGTCCACAAAGAAATCCGCGCCCGTAATGTATCGCCCCGCGTCGGAGCAAAGCAGCAGGGCCGTCCCCGCACAGTCGCGCGGTTCGGCTATGAAACCGAGCGGAATGTTAGCCTCTATGTTTTTCCTGAATTCGGCGTCCGCCAAAACTTCGCGGTTGCGGGTTGTGGCGAACACCCCCGGAGCGAGGTTGTTCACTGTTATGCCGAACGGCGCAACGCGCGCGGCGACGTTTTTTACCAAATTGACAAGCGCGGATTTCGACGCCGCGTAGATTGCCATACTGCGGTTGTATCGCGCCTGTTGAACCGAACCTATGTTCAAAATCCTGCCCCAGCGTTTTTGTTTCATATACGGGACTGTCGCCTGCATAAGTTCGAGCGTGGAACGAACATTTACGTTCATCTGCGCGGCGAATTCGTCCTCGGTAATTTCGTCCCACTCGTGGCGGAACTGCAGCGACGCGTTTGCGACGAGAATGTCGGCGTGGCAGTCGTTTTCCGCCGCAAAACTCTCCCAAGCCGACTTCACGCCCGTCTTGGAAAGGTCGAATTTCCAGAGCAGCGCGCGCACTCCGAACTCCTCGGCCTCGGCTTTCGCCGACAACGCCTCCGCGTCGCGCGAGTGGTAGTTTATGACGACATTCGCGCCGAATTCCGCAAGGGCGAGAACTATCCCCCTGCCGATTCCCTGACTCCCGCCCGTAACAAGCGCGGTCTTCCCCTTCAAATCGAACAGCTCTTTCATAATAAACAATAGTTAGAAGAAATTATGATTCGTAGTTTTTCCTAAAAAACAGCAACGTGGCCAAAAGCAAAAATACCGCGCCCGCCGAGAAGAACCAGTCGAGCGAGGCAATGCCCGTAGCCAGGTCGGCGGACTCCTTGATGTGCGCAAGAACTCGCGGAGCGAGCGAACCCACAACGAACGCGAACGCCAAATAAAGCCCCGAAGCGGTGGCCCTGTATTGCGGTTTAACAACGTCAAAAAGCGCGGCGAATAGGTTGGAGTCATACACTCCGCGGAAGAAGCCGAAGCCCGCCATTGCCGCACAGCAAATATAGAAATTTTGAGTCGCACCGATTGCGAAGATGAACGGAACGGCGAGCGCAAGCCCCGCTATTTCCACCCACATTCTGGCAGTTTTGAACTTCGCAGAATACTTGTCCGAAACTTTCGCCCCCGCCATGACACCCACAAATGCGAACGCAAAGTGCCACAACATAGAATTAAGCCCCGCCGACGAAAGCGACAGCCCGAAGTTTTCGTAAAGATACGTCGGCATCCAAGTATTGTAGCCTACGTTCACAAAACACTGGCAAGCAAACGCGAGCGAAAGCAGGTAAAACGACTCCTTGCGCATAACAGCCGCCAGCATTTCTGAAAATTTTATCCCGCTCCCCGACGCCGCTCTTTCCGCGGGCGGCGGAGTGTCGCGCAAAACGAGCATAGCCGCAACCGCCCAAAATACGCCGACAGACCCGAACGCGTAAAAGGCGGCGCGCCAGCCGTAGTGTTCGCCTATGTAGCCGGAAACGTAGCCGCTTACAATTATACCCAAATACAGCGACGTCTGGTGGATTGAAAGCGCAGTGGCGCGCGTATTGGTATGCAACTGGCTTAAAAGCGACGTTGCCACCGGATAGTAGAACGCCTCGCCCGCGCCCGTAGCCACGCTGCGGTAGACAATGAGCATTGCAAGTCCGCCGCTAAGCCCCGTAAGAAGCGTGCCCGCGCTGAACACGAACAGGCTTGCAACCACAATCCATTTGCGCGAGAACAGGTCGCCCAGAAAGCCCGAAACCGGCACGAGCACGCCGTAAACCGCCGTGAAAATCATCACGACATTGCCTATCTGCGCGTCGCTTACCCCCAAGTCTGCCTTCAACAGCGGAATGACCGTGTTGAAAATCTGCCTGTCTCCCTGATTCAGAAAATACGCGAACCAGAGAACCGCGACCAACGTCCACTTGTATTGAAACAATCCTTTTTTTTCTCCCATAATCCCGTTAAGTTATTTCTCGTAGAACTCGTAGAAGTTGGTCCACTCGAACACCCCGTTCGGCTCCACGACAATCCGCGTGAAAGGCTCCACGCAATACGTTTTTTTGCACGACCAAAACGTAACCTTCATTAGGGGTCTGTCGGAGGTTATCCTCACCCCCGCGCCCGTTTTGGCGTTTTCCAGACGGAAATCGTAATTCTCCAATTTGTTTTCGCCGTCGAAATTTTTATACAAAGCCAAGTCGCCGTCTTCGAAATTTTTGTTGTATACGAACTCGCGCCCCCTAAGCGAAACAAACTTTTCCGCGCCCAAAAGCAACTCCGCGCCCTTCGGCTCGAAGGCGAATTTAAGCGATATGTTTTTGCCCGCGGGTTCGTTGTCGAGCATGAAGAAATTGTGGCAGTAAACGCTTGTGTCTATCGCCTTTTTGCCCGTATTTTCGAGCCTGTGGCGGATTGCCATCACGGGCGAATTCTCCGCAAGCTCCAGCGTTTTTTCGTAGACGTATGAACCGAGCTCGCTCTGCAAAGTCTGCGTGTATGTTATGGATTTTTTCGTCGAAGAAACGCTCCACTTCCCGCCGTCAACTATTTCGTACGGGTCGCGGAACGAATAGGGTTTGTCGGACGAACGCCGGAGGACACCCACGCCGATTTTAAGAAACACGCCGCCGATTTTCGCATCGTCGTAGCCTATTTGCGTGAACTCTTCGGCGGGGCCGCAAACGGTATCGTGGAAGTTCGGGTCGAAGTTGTCGAACCACTCGCCGAAGTAGGAGTGCCCCCTGTAGCGCAGCGAATAGACGATTCCCGCCCAGTCGAAACGCTGGCCGCGGTAGAAGTTTGCGGGATTGCCGGTATCCGACGCGACGGAGACGTCGAGCAGACCGTTTGTCATCTCGGTCTGGGGGTATCCGCGCGAAACCGCCGGACTACCCGCGCAAACCGAGGACAACATAGTGAATACTAATGCCATCTTGTTTCTCATATTGCCGATTTATTTTCAAGGATTGGTGTTGTGTTTAAACTGCCGTCCGAATAATCGCAACAAAACTCAATCCCGTCAAGCTTTGCTTACGACCAGCGGCGGTCGTTCGCCCATTCCTTGTCCCAAACCGACGTATCCCCCCATATTTCAGGGAAATCTTCGTGCGCCTTTTCCTTGATAAGCTCCTCGTTAAGCGACTCTATTCCGAGCCCCGGCGTGTTCGGAACGGAGATGTAGCCGTTGTCTACAAGCGGCTTCGGCAGTCCGTTTACGAGGCTGTCCCACCACGGAACGTCAACCGAGTGGACTTCAAGCGCGGTAAAGTTTCTGGTGGCCGCCGCAACGTGGACCGCCGCCATGCAGGCAATGGGACTTTCCGCCATATGGATTGCCATTGCAACATGGTGTTCCTCCGCCAAGTCGCCGATTTTCTTTGTTTCGGCAATGCCGCCCGCCGTTAGAACGTCGGGGTGGATAACAGCAAGCGCGCCCGACTTCAGCAGCGGCATAAACCCCTCTTTCAGATAGATGTCTTCGCCCGTCGCAATGGGGGCGGTGGTGGAGTTTGAAAGTTTTACATACTGGTCTGTATACTGCCACGGGACGGGGTCCTCTATCCACGAGAGATTGTATTTTTCCATACGCCGCGCCAGTTTTATGCAGTCCTCAAGCGGGATATGCCCGATATGATCTATTGCTATCGGAATTTCGTAGCCGACTTCCGCGCGGACATCGGCCATATATTTTTCCAGATAGTCCAAGCCCTTTTCGGTGATGTGTATGCCCGTAAACGGGTGGGCGGTGTTAAACAAATCATAGGCTTCGCCGCGCATTGCGCGCGGGTCTATCGAGCCGTGCGGCGTAGTGAAAACCGTTTTCTTGTATTCGCGCATTTTCTCGAGAAAGCCCAAAGGCGCGCACAACGCCCCCTCCACATCGGTCAAAAGCTCTATGCCCAAATCCATTTTAAGGAAAGTATAGCCCTGCGCCATGCGCTCTTTGAGGGCCTTGCCCATGTCGCGCCCGCCGCCCTCGCTGTCGGTGTCGCAGTAAATGCGGATTTTGTCGCGGTATTTGCCGCCGAGCATCTGCCAGACGGGAACGCCCCACGCCTTGCCGGCCAAGTCCCACATGGCGACTTCCAGACCGCAGACGCCACCCGCCTGACGGGAGTCGCCCCCGAACTGTTTTATGCGGTTGAATATTTTCTCAACATTGCACGGGTTTTCGCCCAAAATCCTGCTTTTGAGCATTGCCGCGTATGTGCGGCTCGACGCGTCGCGGACTTCGCCGTAGCCTACCAGCCCCTGATTCGTATACACTTTAATAAGCGTGCATCTTTTGGGCGCGCCGTCGATGTCGGCGAAGCGCACGTCCGTAATTTTCAATGTGGAGGGATCTATTTTCATCTGTCTTGACATGTTGCTTTGTTTGAATGGAGTCGATTCTCCGAAAGATTTTTTTTAATTCAAGGCAAATGTCGGCGTTTTTTAGTTAACTGTTAACCTTCCGCCGCGCGCGGACAAAAAAAAAGGTTTGCGCCGAGCGCAAACCCCGTTGAAAATTTTGTAGGAGAACAAAACTACGCCTTGAAAGCGGCACCCGCCTTAAACTTGATGCCCTTCGAAGCCTTGATCTTGATTTTTTCCTGAGTCTGGGGATTGAAGCCCATTCTGGCCTTGCGGTTGACAACGGAGAAAGTTCCGAACCCGATAAGCTGAACCTTCTTCGACTTTTTAACGCCAGCCTTGATGGAGTCGAGAACGGCGTTCAACGCTCTTTCGGCGCAGGCTTTGCTTGCGTCTTTACCGAGCAATTTCTGGATTTCTTCTACGAGTTGTGCTTTATTCATATTTTTTTTAGTTTTGTTGTTTTGGGTTTAGAAAAAACTTCCAAAATGAAGTTTTCAGAGAAATTGAACATTCGCACTTACTAAGACACAGGGGAGACCCTCCACCTTTTCGGCACCGAGAGCCAACATCGAACGCGCCTGCGCGTCCTTTGTTGTAATTGCAAACTAAAATAGCGGGGGGGAGTGTCAATAAAAAAAACGGATAGAACGGCATTTTTTATAAAAAAAGTCGCAAAAACAGCCGTTTGCGGGGCGCATGCGCCGCAAAATGCGCCTATTTGCTTCGTTTTTCACCATACGAATGTGGAATTATCCACGTTTTCTATGCGTCCGAGGACGGCAGTGCCGCAGTTTTTACAGGCGTAATTTGCAAGCGCAAGCGCCCAAAATCTGTCGGAATGTCCGTTGCTGTCGCGGTCGGCGCAGAATTTCGGCTGTCCCGAAAGCGAATAGCCGCGGCGGATTTTGTGCAAATCGGCCACGATTTCGCGCGAATCCGGAATGCGTATTGTCGCCTCCTCAAAACGCTTTTTAAGCGGATACGCCATAAGTTCCTTCTGCGCCGCCGTAAAATACACAGCTTCCACGCGCGCCGAGCCGTAGCGCGAAAGCGCGCGCTCGGCAAACTGCCTGCCTATGCCGGAATTGTCGATGCAAACGCGCCGCACAGACGGATTGCCCAGATACGAGTCAAGCACCGCCTCCTGTTCGGCAAACGGCGAATTTTTAAGCGCGCGCACGTCGCGCGTATAGAGCACGTCGGCGACTTTTTCCAGGAGCCAGAACACGCTCAAATCTGAAGTCCTGCCTATGTCAACGCCCAAAAACATCGGGTTCGACTTCGACTCCGCCGCCCGCCACGAGCCGTCGCCGCCGTTTTTGTATGCGCAGCGCGATATGAGTTCGAACGGAATAAAACGCGAGTCCTCCGCGCAGGGCGTGCACATGTATTCCTGCATAAACATCGATTCGTCGGCGCACGATTTTTTTATGTAGTCGAAATAAGCGGCTTCGTCCATTTGGGCTATTTCGCTTTCGGGGTCGATTCCCCGTTTGATTTTGCGCAACAGCCCCTGATTGAGGGCGTCCTCCAAGGTCACTCTGTGGAGGGAAATGTTTTTTGGATTTCCCCCGTAGCGAGCCTCCTCCACGAGCTTGTTAAAGAAACAGTCCGCGCCCCTGTGGGTCGAGATTATCTCGATGTTTCCTCCCCAGGTGATTCCCGGCATCGAGATTGCGTAGAGCTTTTCGGGGTCGGGGTGGAGGGCGAATTCGTCGAGCACGCGCGCGCCGCGCTTGCCCGCCTGCGCGTCGGGATTCGACGAAAGCGACCAAATGCGCGTGCCGTTGGAAAACTCCAGCGACGCGCAGTCTCCGCCGGCAAGCACCGATTCGCCCGAGTGTTCGCGGACGGCGCAGTCGAGGATTTTGGCGAACTTTTTGCAGTCGTCTATAAACAGCTTCGCCTGAAGCTCGTCGCGCGAGCTCACCCACGAATCGCGCCTGTGCGCCGACAGCGAATGCGCGCGCACAAGCCTGTATGCGGTAGTCCAGCTGATTCCCACCTGCCGCGACTTCTCCATAAGCTTTATGCGCGAATTGTCCAAAATCCACTTTTTTTGATATGGCAAAAAAAATCCGTCCATTCGTTTTTTAAAGAAGGTTCAGTTCGTTTTCTATTTTGGAGAGCGTTTCGGGCGAAATGCGCCCCGCGGCGATACCCTGTCCCGAGGCGTCTGTTTTTGCGCCGAAATTCGCCAACTGCACGCGCGAAGACGAAAGCCTCTGCGCAACGCTCGAGAGATTCGCGATTTCCGCAGCCGAGACTTCGCGCGCCGAGCACAGGTAGTCGAAAACCATCTCCCACAAAATCTCTATGGAAGCGCGCGCGGCGTCCATTTTCGACGCCGTTTCAACCGCCTTTTCGGCGTCGAGTTTCGCCTGTTTTATGCGTTTTATGTGCGCGGCAAGCGTTGCCGTCCGCCTTTTTGCGGGCGTTTTTTCGGGCGAAGTCTCCGCGTCTTCCCGCGCCGTTTTAGCCGCCATCTTAAAACTCCCCGCTTTGAAGATAGTCAAGCCCGCGCGCCGTGATTTTGGTGCGCACAAACGACGGGCACAAAGCCGAATTCACGCTTTCGGCGAACTGCTTTTCCCGTAAATACTGCAGCTGGCGTTCAAGCTCCGCGGCGTCGGAGGCAAACCCCGCAAGAGCAAGCCCCTGCGCTATTGTGCCCGACGGCAGCCCCGCGGGGTAAGCCGCCTCAAGCTGCGCCAAAACGGCGCGTCTGTAAAGAATATCGGCGTTCATTTTTCGTCCTTCGACGTTAGAATTATCCTGTCGGTTTTCACCGACAACTCCGATATGCGCTGATTTGCCGACGCGCACTGGGCTATTAGCGAGCTTATGTTCTCGGCGTTGCGGGCAATCATTTCGTTCATCTGCATAATGCTGCGCTGGTAGCTTTTGGAGAGAACGCGGTTTTCCTCGCGTATTTCCAAACGCAGCGCGCGCAAATCCTGCAGGTAGTCGGAAAGCATTTTGACAACCTCGCACCTGACTTTTTCCATCTGCGTGTGCGTGGCGTATGTTAATTTGGGATCGGGCTTTTCGCTGAGCTGGTCGCGGATTTTCAGAACGAGATAATACGCGCCCAGAAGAGACGTTGCCGACATCAGCGCAGTCCCGATTACTTCTGGATTTTCAATATTCATAGAAAATAATTTATATCATCGGACGCCGAAAACGCAACACAACTTTGGATTCTTTGACACAAACGCCTCTTTTGTATAACAAAGCGTCGGCGCCGACGCGCGCAAGGCGGTTTTAAAGCACAAAAAGTTTGACAATTTTCGGCGGCCCGGCACTCTCCGATTCTCTATGAAAAAGACGATAACTCTTACAATGTTCGCCGCCATTGCAGCCCTTTCCGCCTGCGTGTGCGACAAAACCCGCAATAACTCCGCGCAATGCCAGACCGCCAACGAGTGGTCTCCGCTGTTTGCCGCCGACCTCTCCAACGCCGACTTCGACAAAGACGTTTGGAGCATCGACAAAGACGGCGTAATCAGGGCGAACAAGGACAGAATAATTTTCACGAAAAACGATTTCGAAAACTTCGAGCTTGAACTCGAATTCAGAATCGAAAAGGAATCCAACAGCGGTATCGTAATATACTGCACCGACACGAAAAAATGGATTCCCAACTCCATAGAAATCCAGATTGCCGACAGCTCATGCGAGAAATTCGGCAAACCGATGTGGAACTGCGGCTGCATTTTCGGGCACGTCAATTCCGAATTCGACACCCGCCTGCCCTTCGGCGAATGGCAGAAAATGCGCGTGCGCGCCGACGGTCAGAAAATCGACGTTTGGCTCAACGACAAACACGTCAGCAAAATGGATATGTCGGAATGGAAGGACAATAAGCTCACCCCAAAAGGCGAGGCAATTTTGCCGTGGCTTACCCTCCACAAAAAATGCGAAATGCCCACAAAAGGCAAAATCGGCCTGCAGGGCAAACACGGCAAAGCAGCCACCGACTACCGCAACGTGCGCATTCGCAATATTTTATAATTCCTAAATGGGCGGCGATTGCCACAGTCAATGCGCCTTAGCTCTTCAATTAAAGTTTTTATCTAAAAATTGGGCGACTGGAAAATTCCAGTCGCCTTTTTATTTATACTAAAACTTAAAGTAAAAGCTAAAGGCGGATTATCATAGACACTCGCCGCCGCTTCCGGAAAGCTAAAAAACTTCAACTGGAGTCAAAGGTGTATTGGCTGCGCCAATCGCCGCCGCTTTCGGAAAGCTAAAAACTTCAACTGGAGTCAAAGGCGTATTGGCTGCGCCAATCGCCGCCGCTTTCGGAATCATAAAAGAGTTGCAATCGGAAGAAAATTCGGCAGAGTGGGAGAAAACGTGTGAAAGTTGCAGTGTCGGATAGGGGCGGGAAAGGGAACTTGCCTCGCCCGTTGCGACGCAATAACATTGAAAGAGAGAGTATGAACGCAAGAAAAAAAGCACTGGCAAAAATAATAGAATGCGCGCGGGAATACACCCCGACAGAAAAACCGTATGATGTGGATAACGAATACGGCACAGATTCTTTCAGTATAAAGGCAATGGAGGACTACCTCTCGAAGCCGATTTATAGGAAGCTTCTGGAGACTATTGAAAAGGGCGTTCAGCTTGATCCCGCAGTCGCCGACGATGTCGCCCACGCGATGAAAATCTGGGCTATGCAAAAGGGCGCGACCCATTATACACACTGGTTCTTCCCGCTTACGGGCACGAGCGCGGAAAAACACGACTCGTTCATAGAGCCTGTGGGAGAGGCGAAGGCGATAACGAGATTCTCGGGTAAAAACCTGATTGTGGGCGAACCCGATGCGTCGAGCTTCCCGTCGGGCGGCCTGCGTTCTACGTTCGAGGCGCGCGGCTATACCGCTTGGGACCCGACTTCCCCCGCGTTCATCAAGCGCGTGGGCGGGGTGGCTACGCTGTATATTCCCACGATTTTCCTTTCCTACACGAGCGAAGTTCTCGACAAAAAAACGCCGCTTTTGCGCTCAATACAGGTGCTCAGCAAACAGGCGCGCCGCCTTGTAAAGTGTTTCGGCATAAACGAAGACGACAAAGTTTCAATCACCCTCGGCGCGGAACAGGAATACTTTTTGATAGACAAAAACCTCTACGCGCTGCGTCCCGACCTGATGGAATCGGGCAGAACGCTTTTCGGCGCGCCGCCGCAAAAACACCAGCAGCTTGACGACCACTACTTCGGTCAAATAAAGCCGCGCATTCTCAACTTTATGCACGATGTCGATTTGGAGCTGTGGAAAATCGGCATTCCCGCCAAAACGCGCCACAATGAAGTCGCGCCCGCGCAGTTCGAAATAGCCCCCGTGTTCGAAGATTTGAACCTCGCCACCGACCACAACATCATGGTGATGGAAATCCTGCGCAACACGGCCGACAAGCACGGGCTGACGTGCCTTTTGCACGAAAAGCCCTTCGCGGGGATAAACGGTTCGGGCAAGCACAACAACTGGTCGATTTCCGTCGGCAAGCGCAACCTGCTCAACCCCGGCTCCAGCCCGCACGAAAACGCGCTTTTCATCACAACGCTCTGCGCCATGATTATGGCCGTTGACAAACACAGCGACCTCCTCCGCGCGGCGACGGCAAGCGCGGGCAACGACCACCGTCTCGGCGCGAACGAAGCCCCGCCGGCTATCATTTCAATGTTCCTCGGCGACCAACTCACCGACATCATCAACCAAATCGAAGGCGGCGGCGCGAAAAACTCCAAACAGGGCAAGCTCATAAAAATAGGCGTTGACCAACTCCCGCCGCTTAGCTGCGACGCGACCGACCGCAACAGGACGAGTCCGTTCGCATTCACGGGGAACAAGTTCGAATTCCGCGCCCCCGGCTCGTCGCAGTCGTGCTCAAGTCCCAACGTGATGCTCAACACGATTGTCGCTGAGGCGTTTGACGAGGTTGCCTCGAAGCTTGAAAAGCTCGCGCCCGAAAACTTCCAAAAGGGCCTGCGCGAAATCCTCCAAGACATAGTGAAAAAGCACAAGCGCATTATCTTCAACGGCGACGGCTACAAAAGCGACTGGAAAAGCGAGGCAGCCCGACGCGCTTTGCCCAACCTCGTAAAAACGCCCGACGCGCTCAAACCGCTCATTGACCCGAAGAACATCGCGCTTTTTGAAAAATACGGCGTCTTCAACGCGACCGAATTGCGCTCGCGCTACGAGGTGTTCATGGAGGAGTATGCGAAGAAAATTCAGATTGAGTCTTCGCTGACGCTTGAGATGTCGAACACGCTCATCGTCCCCGCGGTTGCAAAATACGCGAAAACGCTCGGCGACGCCTCGGCGGCCTTCGGCTCCGCAAAGACGGCAAACCCGATTGCCCCGAAGCTCGAAAAGCTCTCCGTTCTCTTCGGCGAGCTTATTTCCGCGAACAACTCGCTCGAGGAAACGCTCGCCGCCAAAGCCGATGAAAGTGCGAAAATCGACGCCATGAGCCGCGTCCGCGCCGCCGCCGACTCGCTCGAAAAAGAAGTTGACGACGAACTTTGGCCGTTGCCGAAGTATTCGGAAATGCTCTTCATTTATTAGCGCAAAATTCATCGGGGCGGGAAACCGCCCCCCGTTTTTTATCCGCCGAATGAACAACTATCCGTCCGAAAATCCCAGAAAGGAAACGCCCGAATGTCCGTTCGAGCCAATCCACCCGTCGTATATGCAGATAGACGACGAGTTTTTTATGAAGCTTGCATACAATCAGGCACTAAAGGCTTGGAACGCGGGGGAAGTCCCCGTGGGCGCGGTCATCGAATACGGCGGCGACGCAATAGCGCGCGCACACAACATGGTTGAAAGCACCCAAGACCCGACCGCCCACGCCGAGATTTTGGCAATCACCCAGGCGGCGGCGCATATCGGCGACTGGAGGCTCAATGGCGCAACGCTATATGTAACAAAAGAGCCGTGCCCGATGTGCTCGGGCGCGTGCATAATGGCGCGTATTTCACGCGTAGTATACGCCGTAGGAGACCCCAAAATGGGTTTTCTCGGCGGCGCGCTCAATGTCCACGAGGTTCCCACTCTCAACCACCGCCTTCAGGTTTCTTCGGGCGTCCTCCGCGACGAATGCGCGCAGATGCTCAAAACCTTCTTCTCTCTCAAACGTCCCGCAGGGCGGGCTTCCGAAGACGTGCACCGGCGGTAATCGGCAAGCCGATATACCTTTATCATTCTCTTTTCATGCTCTTCAAAGGGGCGGCGGTTGGCATTAAGCCAAGCCCGCCTTTGATTATTTATTAAAGAGGGAAAGAATTTCAAGACGTGCACCTTTCGGCAAGCCGATATACCTTTATCCCTTCTCATTTCTACGTCCCCAAAAGCGGCGACATCACCGCAGGCAATCAGTCGTCCTTGGCCGTTTGTTGAAGTCGCCACTTGACAAATATCGAAAACTTGTTCATACTTCGTCACTTTATATTATATTTATAAAACAAACCTAAAATAATCTAATGGCAGATAGCGTAGTAGAAGTCGAAGGAAAGGTCGTTTCAGTCCTTCCCGGAACAATGTTCAGAGTAGAGATAGCCAACGGGCACCAAGTTCTCGCGCACATCTCGGGAAAGCTCAGAAAGAACTTTATCAAACTAACCGTCGGCGACAGAGTCAAAATGGAAATGACTCCGCAGGATTTGGGTAAAGCGAGAATCGTCTACAGAATGAAAAATCTCGATGCCCCCCGCCCAAACCCGATTAGAAGTTTCGGACCGCGCCACAGGTAGCGCGCGGCGTTTGTTATGAAAGCTGGAAAAGTCAAACTCGCGTTTGCGTTTTCAGTTTTTTTTGTGCTTGCCGTTTCTGCGGCAAGCCTGTGTTTCGGCAGTGTAGATATACCTCCGAATGCCGTTTTTTCCGCGATATTCGGAGGCGGTGAATCGGGCGAATCGCTCATTGTAACGCAGCTGCGTCTGCCGCGGATTGCGGCGGCTTTAATCACTGGCGCGAGTTTGGCGCTGGCGGGTTGCGGATTGCAGAGCGTTTTCATAAATCCGCTTGCGGAGCCCTCAATTACGGGTGTTTCGGCGGGTGCAAGTCTGGGTGCTGTAATCGCCATAATGTTTTTTCCCAGCGCGGCGGCGTTGCAGATTCTGGCTTTTGCTTTCGCCTTGGCTGCGAGCCTCTGCGTATGCGCCGTGGCGAGGGAAGGCGGAAAAATCAACCCGACGTCGGCAGTGCTTGCGGGGGTTGCGGTAAACGCCATGTGCGCGGCGGGAGTGGGACTTTTTATGTATTCCACGCGCGAAATCGGCATAAAAAGTTTCGTGTTTTGGTCGCTCGGCAGTTTCGACAAGTGCGACTGGAGCGATATTCGGACGTGTTTTCTGGTGTCCTTTCCCGCGTGGATTGTAATGCTCGGACAATATAAACGCCTGAATGTAATGCTGCTCGGGCACAGACAGGCGTTCGACATCGGCGTTAACGTCCGCGCAACGCAGTATTTGGTAGTTTTGGCGGCAGTTGCAATGACGTCCGCAAGCGTTGCAATGTGCGGTGTAATCGGATTTGTTGGACTTATAATCCCGCATATCGCGCGCGCTATCTGCGGGGCGGACAACGGCAAAGTCATGCCGCTTTCAATGATTGCCGGCGCGGCTTTGGCGGTTTGCGCCGACCTTTTCGCGCGCGTAGCCTCGCCCGACTATCCCGTTCCCGTGGGCGTTATAACGTCGATTCTCGGCGCGCCGTTTTTCGTGTTAATCCTCAAACAAAAACGCCGCAATGCTTGAACTTGAAAGCATAGATTTTTCATATGCCGACCACGCCGTCTTGAAGGACGTATCGTTTGCGGCACATTCGGGCGAATTTGTCGCGGTGCTGGGCGCGAACGGCGCGGGCAAGAGCACGCTCGTGAAAATCGCAAGCGGCTACATAAAACCCGACGCGGGCAAAGTGCTTTTAAACGGGAAAAACATCGAATCGTATTCGTCCGCCGAGCTTGCGCGCGTCCGCGCCGTCTGCGAGCAGGAAAATGTGCTCGACTTCGACTATTCGGTGCTCGACACCGTGTGCCTCGGGCGTTTTGCAATGTCGGGCTTCTGGGGCGTGGATTCCCGAACCCGCGAAATAGCGCGCGGGGCATTGAACGAAGTGGGGCTTGGTGGATTCGAAAACAAGAGCTATCTGAACCTGTCGGGCGGCGAAAAACGGCGTGTGCAGCTTGCGCGGGTAATAGCCCAAATTCTCGACTCGCCCGCAGGCAAGCTGTTGTTGCTCGACGAGCCCACCGCGAACCTCGACCCCCTGCACAGCCGCGCGACAATGCAGATTTGCAAAAATCTATGCGCGCGCGGGGCGTGTTGCGTGGCGGTTGTGCATTCGGTGAATCTGGCGATGGATTTTGCCGACAAAATACTGATGATAAAAAACAACTCGCTTTTCAGATTCGGCGACACTGCGGAAATCCTCACCGAAGAAAACATCTCGTCCCTCTACCAAATGCCCGCGAAAATCGTAGGCTGCTCTCCGCGCAGGGCGGTCGTGCTCGGCTGACGAATTGGTTGACAACCGCACCCGAGTCCTGTTAAATATCGAAAAAAAATGGACAGACTACACGCATATTGGCGCATTCCCTACATAGAAACGCCCAAGGACGAAAAGAACCAAAAGGCGGGCGGAAATCCGTTCGCAGAAATGGCGCAGAGCGACGACTTCAGAAAATTCCACATCGTCTGGCGCGGCAGATACTCGTTTATTGTGATGAACAAATTCCCCTACAACTGCGGACACCTGCTCGTGCTTCCGCTTAGGGAAGTGGCGGATTTGGAGCAGCTTGAGCCCGACGAAAAAACGGAGTTTTTCGACGCCGTAATCAGGGCCAAACGCATTCTCCGCTTGGCGATGAACCCCGACGCGTTCAACGTGGGTTTCAATCTGGGCGCAAAGGCGGGCGCGGGGATTCCCGCGCACCTGCACTGCCACGTAGTTCCCCGTTGGGACGGCGACACAAACTTTATGCCCGTCATAGCCGACACCAAAGTCCTCCCTCAGGCTCTGGACGCCCTCTGGGAGAAACTCGTCAAATTTGCAAACAAATAGCCGAAGAACAAAATGGAACAGACGCTCACCTACGACAACCCCGTCCAACTCGCCGAAGCCTACGGCAACCAATACGAAAATATCGAGCTTGCGCAGGAAAAGCTCGGCGTTACAATCACAACGCGCGACGGCTGGATTAAATTCGAGGGCGACGAAGCAAAAGTCGCGCAGGCGGCGAAGTTTTTCGACATTCTCGCCAACGCCCGCAAGCAGGGAATCAGAATCCGCACCCCCGATTTCAAAAACATGCTAAAGCGCGTGGTTGCGGGCAAGCTCGACGAAATCGCGCAGGTTTTCGACAACCCCATTGTCATAAACCTCAAGCGCAAAAGCATTGTTCCTAAAAACATCAACCAGAAAAAATACCTGAAATTCATAGCCAAAAACGACATTGTTTTCGGCATCGGGCCAGCGGGAACGGGCAAGACGTATCTGGCGGTTGCCGCGGCCCTCAAAGAATTGCAGGATAAAAACGTCGAAAAAATAATACTCACGCGCCCCGCCGTGGAAGCGGGCGAAGCCCTCGGCTTCCTCCCAGGAGACCTGCAGGAAAAGCTTCTCCCCTACCTGCGCCCCCTCTACGACGCAATGTATGATATGCTCGGCGCGGAGGAGACAATGAAGCTAATAGAGCGCAACGTCATAGAAATAGCCCCGCTTGCGTATATGCGCGGACGCACGCTTGCAAACGCTTTCGTTATCCTCGACGAAGCCCAAAACACGACGAACGAACAAATGATGATGTTCCTCACGCGTCTGGGCGAAAACTCGCGAATGATTGTAACCGGCGACGTAACGCAGATAGACCTTCCCCGCCACAAGGAGTCGGGGCTGAAAAAGGCAATACGCGTGCTGGAGGGTATCGACGGAATAAAACTTTTCTACTTCGAAGCCGGCGACGTAGTCCGCCACCGCCTCGTAACGAAAATTGTGGAAGCCTACGAAAAAGCCGACAAAGAAAATGCTTGAAAACTACAGACTAAGACGCGCGCGCCGCACCAGCACAGACCCCCTCCAGAAATTTTCGGTCGGCAGAAGCAGCCGTATATTCGCAATAGCCGCCACCGTTGTGGCGATGTCGATTGTAGCGTATGCAATATGTTTTGCATACCGCATTCCCATCCTGCCCAATATGCTTTCGCACAAGGGAGCGCAGGTCCACGTTGTATCGACCATAACCTTCAGCTACAAAAGCGATTTCCTCACGCAGCAAAAACGCGACCTCAACGCCGAAAAAATCCCGCCTAGCTACAAGGTAAGCGAGGCGTCGCTTAAAAACGCCACGGAGACAAAAAACAAGCTTGCGGCGTTCTTCAACGCAAACCAGCCCGCATACGAGGAAAGCGTCAAAAACCAGAAGGAGGTTGTTTTTCTGGAGGAAATCTCCACGGCGTTGCGAAAATCCACCACAATAGAAATATCGCCCGCCGACATCGCCCTGCTCTACAACCATACCGACGAAAAATCGCGCAATGACCTCTTTTCGAAGTCGGCATTCTATGTCCGCAATATTCTATCCGACGGAGTTTATCAGGACGGCGACAAAATCTTCGTAGAAAGCAAGGACTGGCTCAATCCCTCCGCGAACGTCAATACCAGCACTTCCCAGCACGCCGTCAGCGAAACCCGCGCGCGTCTGGAGTTGCTCTACCGCATAAAGACGCTCGGCGAAAAGGAGAAAATTTCGCTCGCTCTCTACCGTATTTTCTTGCAGTCAATCACGCCGAACATAGAGTTCGACGCCGAAAAGACAAAGGAGGCAAGAAACGCCGCCCGCGCGGAAATAGAACCCGTCGTGGTAAAGATAAGGGAGGGCGAAGTTCTGGCGGACTCCGATTCAATAAACACGCCGATTGCGCAGGAGCGACTGCGCGCGTATAAGAACGAAATCAACAGGCGCGGGGAGGGAGACATCGGCAATATTCCCCGTTATGTAAACTTTCTTGTGTGCGTGCTGCTTATGGTGCTGGCGGCGTTGTTTTTCGTCATCAGCAGGTCGCAGCGCACAAAGGAGCTGCGGACAATCTACGCGTTCTGCACACTGCTTGTCTTCAGTCTGCTTGTGGAACGCTTCTACATAGGCATGCTAAATTCCGAAAGCTGGGACAACAGCGCGCCCGTGCTGCAAACGCTCATATACGCCTCGCCGCTGATTCTCGGCCCCGTGCTGCAGGTGCTGTTGTTCGGCTCGTATACGGGGTTTATTATGGCGATAGTTGTTTCGTCGCTGTCAACGCTGATGCTGTCGGAATCGCTGCCGTTTTTCACGCTTTCGCTGACGGCGTCGTTAGTGGCAATCTATATGTGCGACGGCGCGACGAACCGATACAGAGTAATTTTTGCGGGAGCGGTCTACGGCGCGTTCGTGGCGATTATGGTGGCAATCATCGGCTTCTGCATTTCCAACCCCCTGCTCACAATAGGCAGACAAGTGCTTGCGGCAATCTTGGGCGGCATTATAACAAGCATTGTGGCGATAGCAGTCCTGCCTATTATAGAGCTGCTGTTCAAGCGCAATTCCAACATATCGCTGATTGACTATACCGACCTCAACAACAAAAAGGCGTCGCTTTTGCGGCAGCTGCAAATAGTGGCCCCCGGGACATACCACCACAGCGTAATGGTGTCGTATCTGGCGGAGGCTGCGGCTCAGGCGGTGCGCGCAAACCCGATGATATGCCGCGTGGGCGCGCTCTACCACGATATCGGAAAGCTTTCAAAGCCCGAATTTTTCTCGGAAAATCAGGGCAGCCAAAATCCGCACGACGACCAAAACCCCTCGATGAGCGCGCTCATCATTAAAAACCACGTCCCAGACGGTATTGCAAAAGCCGAAATCGGCAAGCTCCCGCGCCAGATAATCGACGCCATCAGCCAGCACCACGGCACTTCCATAATCTCCTACTTCTACCGCAAAGCGAAGAAAAAAGCGGAACAAAACGGCGTGTTCCATCCCTCCGATCTCAACCAAATTCTGCGCGAAGAGGGCATCGAAGAAAGCACCTACCGCCACGAGGGGCAGAAGCCCCAGACTGTGGAAAACGCAATCATCATGATTTCCGACTCGTGCGAAGCTGCTTCGCGCTCCATGAAAAAAGTAACCAAGCACGGCATAGAAACAATGGTGGAGGCAATAGTGAACGGAAAAATGACCGACGGGCAGTTCGACGAATGTCCCATAACCGTAAAACAAATTTCCGTAATCAAAAGAACAGTCGCGCAGACGCTGCTTAATATGCTGCACTCGCGCGTTGACTACAAACAGGTTTAATTTATGAAGTATCCCGTAAAAGAAATTGCAAAAATATTCGAAAATGCGGAAGTTCAGGGCGATGACTCAGTCGAGCTTTCCGCAATATCGAGCCTCGAAAAGGCGCAGCCTACAGACCTGTCGTTTCTGGGCAACAAAAAATACGCGCACGAAGTTCCAGCAACCCGCGCGGGCGCGGTTCTCCTGCCCCGTTCATACAGGGGCGAACTGCCGAAAAACTCGGTAATCATCCGCGTAGACAACCCTTCGGTCGAGCTTGCAAAGCTCGGCGCAATTATCGAAAAATTTCTCTGGCCCGAAATCAAGCCGCAAATACACCCGTCGGCGGTCGTTGACGCTTCGGCGAAAATCGGGGCAAACGTCTACATCGGCCCGAATACAACAGTTTGCGAAGGCGCGCAAATAGGCGACAACTCCGTTATTTTGGGCAACGTCTACATTGGGCGTTTCGCAAAAATCGGCGAAAAATCTTACATTATGCCCAACGCCGTAATTATGGACTACTGCGAGCTGGGCAAGCGAGTGCGCCTGCAACCCGGGGTTGTCATCGGCTCCGACGGCTACGGCTACGAGCTCGTGAACGGAGTGCACGTGAAAGTTCCGCAAATAGGCAAGGTTGTAGTCGAGGACGACGTGGAAATAGGCGCGAACACCTGCGTGGACCGCGCGCGCTTCGACACGACCCTCGTCGGCAGGGGCACGAAAATCGACAACCTCGTCCAGATTGCCCACAACGTCCAGATAGGACAGGGCGCGCTCTTGGTATCGCAAGTGGGCATTTCGGGCAGCACGAGAATCGGCAATTACTGCGTGCTCGGCGGGCAGACCGGCGTTGCCGGACACTTAAAAATCCACGACGGCGTTATGGTAGGCGGGCAAAGCGGAATCAACGGCGACATCAAGCCGCCCGCCGGCTATCCGCAAGGCAAGCCGTTCGTAGTCCGCGGCACTCCCCCGCGCCCATATCTGGAAGCCCACAAGATAGACACGCTCATAGGCCATCTACCCGCCCTCTTCGAACGCGTCCACGACTTGGAGCAAAAAGCTGGCATCAACCGCAAAACTTTCCAGTAATTCTTTTATATGTTGGTAAGCGGCGCGGGTTGGCTTTGCCAACCTCCGCTTTGCTCGTCGATTAAAGTTTTACCTCACTTCAGCGGCGATTGGGCAAAGCCCAATGCGCCTTTGCTTGTTGGTTGAAGAGTTGCCTCTCATCGCGGGTTGGCTTTGCCAACCTCCGCTTTGCTCGTTGATTAAAGTTTTGCCTCACTTCAGCGGCGATTGGGCAAAGCCCAATGCGCCTTTGCTTATTGGTTGAAGAGTTAACTCTCATCGCGGGTTGGCTTTACCAACCTCCGCTTTGCTCGTCGATTAAAGTTTTACCTCACTTCAGCGGCGATTGGGCAAAAGCCCAATGCGCCTTTGCTGATTGGTTGAAGTTCTTTTTCACCTCGGCGGCAATCGGCGTAGCCGATGTGCCTTTGCTTGGCTATTAATTAAAAAGGCGATTGGGAATATCCAATCGCTTTTTCGTTAAAACAAAACGAACCGCCCGTAAAGCGGCTTTTCTAAGGCAAGCCGCGCCGCTTCAGTAAATGCGGAAATTAGGAAAGTTTGCGCACAAGCATAAAGGCTTCGGCCTCGGGCATATTTACAATAGAGCCGCGGAAGATTGACAGCGCGCGCAACGCCTCAACCGAACGGGCATTGGGCGAAAGGAAAAGCTGGCTTTTGTATGCCTGAACCGCCTGCAACTTCTTTTCCAAGAAGCCCGTGATGTTGTTGTAGACATTCGGGAGGAAACCGCCCTCCGCAGTCTCAATGTTCCAGTGGGTTTCGGAGAGGGTTTCATACATGTAGACTTCCTTTATGTTTCTGCCGAAATCCGTAACGGTGCGGGCGGCCACTTGCGCGGCGTAGGTGATGTCGCGATGGTCTTTGTGGAGGTCGTAGAGGAAGGGAATGTAGAGAATGTCGGGGCGGACTTCCTTTACGGCGTCGTAGACTACCCTGTTGACATTGTGGACGGGAATGTCGGGAACGAGCACGTTCGGGAGGTCGCGGAAAAGGACGTTTTCGGGCTTGACCCCGAGGATTTCCATTGCCGCCAAAGTTTCGGCGCGTATTTCAGCCTTGTTGGGCTTCATTACCGGGTGACCGTCTTCAATGGAAGTGCAGGTCAGAACGAAAACGTCGTCGCCTTCGGCTACCGCCTTTGCCATTGTTCCGCCTACGCCGAGGGTTTCGTCGTCGTTGTGTGGGGCAATTACAAGAATTCTCGACATACCGTTTCCTATCTCCAAGCGTCAACCAGCCATTTGGCAGGCTTTACAAAGCGGTAGAGTTTTTTGATTCCCTTTATTTTTCCCGCGAGGGCGTCTTCGGGCATTGGGTTGCCGTGGAATACCACCATTTTAGCCTTTTCGGGAAGTTTCGGCTCGAGGAAAAGCCCGAGAATCCACGGGCGCATACAGTCGTATTTGAAGCTGGGCATCCATTCGCTCGGCCAGAACGAGAGTTTGTTTTGGCGCGAGAGCGCGTCGCAAACATATGCCTGTTCGTGGCGGAAATTCGCCTTAACTTCGTCCATGTGCGACATAAAATAGTCGTAGAGTTCGGGATGCGTGCCCGCGTCGAAGCGGTATACGCCCGTTTCGCCTATGCCGTGTTTTTTGGACGGACGCCAGTGGCGGATTAAGATTACGTCGCCGTCGAGCGTGAAATAGTCGTCTATATTGCGGACAATTACCGTGTCGAGGTCGAGGAAGAGAATCCTGCCCGAGAGGTCTATGTCCTTTTTGAACAGCGAAAGTTTGCGCCAGCCGCGCTCGGGCCCCGCGGGCAAGTCCATTTCGGGAAGGGGGCGGACGTCTATTTGTTCGAGCATTCCCCCGCCGTTGTCGGTGTAGCAGACGAATTTAAACGGTATTGTGAGGTTGCGCGCGCACATATTGTAGAGTCGGTTTACATAATCGGCTCCGTATTTGGTTCCCCATTTCATACACACTACGGTGTTTTCGCTCATAGATAATGCCTCCTGCTGCGATTGACGCGCGGATTTTTCCGCACTTATAACCCTCTGAGAATCTCAAAAATGCGCGGACGTTGTCAAGCCCTTTCGCTCGGCGCGGACGAAAACCGCGCGAATATTTCGGCGGCGCAAAAGACGACTCTCCTAGGGCGCGCTTTCGGGATTTGCGGACAATAAAAAAGCGGTGTCGAAAGCAGTCCCGACACCGCGCACTACACGCAAAAATTATTCCACAACGCGTCTGCCCCCGACGTTTTTAACGCGCGTTGTTTCGGAGTCAGCGCGGAATTCCGACATGCCCGAAAACTCCAAAATCTCCAAAGTATTTTCGCCTTTTTTCAGCCATTGCGCCGGCACAAATGTCGAAAGAAACGGCGAAGTGTTGTCGTATCTGCCGAGCAGTTTGCCGTTTATCCAACAGTAGCCGCGCGTGCCCTTTTCGAACGAAAGGAACGTATCGGCTACGTCGTCAACCTTGAATTTTCCGCGCAAGAACGCGGGGTATTTTTCGCCGCCGCCGATTTTCCGCCACTTGAGCTTTGAAAGCGATTCCAGCGGCATCGAGCGCGTCAGCCAGTCGTTCTGGAACTGCTGTTTGTTGAGAACAACGCCCCCCGTAATGCCCTTGAGATTGTCTTCGATGGTAAGCCCGAAATTCACGCGCCCCATGCTTTCGGCCAAAATCAGCAAGTCCGCACCCGAAGCGGGAATGTCCAAAACAACTGAGGGATTTTCCGTGTTCTGGTCGAAGACCGCCTTCAACTCGCCGTCGAGGAACACGAACGCCCTGTCCCTTATTCCGCGCAACTCCACGGGAACGGGGAACGACTGCGGGCGCATTCTGCTTTCATACGCCACAAAACCGTAATACTGCCCCAGTTGCTCCATAGCGAGCATTTTTTCTCCCTTGTGCCGTTTTACTGTGAGCGCGTCGAGATTTTCCGACATCGGCGCAATTTCCGTAAATTCTATCTTCCCGTATGACGCCTTTTTGGTGGCGGGCGGAACTGCGTATTTTTTGGCGTCGGGATTGTATTTCAAAAAGACTTCGCGGAAGGCGAAATACTTGGGCGTTGGGTCTCCCGCCTCGGTAAGCATTGCGTCTACGTCGTAGCTTGAAATAAACGGCGTGTATTTCTTCGACGCGGGAACGTCGCGCAAGGCGCCGTTTGTCAGACCGAAATTCGTTCCGCCGTGGAACATGTAGCAGCTCACATGCACGCCGCGCGCAAGAACGGCGTCAAGTTCCTTCGCCATCTTTTCATACGGGCGCACGCGCATCGGCTTGCCGAGCAGAAGTCCCTGCCCGACCCACCATTCGCTTATCATCTGCGGCATATTCGGCTGGACTTTTTCCATAACCTTGACGCCTTTTTCCAAATCGTATCCAATCATCAAAGTGCGCCAGACTCCCTCGGGATTCTCCGCGTTTATGCGCACGTCGGAATCGCCGTCGGCGGTGTAGATTATGCCGTCGAAACCCGTCTTTTTAACGCCGTCCCTGAGAAATTCGAGATACTTCATTTCGTTGCCGTATGAAGCGTATCCGTTTTCAATCTGAATGGCTATTACAGTTCCGCCGTTGTTGCAGAAATATGGTTCGGTCTCTTTCATTACGCGCTTGAAGTAGCCCGTATACGCGTCCAAAAACGCCTTGTTGGAGCTGCGCAAAACCATATTGTCCTTTGTCAGAAGCCATGCTGGAAGCCCGCCGAAGTCCCATTCCGAGCAAATATACGGACCTGGGCGAACCATCACATACAATCCCATCTCCTTGCAAAGCTTCAGGAAAGCCGCCAAATCGTAGCGGCCTTCGAAGTTGAATTCGCCCTCGCGCGGCTCGTGCGCGTTCCACGGGCAGTAGGTTGAAACGGTATTCAAGCCGCACGCGCGGAGTTTCTCGAGGCGGTCGCGCCACTGTTCGGGCATGACCCTGAAATAGTGGACTTCGCCAGCGAGAATATGGACGGGTTTGCCGCCCACAAACAGCCCCTTCGGATTAACCTGCGCCGACACTTTCTGGGAACCGGACGCCGAACAAAAGCACATCGGTAAAACCAAAGCCGACAGAATGCATAGTAATCTCTTCATAATTATTATTGAATTCTGGACTAAAAGATGGACAAGCCTCTGCAAGACAGTGCGGCGGAAACGGGAAAATCCGCCGCACCACAATGACAAACAAAGCCGCAAAGGCGGCTTCGGATACGCGTAAAGCTATTTTCCCGCGAAGAACCGCAACAGGCGCGCGGCGTGCGCGGTGCAGTCGTCGATTACGGGGTCCATGAACAAATCGACCGCCTTGAAGCCGCCGTCGAGAATGTCCATCTGTTTTTTTACCGACTTCAGGAACGTGTCCATAAACTCCGTTGCAATATTTATTTTGGAAATTCCGTTTTCGACAAGCGCGCGGATTTCGTGCGGCGGCGTGCCCGAACCGCCGTGCAGAACAAGCGGAACGCCGCCGAGAGCGTCGGCGATGTCTCGGCAACGCTGCACTTCGATGTGCGGAGCCGACTTGTAGAAGCCGTGGACTGTCCCTACCGAAACGGCGAGAGCGTCTACTTTGGTGTCGTTGTAGAAGCGGACGGCGTCTTCGACAGTCGTGATTGCGTTTTCGTCGCCCATGGCTACGTGCCCGATTTCGCCCTCGCAGCTTGCGCCAACGCGGTGCGCGTATGAAGCCGCATACGAAGTGAGTGCTACGTTTTCGTCATACGGGAGCTTTGAGCCGTCGAGCATAACCGACGTAAGCCCCGCCGAAAGGGCGTCGCGAATCTGCCAAGCCTCCGCGCCGTGGTCGAGGTGCACGACAACGGGCTGCGAACACCTGTGCGCCAAGCGCAGAAGCGTGCCCGCCAAGTCCGCCCCCTTTTCGGAGCGGAACAGACGCTGGAAAATCTGGACAATCACGGGCAACTTTTCGGCTTCCGCCGCGCGGATTACCGCAAGCGCGCATTCGTAGTTTGCCACGTTGAACGCCGCCACGGCGCGCTTTTGTTTGCGCGCTTCGGGCAGTATTTCGTTGAGTGTTACAAGAGCCATTGAACCTCCCTACAGACACTCGGCGGCGATTTCCGTGAGTGTGGAAACCTTCAGCTTCGTGTTCTTGGACAGTTGGATTTTTGTATACGGAGAAGCCACCGCTATAACGTCCTTTTTGGGATCGTTTGCGCGCGCCTCCACATACTTGGCCATCTTCTTGACAATCTCGGGGCGGATAACGTTGAGCACTACCGCGCCTTCGCCGCAAGTGTAGGATTCCTCGTTGTTGGTACCGAACATAAAGTCAACGGGCTCGTCGAGAATGTCGGTAGTCCAGCCCGCGGGGCTTTCGGCCTTAAGCTGGGCAAGCAGCGCGCGCGGGAACTTGAGGTTGTCGTTGTAGTTTTTGAGGTAGTCGCTTTCCAGATAGTAGAGCGCGCCCGCCTTCTTTGCGAACTTGAGCTTGAGCGAGGCTATAAACTCGCTTGCGTGCATTACCTTTGCGGAAAGCTTTAGTCCGTATTCGGCGGCGTCGTTTACCAGCGCGTCGTAGACGAACGGGCTTGAAACAACGACCTTCTTCGCGCCCGACTTGTTGAGCGCGTCAACAAACTTCTCGGTAGCCGCTTTCGCCTCGGCGGCGTAGCCGAGAACCTTCAACGCCTTGCCGCAATTTCCGCCCGTTGCCGTTGCGTATTTAACCTTTGCTTTCTTGGCGATTTTGTCGAACGCCTTTGCCTCCGAAGCAAGGGCGGCGGTGTCGTCGTCAATATAGTAGATGACTTCAGCCGAACCCGAAATCTTGGGTGCCGCCTCCTCGGCGGCAAGCTTCTTTGCAAGCTTTGCAACCTCCTTCGGGGCAAGCCCCGCCTCTACGATGTCGCGGCGCGCGGCGAGGACTATTCCGTTTTCGTTCCACTTGTTGACGCAGTGGTAGCGGCACGCCGAAGACAGGTCGGACGAATAGATTGTGTCGATAAAGTCGGCGTTTGCCAGTTTCGAGTTGTCGAGCATAACGCCCCAAACCATCGAGCTGCGCACGCGCGGAGTGTCGGCTTCGCGGAAGGTCACGTTGCCGACGCCTGAAAGGTGGCGGCACATAAAGCAAAAGCGGCACTTTTTGATGTCTTCTTCAAATATGTCGATATTCATTTTTAAGTTTCCTCCTTACTACAGACCCATTTTTCCGGGGTTCATAATGTGGTTGGGGTCGAGGGTTTTCTTGATGCCTTCGAGAATCGGGAAGGCGTTGCCGTAGAGGTCTTTCATATACCTGCCGAGCTTCAAGCCAACGCCGTGGTGTTCGTTGATTACGCCGCCGTTTTTGATTGCCTCCCTGATGGCGGCGTCCCAGACGGCGTTGTAGAGGGCGGCGGCTTCGCGCGGGTCTTGCGGGACGTCTTTGCCCTCGAAGATGAAGCGCGCGTAGAGCATGCAGCCCCATTCATACCAGTGCGAGAAGTGTCCGATAAACCGCGCCTGCGGGAATTTTTCGTTGACGACTTTTTTCATCGCCCAATAGACCTTTTCTATGTGCGCAAAATCGGCGACGGTATCGAGCGTGCCGAACGCCTGCGGCAGGTGGAACATATAGCCCGGGTAGAAGAATTTGTATTTGTTTTTCCACCACAAGTCCCCGCCCTTGCTGCCGAGGTCGGTGCCCTTGTATTTGTTCTCCATTATTTCGCGCGCGTGCTTCATCTGCAGCTCGACAATGTCCTTGTTGCCGTCGAAGCCGAAAACCAAATACGCGCCCGAGCCGATGTCTATGCCAAAAACTTTTTTGACGTGCGTAAGCGTTTCGGTTTCGTCGTAGAGGCGGACGGCACACGGACGCAGGCGGCTGCGCATTAAGTCGGCACCCGCGCTCATTGCGGTATGGAAGTCCTTGAACAAATACGCGCGGAATTGCCGTTCTTCAGGCTTGGGGTGGATTTTCAGCGTAACCTTCGTGATTACCCCGAGCGTGCCTTCGCTGCCGAGGAACATCATCGTCAAATCGGGACCCGACGCATGGCGCGGAATGGGCAGCGTTTTGATGATTTCGCCCGTGGGGGTAACTACTTCAAGGCTCATTACCATATCCTCTATCTTGCCCCATTTCGTGGAGAGCACGCCCGTGCCCCTGTGCGCCAGAAATCCGCCTATTGTCGAGCACGCAATGGAGGCGGGCAGGTGCATTGTCGAGTAGCCTTTCTTGTTGACCGCCCATTCGAGATGGCGCGTAATTATGCCCGTTTCGGCGGTAACTGTGAGCGATTCTTCGTCGATGTTCAAAACCTTGTTCATTCTCTTTGTGTCGAGAATTATTCCGCCGGCAATCGGCAGCGCGCCGCCCTGCGAACCCGAACCGCCGCCCCACGTTACGACGGGAATGCGGTATTGGTTGGCTATTTTCATAACCTTGGCCACTTCCTCCGCGCTTCCGGGGTGGACTACGAAATCGGGCTTGGGCGTGGGCATGCCGCGGTCGTGCCACATTTCGGGAATCCAGTAGTAATCGATGGAGTGCCCGAACTTGTCGGAATCTCCCGTGTTGACGTAGTCCTTGCCGACCGCGTCGGCGAGTTCCGTCTTTATCATTTCGAACATATAGTTGTCTTTTGAAACAAACATTTGCTTTTTCTCCTGTTTATTTTTTTTGGAAATTACTGTTTTTATAAATCGGCGCAAGGGCGTCGTGGACGGCTTTGTATTTCTCGAAGAGGGCGGAATAAAGCGCCGCCGTTTCGGCGTCGGGACTGACGGTTCTGTCAAACTTCAGGCACTTTTTAACGGCGTCTTTAGGCGAAGAAAAAACGCCCACGCCCACGCCCGCGAGCAATGCGCTTCCGTATGAGGCGTCGGCGGGAGCGGGCACTGCCGCCTCGATGTCGAAGACGTTCGCGACAATCGAACTCCAAAGCGCGCCCTTCGCGCCGCCGCCTATTAAAAATATCCTGCGCACGTCAAGCCCCATTTGGCTGATTGCCCCGTAGCAGTCTTTCAGCGAAAACGCCACGCCCTCCATCAAAGCGCGGACAAAATCGCCCTTGGTGGACGAGATTGAAACGCCAGTGAAACTGGAGCGCAAGCTTGAATCCCAATACGGAGAGCGTTCGCCCTGCAGGTATGGATGGAACATTACGCCGTTCGCGCCCGCGCCCGACTTTTCCGCAAGGGCGTCGATAAGGGCGAAAACGCGCGAGCCGCTGCGGGCTGCCTCGAGTTTTTCCTCCGCGCAAAAGGCGTCCCTAAACCAGCGCAAACACAGGGCGGCGGCGTTTGTTGCCGCCACCGAATACCACATTCCGTCCACTACATGCGAGTATGTGAGCGTTGCTGCCGACTTGTGCGGCGCGGCTGTCATGACGTTTACGTTGCCCGCTGTTGCAAGTTTTATTATGCAGTCTCCGACCTCCACCGCGCCCGCGCCGTAGTCCTCAACGGCGGAGTCGCTCGTGCCGCATACGACGACAACGCCCTCGGGAATTCCCAGCTCCGAAGCCGCCTGCGCCGTAATATGCCCGACTATGTCGGTAGGTCGGACAATGTCGGGAAGCGACGCCATATCAAGCCCCGAAAGCCCGACAAGGCTTTCGCTCCAGCGCATTTTGCGCATGTCGAAAAACAGCGTTCCCTGCGCCTCGATGTAGTCGGTTGCGGCAACTCCCGTGACGAGATAGCGCACATAGTCTTTCACGAAAAGCACGCGGCGCGTTTTCGCCAAAACGTCCGGTTCGTTGCGTTTAAGCCACATCATTTGAGGAAGCGTCCAAGTGGGCGTCGGCATTTGATAGGCGGTTTCGAAAATTTCGTCGGCGAAGTTTTCGCGCAGAAATTCGCATTCCGCGACGCTGCGCTGGTCGGTCCACATTATGGTTTTGCGGACGGGCTTCATCTGGGCGTCGAGCAAAACGGCGTTGTGCGTGGAACCGTCGAAGGCGAGCGAAATTACGCTCCCCAAATCGACGCCCTTTTGCGCCAGCCGCGAGACAGCCGAACGCATTGCCGCATACCAGTCGTCGGGATTCTGTTCCGACCAACCCGGGCGCGCAAACTCGGTAGCGTATTCGACCGACGCCTCCGAGACGACCGCGCCGTCGGAAGCCGAAACCGCCACAACCTTGCAGCCGCCCGTGCCGAAGTCTATACCCAGAAGTATTCCGCCGGAATTTTTCATGCTACTTGCCTACAACCCACTTGTGGTCGGGATCCATCGCCGAAATCAACCCGCGGTTGACCCTGCCCGCCATTGTCCAGAGATAATACATTGAATACCCCGGCGCGCCGCAAAGCGGGTGGAATCCCTCGGCGATTGCGACGGTGTCGTAATTCTTTACGGTGTATGTTTCGTCTATGCGTCCGTCGGGAGTGTAGATTTTCTGGATTCCGAAGCCCTGAGAGGGGTCGAACATATAAAAATACGTTTCCTCCATGTCGATTTCGGCGGGCGGGTTGTCTACGTCGTGGCGGTGCGGCGGATAGCCCGACCAGTTGCCAGACGGAATCATTCCCTCGCCTATGTAGAAGTGCTCGGAGTCGAATTTTTCGTCCAAAATTACGGTTGCGCGGCGCGTGAAGTTTTCGCGGCCAAGTTCGAAAGTGCGCGTCTGTTCAGGCGCGATTACAACGGGCGCGGAGGTGTCGCGCGAGGCGGGAGAGGCGTTTACGGCTATCTCCAAGTCGGTTATGGCGGTTATGGCGTAGCGCGTGCGGCGCGGCAGATACACTGTGTGCGGCGCGCCGTCGAACGGGTTTTTGCGCCCGCCCACTTCGGCAAATTCGAACCCGTCGCCCTTGACCGAACATTTGCCACCCAAAAGCACGAGAGCCACTTCGAATTCGCCCGTATCCCCCGCGTAGGAGCCGCCAGCGGACAGCTTAAGCAGCCCGAACGAAGTCAGGTTCATTCCGTATTCGCCCACCTCGAATATTTTGTTGTAGCCCTGTTTCGGGGCGAGATTTACAAGAAATTTTCCTTTGCTCATAATGTAATAATTTTTATTGTAGGTGTATTATTTTACGATAATAGGTTCGATGTCCATCGCGCGGCAGAAAGCCGTGAGTTCTTCGGTCAAATCGCCGTAGGCGAGCGAGAAGTGGTGCTCGAAACCTTCGTAGAACACAACGTCGTGCACGCGCTTGTTGCCCGCGTCGAATTTTACTTTGAGCGGATTTCCACGCACGAACATGTCGGTGTCCAGCCCCGTTCCCGTCATAATCAACATTCTGAAGCCGCTACCGTCGCGCTTTTCGCCCAGACGCGCAACCGTCACCCTGCCCTCTTTGAGCGGGAATTCGTTGATTACGCCCTTTGTGGGAACTGTAGAACTGTTGTTGAGCACGCGCTCCGCTCCCGTTTTGCAGAGCGAACACGGAGCCGCGCCGCAATGCCAGAAAACGGAATAGTCGCATTTTTCCTCGCAGTAAATCATATCGCAGAAGAAGGGGTTTTCGCCCGAAAGGATTTCCTCCAAACGCAGCATTACGGCGGCGTAGACGTCTCCCTCGCACACGGTGAGGTCGCCGTGGTTCGTGAGATGCCCGATTGTGGAGCACGCAAGCATTCCGAAGAGGTCGTCGGCTATGATTTCCGGCCAGCAGCGGACGGTGAACGTATCCACGCCGAAACGCCCCTTCATCTCGCGCACGGCGGCAAAGAAAGCCGCCGACTTGCGGAGGTTTTCCTCGCTTGTTTTAATGCACGTCGCGTCGCCTTTAATCAGGGCCAAAGCCTCGTCCACTTTTTCCTTCGGCATTTTTTTGGCGGCCTCAACAACCTCCAAAAGCGTGATGAACTTCACCTCCGCGCCGATTTTATCGCGCAAAAGCATTTCGGAGCAGCACGAAGTGTAAAACCCCGGAACGCGCCCACCTATCGCGCCTATGCGCATTTTTCTGACCGCGTTTATCCCCCGAACCACGCGTATTGCTCGTTCGATGCCGTCGATTGTCTCGCGCGCATCGACCGCCCCGTGGACATGGAAATACGGAACGTGGAAACGCCACATAAAGTGCGAATTCATATTCGCCGCGCAGAACGAATTTGCGCGCAGACGGCCGCCCTGCGGGTCGGGTTCGGGTTGCGACCAAAGCACTACGGGGACGTTGAGCGTTTTTGCAAAAAGCGGGACAATTGTTCCCAGCGCAAACGTTGCAAAAAACGCGACTACGATGTCGGGGCGTTCGCGCTCGAAGTCCTTGAGGATTTCGCACGCCTGAGCCTCGGTTTCAATCATGTCGCCGCCGCCGACAAGTTCGACGTTTTCGAATGCCGAAAGCATTTTGCACGCCTGTTCGCGCTGCGCCTGCATTATGGCGTTTGTCCAGTTTTGTTTTGTAAGAGGGAGGAATCCGATTTTAAACTTTTTCATATTCGTTGGTGGTTTGGAGGTTATTTTCTTGCTGATAAAAATTCGTCAACCTGCGCGCGCGACGGTATGCCCGCGCGCCCGCCGAGTTTCCCGCACTTGATTGCCGAAACCGCCGCGCCGAAACGCTGGCATTCGAACAAGTCGCGCGTTTCCAGATAGCGCACGGCAAACGATGTGTGGAAAACGTCGCCCGCGCCCGTGGTGTCTACGGGGGAGATTTTGAACGCGGGGCACTTGACAAAGCCGCCGTTTTCGTAGCACATTGAGCCGTGCTCGCCCATCGTGCACCCAACGACTTTGGCGTTGTAGGCGGAAAGCTTCACCAGCGCCTTCTCGAGGTCGTCTTCGCCCGTCCAATTGCGCGCGAAAGATTCCGAGGCGATGAGAATGTCGGCAAGCGGCAGGAGTTCGTCCGCGCCGTCGCGGATTGTTCCGGCATCGTAGTTGACGAGAACGCCCAGCTGTCTCGCGCGGCGAGCGGCGGCAAGCGCGCCCTTTGGGTTGTGTCCGTCGATGTGCAAAATCTTCGCGCCCTCCAAAAGCGACAAATCGGCTTCGGCATCGCCGAGCTCTTCGGTATCGCCGCGCGTCCAGGCAACGCTGCGTTTGCCCGTAGGTTCGTCGACCCAGCAGTATGCCACCGGCGAAGTCCTGCCGGCGCGGACAACCACGCCCGACGTGTCTACGTTTTCTTCGGCGAAATCGCGCAGAATGCGCCTGCCCGCGTCGTCGTCGCCCACAGTGCCGATAAACGCCGCCGAAAGCCCCAAGCGCGCCGCGGCTACGGTAGAAGTTGCGGCGGGGCCCCCGCCCTGTATTGTGTGTTCTATGATTTTGACTTTCGAGTCGAGCGGTATTTCGGGAAGGAGCGAAATGTCGTCGTTGCTGCAAAAGCCGAGTCCTACAAATTGGAATTGTCGCATGGTTGTGGTTGTTTCGATGTTTTGAGTCGGGTTCGCCCGCCGGAGGGAGAGCTTGCGCGCCCAACCCACCGAAGAACGAAACGCATAAAACACGACGCCGAATTTCCGCTCAATCCATTATTTACTTGACAGTTGAGTAAACCCCGCAATTTCGCACCTAAAAGACAGGCAAAAACACGCTTCGGGGACAAAAAAGCGGCGGTCGGCAACACGCCGCACAACACGCCGCACAGCAGCCGCGCGGCAATCTTGCTGCGGCAAAATCAACTAAATACCGTTGGCGAAATGAGCGTTGTAATGTTCGCGTTTTCGCCCACCACCGACGAACTGCGGCTTAGCATATCCGCCAACCTGCGCATTGCGATTTGCCCCACGACATCGTTGTTCTGCTCCACGCCGCGCCAACCGCGCACATACCTGCGATGCTCGAGTTGTATCAACGCCACTTTTCCGGAACGCACGCGCGGGCTCGACATTAACGCTTCGCGCGCCACGGAGAGCAGATAGAATACCACGTCGGGGCGGTGTTTTTCAACCCACGCGCAAATTTTTTCCCGATAGTCGGGCTGTTTTTCGGAATCCATAAACGGCGGAATCCTGTTGGCTTCCGGGAGCTTGAGCTGGGCGCGCAGAAAGCCGCCTATGAATCTGCCGTCGACGAGATCGTCTATGTATCCCTGAACGGCTATCGCCGGACGCCTGTAGCCCAACTCCACAGCCTTTTCAGCTGAAAGATGCGTGATAGCGTAGTGGTCTGCGGAAACTATTTCGAGCTTCGGGTCGCGCGGAATTATGCCCGCGGCAATGAAATAAAAGTTGTCCCATACCACCTTGTAAGACTTTGGGAAAACGGTTCCGAACGAGTGTCCCAAAATTATCCCGCCGCGTATGCCGCGCGAACGCAAAATGCGCGCGAACGCCTTCCCCGTCATGTCGGGCGAATGAAGCCAAAATTCGTTCACAGTGTAGCCGAGGCGGTTCGCCTCTTCGCGAATGCCGGCGCAATATTTGGGGAGAGTCGGGTGCGTTGAAAGCGCGGACTCGTCGTAGTTGCCGTTTACAAGGGCAATCGTTTCGGAAAAGGCCCCCTCTTTGCCGCACTTTATGCTCGACATCATCGAGGAAACGAGGGGGTTTTTAACATACCCCATTTCGCGCGCCGCCTTTTCGACCAATTCCCGCGTTCTGGGCGAAACCATCGCCGACCCGCGCATGGCAAGCGATACCGCGCTTTTGGAAATGCCGAGTCTCTTTGCAATGTCTGCGAGCGATGTTTTTTTGCCTGTCATAAAATACGGAAAGTTATGCGCGCACTAAAACCGCCAAGCGGCTAAACTGTCAAGTAAATTCTTCCATACCCCGACCGACCGCGAATTACCGCGCCGCCGCACGCCAATTACGCCAATCCGCATTCCCCCACGGAAAACGTAAAATTCGACCGACCCGTCTTTTCGCGCGCGCGGGAAACACAAAAAACTTGACTTAAAAATGGGATATTATAAGTTGGGTCGGCATACATACAACAGAAGCGTGGAATAGAAATTTCGGCAAAATATGAAAATCGACAACCTCAAAATATTCACGGGAAGAGCGCACCCCGCCCTCGCCAAAGCAATAACAGACCGCCTGCAAATACCTCTCGGCAATATGCTTGTAGAGTCGTTTCCGGACAGCGAAACATTTGTGAAAGTCTACGACCACATCAGAGGCGACGACGTTTTCATAATCCAACCCACCTGCAACCCCACGAACGAAAATGTCATGGAGCTGTTCATTATGGTTGACGCCTGCAAACGCGCCTCGGCAAAGAGAATCACGGCGGTGCTTCCGTTCTTCGGCTACGCGCGCCAAGACCGCAAAGACCAGCCCCGCGTTCCGATTACGGCGAAACTTGTGGCAAACCTGCTTGTTGCGGCGGGCGTTGACAGAGTCCTTACGCTCGACCTGCACGCCAACCAGATTCAGGGCTTCTTCGATATTCCCTGCGACCACATATATGCATCGCCCGTTATTTACGATTATCTTAAAGACCAGCCCTCTGAAAATATGACCGTGTTCTCGCCCGATGTCGGCGGACTAAAGAGGGCGCAAAGCTACGCGACGCTCTTCGACTGCCAACTGGGCTTTATAGCAAAGCGCAGAGTCAGCGCGGAAGTGGTGGAAGCCACAAACCTCGTGGGAGAAGTCGAGGGGCGCGATATTCTGCTTGTTGACGATATGACGGAAACGGCGGGAACGCTCATAGCCGCCGCGAAAATCCTCAAAGGCAGGGGAGCTAAGACGGTTCGCGCCGCAGTTACGCACGCGCAGCTTACGGATACCGCCTACGACAGACTCGGCGAAAAATGGCTCGACGAACTCATCATTACCGACTCAACCCCGCCGAAGGAAAGATACAGCGATCTGCCCATTACGGTGCTTTCCGTTGCGCCGCTTCTTACGGAGGCAATTTTGAGAATCCACAACAACCTTTCGGTTACGTCGCTTTTCAAAGTAAAAGGCTTCTAAAAGGCGGCTTGATTGTCTTAAAAACGCGCCGAAATTCGGCGCGTTTTTTGTGCTTTCGCAACAATGGGAATGCCCCGCACGGAAATTTTGCACCCGCCACCAAAACCGCAAAAAAAAGAAACTCAAACTTTAATCAATAATCAAAGCGGAATTGGCTTTGCCAATCCGCGCCACTTTAGAAGTAATAAAATACTTGAAAAGAGAAGATGAACAAAATAGGGTTCCTGTATGAAAAGAATTTTTTGTTTTGCGGCATTTTTGTGCTCTGCAACAGTTTTGAACGCGCTTGAAGTGTCGCTGGGGGCAGTTTCCGCGCGACAGGTCAATATCGTGGTTGCGCCGATAGAAACGCAGTTTAAACTTTTGCTGAAAGACCTCAATACGGGGAAAGAAACGTCGATTACTCAGCAGAATGAGGCAATAACAGAAATCGGGAAGCGGACAATAAAAATTTCGCTTGAAAACCTCACACCAAATACGCGCTATAAATATACATTTAAGGGGACTTCGGGCGAAGCCTCGGGCGTTTTCAAAACCGCGCCCGATTATAAAGATAAAACCCCGCCGCCCGATTTCTCGTTCGCGGTAATCGGTAAAAACTATGTGAACGATAAACCTTTCGACGTGCCGTTTAGAACAAACGGAGGCGAATACGAAATCTTCGGCTCAGTAGAAAACGCCAAGCCTGATTTCGCACTGTGGGTAGGCGGAATAGACACCCTGCGCCCCGCCGATACGGGGTCGGAGGGAGCTATGTTCTACCGCTTCCAAAAGGCGCGCGCATTGCCCGAGGCGCGCGGAATGCTCGCAAATGTGCCGAGCTTCGGAGCTACCGCGCCCGCGGCGTTTTCGACCGAACGTGCCGACAAATACTCGCCGTGCGCGCCGTTTGCAAAGGCTGCCTTCGACGCGCTTTGGGCAAACCCGCAAAACGGCGGGGCGCGCTACTACGCGTTCAGCTACGCCGACGCCGATTTTTTCGTGCTCGACACCTGTTTCGAACGTTCCGACCTAGACTACAAATCGCACAGAGCGGAAATTCTGGGGGCGGAGCAGATGAAGTGGCTTATGGCGAATCTGGAGGCGTCGCGGGCGAACTTCAAAATAGTGGTGCTTGCAACGCCGTTTGCAAACCCTGTAAAAAACCCCGACAACTTTACCGCCGCCGAGGGCGAACGCCGCCAGCTGCTCGATTTCCTCGCGCTCAAACAAATAGAGGGGTTGCTGTTTGTTTCGGGGAACAAAAACTACGCCGAAGCAACGCGCTTTATACGCGCGGGCGGGTACCCGATTTTCGAAATTACAGCGGGTGCGTTTACCGACAGACCCGCGGCGGACATAACTGAGGTGAACTATTTCCGCGTGCCCAATAGCGCGGTCAAGGCGCGTTCGTTCGTGCTGGTGAAAATAGACGGGGCTGAAAACGACCGCCGCGCGTCGTTCACCATAATCGACGCCAAGGGGAAAACGCTCTGGCAGACTTCGGTAAAACAGTCTGAATTAAAGGGTAATTAAAAAAGGGGGGAGGAATTATGCGTTGTTTTACGATAGTTGCGGCGTTTTTGGCGTTGACAAATGCGGCGTTCGCAAGGCTTTACTTCGAGGGACGAACTGACAAAGACGCTCTCTCATACAGGGCGGGCGAAACAATGATTTTCGACATCGCCCTGCTTGATGACGGCAAACCCGCGGAGGGCGTAAAACTCAAGTGGTTTGTCCGTTCCGACGACGGCAGCCCCGAACGCTCGGGAACTGCCATTTCGGCAAAAACCCCTCTTAGAATTTCCGCAAAATGCGGCGTTGCGGGCTTTGTCAACGTGCGCGTTGAGGCGTTGGACGAAAACGGCGAACCCGTTAAAAAGCCGTCGGGTAACGGCGCGCATATTCTCAGTTTTGAGGGAGGCGCGGGCGCGGACGTGCGCAACATAAAGACGCTTCAAAAAGAACCCGTAGACTTTGACGCGTTCTGGCAACGCCAGCTTTCGGCGCAGTCGAAAATTCCGCTAAAAGCCGAAAAAACACACCTGCCCGAATTTTCGAAAAACGGGTTTGACGTCTGCGCGCTCTCGATTTCGTGCGTCGGCAAGCCCGCAAAGGCGTTTCTTTCCATTCCGAAAAACGCGAAGGGCAAGTCGCTTCCGCTGAAAGTCGTGCTGTTCGGCTACGGCGTTGACAGGCGCGTGCCGATTTCAAAAAAGGGCGAAATAACGCTCGCGGTGGAACGTCACTCATACGAGCTTTTGCGCGAGCCCGAATACTACGCAAAACTCAGGGAGGGCGAACTTTTCCGTTTCGGAATCGACGCCGCAAAGAACAAAAACCCCGAAGACTGCTACTTCAAATTTATGATTCTGCGCGACCTGCGCGCCATCGAATACGTCAAGAAAAACGTTCCCCAATGGAACGGCAGAGACTTGGAGATAACCGGACAAAGTATGGGCGGCTTCCAGACCATTTTCGTTGCGTGGCTCGACAAGGACACTACGCTTTGCGCGCCGCATATGCCGTGGCTTACCGACCTATGGGGCGCGCGCTGGGACGCAAACAGAATCCCCAGCACAACCTCGGCGCAGTGGACGCCATCGATGGGATATTTTGAATCCAACTTCGCAATGCGTCGCGTAAAGTGCCCCGTGAAAATCACCTCGTGGCTCGGCGACCAAACCTGCCCGCCCAACGGCGTCATGCAGCTTTTCAACAATGCGTCCTGCCCCGCGCTGATACGCTTCGGGCAAAACGGCAAACACATAGGCAAACTTCCGCCCGTGTCGGCGGCGTCGCTTAAGAAAAGTTCAACAGAAAAGGGAAAATAAAGATGGAGAAAATACTTGCAACAGGCGCGATGCTTTTGTCGTGCACGCTCGCTTTGGCTCAAATGTATTTTGTGGGCAATTCCGACAAAGATGCGCTCTCATACAAATGCGGCGAAACAATGAAATTTTCGATTCTGCTTTTCGAAAACGGCAAGCCGAAAGTCGGGCAGAAACTCGAATGGGAAGTGAAGTCGGACGACGGCTCGAAGAAATCGGGCAAGGCGGTATCCGCCGAAACGCCGCTTGAGCTTACGGCAAAAACCGATGTTCCGGGGTTCGTAAGCGTGGAAGTCTTCGCGGTAAACGACAAGGGCGAACGCCTCACGACAAAATCGTCCGACCAGCATTGGGGAAAGAAAGTCCTCCGCTATGCGGGCGGCGCGGGAGCGGACGTTGAAAAGATAAAAAATTCGGGTAAAGAACCCGCAGACTTCGACGCGTTCTGGCAACGCCAGCTTAAAGCGCAGGCAAAAGTTCCGCTCAAGGCGGAGAAAAAACTTTTGCCCGAATATTCGAAGGGGAAATTCAATGTTTACGAACTCACCGTTTCGTGCGTGGGCAAGCCCGCCAAGGCGTTTCTTTCAATCCCCAAGAGCGCGAAGGAAAAATCGCTTCCGCTTGACGTGCGCTACCACGGCTACGGCGTGAACAGAACCGCGCCCAAAATGCGCGACAACACAATCTGCCTTACGGTTGAACGCCACTCTTTCGAGCTTCTGCGCGAACCCGAATACTACGCAGAACTCAACAAAGGCGAGCTGAAAGATTTCGGGCTTACCGCCGAAGACCACCTGTCGCCAGAAACGTGCTACTTCAAATTTATGATTCTGCGCGATCTCCGCGCGCTTGAATATGCCAAGAAAAACGTGCCCCAATGGGACGGCAAAAACATTAAAGTTTCGGGCGGAAGCATGGGCGGATTCCAGTCGCTTTTCGTTGCGTGGCTCGACAAAGACGTTACGCACTGCGTCGTTGACATTCCGTGGATGACCGACCTCTGGGCTGCCGACTGCGGCACTACGCGCATTCCCGCGCTTTTCCGCCCCGCATACACACCCGCCATACGCTATTTCGACTCAACCTACGCGGGCAAACGCCTGAAGTGCCCGCTCGACATCACCGCGTGGCTCGGCGACTACACCTGCCCGCCCTCGGGCGTTATGGTTCTATACAACAGCTCGCCGACCCGCACAACGCTCGACTTCGGGCAGAACGGAATCCACGCGGGTTCGGTCTCGAAGAAAGAGACATCGAAACACTTCAAGCTTTCCAAGTAGCTTCAAACAAAAAGCCCTTCGGACAACCGGAGGGTTTTTTATTCGGCTTTGGCGCAAAATTCGGAAGACAAAGCCGCCGCGCCCCGAAGAGCGGCGAAACGGCACATTGTCTTCGCCTACTTGCCCGCCTCCGATTCGGGGGCTTTCTCTTCGCCGTTAAAGCGCATTGAAACGAGCGTTGTAACGCCGCGCTCCTGCATTGTAACGCCGTAGATTGTCTGCGCCGCCGACATCGTGCGCTTGTTGTGCGTTATCACAAGGAACTGCGAATAGCGCGTGAACTCTTTGAGAATGTCGGTATATCTGCCTATGTTAGCGTCGTCGAGCGGCGCGTCAAGCTCGTCGAGCACGCAAAACGGCGATGGCTTTACCATGTAGATTGCAAACAGAAGCGAAACCGCCGTCATTGTCCTCTGCCCGCCCGAAAGCAGCGATAGATTCTTGAGAACCGTTCCCGGTGGGCGCGCTATAATTTCAATGCCGCTGTCGAGAATGTCCTCGCTTTCGACAAGCTTCAAGTCGGCAGTGCCTCCGCCGAAAATTTTACGGAACGTAAACTCGAAATTCTTTTTTATTTGCTCGAACGTCTCGGAGAACATTTTTTGCGACGTGTTGTTGATTTCGTCGATGTCGGCTACGAGCGCGTTTTTGGAAGTCCACAAATCGTCCGTCTGCGTTTTGAGGAAGTCGTAGCGTTCCTTGAGTTCGGCGTATTCCTCGATTGCCACAAGGTTCACCGCGCCCATTGCGTTGATGCGCTCGCGCAGCTGGCGCACCTCGTCTTCCACCGCCGAAAAATCCAGAGAGTCCATCGCGTCGAAATCCTCCTGCGTAGGCTCGCCGCGCGACTTTTTGGGCGCGGGCGAAACTTCGCCGTCCTCCAGCTCGTCGAGCTTTATCCTGCTTTCAAATTCCTCGTCGGAAGCCCACATCTCGGCCTTCCAATCGACATCGGCAATGCGCGCTTCGTATTCGTTCGAAATGCGTTCGGCAACGTAGTCGAGCTTTGCGCGCAGGCGTGTCATGCGCACTTCTATTTCGTTTTTGGCGGCGTTGTTGCGCATTTGCGCCTCGCGGTCTCCCGAGAGCGAATTTTCGAATTCCGAAAGCGCGTTTTCAAGCTCCGCCGCCTTTTTGTTTTGTTGGGCGATATGCCCGACGGAGGCCTCGAGCGTTTCCGCCAACTGCGCCGCCCTGTTGCGCTCGGCCTCGGTTTCGGCGTCGAAAGCCGCCGACTGTTCGCCCGCGGCGGCAAGCTCGCCCCTGCGCTTTTGGATTAGCGTTTCGGTCTCCGCCTGCTGCTGCCTTATTGCGCCCAAACCGCGCTCCAGACTTTCCAGCCGCGATTTCTTTTCGGCAAGTTTCAGGCGCGTCTCCGACATCACCGCGTATTTTTGGTCTTTGGTTTCGCGCAGCGTGGCAATTTCCTCCTCCTTTGCCGAAGAAAGCGACTTCGCCTTTTCTATTGTCTGCTCCGCCTGCGCGAGCTGTTCCGTTGCCGACTTGAGCCTGTCTTCAAGCTCGAAGCGCGAATTTTCCATCTCCGCCAGCTGCGCCTTTTTGCGCTCGGCGTCGGCGGTCTTTTCGGCGAGCGAAACTTTTACGGCGTCGAGCTGCGCGCGCATCGACGAGATTTCGCGCTTGATTTCCACCGACACGTTTCTGCGGTTTTCAATGTCCGCCTCCGCCGCGTCAAGCTCCGCCTGAATGGCCATTGCGCCTTCGTTGAGGGCCGTCAACGCATCGTTGTCGATTTTTATTTCGCCTTTCAGTCGGGCAATTTCCTCGTTGCGCAAAATGAAACTGTTTTCCGTATCGCGCGAGACCTCCCCGCCCGAAGTGTATACTATACCGCGCCAGTCGAGCATTGTGCCGTCGCGCGCAACCGCAAGCGAAAAATTGAAGTCTTCATTGGCGCGCGCGAACTCCGCAAACGCCGCAATGTCGGCGCAAAAATAGCAGCCGCGCACAAGCCCCTTGGCAAAAGCGTCTATCTCCGAATTGGCGGAGCGGACGAAATCGGAACACCTGAAAATGCCGTCGGGCAGGCTCACCTGCGGCTCGGGCGCGCCGTCTACGGGCATCTGCAAGCACGCCTTGCCGAGCGAACGCTCGCGCAGAACGCGAACTACCTGAAAAAGTTTTGAATTGTCGGCAACCGCCACGGCATCAATGGCCGAGCCCAGCATTGTCTCGAAAGCCGCCGACCACTCGGGGGAAATTTCCAGATTTTGGCTTACTATTTTCGCCTCCTGCGCGGGCAACACGGCGGCGGTTGCGCCCTTTAAAATCGCCTTTACGCCCTCCGAGAAGCCCTCCATGCGCGTCTGCAAATCGTTCAGAATGCCCAGCCGCGCCGACTTCGACGCCAACTGCCTGTCGAGATTCTGTATTTCAATCTGCTTGTTGCGGTATTGCGTTCTGAGTTCGTCGGACTTCGACTTCGCGCGCTCTATGTCGGCGTCGGTCTCCGCAAGCCGCTCGTTGGCGTTTTCAAAGGCATTTTCAAGCTCTTCTCCGCGGCGGCGCAACGCCTCCGACTCCTCCTTTATCTGGAAGACAGAATCGCTCAACGCTCCGTGGCGGACTTGGTATGACTTAAGCTCAACCTCCAGCGACGTGCAGTTGGCGCGCAAACGCGGCACTGCGCCCTCGCTTACAAGGGCGTCGCGGCGCAACGAAGAAAGCTCCTGCTCCGCCGCGCGCAACGACGCCTCAAGCTCGGCAAGCTCCGCACTCTGGGCGCGGAAAATTTCGGCGTCTTCGGAAACGAGGTTAAGCTGCATCTGCTTGACTTCCGCGTCGCCCTTTGCCTTGCCCTCGAGAACCGCCAGCTGTTCGGTCAAAGACTCCAACTCCCTTTCAAGCTGCGCCGACCTCTCCGCCAAGTCCTTCTTGCGGACAAGCGCGAATTCCGAATTGCGCTGCGCCTGTTCCTTCTGCGAACGGATTTCCGCCGCCGCCTGACGCATGCGCTCAAGCTGCGCCTGATTCTCCGCGCGTTCGGCGCGCATGCGTGCAAGCGTTTCCTCTCCGGCGGAGAGTTTTTGCGAAACCTCCAAAATGCGCGCCGAAACTTCGCTTAACTTGGCTTCGTCTTCGGCAATCAGCTTAGTTTGCTCCGAATAATTTTTCGCGTTCAACGCCAAGTCGAGATGGCGCAGGCGGAAGCTCAGCCGCTTAAAGCGCAGCGCCTTAGAAGCCTGACGTTTCAGCGTGCCTATTTGGCGCGAAATTTCCTCTATGCGGTCGGTGGCGCGCGCCAAATTCTGCTCCACAAGGGCGAGCTTGTTGAGTGCTTCGCGACGCTGCGTTTTGTATTTGGTTATCCCCGCAGCCTCTTCGAAAATAGAACGGCGTTCTCCGGGGTTAGACGACAATATCTGGTCAATCTGTCCCTGCACCATAAACGAATACGACACCCGCCCGATACCCGTATCCATAAAAAGCTCCTGAATGTTTTTCAGGCGCGCAACTTTTCCGTTTATGTAATAGTCGCTTCCGCCGTCGCGCGCGACCTTTCTGGAAATTTCGACTTCATGGAAGTTCGTTCCCAGCTGGTCTTCGCACTCCGAGAACAGAAGCGTTACGTTGCAAAACTGAAGCGGTTTGCGGGTTTCGGTCCCCTGAAAAATAACGTCCTGCATTTTGCCGCCGCGCAGAGCCTTTGCGCTTTGTTCGCCCAAAACCCAGCGGATTGCATCGACAATGTTGCTTTTGCCGCAGCCGTTGGGGCCGACTATGCAAGTTACGCCCTGCGTAAGCTGCATAACGGTTCTGTCGGCAAAACTTTTAAAGCCGTTAATTACTACCTGCTTCAGATACATAGTTTTACTTCAGCGAATTTTTGAATTTGTCGAACGCCGAACGGAGATTTGCCGACTGTCCGCCCCCCTGCGCGAAATCGGGCTTGCCGCCGCCCTTGCCGCCGAGCTCCGCCGCTATCTGGCGGACTATGTCGCCCGCTTTCACCGACTTTTCAACCGCCCCGGGCGAACACGACGCAAGAACGGTCGCCTTTTCTCCGAAAGCGCAACCGAGCACCACGACACCGCTTTTGATTTTCATAATCTTGACCGACAACTCGCGCAGGGCATTCGGGGATTCCGCCTCCACAATGGCAACCATATACGCAACGCCGTCCTTTTCGACCGCCGCGGCCGCCACGTTTTCGGCAAGCTTTGCGGCGTTTCCCCTGCGGAATGCCTTAACCTCTTTTTCGAGCTCCGCCTTTGCCTGCAAAAGCTTTTCCAGACGCGCGTTAACCTCGTCGGTTTTGCATGAAAGCTGTTGCGAAACGCCGCCGAGAGTCTGCTGCATTTTCTCGACCGCCTCCAGAGCCGCCATTCCCGCAACTGCCTCAATGCGTCGCGTGCCCGCCGATATTGCGCCTTCGCTCAAAATTTTGATGAAGCCCAAGTCGCCCGTGGCGGAGGCGTGCGTGCCCGCGCAAAGCTCCTGACTGAAAGAGCCCATTTCGACAATTCTCACTATCGCGCCGTATTTTTCCTCGAACAACGCCATACAGCTTTTGGGGACTTCTCTAAACGGGAGTTCGCGCCAAGTGATTTTGGCGTTTTCCAGAATCTTCTTGTTGGCGAGCGTTTCCACTTCCTTGAGCTGGTCGGGAGTGGGGGCTTCGAAATGGTGGAAGTCGAAGCGCAGACGCTCGGGGTCTACATAAGAGCCTTTCTGCTTGACGTGGTTGCCCAGCACCTGCCGCAACGCCCAGTGCAGAATATGCGTTGCCGAATGGTGTCGCTGGATTGCGCGGCGGCGGTAGGAATCGACCGAAACCGACACTTCCGCGCCTACCATACTTTTTGTGAACGTACCCTTGCGGACTTTGTGCAGAACGTGCCCCGCCTTGTCGAGATGGGTGTCGAAAATTTCGTGCGCGTGGGAATCGGAGACAAGCTCCACAAAGCCCGTGTCGCCCACCTGTCCGCCCTTTTCGGCGTAGAACGGAGTTTGCGGGAAGATGAGGTAGTCGCAGTCTTCGCCCTCGACGATTGCCGTGATTTTCGTTTTGAAGTCCGACAGGTTTTCGGCGTCGTAGCCCAAGAACTGCGTTGCGTTCTCCACTTCGCTGGCGTCGGAAACGCTGATGATTTCGCGTTTTTGCGCGTCGCGCGAAAGCTTGCGCTGGCGTTCCATTGCCGCCTCGAAACCCTCTTCGTCAACGGGCATATTACGTTCGCGCGCAATCAACTGGGTGAGGTCGAGCGGGAAGCCGTAGGTGTCGTAGAGAATGAACGCCTGCTCGCCCGAAATTTTGCCCGATGTCATCGTGATGTGGTCGAGCAGCTGCAACCCGCGGTCTATTGTCTTTGCAAAGCTGTTTTCCTCGTTTTCGATTGTCTTGAGAATCATTTTTTTCTGCTCCGCAAGCTCGGGAA
This sequence comes from Verrucomicrobiota bacterium, assembly GCA_023450935.1. GTDB lineage: Bacteria > Verrucomicrobiota > Verrucomicrobiia > Opitutales > Intestinicryptomonadaceae > Merdousia. The sequence goes on along the minus strand of JAEXGH010000004.1, from coordinate 9,884 downwards.
AAACGGGCGACATTTTCGCTATCACCGGCTCTGCAAGCTTTGTGAAAAATCCGCGCTCCAAGCCGAGACGCTTTCCGTACATAATCGCCCTGCGCAAAATGCGGCGCAAAACGTAGTTGCGGCCGTCGTTGCCGGGGATAATTCCGTCGGCTATCGAGAACGTCAAAGTCCTTATGTGGTCGGCGAGAACCCTGAACACGCAGTCGGTAAGCTCCTGCTGGCTCATGTCGCGCGGGTTGCGCGGAAGCGTGCCCTTGTAGTGCTTGCCCGACATATTTGTGATGTGCGTGAAGATGTCGGTGAACAAGTCGCTGTTGTAGTTCGAAGCAAGCGTTGAAAAGTCGGTGAAATTCTTGGTTGTGGCGAATATCCCCGCGACGCGCTCCAAGCCCATTCCCGTGTCGATATTCTTATTCTTAAGCGGCACGAACGCGCCCGAAACTTCGGCGTTGAACTGCATGAAAACCAAGTTCCAGATTTCGATGCAAAGCGGCGAACCCGCGTTGACAAGCTCGCCCCGCGTGTCGCCCTTCTCGGTGAGGTCTATGTGGATTTCCGAGCACGGGCCGCACGGGCCGGTTTCGCCCATCATCCAAAAGTTGTCCTTTTTGCCGCACTTTTTGATGTGGATTTTCGGGTCGAGCCCGCACTTGTTGAAGATATCCTCCCAGTAGCCGTATGCCTCGGCGTCGAACTCGGCGGGCTCGCCCGCGCGGGGTTCGTATACGGTGGCGTAGAGACGTTCTTTGGGGAAGTGCCAAACGTCGGTCAAAAGCTCCCACGCCCACTGGATTGCCTCCTTTTTGAAGTAGTCGCCGAACGACCAGTTCCCGAGCATCTCGAAGAAAGTGTGGTGGTAGGTGTCGAAGCCCACGTCCTCCAAGTCGTTGTGCTTACCGCCCGCGCGAATGCACTTTTGAGTGTCGGCAGCGCGCAGGAACGGGTTTTTCTCCTCGCCGAGGAAATACGGAACAAACTGGTTCATTCCCGCATTTGTAAACAGCAAATTCGGCGAAGAGGGCATCAGCGAAGCCGACGGAACTATTGTGTGTCCCTTCGACTTGAAGAAGTCCATAAAGCTTTGTCTTAATTCAGCACTTGTCATAATAAAAAATTGCGCGGCTTATTGCGCCAAGCCGCGGGGCGTTTTTTTGGTTGGTTGAAACTACAGGCGTTCGATAATCGCGCGCGTCATTTCCTTTGTGGAGACCGGCGTTCTGCCGAAGGCTATATCGCCCGTGCGCACGCCCGAGCATACCGCGCCGCGGACTGCGTTTTCGATTTTCGACGCAATTTCGCCGCGTCCGAAAGAGTAGCGCAACATCATCGCAGCCGACAGAATCTGCGCGCACGGATTGGCAATGCCCTTGCCCGCAATGTCGGGGGCGGTTCCGCCCGCGGGTTCATACAAGCCGAACTTGTTGCCGAGCGAATTTTTGATGTCGCCCAACGACGCGCTGCAAAGCATTCCGAGCGAACCGCAGATAACGGCCATTTCGTCGCTTAAAATGTCGCCGAACATGTTTTCGGTGAAGAAAACGTCGAACTGGTTGGGGTCGCGCGCAAGCTGCATTGCGGCGTTGTCCACATACAGATACGAAAGCGAGACTTCGGGGAAGTGTTTCTTGAAGTATTCCGTAACGGTCTTGCGCCAGAGAACCGACGTTTCCAGAACGTTTGCCTTGTCGATTGAGCACACTTTTTTGCCGCGCGCCATGGCAGTCTGTCCAGCCACTTCGGCAATGCGTTCAATTTCCGAAACCTTGTAAGACATGGTGTCGCAGGCGGCGGTTTCGCCCGATTCGGTGGTATATGTTTTCTTTTCGCCGAAATAGATGCCGCCCGTGAGTTCTCTAATGCAGACAATGTCTATTCCGTTGGGAATGCGCTCCGACTTCAGCGGCGACGCGTCAGCCAATTCGGGATACAACAGCCCCGGGCGAATGTTGGCGAAAAGCTTGAACGCCTTTCTCAGCGGCAACAAAGCCGCGCGTTCTGGCTGTTGGCTGGGGGGAAGATGTTCCCACTTGGGGCCGCCGACGGAGCCGAATAAAATGGCGTCGGCCTGTCTGCACGCTTCGAGAGTCGATTCGGGCAGAGCCGTTCCGTGGTTGTCTATGGCGATACCGCCTACGTCGCAGGCCTTGTATGAGAGGGTATCGCCGGCATCGCCGCACGCCTTTGTGAGCACTTCGAGCGCGGAGTCCATAACTTCCGGACCAATGCCGTCGCCCGCCAAAACTGTGAATTTTAATGTTGCCATATTTATCGAAAAAAATTTGCGATTTTTAAAGATTGAAGTAAAACAACTTTTCGAAACGATTGCCACACAAAAATTCCATTTTTTCGGCTCTCGAACACACCGCTTTGTTTCCGATTCGACAGCGGGAGGGGAAATCCGAAGCCGCCATACACCCGAGCCTCAAAACGCCGTAAATCGACTAATATGTGAAAACTGCCCGCCCCGGGGAACGAAATTCACGATAGCGTCGGCTGGCTGGGGAAAACGCGAATAGCGCGGCCGTATACTAACATACTAAACTTCGACAAGTTTCAAAAACATCGGAATTTTTTTTATTTTTTTCTTGCAACCTGTCCCGAAAACGCTTTGTATGCTCGAATAATTAATTGTTAAGCCTGATTAGCTCAATCGGTAGAGCAGTTGACTCTTAATCAATTGGTTCAGGGTTCGAGTCCCTGATCAGGTAAAGCAATGAAGAGGCGGTTTCCAGCTCGGAAGCCGCTTTTTTAGTGGCTTTGCGCACGGCGGATAAAATCTTTGGGTTTTGCATTTCGTGTAAAAAAAACTTGACGAATTAGACGCCATTGGCGTATAGTTCATTTAATGAAATTCAGAAAGACGAGCTATTACATATCGTCGCTGAAAAAAGCGAAAGTAAGCGAGCAAGACGAAGCAAAGTTATTGTCGGAGCTCGCCGAAAATCCACTGAAAGGCAACGTGATTCCAAACAGCGGAGGATTTCGCAAAATCAGAATGTCGATAAGTGGGAGGGGCAAGCGTTCGGGGGCGCGTGTAATATATTTGTATGTTATAACTGCGACCGAAGACGACGATGTAATATATCTCGTGATGGCGTATGCGAAAAACCAGAAAACGAATTTAACCGCTTCCGAACTTAAAACACTAAGGGAGCTTTCAAAGGAGATAAGACGATGAAAAAAGACGATTTCAACGAACTTGTAGCCTCGATAAAAGAGGCTGTGGCAATCAGCAAAGGCGAGAAAAAAGCCGTTTCGGAAGTAGACATTCCAAGCCCGAAGAAAATCCGCGAGAAACTGAATCTTTCCCAAAGCGAATTTGCGGAATTCGTCGGGGTGCGTGTCGCTACTCTGAAAAACTGGGAACAGGGGCGCAGGCGAATTCCCACTACGGCGTTGACGTTGTTGAAGATTGCAGACAGGCACCCCGATGTAATTCTGGAGCTGGCGGAAGTTTAAGACGCCCTGCCCCGCCCGACACGCGTTTTCGCCTGTTGGCACGCACAATATTCCCGCTCCGTTTTTGGGGCAAAAACAAAAAAGAGCTCCGTTTCGGGAGCTCTTTTCATTGGGGAAATGCAACCTGCTATTTTTGTTTTAAGACGCTTTTAATGTATTCTGCCTCTTCCGCGCGGTAGGGCGTTCCGTCGGGATTGAGGACATCGTGAAACCACAGCGGCAGCGTTTCTTTGGTGTAGCGTTTTCCCCAAGAATCCCACGGATAGATTGTGTTGGATTTTCCCGCTACAAACCCCCAGTTTATTGCGGCAACCTTGTGCTTTTTGTAAAGCCCCAAGTCGGGGTTGAACGTGCTATACGGACGCGCCATATATTCGGTGCAGAAAATCGGACGCCCCAATTTTTCGAGGTTTTCCACACATGCCTCCGCCTTTTTCGAGTTGTAGCAGTGGAACGAAATTATGTCGGAGGATTCGAGCATAAACTGCTGCGTTTCGCCCAACCAACCTTTCGTGAATCTCGGCGCGGCCAAATACGCGCCCGCCGTAAGCGGCTGCATGGGGTCGGCTTCGCGCGCCCATTCGAAAGTCTTTTTAAGAAGCTCCTTTACGGGTTCTATCTTGTCGGATTCGTCGCCGAACTTTTTGTCCTGCAACTGGGCGGGTTCGTTGAACAAGTCCCACGCTATAACGCGGTCGTCTTTGCCGTAGCGGCACAAGGTGTCCTTGACGTATTTTTCAAGAATCCCCCACTGGGTTTTGTCGAAAAGCCTTATGCGCGCGGGCGACTGCAGCCAACCCGAATTGTGCACGAATTGGCGCGGCTCGGGCTGCTTGCCGAGCTTTGCAATCGGGTTCCAGCAGGAGTCGAAAAACACGAAAAGAATCTTGATTTCGTGCTTTGCGGCTATTTCCAAAAATTTGTCGACGCGCGAATAGAAGCCATCGGGGTCTTGCTCCCAAACGAGGTCGTGCAAATACACGCGCATAATGTTGAAGCCCAACTCGTGCGCCCAGCCGAACTCTTGGTCAATCTGCTTCGGGTTGAAAGTTTCGGCACTCCACATTTCGATTTGGTTGATTGCGTCGCGGTTGATGTAGTTGCAGCCCGCAAAAAACGGCTGCTTTGCATACCATTGGTTCGCCTTTTCCGCCGACCAACGCTGCCCCGCCTGCGCAGAACCCGCGCCAAAAATTGCCGCAGCAAACAACACAAACGCGGCAAATTTCTTAAAAAATGCTTTTGCTTTCATAGAATCATTCCTCCGTAAATGTTAAACCCAGATGTGAAAAACAAAATGCTATGCGCGCACGGCGGCGGGTCAACCACAAAAACGCGCGGGAAGAACCGAAAGCCCCTCCCGCGCCGAAATAATTTAAACCGCAAACCGCGCCAATTGGCGCAACCCGTTTTTCCGAGACGCGCCGTTTTCGGTAAGCGTTCCCGCGCGTAGTTTTACCGCGCGCGAAATTTTTTGGCAGCGTTATTCCTTAGCCTGACCGCGACCTCCGAAGACGCGCGCAACCGCGTTGAGGAAGCCGTAGCCGTGTTCCTCGTCTGGTTCGAGATACGAGCCTTCCGTCCATTCGTTGAGCGAATTTATGAGAATAAGCTTGGGCTTTTCGGCGCGTATGTTTTTGTCAGCCCACGCCTTTGCCTTGCGCAGAAAATACTCGAAACGCTCGGGCGAATTGTTTAGGGCAATCGGCGTGTAGTAGTTGTCGGGGAAACGCGGGTTTGTATCCCAGCCGCATGATACGTTGGGATAGTGTTGGAAATGCGGGTTTGCGGCGGCACGTTTGTCCAATTCCGCAAAGGCGGCTTCGCCCCATTCCTTGTAGTCCATGTCGGGACGGTTTGTGTAGTCCAAATAATAAGAGCCCGAGAACGGAACAAGCTCAAGCCAATTATACGCGAACGCGCCCGAATAACCTTCGCGCTTGAATTCCTCGGCGCAACCCTTGCGCTTAAGCTGGCTTTCTATGCATTGAATTTCCACACCCGCAAACCCCGCTTCAACGGCTTTTTTGTCGAAATAGGCGAATGCTTCCGCAACTTTGTCGACTCCGCCGAAATAGTCTTTTAAATACACGGGAGTGAATACTTGAAACAGCGGCTTTCCGTTTATTTTGTAGTAGTTGGGGCTTTTGAAATAGGCAATCCAGCGCGGAACGAGAACGTTTTTGAATTCTTCGAGCGAAACTTTCGACGTTGCCCTTATGTTTCGGTATCCCTTTTTATCGGCGCATTTTACGGGCACTGTTTTGTCCCACAAATCGTCGATGTTGTGGTTTGCCCACATGAGGGCGAACTTCATTCTTTCGTTGTTGGGAGCTTTGAGGAAGGCGTTGAGGCTGTCTTCAAGATACGGTTTGCCGTCATACCAATACCAGTCGAAAATCAGAACGTTTATTCCCGAAGCAAGACAGGCGTCTACCTTGCGCGCCCAGACAATCGGCTGATTTTCAAACTCGTATCCCCACAGAGGCACTTTAGGCTGCTTGTGGTGCGGTTTTTTGGAGGCGGCCTCCTTTACAAACTCCCATTCGCCCATGTTTTTGGGGAAGTGCCCGTAGCGTTTCCAGTCGGGCGTGTTTTGATACGCCGGCCAGACATAGGCGGCAACGTCGTATTCGCACCCCGTGTTTGACGGCGTTGCGTTTGTTTTTGCCGTCGGCGCGCCCGTATTTGTGGCGCATGAGCAGAAAGCCCCCGAAAGAGCCACTGCCAATATAGTTTTTAGTAGTTTTGCATTTATATTCATATCTTAAAAATTATTTATTTATACGGTTTTTTTACAAAAGTTTCATAGTGTCGTAAAGTGCCTTGTAGTGCGGAATGCCGTTTGAATCGAAAGTCTCGACAAGCTTGATTATGGCGGTGCGCGCGGCGAGACGCGGATATTGGAATGGTGGACGTGGAAGACATACCACATTTCGCCGTTTTATCGAAAAACACGTCGCCGTGTCCAGACCCGTTGAATCCCGTGATTTCGCGCGAAATCATCGGGTAGTCCTGAATTTTTTTGAACTCCCCGAGCGGCGAATCGGCAACGGCAACGCCTATGCAATAATCGGGGCTTCTGAAATCGTTTGCGCTGTAAAACATAACATACTTGCCGCCGCGCTTGAGCACTGTAGGGCCTTCTACCGTTATTTTATTGCAGTTGAATTTATCCGACTTTGCGGGTATGTTTTTGTTTAATTCCCAGTAGTGTGCGGGCATTACTTTGCCCTCCCACGGGCGGTCGTTTTTAACCAGTGTTTTGTAGCCGAGCTTTTTGTCGTCGAGGTTTTGTGTGAGCTCGCGCCCGCAAATCCCGTTGCCGTTGCCGCGCGAGTAGTAAACGTATGTGCGTCCGTCGTCGTCGGTAAAAATGAACGGGTCTATTTCGACGCGTTCGTCGGAGGTTAAAACCTTTGATTTTGAGAAAATCCCATGCGGCTTGTCGGATTCGGCTACCGACATAAAATGCTTGCGTCCCTTGTCGGTTTCAATGCTCGAACAGTAGGCGAGAACATAACGCCCGTCCTTTTTCAAAATTTGAGGTGCCCAGAAAAATTTGTCGCCGTTTGCATAGACTTTTTTGATGTTCGGCATTTCCGCCTGTTCAAAGCCCTTGGCTGCCCAGCCGTCGAAGGCCACAAACACAACCTTTTTCTGAGTAGCGTTTAGAACGTACGCGGCGGCGGCAAAAATGAGCGACGCACACAACAATTTTCTGAATGACATGTATAATCCTCCTTTAGTCGTAATTAAAACAAAAGCCTTTCCCAACACAAGCCAAAAAAAACATAAAAAACAATATAGAATTCCCCTCCCCGAAAAGCAGATATATAACACTCCCCCATGAACAACCGATTTACACCCATAATCCGAAAGCGGAGTAAAATTATGAAAAACAAATTACAAAAAAATCGTTATTCCACAACCTTTGGGAGTTGCCCCACAAATTACATGAAACGCCTTGCTTCATAACTTTTGATGCCGCCCACTCTCTTTGGTGTCGCCCCCCAACTAATACAACGAATGGCTTACGATTATAAAAACTTCCAATTCAAGCGAAGCGCGAATGAGATTTTGCCACAGGCAAAAGACCCGAAGAAGCGAATACAAGCCGAAGGCGCGTATAGATGCGTTTGCAAAACGCACACGAAGGACACGCAGTGGCATGTCAAACGGTTTGTATACGCAAACGCGAGTCAAAATTACAGACTAGGGGCTTGGTTCTATGCGGCGTCTTTCATTAAAATCCCCTCTCTTTGGTGTTGACCCCACAATACGCACAATCCGCGCCGCCCGCAAAGGCAATAAAAAAGCGGCTTCCGAGCTGGAAACCGCTTTTTTACAATGGCTGTTCAGGTAGGGATCGAACCTACGACCAAGTGATTAACAGTCACCTGCTCTACCGCTGAGCTACTGAACAATCATCATTAATGGCGTGTGTTATCCCATTTTCTCCCCCCGTTGTCAACACAAATTTTTCTTTTTTTTAATCGGCGTTTATTCGGAACTGACGCCCCGCCCTTCCCACAGTTTCTTTTGGGTGGCTCGGACGGCTTTTCCCCGTTCGGATTCCACAAAAAACTTGATTTATCGTTTTTGCGATTTACTGTTTTACTGTATGAAAAAATATTTGTTTGCCACCGTCGCGTTCCTGCTTTGCCTGAATTCATTTGCCCAATATGTGAGGCTCGACATTTCCCAGCAGGTAAACCGCCGCACCGACAAGGTTCGCATTCTAAATGAATACGAAGAGTCGCGCCAGATTGTTTCAAAAGCCGTCACGATAAAGGTTGAATCTTCAAGCAAGGTCGATTTGATTGTCTGCGCATTCTACTCGTCGGGCGGAAAAGTCACGCGGGACTTCTTTCTGGCGACCGCCTCGGCGATGACGCCCTTCGAAAAAACGTTTTACCCCGAACCCGCCACGCAAACCGACATCAACTGGGCGTGCTCGACATACGGCTGGGGACGCTGGCGCACGGGCAACGCAAAAATTATGACATGCTTTGCCGTCTACAACAAAAAAACGGGAAAATTTCTGGGAGCGAAAAGCACAAGCCCCAAGATTGAAAAATTGATGAAAACGATTTTCAAAAAAGAGGTTGACGACTTCGTTCGGGCGAATGTCGGATAAACGCTGTTGCTGTCTTTGGCGCGAAAAAATTCTTTTCCGACAACGCCGCCGCAAGTAATATAAAGTTTTCAAACCTCCAAACCGCCAAGCCAAAAGGCAAGGCGGTTTTTTTGCGAAAAGAACCTTTCTCCCATACCGCAGAACAACAAGCGTTGTAAAAAGCGTGTCCGCAATCGGGTCGGTAGTTTCGTTCAGCGCGCCCGCACGAAGCTCAGCTCTGCCAATGTGTTCAAGAGCCGATCTTGGGCATTTGGCGTTTCGGGGGACTTTCCCCGCCCCCTCTTCTTATGCATTCCTTGCGAACACAGTTTGTCCGTATTGAAAAAAGAACATTTCCATATAATTCCTTTCCCGAAAATTTTATTTAGCCCGTAATCGCCAAAAAACTTTAGATTTGAAGCTATATGCCGTAAAAGCTTGACTGTCAGGGTGCACGCATTACAGTTGCGGCAGATTATGTTTTTATGAAATCGCTTAAATACATTTTTTCCATTGTGCCCATATTGATTTTTGCGGGCGCGGCTTTTGCGGCAGCTCAAACGGGCGAAAAACGGGCGTCGGCACCGACGGTCGAGCAGACGCAGGCTGCAGAAAAGCAGCCCGCGCCCGCCGCAACCGCTTCTTCTGCGGAGGCTAAAACAGCCGCCGTGCAGGCCTCAATGCCCCTCCCCGCGAACCTCACCAAAGAGGAGATAGACCACCTTGTATTGCAGAAAAATATCGACGCAAGCGCAGTGCAAAACGCGAACAGTATCAGGTCGGTTTTGCGCTCCGCGCTGCGCGCTATCCGCGGTTTTTCGACCGCGACGGCAGACGCGCTTGAAGCCGATTTCTTCGGAATTTTAGTTATACAATACTTGGCGGCAATTTTTGTCCTGCTTATTACGTATTTTTTGGTGAAATATGTTTTCGGATTCGTTTTCAAAAGACTTACCGCGCTTTCCGGCGGCGACGAAAGCGGCTTCGCAAAAGTATTTATCGAAAACGTGCGCATGCCGCTCGACGTGTTTGCGATAGTTCTGGGAATATATTTCGCCCTTGTGTTCACCGTCAGCGACGAAGCCGCCGTGGCGATGCTTTCGCGGGCAATAGGCATTGTTTTCTGGTGCGCGGTTTTCTGGCTCGTGATAATAATAAGCGACTCCGTCTTCGGGGCGATAGCCAACAAACTCGGACAGCGTTCGGCAAAATCGACCGCCAATCTGGTTTCGTTTGCAAGGCGCGTGGTAAAGGTGATTCTGATTTTGATAGCGGTGCTGTCGGTGCTCACTAATTGCGGGGTAAA